>NZ_JAKLTZ010000009.1:0-296747 GCF_022012555.1 Bradyrhizobium zhengyangense | reverse complement strand
TCCAAAAAACAGTTCATGCCAGGCTGTATCGCAGCTCATTCGCGCGATGCCCAGGTGGGGGGCTCATGCCGGTTACACCCAATGTTGACCCCAGGGTTCCGCCTTCGATACCGGAATTTCTGAGGCGGCGGTAACAGGACCGAATCTGCAGCGGGCTGGCGTGTGGCTCTAAGCGGTTGGCTGATACAGTGTTGGAAACCAACGATCGACAACCGCAGTTGGGAAGCCGAGCTTCACCGGCGAGCGTGTTGTGGACGAGACGAGGTAACCCTTTTCAATAAGGGAGTTGAGCACCGCCCGCGCCTGGCGCTCTTTGTAGCCGGTGAGGCCGCGCGCAGGGCCCCGAGCATATTCGCCCGCCATGACCGCTTCGCGCAGCAAAGGCCATGAACCCTTTGGAAGGCGCTTTGCACGCGTCTCCTCCTCGGTCCAAATCTCCATCCGCCTCAGTAATTCTTCCGGCTCCAAAAGCCCGGCCATGAAGTTGACCTGGTCAACACAGGTGGCCAGGAAGAATTTGCAGAAATCAAGAAGCCCTGCCATCGTAAGATTGCCTCGGCTATCGAGGTCGCCGCGACGCGGCTCGTCAGCAGCCTGCAGATAGGCGTGGTATTCCTCGTGAAGCCAAGTCAGTCGATTACCTCCACGCTTTCCTATTCGATCGCATCAAAGTCGATCGCCCCTTCGTCGCGGAGCTTGGAACCAACCAGCGCTCCGACGCGATCATGCGTGCCATCGTGAGCAGGACCAGGAGTCTTGGAATACCGCTGCTGGCCGAGGGTATCGAAACGGAGCAGCAATGGTCGTGGTTGCCCAAACTCGGCTGCAACGCAGCACAAGGCTATTTGATCGGTAGGCTAAAACTGCCACACGCCGTTTTGTCCCACATGATGAGTGGCAGGTCACGTCGACGAAAGATGGGGCTTGGGCACTCCGTGTAATGCACATTGTAGCATACCGTTCGGGACCGTGAAGATCATGAAGTCTGCTTGATTTGCCGATGACAGCAGATCTTTCTGGTCGCTTTCCGTGACGCGCCTTTTCTTATCATTTTTCGAAATAATTTCGATCGGGAAGTGGGCATTGCGACGACGGCGCCGGAAGGCGCGCGACCAAAAAATTCGACGGTTGCGGGCGAGGGGGCCAGACGGCTTGGCCGGCAGGTCACTACACCCCGAAACACGCCAGTTGGCTCATCATGGTCGAGTGCGAGATCAGCGTGTTTCAGCGCCAGTGTCTTGGCCGCCGCATCGACGACCCCAAAAGGTCCCGAAACGAGATCGCAGCATGGCAAAGCCGGCGAAGCAAAACTCGAGCTCGCATCAAGTGGATGTTCGCAACCTGACAAAGCACGCGCCAAACTCGGCCGCGCCTATCCAGCCACCGCAAAGAGTCAAAATCACTGAGCTGAACCACTAGGTGCTCGCGCATTTTAGTCGTTCCAAAAAACGTTAGGGTGATCCCGCTCAAATTTCGGAGTTTCAGTCGTTTCCGACACCGATAAGCCGGGCTAGTAAGAGCAATAACCAGAAGGCACCGTTCATTCGAACACTCCCTTCTTCTCTACGCCGAAACGACGCACTCCATCCTGCTTCGATCCGTCGCGGAACGAGGAGCGGAGCTCCTCGCCGGGGGCGCTCGGGAACGGCATGCATGCCTATCTGTAGGTTCAATCCTAATTCGGACTCCGTAACGATGAATTAGGACACCGCGGTTAGGCGGAGATCGTCGGGTGCTTCCTCAGTCCCACCCGACACAGCTTAAATGCGTATATCGGAAAAGGGAGGTCCCGGCGGCAAACCGGGGCTTTTTCGTTTGGCTCAAGGCGGTAAACACAAAAAGGCAAAAACGCCGCCCGCTTGAAAAACCGATGCGAGCGGCGTTTAGCCAGCCAAGGGAAGGTGATGCAAAATCCCAGCGAGCACTAGTATGCACAGACTGTAACACGATTTTGTGTCGGGGAAAGGGACACCCGCCAGACGAGTACCTGCTATCTCGCAGCAGGGTATTGTGTGTGAGCAGACTTGGTGGAGACGCACGCATTGCTAAGCGCTCATGTCACGGCATGCACAACGTCATATTCTGGCCGCCGCCAAAGCTCCCGCGTAAATACCCGCTCGATCACCTCGATTGCTCTCATCACTTCGGCCTTGCCGATATAAAGCGGGGTGATACCGAACCGCATGATGTCGGGCGCCCGAAAGTCGCCGATCACGCCATGGGCAATCAGGGCTTGCATCGCTGCGTAGCCCCTTTCAAATGCGAACGAAACCTGTGAGCCTCGCTCTTCATGCGAGCGCGGCGTCACCAGCCTGAGCTGCGGGCAGAGACGCTCGACTTCGCCAATCAGCAGATCGGCGAGCTCGAGCGAGCGAGCGCGGACTTCATGCATGTCGATGCGGTCCCAGATATCGAGCGAGGCTTCCAGCGCTGCCATAGCGAGCACGGGCGGAGTGCCGATCCTCATGCGCTCAATGCCAACTGCTGGTGCATAGCCGAGATCGAAGGCGAAGGGCTTGGCGTGGCCCATCCAGCCCGACAGAGCAGGCCGCGCGTGATCAGCATGGCGCGGCGCAATGTAGAGAAACGCCGGCGCCCCAGGGCCGCCGTTGAGATACTTGTAGGTGCATCCGGCCGCGAAGTCGGCGCCAACGCGTGCGAGATCGACGGGCAACGCGCCGGTAGAATGTGCGAGGTCCCAGACAGTGACGATGCCCAGTGCGTGGGCTCTTGCGGTGAGCTCGGCCATGTTATGACGCCGCCCCGTGCGATAGTCCACCTCCGTGATATAGAGCACCGCGATTTCCTCGGACAGCGATTCCTCTATCTCCTCAGGCCGAACGAGCCGCAATTGGTGCCCGCGTCCCAAGGTCGCGATCAAGCCTTCGGCCATATAAAGATCGGTCGGGAAATTGCCGGTATCCGACAACACGATTTTGCGATCACGATTCATCTCGAGCGCGGCGGAGAGCGCCTGATAGACCTTCAACGACAGCGTATCGCCAACGGTGACAGACCCAGTTTCAGCGCCAATAAGCCGTGCAATCCGATCACCCAGCTTGCGCGGCTGCACATACCAGCCGGCAGTATTCCAGGCGCGGATCAGCTCGACGCCCCACTGCTGCTGGATGACGCGGCCCATTCGATCAGCCGTGCTAAGCGGCAGCGGACCAAGCGAATTGCCATCCAGATATGTCACACCGTCCGGAATGTTGAACAGCGGCTTTGTCTGTTCGTAAACGCGCAATCTGTTTTCTGTAGTGCTCATAGGACCGTTCGGACGCGCCAGAGTTCCGGGAATAGTTCGACCTCCAGCATTCGCTTGAGATAGCTGACGCCGCCGGTGCCTCCCGTACCTCGTTTGAAGCCGATGATGCGCTCCACGGTGGTCACATGGTTAAAGCGCCAACGGCGGAAATAGTCCTCGAAGTCGACGAGCTTCTCAGCAAGCTCGTAGAGCAGCCAATGCGTTTCCGGCGCCTCATAGACACAGCGCCAGGCCTCGACCACTGCATCGTTGAGGCGATGCGTTTCACGGACATCACGTTCCAGTACGGAGCGCGGAATCGCAAGCCCCTTGCGGTTGCCGAGGCGCAGCACCTCGTCGTACAGGCTTGGGATTGTGAGCTCCCTCTCAAGAAGCCGTGTCGCCTCCGCATCATGCGCGTGCGGCTTCAGCATGGCTGGATTGCGATTGCCCAAAACATATTCGATGAGGCGGTACTGACGGGATTGGAAGCCGGACGACTGTCCGAGCTTCGCCCGGAAATGCGTATACTCGCTTGGCGTCATCGTGCGCAGCACGTCCCATGCGCTGTTCAACTGTTCGAAGATACGTGAGACGCGCGCCAGCATTTTCATTGCCGGCGCGACGGCGTCGCGTGCAATCGCGTCGCGGGCCGCACCCAATTCATGAATGGCAAGTCGCATCCAGAGCTCCGAGGCCTGATGCTGCACAATGAACAGCATCTCATCGTGCGCATCCGACAGCGGATGCTGCGCGCTGAGAATGGTCTCCAATCGCAGATAATCGCTATAGGACATCCGCGCAGCGAAATTCGTTTCTGCGCCTTCTGCTGTTGGATCGTAGTCATTGTTGGCCATCGCGGGCGTCCTTAGTCAGACCGATCAGACAAGGGGTGAGCTCTGACCAGGGATCTCTTAGTGGGACGACTGCGCCTGCAGGGGTTGCGATTTGGCTCGACGACGAGACGACTCGGAACCTCCCGCCTGATCCGGACATCCCCCATCAGCTCGGCTTGGCAACTTAAGCTGAGACGTTCACCGCCGCCCACCCGCGCTGCGAGCGTGCCAAATTGCGCATTCATCGTCGCTGTTCCATCATCTGCCGGTCGACGATTTATGCAGATCTTTCGAACTGCGGCTGCCAACGCAAGAGGTATGATTGCAAATATTGTACAAGCAGCGCCAGCATGGTTCCGACGATCATCATTATAAAGATCGCGACCATCATTTCGCTGGCATTGGCGCGTGCCTCTGCCTCAATGATGAGCTTGCCGAGGCCACGTTCAGCGCCGATAAACTCTCCGACGATCACGCCGACAAGTGCAAACGACACTGCAGGGAGCAGAGACGCGAACACCCAGGCCAGCGCAGACGGAATGACAACGGTACGCAAGATGGTCAGCTCGCTCGCGCCCAATAGGCGGGCGGCGGCAATTTGATCTCTGTCGACCGCCCGCGTGCCTTCGAACGTATTAAAGAACACGATGAAGAACACGACGAGTGCGGCGGTCACCACCTTCGACACATCGCCAAGGCCAAACATGAGAATGATCAGTGGCACGAGCGCGATGCGTGGGATCGAATTGAACGCCAGAATGAACGGTCCAAATATGCGCGCAAGAACGTCCGAGCGTCCGAGGAGGAGGCCAACGACGATGCCGGCGGCCGAGCCGAACAGAAATCCCCACCAAGTATTCTTCAGCGTGACAAGCGTCGCTATCCAAAGATTGTTATCGGCATTCCTGAAGCAGACCAGAAAATCCGATGGGTCGTTGAGGCAGCTAAGCCGCAAGAAGCTCTGCCAGATCAATGACGGCTTCGCCACGAAATACGGGTCGAGAATCTTGGGAACATAGGCTCTTGGCAGAACTGCTTTGCTCCATTCAAAGCCCCATTGCCAAATCACAAGCAGAAAAGCGAAAATTGCGATCTGCCAGAGCACGATCACCTGACGACGGGTAGCCATGATCAATCGGCCTTGGTACGGCGAAACTCTTCGCCAAGCGAATGCCAGATGTGAGAATACAGGCGGCCGAATTCGGCCGTTTCGCGCAACCCGACTGGATCTCGCGGACGAGGAAAGGGCACCTGGAAGTCATCCTTCAGCCGTCCGGGCCTTGCGGACAGGACGATGATGCGGCTGGCCAGTGTAAGCGCCTCGCCGAGGTCGTGAGTTACGAACAGCACAGTCTGCCGTTCGCGCTCCCAGATATCGAGCAATGTCTTGTGCATTTCCAGCTTGGTATGAGTATCAAGCGCGCCGAAAGGCTCATCCATCAGGAGAATTTCAGGTTCGAGGATGAGGGTGCGCATTAAGGCCACCCGCTGACGCATCCCGCCCGAAAGCATCCGAGGAAAGCTCTGGCCGAAGCCAGTCAACCCGGCCTTTCCAATCGCATCGGCAACCCGCGCGGAACGCTCCGTCTTCGTGATACCGGAGATTTCGAGCCCGTAGCCGATATTCTGCTCGACCGTTCGCCAAGGAAATAGTGTGTCGCGCTGAAACACGTAACCGACGTTGGAATTTACCTTGCCGGTATCAACTAAGTCGCCGTCGACGAGAATTCGGCCGCCTGAATGTGGCAAGAGCCCGGCCACCATGTTGAGGATCGTGCTCTTTCCGCAGCCGGAGGGGCCGAGCAAGGCAACGAATTCGCCTTGGCGAACCTCGAATGATACATTGTCGACGGCAGCAAAATCGCCTCGACCGGCGCTGAAGCGCTTAACTAGTCCTTGCACAGCAATCCGAGTGCGACCAGCGTCCGCATTCGTCGTTTCTCGGGCAACGGCGAGGCTGGGGCCAGGCGCGGACATCACTTGTATTTTGCCTTCGCTACATTGAGAAAGCTCATATCGACAACGTCCTCGTATGCAGTCTCCGGAATTTCTGTACCCTTGCGGGACCGAATTCTGCTGCCCCGATCATAGGCGGCTTTGTCGATGTTTCCGTCATATGCCCAAGTCAATTTGTCAAAGCCAAGCTCTGCGCTAACGGCGGTGGGATCGATTCCAGAAAACCACTTGGGCGCAACCAGTGCCTGGACTTCGGCGAGCGGCGTCGTTTTGACCCACTTCATCGCCCGATAAATCGCGTTCACGAAGGCCTGTACCGTCGGCTTGTCCTGCTCGATCGTGTCCGCCAGCGTGTAGACGACCAGCACCGGAACCGTGCCCCCGAAATCTTTCTCAAACATCCCCGGTTGGGAGGTATCGTAGATCAGAGTGCCAAAGCCCTTTTTCTTGATTTCGATGATCCAACTTGGCGGTGCCATGATGGCATCAAACTGCTTGGTTTCGAGAGACGGAAACATGATCTCCTGCCCGCCGCCAGCGACCCAATTCACTTTTCCGCCAAGCCCTCGTGCTTCAAACAGATAAGTGCCATAGACCCAACTGCCCGATCCGATGGCCGTGGCCGCGATGATCGGCTTGGCCCCGTCTGGGCGCTTGTAGGCCGCTAGCTTCTCGAGCGACGTGATGCCGCTTTCATAGAGGTCTTGCCGCACAACAACATTGGCGTACGAGCACGCCATTTCAGTTGCGAGCAGAATTTTGCATGCCTTGCCGCGCGCCGTGAGTTGAAGGGGGTGACTGGCGTCACCGTGGGCGAACATCGCTTGGTCCGAAGCGAGCATCTGGCGACCGAAACTGCCCGAGTTGCCTGTAATCAGTTTCGAATTGAGTCCTTCATCCCTGAAATAGTTCTTGAGCTCGGCGATCATGCCGATGGCATAGATTGGCGTTGTGGGGCCGAAGGCGAGGGTGACCGGCTTGCCTTGAGCGCGCGACTGGCTCGGCAGCAACGAGGTGCCCGCAAATGCGGAGCCCGAAACAAGGACTCGGCGCCGTGTGATGGTCATGCATTACTCCCCTGCTGCTTGTTGCGAACCAGGCGCTTAAGATCCGTCATACGGCCGACGAGGCGATTGTCCCCGCTTTTTCTAACGCAGCGATTTCGTTTGTCGAAAACCCGATATCGCCGAGGATGTCGTGTGTATGTTCGCCGACCTGAGGCGGGTCATTGCCATTTGCGAGGCGGCGGCCGTCGAGCGATATCGGCAGCAAGGGGGTTTTGGTGTTACGGCCATCGGGCAAGCGGATCTCGGTCAAACCACCCGATTTATTGAGGTGGGGATCGCTGAACAAATCACCCGGTTTGTTCACGGGCGCATAGGGCAGCTCAAGTTCTTCCAGCTTCGCGGCAAGTTCGGCCTTGTTCCAGCCGCCAAATATCTTGGCGACTTCCGGGATCAGCCAGTCGCGATGATCAACTCGACCTTGAGCCGTGATGAAACGCGGATCGCTCAGCCAGGCAGCCCGATCAAACGCGAGGCAGAACGCCTGCCATTGCTCCTCCCCAACGACAGTGACGAAAAGCTTTGATCCGTCCTTTGTATCGAACAGGTCATAGATCGGCCAAGGACTGTCCTTCACCGAGTACGGAATTGAAGGGCGTCCGGTGACGACCTCGCACATCATCGCCTGTGCCATTAGAAAGACGTTGTTCTCGAAGAGGGCGCTTTGGATGTAACGACCGCGGCCGGTGCGCTGTCGTTCGGCGAGCGCGGCTTGGATCGCGATCACCCCAAACATGCCACCCATGACGTCATTCACTGAGGCGCCCGCGCGCATTGGCTGGCCCGGCAGGCCGGTCATGTAGGCGAGCCCGCCCATCATCTGAACGACTTCATCGAGCGCAAGACGGTTCTCGTAGGGTCCGGGGAGATATCCCTTGAGTGAGCAATAAATCAGCCGCGGCGCGAATGCGGCCACTGAATTGTAGTCGAGACCGACCCTCTTCATCAAACCCGGTCGGAAGTTTTCGATCAAAACATCGCTGCGCTCAGTGAGCCGGCGCGCCACCTGTTTGCCTCCCGGGCTCGACGTGTCGAGCGCGATGCTGCGTTTGTTCCTGCTGTATGTCGCAAAAAAACCCGCGGCAGGCCCCTTGAAATAGCGAGTGCGATCGCCCTTGAGCGGCTCGACTTTGACCACATCGGCGCCCAGGTCGGCGAGGATGAGCCCACAGGTAGGGCCCATGACCATCTGACTGAATTCAACGACGCGCACGCCTTCGAGGGGGCGGGGAATTGTCGGCCCTGATGTGGGATTGCCGCCCATCATGCCACCCTCCGCAACACCCTTGGAATTCCAGCCTCGTGCAGATGACCTGTCAGGTGCTTCTGCTCAACGTGCCGGGCGAGAATTTCGCGTGTCGCCATCAACCGATCCAGATCGATCCCAGTGGAGAGGCCCATCCGTTCGAGCATGAACACGAGATCCTCAGTCACAATATTGCCCCGTGCGCCCGGTGCGAAGGGACAGCCGCCAAGCCCCGAAACAGCAGCATCGAAGCGCCGGACATCCGCTTCGAGCCCCGCGACGACGTTGGCAAGACCGGCGCCAAGCGTGTCATGCAGATGTAGCCTGAGCATCATTTTTGGGCCGGTCTCGTTGCGAACCGCGCGTACGATCCGCTTAACCTGCGTTGGGGTGCCGTAGCCGACGGTATCTGCTAGTCCGATCTCGTCCGCACCCGCCTCGGCGAAACCCTGCACAAGGCGACACACCGCGGCCTCACTGACGTCGCCTTCCATTGAGCAGCCAAAAGCTGTCGCTACAGCGCCCACAAGATGCGGCCGCTCAGGAGCTTTTTGCGCGTTGATCCTCGCACGAACTACACGGAATGCTTCGAGCTGTTCCTCAATCGTGCGGCGCACATTCGCCCGGTTGTGCGTTTCGCTCGCCGAGATCACGAAATACATGCTGTTGACTCCGGCCGCGAGCGCGCGCTCAGCACCTTTAACGTTCGGTACGACCGCGCCGATGGTCGTAGACTTATGGGTCAACGCGTGCGCAACAACTGCTCCAACGTCGCCGAATTGCGGCACGACCGTAGCCGGTACAAATGAGCCCGCATCGACCTCGCTCACCCCCGCGGCGACGATCGCACTGATCAGCTCGCATTTTGCGCCTGTTGGCACAATGACATCCAAGTTTTGAAGGCCATCGCGCGGTGCAACTTCGCAGATGTGCACATCCGGTGAATTGTCCATTGGCGCCCTATTGTATATTCTTGCATTAAAGAACAATATGTGACATCATCTGTCAATGAAGATTCCGAACCGCTTCGGGGGCCCCGGAACGAGGCTCTGCCGGTGGGCGGCCAGGACATGATCCGCTCGCATTCCGCGGAATTCTATTTTCGGGTGAGGTTTGCATGGATTATCCTGTTGGCTGAACTGCCTGGCGCTGCCTGTTCGCGCGCCGCGCGGCGATATTCATCGGGCGTCCGCTTCAGGGGTGCATCCCGACGGAATCCTTTCGCCCTGCGGTTCTGGCGTAAGCCAAATAGCGTTCTTGGTGAAACGGAAGCGCCGCACCAAGAATGCCTTTCGTCCACGAAGCCACGCCCGTGCCCGATTGAAGAGGCGCGCCAACTCCAGCCCTCATTGCATAGAGCCAATGAGCCGCACAAACGATCGTTCAGTAAGGAGAAGCTATGTTTCAAGCCCTGCCTGATCTGCCGGCCGACGCCGTGTTGGCGTTAGCCGAGGCATGCCGCAACGATCCTCGGCGGGACAAGATCGACCTGAGTGTGGGGGTCTATCGAAACGATAACGGCGTTACGCCCGTCCTGTCCGCGGTGAAGGCCGCCGAACATCTCTTGGTCGAGGGACAGGACACCAAATCATACGTAAGCCCACTCGGTGACACAAAGTTCGTCAGCCTTATCCGCGAGCTCGCGATCGGAAACATCGAGGTGGATCGACTAGGTGGCGTTCAGACACCTGGCGGCGGCGGTGCGGTCCGGTTAGCTTGCGAGGTCATAAAGCTGGCGGCACCCTTTAGCCGGATATTTGTGGGCCTGCCGACATGGGGCAACCACATTCCAATCTTTGAGGCCGTGGGATTGGAAATAGGTACGTACACCTATTACGACGTCATTTCTCAAACGCTTCGCTTCGACGAAATGCTCTCATCGCTCAAGAGCGCAAGGAGAGGGGATATCGTGCTGCTTCACGCGACTTGCCACAATCCATCGGGCACGGATCTTAGCCTTGATCAATGGCGGGCGATCGCGCAACTTGTGGAGGAGAGAGGCCTCATTCCTCTCATCGACTTTGCCTATCAGGGATTCGGTGATGGTTTAGAGCAGGATAGAGAAGGACTAGAAATAGTGCTGTCCAGCGTGAGCGAAGCGTTCGTCGCTTATTCTTGTAGCAAAAACTTCGGACTGTATCGGGAGCGGACCGGAGCGCTCTTCGTCTATGGCACGAACCCGGTCTCAGTAGGGCGGACTGTTCAAGCCATGGCTGCCCTAGCGAGAGTTAACTGGTCCATGCCGCCCGACCATGGTGCTGCGGTCGTCGGCACTATCCTGTCGAACACCGCCCTTCGTCAGGATTGGCTTCGCGAGCTCACGACGATGCGGGAAAGAATTTTAAAAATTCGTGCGGCCGTCGGACGGGGTATGCCCGAATTTTCTCAGCTCGGGGCGCAAAAGGGAATGTTCTCCACCTTACCCTTGCATTCTGCCACGATCGACCGTCTCCGCAAGGATGATGCGATCTATATCGTTGGAAACGGCAGGATCAATCTGGCCGGCCTTACAACTGACGACGTGCCACGCTTTGTCGACAGTGTCCGGCGAGCAGTTTAAGCTGTCGAAATGCAACTCGGAAACGGATCCGCCTGTGGCACCTATCTGAAGACGTACACCTTAAGCGGGCGTCGAATATGACGCATCATCAGAGCCGATGCATCAGCATACCGGCGGGCCTCCAGGACGTCGAGCAGCCTCAGGTGTTCCTTCACGTGCCGGCGCATGCCGTCGCGATCAGCGAAGCTTCGGTATGCAAACAAGCGACGAATCGAATTTACGCGCTTAAGTGACTCGACGAAGAAGGGATTCTTGGCACCGCGCGCGATCTCCTCATGGAAATCACATCCCCATTGAAACACTTCACCTATCGTGAATTTTTCCAGCTCGCCATCAAAAATGCGCAGCTGGCGCTCGCGAAGTCGCTCGATGACCTCTGGCGCCAGAGCGTAACCAGGTTGAGCAATTGCTGCTGGTTCGATCACCGCGCGGAACGCCATAACTTGTGTCTGCGCTTCGGGACTTGATACAGTTTCAGCAAAACGCCACCCGTAGCCCGGTGAGCGCGCGATCCACCCTTCCGCTGCGATCCGATCCAGCAGTCGTTGTAATTCGGTGCGTGTTAGATCGTAACGGCGCAGCAATTCGGCTTCCGTGACATCGGCGGGAAGGCGCTTTGCGACCACGTCCGTTGCAATCGTCGCGTAGGCCTCTTCCGCGCGGCTTACCGCCGCCAGTGTGGATTGTGCGGCTACGCTCGTAGGGTCTCTTGTCAAGACAAAGCCGCGGTGCAATTCACCGCGCGCGAACCCCGCCTCTTCTAGAGCCTTTAAGCCTAGGCGAATTGGCGCGCGCGACAGGCCAAGCGCATCGGCAAGCTTTTGCTCGATGAGGCGATCGCCGGTCTTCATCCCATCGCGACGGACAACGGACAAAATGAGCCCAGCCAAGTGCTCGGCACGACCGAGCGGGCTCTTTTTCTTGGGCCGTCGTGAGATGGGCGACAACGGCCGAGCATCTCGATTCAAAGGTCTTTCTTTCCCGTTTGCCAGCATGTGGATGTAACTCGTGGCCAAGAGCGAAGTCAACTTGGAGCTATTGTACTAAGGATGCGAACATTGCCGCTGTGGCAAGGCTCCAAGTCCGCCGCCTTCCAACTTAAGGAGGCGCAACGCGAAGTTTGGCGAAGCCAGTTGCGGCTTTCGGATGGACGCGTCTGATTTCGCGCTCAATCTCGTCGAGGCGCACTTCGATCCGGCGTACTCCTGGTTCGCGTCCTCCTTTCTACGTAGATGCATCGACAAACTCGGTAACAATCTTATGCGCGAGATGCTGGCATAGCCCTCCTAATCTTGAACGCCTCAAGCCCATCGAGGTAGATTGCGCGACCGTCAACACAAGCCTTCGTCCATGGATCGAGATGAAGCGTCGGCAGATAGAACAGCCGGCGTTCCAGTTCGATGTCCTCTGATGCGGTACTTCCGGCTGCGCTCATGGCACCCCTCAACGTAACCTAATTTTTTGCGAGCAGCGTCAGCTATTTCCCGGAAGGGTATTGCTGCGGCAAGATCGCCAAGAAAGTGCCAGATCCCGAGCTGTCGTTCCAGGAAAGCGGACTTGAGGATGTCAACCATCTGGTTCGGCTGCACCCGTCCTCGGAGCTTGGGTTGCGTCTATGGACTTCTGGCCTGGGCTGCCATTCTTAATGCCGCCCGACCCGCGGGCGCGTCTCACCGCGCCCCAAATACAACCCTCCGCGGACGCACACGCCTGAAGGGGCGGTCGGCTCGGCGAGCCACGGTGAGGAGCAGCCGAATAGTCGCCACTGGTCTGCTGATCTTTCACCGGGAAAATACGGGACCGACGGCATTCATCTCCTGCTGAAATGGCCAAGATTCTGGAGAGGGTAAGATCAAACCGGAAATCAAACGGAATATTTACGCTTCGCCGAAGTGGTCCGGTAACGCATAGAAACTATACTGCCGCTTGTCCGAGTGGCAGGTTGGAATGAACGAGATCGCAGTAACATTAGCTTCCGTCGACGCCTGCGTGAACGGGCGACGGACGCGATCGATCAGATTCCCCCCGGACATCGAACGGCAATTTGAAGCCGACATGCACGACAAGCGGTGTAAGCGCTTGACGATCGGACTGCTCGTTTCGGCTCCCCTCTATAACCTTTTTCTGCTCGGAGATTGGCTGCTGGTCCCGGACGTCGTGCGGCTGGCCATGTGGGTACATTTCTCAATAGTGACTCCGTGGATGCTATTGGTCGCCTGGCTCGTATCGCGCAAACCGAGGCCCTTCGTACGGGAGCTCCTAGCAGCCAGTGTTCCGCTACTCATCATCTTGCAGATCGACCTCGGTTTTGCCCTGACGGCGAGCGAGAGCGCTGCGCACTACCAGTACGTGGTGATTCCAACTTTGCTCTACACCAATGTCTCACTGCACAGACTCGAATTCCGCTTCGCTCGTGTCGTGACTGCCGCGATCCTGTTGCTTCACACCGCGTTCGTCATATCCGCAAGCTACATCTCCGCCCCGATAGCGGTGACCATCATCGTTCAGCTCCTCATCTGCGGTTACATCACTCTGATCGCAAACTATACAATGGAGCGCGATCTCCGTAGAGCCTACCTCTATTCGCTGAGAGATCGGCTCAGGCACGCCGATGCGGACGCCGCTTCACGCCGCGATCCATTGACGGGGTTAGCAAACCGGCTGCATCTTGATGATGAACTGTCGCGAGTTTGGTCTCGCCCCGAGTGCCGAGCATCGCCCGTTTCAGCTGTCATGATCGATATCGACCATTTCAAGCACTTGAACGATCGCTACGGACATGCTGCAGGCGACCTCTGCCTGAAACGAGTCGCCGCCATACTTCAGGCAGAGATACGAAGGACGGGTGACCTCGTCGCCCGATATGGAGGCGAAGAATTCCTGATAATCCTGCCGGATATGGCGATGATGGATGCCGTGCGGCTGGCCGAACGCATTCGCCGATCGATCGAAATTGCTGCGATCCCCAATGAAGGCCGGAGCCTCTTAGGCATCGTCACCGCCAGTTTTGGCGTCGCAGCTTGTTCGCCGTCGGATTTGTCTCCTCTGGAATTAATTGCTGCGGCCGATCACGCCCTGTATGCCGCCAAAGGCAAAGGACGTAATCAGGTCTGGCCTCCACTTGTGGCCGACGCCACCGTTCGCTCGTTGACTGAACCATTGACGTTTATGGCGTCGTCCTCAGAAGCAGCACGAGGGGTTTGATTTTCCTGCTTGGGCAAACCCGTGGGAAGCTGCGTAAGCCAGGGACATACGCTAAGCTCTCGATTGCTTCCGTGCCTCCCCCGATCCGGGCTGGGGTAGCCGATCTCGCGTCGAGTCTGATCCACTTGAGCAGTCATATTCAGATTCCAGGATCTGAAAAAGCGATACTCGCTCGCTGCACGGCAGAGACTTGGCTACGGCTCTGCTTTGCCAAATGAACCTGCGTATAACTGTTCAATCCTCTCGACTTCCTCTTGGGTCAGCGCCGCGAACTCATTGGCTCGTGCGCGGTTTGATAGCTTACCTTGATTTTGCCGAAGAAAGCCGAAGAGGTTATTCAGCGTCCTCTCGGGCATATCGACTAAACGCTCGACGCCGGCGCAGAACGTGTCGAACCCTTGAAGAACTCTGGCTTCATTCGGAAGATCTTTCTCAGTTCAGCTCTCGACCGAGCAGCCACTCATACAGGAACCAGATGCGACGCCTGTAAAGACCGGTCAGCTTCTGTTTGACCAGCTCGACGATTTCGCCTTCGGCCACAGCAAGAAAAAGCCGCTTCAGGACGGCAAGATCCACGCCCTCGTATTTCAGCGCAATGTTAGATGCGCCTCAAGGGAAGCTTCTGGGGCGTGCCGAGGTGTGTAAAGGCGCCAGCCATCCTGCTCTAGGATACGATGCTTGGTCCCGATCGCCGAGAGCGTCCGTGGAATTGGAGCGGAGAGGTGATAAGCGTCGATGAGGGCGGCATAGCCGGCCGGAGCACCGGCTTCGGGCAAACGCCGGTCATGAAAAATCGTCCCTGCTCCTGAAAACTGTGCGCTCAACGACATATTCCCGAAAGTTCAGCGGCATTAGAGGAGGCGGACGTCGCCGATCTTACGAGATGAGATTCTTCAAGGCCGGATAGCTCGCGCCGAACACGAAACCGTCCACGCTGCGGGAATCGAAGGCGAGCAACCAGAGACCTTGGGCTTCATTGCCTGAGAACCTGAGAATTTCAAAGGTGCAAAAGCTGCGCCGTTTGGCCCGGGATTTCAACCTCTTGGATTGATGCGGCACCTCCGGGCACCTTAGGCAGGCCCATCGCTGGTGAGATCCGTCTTTCAAAGGTCGAGCACAATCGAGCTAGCGGACCGGAACGGCAATGGGCGGCGCAATCCGCGCTCGAGCCTCATTGTAGACCTCAATGATGCCTGGCATGGCTACGGTTACAGCAACGCCGAACGGAACTTGCTCGTCTATCTTGCTGCCTCTGTCAGGCTCGCGTTGAATGATCAGCTCGATTTCAGAATCGACTGTCAGAGCCGGCGCCTTGTCGCCCAGCCAGCGCCGAGAGAAAACGGTCCCCTTGCTTGCCTGATTGACATCAGGCTGCGTCTTGGATGGCTGCACGCGGAACTGATCGATCTCATCTGAACTCGCCAAAAGCGAAAGCTTCACTGAGCGATACGATTGTCGACCGGGATGCACGGGCGTGAACCATGCAAGCGTTGCGGTCACCGAGTGGGGGAGAGATTGGCCGCTCATGCAAGCCGGTAACGGAACAACAACCGAACGTCTTGTCTCCTGCGCCAGCGTTCCGACGGCCCAAAACGTCGCCCTGTCGGAAGCGCAATAAATTGCATCGTCCGGACTAACAACGCCGTAGCCTAAGAAGCGCCGGATATTATCCTTCTGCCTGACGAATTGCTTTGCATCAGCTGGACCTAGCACGCTCTTGATGAGCTCGGCGCTATCTTGCGGCCACGAGGCTGTATGCACTAACAGCGCCTTGAGAAGCGCGGCGCGCTGATGGTGGGGCAGGGACAGAAAGTCCTGCCCGTACGTGTCTTCCAAAGCGTCATGAATTCTGTGAGCCGTCCTGGAGGCCAGAGCTGCCGCAGCACTTGTGCCGGAAGTGTAATGCTCCCAATTGCTGCTGCCCTCGCGCGGCGGAGCTGCAACCTTGAGCCCATGCGGTCGAGCAGGTCCACTTGGCCTTACAGCAAGCGCCGTTCCACTGGCCACCATGGTTAAATGCTCACGAGAGCCAGGCATCAAAATATCCGGTTTGACGCCGTTTGCAAATCCTGGACCCAATCCGCTGGATGGATTGGTGATGATCATCGGATGATACGGATCGACCCTGCCTCTAGCGCTACGGCGATCGGCTGCGCTAACGGCGTCGATATTGGCGGAGCCTACCGTGATCCCGTTCACTGTTTCCGACGGTGAAAGCAGCCGGCGAGAAGTGATCAATCGCGACAGCGCGGACAACGTATGTCTGGCCCGATCGGGCTGGTCCGTCGCTTCATAAGCAGCCATGGTGGGGATGGATGCTATCTCGAATGAGCCGGCGTGATTGCCGGCACTCACGCAGAACAGAATTCCATATCGATGGGCCAATCTGTCGACCAACCTCGCCCAGGGCGACAGCCGCCCATGAAATGGCTTTCGGACATTGCCGAGCGAAAGATTGACGATCACAACTGACGGAGCGCTCGGATCGTCGTTGCGCCGCATCGAGACCACAGCTTGATAAACCAGGTCGACAATCAGCCGGTCCTCAGGAAATTGATCAGCAGCCCCCAAGAGCGGTATGCAATGGATGCGGCGCGCCAGCGGCGGCTCATTGGTGTTTCGGTCGCCATGCACGATCAGAGAAGCCATAGCTGTGCCGTGAGCCCTTTCAGCCACGACGGCTGCGCCCTCTAAATCGAATTGATCGTCGACATTCATTCGATCACGAAGCAGAGGGTGCTGGGAAACGGGCACGCCATCCAATAAGGCCAAAATTGGTTGGCCTTCAGAAGGAAGCGGTCCCAGTCCGCCTTGGAGCTGACTGGCGTCTTCGACTTGCACCGGCGCAACAATACTCTGTGGCCGAATGTGCATGACCGGGTCCATGCCGCTCAACCCGGTCGCGGAGCGCTCGGTAATTTGCCGGATCGCGGCAACTGGCAGGTTAGCCAAAAGGGCATGATAGGCGATGTCCGGGATCCGGCACTGCGTCACAAGAGTGCCACCGACCGCCCTAATCTCGCTGATGACTCCTTGTTGGTTCGAAGCCGCCATGTCCTCCGACGATCGAAACACAAGCTCGATCTCAACGGGGAGAATTTCCTCATCTCCCATGAGCTCGATCTCGTGCGCAAGGATCTCTCGATCACCATCTTGAACACGATCTCCCGGCCCCCATACTCTGATGTCACGGAGCGTCGCAAAGACATCCCGCCAGGGTGCGAACCCCTCCCCAATTGCTTGCCCGGATACCCATCTCTTCCAGAGCGACAGGATGTTCTGCAAAGCCGTGACATCTGGCACAAGAAGATAGGCCTCAGGCGACTTGTCCTTCTCATCGCCCTCCAGCTCCTCTTCATCGATGAGCTCCAGACCAGGCACTCTTCGGATCGCATTCGCAAAATTCGCAACTGCCCCCCGAACCTCAAAAACCAGCAGCCGCTCTGGCGCCAGCGCGGACGGGTCTGATCGCAAAGTTAAGCCGCTTGGGTCTCGACCCAAGACTTGTTCGAGGCGACGGAAGCGGGGGCCAAATGCTGCATTCTGTGCAGCAGCCGTGAATTTAGCCGGCCTGGGGATCGGTTGCGGCCTGCCTTTTGGTCTTGCCGCCTGATTGCCTGGCGTCAGTCGCAGCAGAGGCTTCGTTGGATCGGCCGCCATGCAGGTTCTCTGGCTTTACTCTCGATGACCAAAATTCGAGTTCAGTCTTGACCGCAGAATCGATCGAGATCTCACCAAGACCAAGAATTTGTCGCCGTCGAACGTTCTGACAGAAATCAAGCACTTCAGCATAGGAGGTTGCGTCAATCTTTTGCGCGAGTTCAAAAGCCGACAGCGAAGGGCGCTCGGGCCAGCCCATATAAATTCGTTCTATGAAATGTGCGATTTCCGCAACTTGCGGAGCGGGAAATGCAATCTTTATCTGAAAACGTCTCCATACGGCTCGATCAAGCAATTCAGCATGATTCGTAGCCGCTATTGTTACCACGTAACTGGGAAGTTTATCGATCTGCATCAAGAGAAACGAAACAACGCGCTTGATTTCGCCCGTTTCGTGATCATCTCCACGCTCTTTTCCAATCGCATCGAACTCGTCGAAAAACAAAACGCAAGGTTGGGTTCGCGCATAGTCGAATAGCGCGCGAAGACGCGCGTTTGTTTCGCCTAGATAGCTTCCTACGAGCGCGTCGTACCGCACCACGAAAAACGGCAGAGAAAGGCCCTCTGCAATCGCTTCTGCAAAGGAAGTTTTGCCGTTGCCTGGAGGACCAGACAGGAGAACCCGATGCCGCGGCTCATATCCGCTTGCCCGCAGCACGTCTGCCCGCACATGCTCCTCGATCAGCTGCATCCCTTCGGCGCGCGCAGGCAAGGGTAAAACCAGCTCATCGAGAGATATGCGTGGCGTAACTTCTAAAATCGTGTCGCGCCCAGCAGCTTGCGGAGACCGCTGAGAGGCAACCAGACTTGGCGGCGTCACAGCTATCGTCTGCAGCGCTCGCTCAAGCCGATCGGCCAGCGCGTGATGACTCTTTGCGCGCTCATCAGCCACAATCGCTTCGACCGCCGAGCGCATCATTGGCCGATCGCCGGTCACACCGGCGCGCACGAGAGATATGAGTAAGTCGCTCTTGGCCATGACAGACAGCCTATTACAGGATTGCGCGCCCACGCTGCTAGAAATGGTCCCAGCTTGTGAACAACTCGCCGATAACCAAGGTTCCTTGCCGGGGTCGCTCGGCGAGCCTATCCGGCGGGGATTAACATATTGAAAAGCTGCAACAAATAAGACTTCTCGTCCGCCGTCATGACTGGTCGAGTCTGTTCTGCCTGCTCAAGCATTCCCCGTCATCCTGTTGACTGCCTGCCTCTGACAAAACTAGCCAGCCTTCATAGCTAGCGCCGACCGAAAGTCCGGCAGAGCCTTCGAGCACTCGCCTCGCGCGCTTTGGCGCTTTATGCCCATCCGAGAGGGGTCGTCAGGGGATTGTTCACTTTTTGTTCAATGCCGTCAAGTCGCAGTCCAATACCGGCGTTCGACCTGTTCCGGAGCGAGAATCGTGAGCAAATGGATCAAGCCCACCGGGGGCGCCGATGCTCGTATCCGTGCATAGTCGAGCTGCTGCAAGCAATGGATGACCCTAATCCCTAAAAGGCGTTGGAATCGCATGCGCTGAACTTTCTCGCGTCGATGCAAATATTCACGGCCGCCGAGCAAAGTAGCCCCCTATCGAAAGTCATGGTCCCGATTGACCTAAGCCGCAACACTTCCGCTCGCGGAGATCAGCAAATCCGCTGGAATATGGAAACGTTCGCGCAGACGCTTCACCATCGTCATGCTCAATTCGCGCTTGCCGGACATGACCTCACTGACGCGACTAGCAGTGCCCAGAAGCGGCACAAGATCAGCGCGCGTCAAACCATGTTGTTCCACCAGATAGGTTAGCAAATCGGGCAACGGCGGCGCTTTGCGCGGCCAGCGTGCGCGTTCATAAGCCTCGATAAGGCGAGCCTGAGCTACCATACGCGCTCGATCGGCAGCCTCGTTAGATTGCATCAGCTTGCCGACAAGCGCCTTGGCCGCCTCATGATCGGCCTGGTTCTGGATAATTATCAATGTTGCCTTCATCACACCGTCTCCGCGTCCACCTTGTCACAGTCTTCATGACTGCCGAAAAAGCGGATCATCAACACGCCATCACGATATTGAACCATGGCGATCAGGCGGTAGTCATTGGCCTTGATGTTGAACACCACGCGTCCGCCTTTCAGGATGCTTGCCTTGGGATGCGATCGCTTCACCTGTTGCGGCGTCCGCCAGTCCGAAGCCTCAGCAATTGCCAGCCATGCCCTGTATTGAGCGCGCGCTGCATCGATGCCCCGATGACCAGAGCGTTCGGCAAAATAGCGCTCACCAAGGTCCGTGCCGACCACCAGCATGAAGGGATACTACCGTCGATTTCCCAAAAATGGAAGAGGGGAATTTCCATTTTTGGGAAACGCATGCCGCCCGCCGACAGTAAGATAGTCTTGCCACTCGGGGCTAATTCACGATCCGATCGGCTCGCACTTTCGCGGCGAAGCCGAAGCCCGCCGCGAACGCTTCTAGGCACGCCCCGCGGTTGATAAATCAAAATCGCATTTCGAACTCAGAATGACGCGGTCAATTGCGACTGGACAATTTTGTGCGTTAGAAGCAAAAGAATCGTCTCGCCGCAGATGCTCTCAAGACTTCCGCTAGGGAAGATTGGGCGGCTGACCAATTCGCTCCAGATCGGCGAGACACTTGTCCAGGTTGCTTTTGGCGTCCTGCAGGAACCTGCTCGTTTCGGCAAGCCGCCTGAGATCAGGCTTGACCGGTCCCTCGCTCACAGCGCTCAGCTGGTGGCAAACAGTTGCAAGATCACCCGAGATGTCTTCGAGGACGAAGGCGAGGTTTTCCAGCGGCACGAGCTCCGAAAAGAAAGACTTCAAGGCGCTTTCGTCCTGGCCAGAGGGACCTTCGAATCTGACTTCGACCAGTGGCACCAACACCTCGCGGTTGTCGCGCCCGACCCTTCCCATGCTCATGATGAGCGAGCTGAACGTCGTCGAAACAAAGGTCAACCGATCGAGCAGGGTGTTTCCATACAATACTAGCGATTCCGATTCGCCTTGCGCCTGCTCCGTTGTCGAAGCCCCGAGATCCTCATTCGACATGCTCGGAGTCCTCTCCTGCGCTCAAGTGCAGCATACCCGAAGGGAACGAGACGGGCTTTGGACTGTTCACCGCCTCAATCGATGTGGAGGCGCCGTGACCTTCGGCTTTCTTCACCTGCACGACCGTCACCGACGAGCCATGATACGAGCTCTTCGTTCGCGCCTTCATATAGCCGGGAGCTGTCGGTGCCGGCGGATGAAGCAGGTAGTCCTCCATCACCTGACGGACGCCAAGCGGGTCACGCATCACTAGTCCCGCCGCATGCAACGTAGGATGCATCGGGCTCGGCAAATCAAACAGGCTGCGAAGAACGACATTTTCTTCAGCCGTGAGGGCAGGGTGGGTTCTGAGACCCATTTTCCTGCGCATAAGCTGCGCCAATTGGCCAGCGCCCCTTGCTGTGGGCCCTTCGTGCCTTTCAAGCGCCATAAGGCCATCGCGCGTCAGCGCGAAATGAGCAAACTTTCCAGCCGCCGTTCGTTCCACAAAACGCGCATTGGTCATCAGGCGAAGAATGCGGCTGAGATTGGCATCCTTCAGATCCAGTTTCTTAGCAATGACCGTCTTCTCCAGCTGACGCGACGGTGCATCCCGCAACAACCGAAGTATCTCGACGACATGCTGACGGTGCATGACCTCGCTTGGACGAGCAACCTTGGCGGTGTTGATCGACATCTGCAGAAGATCGTAAAACGCTCTGAAGCGCTCGGCATAGGCGGCATTCTTCGGCGCGAGCGAGGCGCTCACCCGACGCAGAATATCAAACCATTCCCGCAGCTCCGGATCGCGGCGCCGGCTCTCCAGAGAATTCCAGAGCCAAGCCCCAAGTGTTGCGTAAATACGCTCCAGGCTGCTTTCGGATCCCTCTTTAAGGAATTCCGAAATGACGCTCCGCGCCTCAGTCGCGGTGGCCTCGCCGCTCTCTATCTTTTCCAATGCTACGTCCGACATGGCCATACCCTACGTCACAACCCTTAAGATCATTTTACAACGCTTTACTCTGATTTTAGTCTCTGAATCTAGGGTGTCACCGGCCCCATTTGTAGGCAGTCCAAACGGTCTTTTGACCGAGTTCCCGGGCGGAAACAGCGTTCGGCTCTTTGAGGAGGGGTAATATAGTACCAAGCCGGCCATCCCCGTAGCGGTTGTGGGTGGGATGTTGCACGACAAAACTTCGCGTGCCGAACTTCACTTCCACCTGGCTCGCAGTCGTCTGGTGGCCCTGCATGGTGCGGTCGTTCCCCATCGAGGGGACCAGCATCACATCGACATCCAGGTCCCTGAAGGGCGTGTCGCAGACGTCACAGAAGTCGAGGCAAATTGCGACGCCAATCAGGGCGCCTTCAGTCGCAAGCACGCACATCCGCTCGCCAGCAGTTATGTTTTCGATCCCCCAGTCGTCATCGGCGTAAGGGGCGATCTTGTCGTAGACGAGCCGCTCCTCGCCATAACCGTCATAAATCCGGGCCCGATTCACAATCTCCTTGCCTGCCACCTCGTGCCACGTTCCCGGAATGACGATCTCCGGAGGCTCCAGCGGGTCGGCCACATCTCGCTCGCGGATGAACTTGACGATCTTTTCTCGCAGTCCTGGTGGTACCGTGAGCTCGGGCCAGACGATTGCGATGCAGTTCTCCTGCAACGCGTTCGCCATCTGAAGCAAGACCGCGTTCCCCGCCGCCGGCGCATCGACGCCGCTGACGATGAAACGCTTGTCCCCGTCTACCGTTGCGAACTCCGCCTCAAGCTTGAGCGCCTCGAAAAGGCAGGCGCCCATTTTCCAATTCGTGGGGTCTTGAGCGGCACTATGCAAGGTACGGCTATCGACCACCTCGACGGCATAGCCGTCAATGAAGGTGGGCAGGATCCGATGAAATAGCAGGCCTCGCTTTGAATAGGCTTGGCTCCGCCGGGCAGGGCGGCCGGCGCTCACGCCCTGTCGCGGAATGAACCAGCATCCGAGCGCCTCCAGGCGCCACTCGCCCGATGCAATCGGCCATTGCGACCGCCGCTCGAGCAGCACGCGGTCGATGGCCCGGATGAGACCTCCAAGCGACACAGCAACCTGCTCGGGGGTCTCCTCGGAAACGGACCAAAGGAGGCGGCCTTCTCCGACGCTGTCACCGAAACTCCGGGCAGATTCTTCAAGACGCCGCTCCGAAAGATTGCGGTAAGCCTTGTACACGCTCGGCGGCGCCTTGCGGAACAACTTGTCGAGCTCGATCAGAGCCTTCCTCAGTTCGTCCCTTCTGGCATGCGTCATCGAGGCCTGTGATTGAGCAAGCTCACCAGCTGCCTTCTTCCACTTGCCGAACTCCGTTGTCTTCAGGCGGCTGTCCGCAGGCCCAGGCAAACGACTCGTCCAAACGACTTCGCCAATATGTGCCATTGATAGGCGTACGGTTCGCTATTTGCAATCGGCCCGACTGTGACTTACGCGCGTCTCATCATCTAGCTGCGGGCGCAGTTGCTCTGAATGTCAGAACGCGCAGAAACTCTGCATCGAATTATACGATGGCAACGAAAAGCTGCATATGGCTTCCGATACTCTTGACGAAGCACGAGCAAAGCATTTCAATCTGGGCGGGAGATCCGCGCGCGAGCGACGCGAAGCGGACAGGGGGCACAATCGATGTGGAAGATCAGCCGGGCCGCGGCTTGCCTTGGCGCCTGCTTTGCGATGGGCGGATGCACCAGCCTGTACTATGTGCACGATCCGCAGACTGGCGTGATCACAGCCGGCGAACTGCCATATTTTCTCAAATCGATCCGGTGCGAGGTCGTCACCTTTTATCAGATCGAGCGCGAAAGGCGGAAGCACTACCTCAAGATCTACAAGACCAGGCCGGAAGAGGCGTTCGACCGCTTCGCCCATTTCGACATCGACCCGTTCCTATACGGCACCTTCTTCCTGGAACTGAAAGTAACCGATACCGGCGGTGTCGGGTCCGGCACCGCCTTCGACTATAAGCGCGTTCTAAGTGCCACCACCGCCGAAGTGACCCATGTCGGCCCCACGGCTTCGGCGCAGGACACCTACGACCTGATCTGGTCATTTCTCTTGAAACAGAATGCCGAGCTTGCGTCTGATACCTTGCCGCTGGCATCTAGCCCGGCAACATATGAGCGCGGCTGCTACCGGGGAACGCCGACCGAGCTCCTCGAGCTCGAAGCTCTCGCCGAAAACAAATATCCGGAACGGGCCGCTTTCAAGCGCATCACCGTCGATGCCTCCAAGCCATTGGCGGCCTGGCTGCGCGACAATGCAATTTTGATCGCCGCCAACAACCTGACGCCGGCTATGCCATCGGAAATAGCTGAGCCAGCGCAGATGACCTATACTTTTTCGATCCAAGTGACCGGAGGCATCGAGGCCAAATACTCCCTTACATCGGCGCGCTGGACACCGGCCGCCATCCAAGCCTCCGCATCTGCGCAGCAATTCAGCAATCTCGGTATCTACATCAATGGGCCGAATGCCGTCTTGGCCAACGGAGCAAAGTCTGGCTCGGCCAGCTATGCAGCCAAACAGCCGGCGCTCGGATCAAAGGACAATCCGATTTACACGACACCAATCCCGGGAGGGGAAAAGTCGCAGGAGTTGCCGGAGAGCGGGGGGGCCGCAGCCCGCCGGCCAAGGGCTGGTGGTGGCCCGCGGACGAACGGCTTTATCTTCGCGCCGGTGCCAGTCTTCCCGCCATCTCCAACGCCTACTCAATAAAACATGACTCGTTACTGCCTGCTCGGATTGCTGGTTCTTCTCGTGCTCCTCCCCTGCAGCAGCGCGAAGGCTCAGCCTGCGCTTCCCTCAGGGGTGTCGGAGATGGAGCTCTTCGGAACTGTGATCCGCAGCTCCAAATGGGACGTGAAGGAAATCCCGGTCTGCTGGGAAAACCTCAATCCTCATGACCAGAAATATGCAGAACTCGTCCGAAAAGCCGTGGCCGAGACCTGGGAAAGCGCAGCACAAGGAGGCGTTTGGTTCGCCAAGACCTGGCCTGCCTGTAAAGAGGGCGCAGCCGGCGTCCATGTGCGCATCGCCGACGAGGGCGCGCACACCGACGTCGTCGGCAAGTATCTCGATGGCAAGTCTTCGGGCATGACCTTGAATTTCAGCTTCAATCATTGGAGTAAAGGATGCATCAATAAGCGCGAATTCTGCATTCGTGCGGTCGCTGTCCACGAATTCGGGCACGCGCTCGGCTTTACTCACGAGCAGAACCGCGACGATGCTCCGGAACAGTGCCGCAACGAGAAATTTTCAGGATCGGTCGGCGACTACAAAGTCACTAAATACGACCCCAATTCCATCATGAACTATTGTAATCCAGCATGGAACGGAAGCGGACAACTCAGCCCACTCGATATCGCAGCCGTCAGAACGTTTTATCCGTCCTGACCCTCGCCTTGCTCTTTGTCATCTCCGGGCAGGCGCTAGCCGATCGCGCCGCGGTGCAGATCGCCGCGCGCTATAACGTCAGGACTGTTCATGTCCAGTTTGTCGGCGTTATGTACAACGGCAAGCAGGAAGTCGGAGGCGGCTCCGGCCTTCTGATCGGCGACAACCTCGTGCTCACCAACAGCCATGTGGTCGGACGCGAGGAAAACTACAAGAGCTTTGAGGTCGATGCTCGCCTTGGCTCGCGCAACGCAAACCCAATCAAAGTCAGCGCGATTCACCGCGACGACGCCAACGATCTTGCCCTTCTCGAGTTGGCCCAGCCGGCCAGCAACAGCGGCGGAGCATCGCGCTGCCCAATGCCGGTCATCAATGAAAGCCAGCAGGCCCCAATGGGAACCCAACTCTATCTGCTCGGCTATCCCCTCGACCTGGATCTGAGCATATCGAGCGGCCTGATCAGCAATCAAACCAGCCCAAATGGGCGCTGGCAAACCGATACTGTCATGAACGTCGGCAACAGCGGAGGTCCCGCGTTCAACGAGTTCGGCGCGCTCCTCGGTATCGCTGTCGGCGGCATCGTCAAATGGAACGATGCCCAGGTCAACGGAGTGAATTTCATCATTCCTGCCACGGTCATAGCCGCGAGTCCGCTCTACAAGCTGATTGCGGCTATCCCCCAACCATCCGTCTGCTGGACCAAATGGGTCGACACTACAATCTCATTCGAGAACTGGAGCAAGCTCAACTCGACCCATGTGCAGACGCAAGCCAATCAGGGCGTGAAAATTCCCGAGATCCTGGCCGGCGCGCTTCACACGTTGCTTCCAGAAGACCGGCGGCTCATCGTCAATGTTCCGCTATCGCAACTCGTCGAGCTCAAGCAGATCGAGCGCTCATACACCGTCGACAAGACCAAGGATGATCATCCCGTCGTGTTTGCCGAGCATTCGGCCGACTACGCCGAGACGTTCCCAGCCGAGCCGGGCTACCGTATCACCGGCTGCTCCTGGCATGTCGAGACGGCAAACGGAGCCGGCAACATTGCTTGCGCCATCAACGATGGCGGTGCAGAGGCGCGCTTCACCTACAAGCTGACCAGTGGACCCGCCGTCGATCGGTACCGTGGATGGCTCGGTGCTACCGTCAATCTATCTCAAGTTCTTGCGAAGTAAGGAGGAGGGGCCATGGTCGTCTCGACATTGCGAGCCGATTCTTCAAATGCGCTGCACTGGCTCTCGTCGTTCCGGCAGCTCCGCGCGGCTTTAATTGCTCTGGTCTGCATGTTTGTCGTCGGCTGCGCTCATCAAGCACCTATCTCGAGACCGTCAAAGCCCCAAGCCCAAAACACGCATCAGCACCACGGGCGTGCATTGACAGGATATCACCATCATGCCGCAAGGTATTACGGCCCGAGGTATTATGGTCCGAGACGCCATGATTATGGCTATCATCGCCCCACAACGGGTGAGGCAAGTGAGGAAGCACCTCCCGAGAAACCGACGCCAACTGGCGCCGAGGCTCCCAACAAGCCCGCCATCAAGGGCTTGGTGCCCGTTTATTTTGCGACCAACCGCGAGGTGATGGGAGGCCCGAATCTGCAGCTGAAACAGATCACCTATGATCGTTCGGCCACGAATACCTATGGCTGCGTGACTGTGAGCATACCGATCGTTCACAAGATGGGCGAAGTCGAAACGCCAAAGACATATCTGTACGGCATTTGGACAGAGGCCGAGCAGGACGGAAAGCACTTTCGAATCCAGACTCTATCGAAGCTCTCACGAGAGGAGTTTGCCTCCGCGATCGCCAATCCTGCCGACAGCCTGATGCTGTTCGTCCATGGCTACAATGTTCCTTTCTCGGATGCAGCGTTCAAGGCCGCTCAGATTGCCTTCGATGCAAATTACAAGGGCCGCGTCATGATTTATTCCTGGCCCTCGAAAGGCGGGTTGGCGGATTACGATTACGACCGCGAAAGTGCTTTGCATGCCACCGATGGATTGTTCGATCTTCTCAAGCTCATCAAGACGGAGGGGAACGTTTCGCGGATCATCCTGATCGCACACAGCCTTGGCAGCGAAGTGGTATTGGGCGCCTTGCAGCAGGCAGCGCTGAGCCAAACAGCGCTTGGCATTACCGAGCTGATTTTCGCAGCACCCGACGTCGACCGTGACCTCTATCTGGAGCGGGCTAACCAGATCAAAGCGGCCGCGGGTGCGGTGACCGTGTACGCCTCGTCAACTGATCTGGCTCTGCTCGCCTCGATGAAGAAGGCGCAGTCGAAATCGCGAATGGGCTATGTGACTAAGAGCGGTCCAACTCTCGTCTCGGGCATCGAGACGATCGATGTCTCTGCGGTCGGAAGCGAAATGTTCGCGCTCAATCATAGTACCTATTCAACGAGCCGGGCGGTCCTCGACGATATCGGCCGGATCATCTCCTCATCTAGCCACCTCAAGCCACCGCAGCGGACCCCAACTTTGCGCTCGATGCCTAACGAGCTCAACGCGACCTATTGGATGTATCCTTACTAGTCATCTGGAACGCAAGTTCATCACATTAGTTGATGGCTCGAATCTTTGTAGAGGAGAGCGCTTGTGGGGAATGCAGGTGTGAGAGGCCGGCCGATCGCGCCGTTAGTGCTCAGTCCGCAGGAGCGCACGTACCTAGAGAGGCAAGTTCGTCGTCATCGTGTCGCGCGGTGCTATCTGAGCGATGCCGCGCGATCCTGCGATGTGCGGATGGCCTGCCAAGCAAGTCTGTGGCTGCTGAACTCGGCATCCATGAACACACCGTTGGCAAGTGGCGCCGTCGGTTTTTTTAGAAGGATCGCTGTGATGGCCTGCTTGATGAAGCCCGCCCGAGCCGCCCTCGCACCATCGACGACGATCAGGTTGCTGAGGTAATCGAGCGGACATTGCGTACGACGCCGGCCGACGCGACGCACTGGTTGATCCGCTCGATGGCTGCGGAAACTGGCTTTTCCCACACCACGATCCGCCGAATGTGGTCGGCGTTCAGCTTGCAACCGCACCGTAGCCAGACATTCAAGTTGTCGAGCGATCCACTGTTCGTCGACAAGGTACATTGTCGGCCTTTATCTATCCCCACCGAACCGAGCCGTTGTCCTCAGCGTTGATGAGAAAGCCAGATCCTGGCACTCGATCGCGAGCAGCCGGTCTTGCCGATGATGCCTGGGATGCCAGAACGTCGCACGCACAGTTATGTGCGACATGGCACGACCACACTGTTTGCCGCGCTCGATGTCGCTTCCGGCTTTGTCATTGGCAAATGCTACAAGCGTCATCGGGCGGTCGAGTTCTTGAAGTTCCTCAAGGAAATCGACGCTCAAATCCCCGAGGGGCTTGCGGTCCACATCGTCATGGACAACTACGCCACCCACAAGACACCTAAGATCAAGGCGTGGCTCGCTCGCCGGCCGCACAACCATGTCCACTTTACGCCGACTTCCGCGTCATGGATCAATCAGAACGAGCGCTGGTTCGCTGAACTCACCAGAAAGCAGATCCAGCGAGGTGTTCACACCTCCGTCAGACAGCTCGAGGCCGACATCCGTACCTTCATCGAACTGCACAACAATAACCCGAGGCCCTTCAAATGGACCAAGTCTGCAGACCAGATCTTGGCTTCCGTCAAACGCTTCTGCCACAAAGCCCAGCAGACTTTATGCGGCGAACTTTAGATTCACGTGACTAGGGGGGCGTGCGCATTAATCCTCGTTGATGTGCGGCTCGTTCCTATTTCGAAGCCTTTATGTAACGGCAGCAAATGTCGCGCAGCTTTCGCGGAATCGAGCAGTCTTGCACGATAGTGAGAAGCGGGCCGTGGTGAGATCGGGGACCGTACATGCATGCGCCCGGGAAGACCACAGTTTGGATCGGGATAGCGCGCATCTCGTCGTACGAGTGCCGCTTACTCAGTTGATGGTAAAAGTCCGTTCGGGCTTTTGATGTTTGAGCGTGCGACGCTCCATCATAACAGCCAGCCTTTGCGCTTTTTAGGTCTTGCCGAAGGAGGCGCCCTCTGGGTCCTCTGGCCGGGTCCGCTCTTCAGCATGAAGCCCATCAGAATGAGAGCTGAATACAGGGCTGCGCCGTCACCGCACTTGATCGCGGGGCGAGCATCTCTGAGGGGCCGCTCAGTCCGTGGTGGCGGCGCAAAGATCCGGCAGGCCAAAAGCATGATGGGCAACGACTGCAGTGTCCGAACGGATCCTCCGCTATTAATACTTCCATTATAATGGGTTGATTCTTGAGCTCACCTGCCATATACATCCCTAAAGGGATTTGTAAATGGACCTGACTGTAGAAACTTTCATAGAAGGCACGTGGCACGAGGCGGCCATTGTCAACTTGGAAGCCCCCGAAAAGGGCTACACGACGCCTTCCAGAACTAGCTACGAAATGGGCTATTTTGCCAAGTTCGGCGCCATTCCATTTGCGGAAGACCGTCCCCTTAAAGGCGTACATGCTTACTCGATCAACGCCCCAGTCGATCTGGTGGATCGCGCAGCAAGCACCTGGCCAGCTTTTCTACTGGACCTAATTCCTCAAGGTCACCACGCCGAGAGGATCGCGCGATTTCTGAACCTTCCGGTCGAGGCGCCTTCTACCCAAGTCCATCTTCTCATGAGAGCTGCGAGTTCTCCCGTCGGCAATATTCGCATCAAAGAAGCATATGATCAGGAGGTCGAACGTCTTCAGGACATATCGGTCGCGGGAATCACTATGGAAGAAATTCTCGATCGGAGCGATGCGTTTCTCGAAGTTGCTGATCGCTTTTCCTTGCTTGCCTCGGGTTCGAGTGGGCTGCAAGGTGACTGGCCCAAGGTGTCACTGACTCGCTCCCGAGACGGACTTTGGTATCCGAATTCGATGGTCCCGGACGCGGACGCCCTCGAATTTATCATCGTAAAGCTTCTGCGTAGTGATGAGCCGGTGGATCAGCGGATCCTGGAGTCTGAATCGGGCTATTCGGTGGTCGCAAAAGAGTTTGGCGTCAACGTCGAACGCACGAGCACCTACGGCAATGGTGTGCTTGTCATTCCACGGTTTGACCGCAGGGTGACGTCGGGTGGTCTAATCCGCTACGGACAAGAGAGTCTGGTCTCTGCGATTGGCGTTGCGGAGTTTGCATTTCAGAGCAGGCACGAAACTTATCTGAAAACAATCCAACAGGTCTCGTCGTGTCCGCTGGAGGACACGACGGAGTATCTGCTGCGAGATGTCTTGAACCTGGCTATGGGCAATCCCGATAATCATGGTCGAAACGCCGCGCTTAGAAAATTCCCGGATGGAAGCATACGTCTCGCCCCCTTGTTCGATTTCGCACCAATGAAGATCGCGACAGCGGGCATCGTCCGTTCCACAAGGTGGGGGTGCATGCTCGATGGTGGAGGACAGGACACCAATCCTGATTGGAGGCTCGTCTGTGAGACAGTTTCTAGCCCCAAGGTGCCCGCCCACAAATTGATGTCCGCTTTGGCAGCTAAGGAAGATCTTCTCCGGGCCCTTCCAGAGATTGCAAGAAAGTGCGGCGTGCCGGTCTCCGTCGTGACGAATGCAATCATTCGCAACGAAGATATGGCGAACGGTGTTGCCAAACTGCGCAATGTGACAGATTAGGCGAGCCTCATGGCCAGATGGCGTAAACCTACGAAAGAGGAGATCCGAGATCGTCGCGCCGCAATTGCAGCCAAAGCGCGCGCGGGTACTCTCCGCTTGCCGGAGGCTGTCGCCGAGATGCGTCAAGCCCTCGGGCTCACCCAGATTGAGTTCGCCCGACTGTTTAAGCTGACACCGCGCCAAGTCGCCGACATTGAAAGAGGAGCGGCCAATCCTACTGCGCAAACGCTAGACAAAATAGGTCGCGCATTCGGTTTCCAAATCGGCTTTATTCCGATCGCTGCTGGGGCGACAACGGCCTCTCGCGAAGATGAGAAATCTGCCGGGCCACATTGATGATGAGCGCGTCTCGAACCGAATAGATTCTTCCGAATGGCCATTCGTGAGGAATCTCTTTGGCGTGTTCGCAAACGGTCCGTAATGCTCTGGAGTTTTGAGGAGGCGCAAATCCGGTACGCTGGTCTATTTCAAGATGACACTGCCGGTGTGCCGGGCGAGCCCTTGGCCGACCAAAGGAGCGACGCTGATCGCAAAAAACAGCGGCAAGAGGTTGCGTCGAAGTGCAATTCTGCGAGATCTTGGCCTCTTTTCATCCACCTTGGTCGCCTTCGAACATCTTCGGCCGGTCGGCTTCCCCGTGGCGTTGCTGCAAGATCTTCGTTCAAACTTGACTGGAGGACGAATGTCTTGAACTGAAGAACTGACCTCGTACCCAGGAGGACAATGTCATAATCTTGAGCCGTGGGGTTCACAAACAAAGACAGCGCTCCATATCCCCAGCGAAAGTCGCGAGGCTTTTCGCATAGGAGAGAAGCCGAGCCCGGGCTGGATGCGCGTTAAACCCAAGCTCGCTCCAAGAGATTCGTATCATCAAATGTCGTGGAATGCGTAACCATTTGCGTCTTTTCGTTTCCGCTAGCGTTCACCGGACGACAGAGCCTTGAATTGCCAAGGCTCCCACCACGAAACTGACGTCATCAGCTCTACGGCGATCGGCCAAAAGATGACGTGGGGCGACGCATCCATGGCCGCGCGACCCCGTCGAAGGCCTCGAATGCGTCGATATCGCTGACATAACGCAGCGTCAGCTGGATATCGTCGAGCCCTTCAAGCAATGCTGTCCGACGCGAAGGCGACACGACAAACGGTATCGATAGCGAACACGACATCCTGATCTCACATCGCTCAAGATCGACCTTAATTTCACGCCCGGGGTCTTTCGCAAGCGCGCCTAGGATTTGCTCATAGTCGGCTTTGGGCAATGTGATCGGAAGAACGCCATTCTTGAAGCAGTTCTCGAAGAATATTTCCCCGAAGCTCTCGCGATAACGCAGCGAATACCAAATTGCTTCAGCGCCCAGACTGCTGCTTCTCGCGAGCTGCCGCAGCCAAAGTTATCGCCTGCCACGAGGATCGAGCTGCTCCGAAATGGCGGAATATTCAGCACAAAGTCGGCGCGTTCGGATCCGTCGTCCTGAAATCGGCTGTTGGCGAACAGGGCCTTACCCAAATTAGCGTTCGCAGAACGCATGAAGCGGGCAGGGATAATTGCATCTGTATCAATATTCGGGTCCGCCAGCACTGCGGCGACACCTTCCAACGTCACAAACTTTTCCATTTGCCGCCTCTATGCGTGCGCGAGCTTGCGAACGTCGGTGATGACACCCGTCACGGCGGCCGCCGCCACCGATGCCGGACTTGCAAGATGCGTGCGGCTATTTGGTCCTTGGCGATGCTCGAAGTTGCGATTAGAGGTCGCCATGCAGCGCTCACCTGGCGCGACTTGGTCGTCGTTGATCCCCAGACACATTGAACACCCGGCCTCTCTCCAGTCGAAGCCTGCATCGAGAAATACTTTGTTTAGACCGAGGGCCTCAGCCGCGCGCTTGACCGACGTCGATCCAGGCACAACCAGCGCCCGCACGCCTTTGGCGACCTTGCGCCCCTTGACGATGGCCGCTGCCGCCTGAAGGTCCGATAGGCGGCTGTTGGTGCAGGATCCAATGAAGGCGACGTTGATCGGAATGCCTTCAAGAGGCTGATTAGGTTTGAGGCCGATATAGTGCAGCGCCTGCTCCGCCATGGCGCGACGGACAGGATCGCCAATCAACACGGGATCTGGGATGTTTTCGTCGATACCTACGACATCGCCAGGTGTTGTCCCCCACGTCACCTGGGGGGCAATCTCGCTACAGTTAACCCTGATTTCCTTGTCGAAGAGAGCTTGCTCGTCTGTGTTAAGAGTGCGCCACTGATCTAATGCGGCCTGCCAATGCGCACCTTTGGGAGCATAGTCGCGGCCAGCGATATATTCATACGTGGTATCGTCCGGCCCGATCATGCCAGCACGTCCACCAAATTCAATGGACATGTTGCAGATCGTCATCCTGCCTTCCATGGACATCGCACGAATGACGGGTCCGCAATATTCGATGGCATATCCGCGCGCCGCCTGTGTTCCCTCTTTGCCGATCAAGTAAAGTATGAGGTCCTTGGCACAGACATCCTTTCCCAGACGTCCGGCGAACGTCACCCGTAGCGCCTTTGGCTTGCGCTGAAGTACGGTTTGGGTTGCTAGAACGTGCTCGACATCGCTTGTGCCAAAACCCCACGCATAGGCACCGAGCGCGCCATTTGTTGGTGTATGGCTGTCTGCGCAAACAACAGTCATCCCTGGCGTGATAAGCCCGAGCTCCGGCGCCACGACGTGTTCGATACCCTGCCTGGCATCAGCCAAGTCAAACAGCTCAATTCCGTGTTCGCTGCAGTTCCGTTCCATCAAGGTGATTAGCTCGCGCCCCTCGGGGTTCGAATCGACCGTGCGCCCAGGACGTGTCGAAACGATGTGATCCGTGACACCGAAAGTGAGATCAGGTCGACGCACAGATCGCGAGGCGCGCCGTAGCCCATCAAATGCTTGTCCGCTCGCCGATTCCTGGATGATGTGGCGATCGACATAGAGCAAGAAGACGCCGTCACCCATTTCCCGGATGACATGACTGTTCCAGATCTTTTCAAAGATAGACCGCGGTTGGATCATGTTACACCATGGCCGAGTTGCTCCCACGCTAAGAGCGGGTAGGCTTCACGCCAATTGCGTGATCGGCGACACCGGTCTTGATGCAGGAGGAGCTCGTCGACTAGTAAGAAATTGCAATTTCGAGCGGATGAGGGCTTATGGTCCGGTCGCCCACTTTTTGATATTTAGTCCTTACCCCTTCAGGCCCGATGCACCGGTAACACGGGACGGCTCTCGACTGAGCAGTCGAAACTTCTCAACCCAAGACTTGGCCTGGAACGCCAATGCGCGAGCGTCAGTGGAAAGCGTGACGAATCGAAAGCCACGCGTGACCATGCGCCACGCTTGTTCGGGACCAGGTGCGAAAATGCCTGCAATCAGACCCTTCTTAATGCACCCCTTCAAAACGCGATCGATGGCAGCGTCCACCTCGGTATCAAACTCCTCCAGCTGCGGCTTCCTGTTCAGGGACAGCGAGAGATCGCCTGGTCCGATATAGACACCATCCAGACCTGGCACATCAAGAATACTCTCGATGTTGGCGACGGCTTCAGCGGTTTCAATCATAGCGATGACGCTGAGCTCCCGGTTCGCATGCGCAGCATAGTCCTCGCCATAGGCCGTCGCCGCACGGACGGGGCCTAAGCTGCGCTGGCCCATCGGTGGATATTTGCAATATTGGACGAGGCGCTCAGCGTCCGCTGCCGTGTTGACCATAGGGCATGTCACACCAAGAGCACCTGCATCAAGCGCTTTCATGATGATTGCCGGGTCGAGCCAGGGGATGCGTACCAACGGGAGCACGTCCACGGCCGTAATGGCTTGTAGCATCGCGACGGCGGCATCGTACCCGATGAGACCATGCTGCAGGTCAAGCGTGATTACGTCGAAGCCTTGTCGAGCATAAAGTTCTGCCGAAAACGCATCGGGGATCGCGCAATAGCCGTTCAGTAAATGGCCATTTTCGGCCATGCGGCGATTTAGTCCTCGAAAGGGGGCCATAAGGAAGCTTTCTTTGCTGTGAATATGACGACTGGCCTCGATATCCTGTTGACGGCTGCTGGCATCGGAATGTCGTCGACGCCGCGCGCAACAAGTACACCACTGACCGCGTGATCACTTGACTGCTCCGATTGCGCCGGCAACCGCGCCTTGTTGTGCGCCGGAGCGGATTAGACCCTCAAGAACTCTAGACAAGCTTTTGCAAAAGGTCTGTCGCCAGTGGCGAACTTCTCATGCGCTCGATTTGCCAGCTAGCTGGTGGCTACCGCAACATAGCGCTTTGGCGTCACGCCGTGGACACGCTTGAAGTGCTTCGTGAAGTGACTTTGGTCAACGAAACCGACCTCGTAAGCTACTTGTGCCGCTGGCTCTCCCTGAAGAAGAAGATCAGCGCCGCGCGCGACGCGCCGTTTTATCAGATAGGCATGGGGCGTTACTCCCAAATCTCTTCGGAATGCCCTAATCAGTTGAAAGATACTTGCGCCCGTCTGACGCTCAAGATCGCGAAGCGTAATCCTGATCTCAGGGCTCTTCTTAATAAACGCGAGCGCAACTTCTGTAATGCTTCCGTCAGGGTCGCCGGGCGGAGCAGAGAATGCGTCTGCCGATACGACTGCCGTTTCCATCCCACAAGTCATGTCCAACTCTTGCTGCAGTGGACGAGTTTCATCGCGGGGCTGAGGATGAAGGCGATCAGCATGCCGCGCAAAGCAAGTTAACTGATGACTTGCATGAGTTTTTGCGATATAAGCGAAAACCTAGGGAGAATAATGGGTTATGGGCCAATACTTGCCCATGAATGCGCTACGAGCCTTCGATGCTGCGGCGCGTCATGGCAATTTCAGTCGAGCGGCGGAAGAGCTTTGCATTACCCAAGGGGCCGTCAGCAGGCATATCGCGGTACTTGAGACCCACCTCGGAATAAAGTTATTTGTTCGTAAGCATCGTCGCATCGAACTGACGGAAGAGGCTCGACGATATCATAAGCGGCTTCAGGTTGCGTTTGACGAGATAAGGTCCGCGACGTCCGAGATCTGCGCGTCGTCAAAACACAATGTCCTAAAGCTTAGGTGTTTACCCACCTTTGCCATGCGCTGGTTGATCCCTCGCCTCGCGAGGTTTCGCGAGCAATATCCGCAGGTGGAAATTCAGGTCTCAACCTCACAACAATCCCCTGCCAATTTTGAAGCGCAAGGCATCGATGCCTCGATCGAGTACGGATTGGGCCAGTGGCCTGGGCTCGAGGCCAAACATCTGTTCGACGAACTGCTCATCGTCGTATGCGGCCCCAAGCTTGCGAATGGAATGCCGGTCCCGCGCTATCCGCACGAACTCGATCATCACGTTCTTCTCCATTCCTTGCAGCGCCCGGATTTTTGGCGGCAATGGCTCCAGACTGCAGGCGCGCCGCAGGTCCCGGCCAACACGGGCCTACGATTTGAAAACTCGGGGCTCGCGTGCCAAGCAGCTATCGACGGCCTTGGTATTGCAATTGTGCATCTTCCCTTGATTGAAAGGGATCTCGAAACCGGCCGACTGATCGCACCGTTCAATCTCATTGTCCGCAACCAGATGGCATTCTATCTCGCTTATCCAACCGAAAAGAGCGATTTGCCGGCACTTGTCGCGTTCCGCGCAATGGCTGCTCGGTGAGGCGGCGGCAACCGTCAGATCCATCGATCTGAAATGGACGGGAAAGAAGCGACTCTCAGCCCCGGACATGGACCTTGTGACATCCGCGTAATATAGCGTGAGCAGCCCTTAACTGGTCTGCCCTCCGCGACCTGCGACTAACAGTCCCGGCGTCCCGCAAGATTATACAAGAATGCACTCCTCTAATGCCCTCTATCTGGGCCGAACGATGGGCGCAGTCGTCGCCTTGCTTGCGGCGCATGGCGGTGCACAAATAGGGGGACGGAAACAATGAAGCGCTTCAGCTTGCTGGCCTTCGCGGCGGTTCTTGCCTCACTGTCCATTTCTACAGATGCGCATTCTGCCGAGGTCAAGATCGGCATCATCGGCTCTTTTAGCGGCCCCTATGCCGAGTGGGGCGTCCAATTCAAACGAGCCGTTGACCTCTATGTCGAGAAGCACGGAGGAAAGCTTGGAGGCCACACCGTTGAGGTCCTCTATCGTGATTCTGGCGGCCCAAATCCCGCTCGAGCGAAACAACTCGCTCAAGAGCTGATCACCCGAGAGGGGGTACAATTTCTCGGCGGTATGGACTTCACGCCTAACGCGGTAGCCGTTGCCGATGTTGTGACGCAAGCGAAAATTCCCTTCGTCATTTTCAACGCAAATACCGCAGATACCACACGTAAATCGCCATATTTTTTAAGAGTGGGCTGCACCATCTGGCAATTGGCGTATGGCATCACGCGCTATGCTATTGATCAGGGCAAGAAGAAAGCTGTTGTCTTTGCCGTCGACTACGCCCCCGGTCACGACGCAATTGCAGCTTATGATGCCAATTACGGCAAGCTCGGCGGCAAGATCGTCGATGTCGTAAAGGTGCCTTTGGATACAACTGACTTCTCCAGCTACTTCCAGCGGCTGCAGGACGCGAACGCTGACGTTCTATTTACGTTCGTCCCGAACGGGCCCATCTCCGTTGCACTGTTCAAAGGGTATTTCGAGCGCGGCTTGGCACAACGGGGCTTGCAGTACTTTGGCCTCGGTGAAACCGAGGAGGCACCCCTCGCGGCATTGGGACAAACCGGCGAACTGGCCATCGGTGTATATTCCTCTCTCTTTTATGGTCCTCATTCGCCAGAAAGCACCGCGAATAAGGAGTTCGTCAATGCGCTGGAAGCAAAATACGGGAAGGGCGCCATACCTAATATCGGGACCGTTGAGGCGTGGGACGGCATACACCTGATCGCCCATATGACCGAAGCAACCGACGGGAAACTTGATGGTGAAAACGCCTTGGCGGCCGCCAAAGGGTACTCCTGGGAGAGCCCGCGCGGATCGATCCGGTCGAACGGGACCTGATCCAAAACGTCTATATCCGAAAGGTCGAGAAGATCGACGGCGTCCTCGTAAATAAACAGGTCGCCGTAATTCCGAATCTCAAAGATCCCTGGAAGGAGGCCAATCCTGCCTCGCGCTGACGACGTTTAGGCGCGCGAAAATAGGGGAGTAGAATCAGGCCGCATGACTCCAGGCCAATGCGGCGGGACGTAATGGCCATTGGCAGCATGCTTGTGATGCAGGCGGTGTTTGAGGGATCAAGTGAATAGCTACTGGACGACGGGTATATCGCTTTTGATCGACGGCCTGTCCTTCGGGATGATCCTCTTTCTGATCTCCTCTGGCCTGACGATCACGCTCGGCGTGATGCGTCTTCTAAACATTGCACATTGTGGTTTCGCCATGATCGGCGGTTACACTGCACTCTCGCTCGTCAATCATTTTGGCCTGGGTTTGCTCGCCGCGCTTCCGATTGCTGTTGCAATCACGGCGATACTCGGGGCCATTCTTGAACGGACCGTATATCGATGGATCTATGAGACGAGTGCTCTCGGTCAAATCCTGATGACAATTGGCCTCACATTCATAATGATCGCCTCGATCAACGCCGGTTATGGCTCGCTGACGCATACATTACCAACGCCTGAATTCCTGGCGGGAGCATGGCATTTTGAAGAGATATCGATTTCTGCTTACCGTAGCTTTCTTTCAATCGTCAGCCTGACAATCGCAGGCCTGATTTGGTACGTCATCGAACAGACCGATTTTGGCGCCCGCTTGCGCGCCTCCGTCGATAATCCGCGCATGGCTCGCTGTGTCGGGATCAATGTGCGGCGGGTGTTCGCTCAGACCTTCGTTGCTGGGTGCGCGTTAGCGGCCATAGCCGGCGTACTTGGAACGCAGATGCTGCCGCTGCAGCCATACTATGCCACGAACTATATGGTCATGGTTTTGATCGTCGTTGCGGTTGGCGGCTTTGGCAGTCTCAAAGGATCGCTTATCGCCGCGCTCGGCTATAGCATCTTCGATACCTATTTTCGCTATCTCTTTCCGGCGGCCGGCGCTTTCGGCATCTACATTCTTCTGGCCCTCATTCTGTCCATTCGACCTTTTGGGCTTTATGGCCGTGCTTAAGGTAACTCCCTCAAAGGACACACCTAAACGGGACATCGCCGCGTCCTTTGGATCCCACCGCTTGGGACTTAGCGATGCGCTGGTGTGGGCGCTTGCAATTTTCGCTTATTTCTTCTTGGGCGCCTATCACCAGCTCGGCACCCAAGTCATCATCATGATCATCTTGGCTCTGTCGCTCGATCTCGCCATCGGTTACTCTGGAATCGAAAGTTTAGGTCATGCCGTCTTTTTTGGTATCGGAGCCTACGCCGCCGCCCTTTTTGCGCTCAATGTTTTATCTGAACCCTTGACCGGCCTTGTGGTAGGAGGGCTAGCTGCCGGCGCGTTCGGCTTCGTCACGGGTTTGCTGGTTCTTCGTGTTCGCGGCTTGACTCAAGTCATCCTCACGATCGCCATTGGTGCCGTCGTCCTCCAAGTTGCGACAACCTGGAAATCAGTAACGGGCGGAGATGATGGCCTTGCGGGGTATCAGGTCGCACCCATCTTGGGACGTTACTCGTTCGACCTCTATGGCCATACTGCCTATCTCTATTCGCTTTGCGTGCTGGCCTTCGTGTTTGCCCTTGCCCGGATCTTGGTAAACTCGCCATTTGGATATGTTCTGCGTGGGATACGCGACAACGACCAACGCATGCGCATGCTAGGCGTACCGGTCGCCGCACGGTTGCTTCTCATCTATTCGATTTCGGCAGCAATAGCGGGTGTGGCCGGTGCAATTTCCGCACAAGTCACCGGGCTTGTCGCAACCGACTCACTCTCATTCCTGCTATCCGGAAACGTCCTCATCATGTTGCTAATCGGCGGGATGGGGCGCCTGACCGGCGCATTCATTGGGGGCATTATTTTCGTCATTTTTTCTGATCGGGCCGCGGCGATAGACCCCTTCAATTGGTTGTTTATGCTGGGTGGACTCCTCATTCTCGCCGTCAGGTTTACACCTCAAGGCGTTGGTCCCTGGATTGATCGTATGGGTGGCTATCTCCTCGATCGCAGGCGGAAACCATGAATGATACGGTCCTCGAAATCGTCGGTCTGCACAAAAGCTTCGGTGCTCTCGCCGTCACGCGTAATATCAACTTCCGCCTTGAGATTGGTGCAAGACACGCTCTGATTGGTCCGAATGGCGCAGGAAAGACCACCCTTGTAAATCTCATCACGGGAGCGTTGGCTCCATCCTCTGGGTCGATCCGACTTGAAGGACGTGACATCACACGGTATTCGCCGCAACGCCGAGTCTCTCTGGGGCTCGCGCGAACGTTTCAAATAAACTCGCTATTCCCGTCCATGACGGTGGTCGAAAATATTGCCCTCGCGGTCGTTGCAAATATGCATATCGACGCAAAACTGTGGGGCGCGCTCAATAGGCGCAAGCAGGTTCTGATCGAACTCGAGCGGCTCCTAGACGTTTTTAACCTCAGTGGTTCGGCATGCCAATTGATTTCCAATCTCGCATATGGTCAACGGCGGCTCGTTGAGCTCGCGCTGGCGCTGGCTCTCAAGCCAAAGGTGCTCATTCTCGACGAACCTGCTGCTGGCTTGCCGAAAGAAGACAGCGGAAAACTTTCGGAATTGCTGCGGCGGTTGCCCGCCGACCTCGCAGTCATCGTCATCGAGCACGACATGCAGATCGTTTTTGGTTTCGCTGACCGTATCACGGTGTTGGCAGAGGGAAGCGTGCTGACGCAGGGAACCCCGTCCGAGATTCGAGCAGATGCTAAGGTACGAGAGGTTTACCTCGGACAGGCGCGCAATGACTGATTTGCTGAGACTGGAAGCTGTCACCGCAGGATATGGCTATGGCGCCGCGGCTATTGAAAACGTGGCTCTTTCGCTCCCGAGAGGGTCGTCATTGGCCGTGTTGGGACGCAATGGTGTCGGCAAGACGTCCCTGCTTGCGACCATTATGGGCCTAACGCAAATGGCCTCCGGCAAGATCACATTTGACGGCGGCGAGATCGGAGGCATCGATACCTACGAGCGGGCTCGCCTGGGCCTCGGTTACGTGCCTCAGGAACGAGAGATCTTTCCTTCCCTGACGGTAGAGGAAAACCTTTCCGTTGCAAGGGTTGATCGGGGAAAGTGGAACATTGAATCCGTGTTTGAGCTATTCCCCCGGCTTGCTGAGCGACGGCAGAACTTCGGAAATCATTTGTCGGGTGGAGAGCAGCAGATGCTGGCTGTCGGCCGAGCGCTCGTCAGCAATCCCGCTTTGCTTATTCTCGACGAGCCGTTCGAAGGATTGGCTCCGGTCATTGTTGACCAGCTTGTGGAAGCGCTCAAACGCATCAGAAAAGAAAGCGATATGACGTTTATCCTCGTAGAACACCATGTTGATCTAGCGCTGTCACTAACGGTCCAGGCCCTAATTCTGGATCGAGGCCAAGTGGTTTGGAACGGCAAAAGCAACGATCTGGCGGGCAATAAGTCCGTTCTATCGAGCCTCGTTGGCATCAGCTAGGGAGGTAGACGACCTCCGATTACATACCTACCGGCAACGATACCAGTGCCGAGGTTACGGTACGGGACAATTGCCTCCATCGACATTAATGGCTGTTCCCGTTACGAACGAGGCTAGGTCCGAGGCTAGAAAGCAGGCCACATTCGCAACCTCGGTCACAGTTCCAAGCCGACCGAGACGCACGCTCTTTCCTTTCTGCAAAACGAAGTCTTCGTAGCTCGCTTGCGGTGCGGTGGACCGGTGCATTCGTTTCCACTGGTCGGTTTCGATCGATCCAAGGCAGATGGCGTTGATAAGGACGTTATCCGGCGCGCATTCGTTAGCCAGCAGCTTCGTCATGGATAGGCCGGCCGCCCGGCTCAGCGCCGACGGAGCGGCGCCGGTACCGGCCTTTGCCGCAATGCTGAGAATATTGACAACTCGTCCCCAGCGTCTTGCTCGCATTCCAGAGAGGCAACGCTGAGTTAAGTAAAGTGCCCCTCCGACTTTCAGCATGAAATCGGACTGGAGTGCGTCCCACTCAACTCCCGATATTGGCTCGTGGGCAGCGTTGCCTGCGTTGTTAACGAGGACGTCAACATGACTGAAGTCGGGGGAGAGCCTCGACCAGGCCTGGTCAATCTGCAATTTGTTTCCGAGATCACATGAGATTCCAATCACGCGCTGACCGGTTGTGCTACTTATCTGGTCGGCGGTATCACTCACTTGTTGTTTATCTCGGGCGAGAATTGCAACAGAAGCGCCGGCCTCGGCGAACGCCAGAGCTATCGCTCGGCCAATGCCTCGGCTTCCGCCCGTTACGATTGCGGTTCGGCTTTTCAGCGAAATCTGCACTAAACTATCCTTGCTTGCTCTAGCACCGAGATTTCCATCGCAGCAGTCCGAAAATGCGGAACCGCGGACGAGTTACGTGGCGGGCGCAGAGGCCTGGGACCGGGCAACTTTGTCGAGCGCCTGCCAGTCTCGAAGTCCGACCGCCTCAGCAAAGGCCGCGCGAGCCGCCGGAAAATCGGCCAGTGCCGGGAGAGGGGACCCGTCGGCCGTGGACAACAACAACCCTGCGAGCGCGCTCGCCATCGCTTCTGTGGTCCGCAGCATCAAATAACTCGGATAAGCGATAAGATCGTAGCCCATCACAAAGAGATCTTGTGCCCGCGGCAGTTGCGCTTTCCCATCTTCAGTTAGGGCAAGCAGCTGGTGTTTCCCCCGGAAGGCACTCCCAACCGTCACGAGATCGTCATGTGCTTTCAATCCTGGAATAAATACACCATCCGCGCCCGCGGCTAAGCTGCGCTCCGCTCGCTTTAGGGCGCCATCTAGGCCAAGCGTTGTTAAGGAGTCCGTGCGGGCGATAATCAACATGTCGCCTGAACTGCGGGCATCAACAGCTGCCCGAAGCTTTGTTTCGAATTCTGCCATCGCGACAACAGCAGGAGCAGGATTATCGCCGGGTTGCTTGCTCGGGCGAGCCTGGTCCTCCAGGATCACGGCGCCAACACCAAGCGCCTCGTACGCGCGGATCATGCGAACAACGCTCTTGATGTCACCGTAGCCGTCATCGCCATCGGTGATGAAGGGTAGATCGGAGGCCGCCGCAATATCCTGAATACCGGCGACCATCTCGCCAAGCGCCGCAATGCCTAGGTCCGGCAACCCGTAACGGGCAGCAAGCATTGCCGACCCACCAATTGCAAACGCTTTGAACCCAGCCCGCCCTATCAGCCGGGCGGCAAAAGCATCTTGAGCAACCGGAAGGACGAGCGGTCGTCCGGCTTCCATGACCTTGCGCAGAGGAATACGAGCTTTCAAAAGACACCCAATGATGCGAGTACGGCAACGACGCGAGTCCGACAACCGTGAAAGCGGTTAGTGAAGGTCGCTCCAGTGCAGAAGACCATCGTTGGACTCAGCACGTTTCATAAAGCACGTGTACTATCAACCGACAGGCGCCGGCATCACTAGGAGAAAATTGCACGATGGGCTGCCCCGATAGCATTGCAATTTCTTGCTAGCGGATCAGCGCCTAAAACCCTGTACTCGCGCAAAATCCTGTGGCGACACGGCGGGCCTCAGGGCTAGTACTGCTCAAGCCAGAGGAGAACGTCGCACTCTTCTTTCATGGACGAGGTCGCATGACGAGTGGCCACCTTAGCTAGCCAAAGGGTGCGCCATGCCATAGTGCACTCAGCCAAGCGCGTGGTCTCTTGGTTCGCTGGGTCAGTGTCCGACGTGACGACATGGAGTAGATCTCGACAGGCGCCAAGGCCGGTCGAGCCTGGCCTTTTACTCAACCGAGCTCGCAAGGCACACATCTGGGCAGCTCAGACTAATGTTGCGTCCCGATGCGTGTGGCCGGTTCTGTCAACAATCCCATTCAATCGACCAGACACGGAGACTTCCACGATGACAGGACACACCAAACAGGAGCCTCGCCTGGCGGGAGGCGAAGATGCGTCCCTCCGGGGCAAGGTTGCGATCGTAACGGGCGCAAGCCGAGGCATCGGTGCTGCCATTGCGCTCGAGCTCGCGCAAGCAGGCGTCGATTCCGTTATCGTCGCCCGGGATGAGGCCATGCTCAACAGCGTTGCCGAACGCGCACGATCATTTGGAACAAGGGTAGAGGTCGTTGCTGGCGACCTGCGAAACGTGGAAACCGTTTCCTGGACGATCGACCGGGCCTTGGCCGCTTTTCAGAAGATTGATATTCTTGTCAACAACGCCGGTGCGACCACGCGGGGGCACTTCCTGGAGCTGCCCGATAGTGATTGGGAGGATGGTTTCGGCCTAAAATTCTTTGGTGCAATGCGCCTCTGTCGGGCGGCCTGGCCTACACTTGTTCAGACGAGTGGATCCGTCGTGAATATCGCCGGTGCAGGCGGCCGAACACCCGACATCTATTTCGCTATCGGTTCGCCAGTGAATGCCGCACTCAATAGTTTCAGCAAATTCCTCGCCGAGCTTGGCATTAGGGACGGCGTGAGGGTCAATTGTATCAATCCCGGCTTGGTGAGGACAGACAGATTGACAAAGCGCCTGACGCTGGAGAGCCGCGAACGACGCATCGACCCTGCCGAAATGGAATATCAGCTCAGCCGCGAGTTGCGCATTGCGCGAATCGGCGAGCCTGAGGATATCGCGGCGCTGGTTAGATTTGTCTTGTCAGATCGCGGTCGTCTCCTGCAAGGGGCTGCTATCGATGCGGATGCAGGTCTGACAAAAACGCTTTAGATTCGCCTAACCGCGCAACTCTGGTTCGTCGGCCCCACTCAGGGAGAATGCCGAGGTTCAGGTCGCGCGTATAACCAGGGCTGGCACGCTCGGCTCTTCTGCTGGAAGTCCTCAATGTCGGCGACGAATCTTAGCGTTTGACCAATCTCGTCGAGGCCCTCTAGCAGCGTTGCGCGACGGGCAGTTGGAATGTTAAAAGCGATTGTCCTGTCGTTCGGTAATTCGATGGTGCAGCTTTCGAGATCCACCGACATCGTCGGATCGTTCGTGGTCGCCAGGTGGTGATGGATCTCATCAACCTCTGCCTGCGGTAACGTGACGAGTAGCAGCCCGTTCTTGAACGAGTTTTCGTAAAAAATGTCGCCAAAGGTGGGTGCAATCACGCAGCGAATACCGAACCGTACCAGGGCCCAAACCGCGAACTCGCGGGAGCTGCCACAACCAAAATTGGCTCCCGCAACAATAACTTTGCTCTTGCGAAAGGGGGCGCGGTTCAAGATAAAGTCCGGCACCTCTTGGCCTTGCAGATCATACCGCCAGATCGCAAACAGGCCTTCCCCCGGATTGCTCTTCAAGCTGCGTTGCCAAGCGACCGAAATGATCGCGTCTGTATCGATGTTAGGGCGCGGGAAACTGGCCGCGACACCCTCGACACGTGTGTATTTCTCCATACGAATTCTCCGGCGGCCTAGGTTAAGTACCTTCTGACGTCCGTTACCGCCCCGGCAATCGCAGCGGCGGCCACCGAGGCGGGACTGGCTAGGTGGGTGCGACTCTTTTGGCCTTGGCGCCCCTCGAAATTGCGGTTCGACGTAGAGATGCAACGCTTACCGGGTCCTACAAAGTCATCATTGATGGCGACGCACATGGAACATCCGGCCTCCCGCCACTCAAACCCAGCTTCCAGGAAGACTTTGTCGAGCCCCAGAGATTCAGCGGCATGTTTAACCTGCGCTGAGCCGGGTACCACAAGCGCGCGTACATGCGAAGCGACCTTGCGCCCCCGCACGACTTCGGCGGCAGCCTCTATATCGGAAAGGCGGCTGTTGGTGCATGAACCGATAAACGCCACGTCGACGGTGAGCCCTTCGAGAGACTGACCGGCCTCAAGACCGAGATAAGTCAGCGAACGGTCCATTGCGGCGCGACGCGCAAGGTCGTTAACCGCCGCGGGATCAGGAATCGGATCGCTGACGCTGCCAACATCCTCGGGGGTCGTCCCCCAGGTGACCTGCGGGCCGATGCTCGTGCAATCAACATCGACCTCTCGATCGAAAACCGCTTCTGGGTCGGTCGGGAGCGAACGCCAGTAAGCCAATGACTGTTCCCACATTTCTCCCTTGGGCGAATAAGGCAGATCGTGGAGATATTCGAATGTGACGTCATCGGCAGCTATAAGTCCAGCTCTCGCACCGAACTCGATCGACATATTGCAGATGGTTTGGCGTTCTTCTATCGACAAAGACCGTATGACGCTGCCGGCATATTCCACAGCGTAGCCACGTCCCGCCGCAACGCCGATCTGACCAATCAATCTCAAAATGAGATCCTTGGCGTATACCCCTCGGTTGAGCTTGCCTTCGAAATTGATACGCATGCGTTTCGGCCGCCGCTGGACGATTGTCTGGGTCGCGAGCACATGCTCCACCTCGCTGGTGCCAATGCCCCAAGCCCAACAACCAAGTCCTCCACACGTTGCCGTATGGCTGTCGCCGCATACCAGTGTTGTGCCGGGCAAGACGATGCCGAGCTCAGGTGCGATTACATGGACAATGCCTTGCCGAGGATCGTCAACATCAATGAGTTCAATCTTATGAGCCTGACAATTTTCACGTAACAGCTGCACGAATTCCCGACCACCAGCGAACGTCTCTCCCGTACGACCTTTCGCCGTGGAAAGGATGTGATCGACAACAGCATAGGTCAGTTCGGGATTACGGGTCTTGCGGCCAGCACGCTTCAAGCCCTCGAAGGCGGCAGCCGATGTGCATTCATGAACCATGTGCCGGTCCACATGAAGAAGAAACACGCCATCTTCAATCTCCCGGATAACATGCGACAGCCAGATCTTGTCGAACAGAGTTTCGCTGTTTGCCATGGCGCTAATCGACTTGTCCCAAGGGGCTTGAATTCTCACGAGGTGAGCGAGCCGTACACGAGCTTTGGGAAGTTAAGAACCTCGGACATTGCCCAATAGGAGAAAATTGCAAACACCCCTTTTGCCCGGCTAGCAAATCGATGCTGTGCGTCAGATGCGCTTAAGTACTCGCGGTCCACGCAAAATAGAACGATCGGCCTGCATCAGGCCTGCGCTATCTACAAGAGCAACTTTCTGGAAACGCGGAGCGAGCCAACGGGTATTGCCTGCGCAAACAACTACGCCGGGCACAACGATTGCAAGAGGCGAAAGCTGCCTATTGACGTCCGTTCGGATGATCTTCTTGGCGAGCCAAACCGAAAGGTTCCAATATAGGCTGATCGCTTGTCCGGAACAGAATCGATTTCTCATACGCAATATATTCGCACCACGACCAAGCCGGCTCTGCGATCACATCGCGCTCTGACCATTCGTGCTTGACGCCATCGATAATGGTGGCACCGCTTCCCTTCGCAACAACACAAAGACTACTCGATGTGCGTCGTCGTGCCTTCGAGTGGAAGCCTTTACGGAATCCGTTCACGTGACAGGCGATTGTCGGCATGACATGCCCACCCGTGATAGGATTTACGTATTCGTAAACGACACCCTCGTACGGGTCATCATCGTCGCGGTCCAGTCCGGCTTGTATCATTGCTTCGGCGGCAGCCCATTTGTACACCAACTGGGGCGAGGCCGGCGGTTGCGCGCGCGTCCGACCTTGTAGCATTCCGAGCGCGCCAATATCTTCGTAAGAGCCCACAGTATTGGTATAGGGTTCTAAGGATTTGCTAGGATGCATCTCGAAACAATCGGCTCGCATGTATGAAACGAATGGGGTATCGAGCGCATCGAACCAAACCATTGGCTCCGTCCCGCCATTGTGCGCGTGACTATGCCAGCACCCTCCAGGCGTGAGCAAAAGATCAAGCTCGTGCATATCCGCGCGCGTGCCATCGACGACCGTGAACGCACCACTTCCCGACAAGATGAAGCGCAGCGCTGAATAGGTGTGCCGGTGCGCCGGTGCGACTTCGCCAGGTAGGATCATCTGCAACGCGCCATTGAGCGTAGGCGTTGCTGCTGCGGACCGTGGCATCCCGGGATTCTCAAACAGAAGAATTCGGCGCTCAGTGCCCGGCCCGGCCAATGATGTCTTAACAGCTTCCTCGAACTCAGCGTGCAAGTCGCGCCACCGCCATACATGGCCGCGCGCCTTGTAGCCCATCTCTTCGGCGACCCCGCTGGTATTCCAGATGGGAATGATACTCAGCCGCTTCATACGATCGGCCCGCTCGGCTGTGGGATCGGCATGTTTCGGATCTGGCTGAGCCGTGCTGTTCGACATTTTGGTTCCTCAACTTTAGTTCGAGCTTGCCGCCACGCTGCGGTTGATTAGACCTGCCGGCTAGCATGAAATTGCAGGACGAGGACTGCGCCTCCTCTAATTTTTGGCTATGCGCGGTGATCGGAGCATTTCGTCCGCCGACCAATCGCCGGCCTCGATCAGGAGCGTCATTTCGCCAATATCCTGTACGCCAACGACGACGCGGTCGCCCGGTACAATTTCGGATACTCCTTCGGGAGTGCCGCTCATGATGATGTCGCCGGGATGAAGTGTATAATAGGCGGACGCGAACGCGATCAGCTTGGGAACCGACCATATGAGGTGTCGCGTATTCGATCGCTGCTTCTCCTTGCCGTTTATGCTCAGATAAAGGTCAAGAACCCCGGGATCGGGAATCTCATCTCGCGTAACCAACCAGGGTCCCAAGACGGAATAGGTGTCGATTGATTTCCGCAGGCTCCGCTCTTCGGGACCACGGACAACCGCGTCGACAGCAACGGCGTACCCAGCGACATACTGCAAGGCGTCTGCCTGCGGGATGTTGCGACCCCGTCGACCTATAACAACACCCAACTCGGCTTCGGGGTCGTGCCTTCGCGTCGGATCGCCCAGTCTGATCAGCGATCCCGGGCCCACTAGCGAACTATTGGCCTTCAAAAAAAGACCGGCTCTGTCGATCGTCTGAACCTCCGATCGGCCCTGCCGCAATTCTTGATTGTTCGTCCCCTCGTCGAGATGGAGCTGATAGTTGACAGGGGCAGCGATGATCTTAGACGGATTAGCGACGGGGCTATCAAGCCGAACCGAGCTCACGGGAATGCGTCGAGCGCGCCCGGCCAGCTCCTGTGCCTTGGCGATGACGCGGTCCAAATGCTCGATCATGATGTCGTGCTGCGGAAACGGCCACTTGAGGCTGGGCAGCACGTCCAGCGCCTCGGTAACGACGAGAATTTCGCCATCTCGCACGATACCAAGCTGATTTCCATCGAAACGACAGAGCCGCATATTATTCTCTCCTATCCAGATAGAGCGGTTAGGGCAGCCAAGCCGCCGGCTTATGCCCTAACCCTATGGCGTCGCCCCGACGTAAGTGTTGGAGTGGGCGTGGCGCCGAATCGCGCGAAAGAACTCGTCCGTCTCCGGCAGAAACTCGAACAGCGCAAAACTATGAATGCTATCGTCGAACAAGTGCAGTTCGGCATCTCCGCCCGCCGATTTAGCAGCAGCGACCAATGCACGAGCGTCGTCAGCGAGGGCTTCTCCACGCGCCGCAAAGACGCGCATCGGTGGTAGCCCGGCAAGATTTCCGCGAAGCGGCGAAATGGCGGGATCATCGGGCTCTCGGTCTTGGATGAACGCACCAGCCAAAGTCAGTAGTCGCCGCCGGGTCATCCAGGGCTCGGTTCGTCTATTGCCGTCGATACTGGCCGCCGTCAGCGTGAGATCGGCAAAGGGCGACAGGAGATAAAGGGCGGCGGGCCGAGTGACATTCTCGTGACGGAGCTTTGCGGCGAGACTTAAAGCAAGACCACCGCCCGAGCATTCGCCACTGACTGCAACTGGGTCTGCGCGCCGCGAAAGCCACGCAAAGGCCGCTCGCACATCCTCCTGCATTTGCATTGGCGTATGTTCCGGGACAAGTCGGAACTCGGGTACCAACGCCCAGCCACCGATCGCGCGCGCTAGACCAGCTGCAAGCAAAACCGAGCTCTTAGCCGAACCAAACACATATCCTCCCCCATGAAGATGAAGAACGGCAGGACCACTTTTCCCGCCGGGGGGAATGACGCATAACGCAGGCACCCCGTCGCAGTCGACGGTTTCTACCGACACATCCTCTGGCAACGCACATAGACTCGACATGAACCGCTCGTAAGCAGCCCGTTCGCTCATCCAGTCTTCATCTTCGAACTTGAGAGCATTCGACCAAAGATCGAACGCGCGGGCGGCGGCCGGCCGCGACGGCCGCACCAATGGACTGGCGTTAAACAGGTCGAATGGCTTGTTTGATTCGGCGACTTCATCATAGCCATAGAGCCACGCAAACCGCTCATACCCAGCTTGGTCGAGCTTCAGCATGCCCCGCCCCATCCGTCCGTAAGCCGCCTGACGCTCGGGTGCCTTTTCATGAAATGCCGTAAGATCGCCGCGACTTTGGTGAAGCAACCGAGTGGTCCGCGGCTTCCGCCGCGCTTGAAACTCGGAAAAAGCGGCTTCCAAGTTGCTCCCGCTCCGGTGCAAACAAGCCGCCAACGCCACCGAATCTTCGAGCGCCATCGCCGCACCGGAGCCGGATGTCGGCAGCACCGGGTGGGCCGCGTCGCCAATCAGAACTATTCGCCCGCGATGCCATTCTGGCAGGGGATAACGATAATTGATCGCCGTGATGAAAGCTTCGGTTACAGCCTCAGTGATCTCTCGGACGTCTTTGCAGGCGTCCTTAAATGAGGCGCGCAAATCCGCGACATCCCCAGCTGTGGCCCAGTCCTCACGATGGATCTCATCGGCAGGTACGTAGAAGGCTGCATAAAACTGTTTGCCGCGACGAATCGGATAGCAAACCACGTGGCGACCCGCACCGCTCCACACATTGGTATCCAATGTTAGCGCTTTGCTGAGAAGCGTCGTTGGTAGAACGGTCCGCCAGGCGAGGAGGCCCGTAGATATCGACTCGCTTTCTCCAAAAATTGCGCTTCGCACCTTGGAACGCAGGCCATCGGCTCCGATTAGGAGATCGCCAAGAACAGCCTCACCCCTCTCGAGAATGACGGTAACACTTCGATCATCTTGCTTCACATCGACAACAGAGCAGTTGAGCCGGATCTCCGTTCCGTCCAAATGTCTTGCAAGAGCGTCGATCAAATCGCGGCGATGCGTCTTGTAAAGCGGGGCGCCATACAGCTTGGCTCCCGCTTCGCCCAGTTGGGTGCGATTGCGTACCTCACCGCTCACCATATCATAAAATGTAATCGTCTCGGGCGGCTCATCCGAGCGCTTTATCTCCGCCGCAATGCCCAGCGATTCAAGAACGCGCATAGCATGAGGTCCAAGGACAACACCTGCTCCAACCTCGCTTAACTCCGCCGCTCGCTCGATGACGGTCACGTCGATGCCGTTACGACGCAAAGCAACCGCCGTAGCCAGTCCGGCCACTCCGGCTCCGACAATCAGGGCACGCATAGCCATCCTCCCGTAGTTGGACATCTGTGACCGATATCCTTTATTCGCAGGTTAAGCTCACCAGTCGTCGAACCGACCAGAGCGCTGCGGGTTAAGGCGAGCTTTCCGGGCTACTCACTGCCCGGTCAATCATCGACCTACGTCGCGCTGCCGCCTTGTCATTTTGGTAAACGTGTTTCCTATTCTGTCGTTTGTCAAGCAGCGCCCAGTCCTGGCGGCAAACCCCAAGCCAAACTCTTTCCGTCGCACAAGTATGCGGCGCAGTATTGTCCTATTCCGCTAGTCGCACCGATTGTAAGTTCCGGCGATACCCTCAAGCCCTGCGGCATGCATACGCCCGCCGCTACACAACTTTTGCTGACCTATGAAACAGCTGATCTCTCCTGTTCGGTGCAGCTTTCCACTATGCGGGGCCGTTCAAAGCGCACCGCCGCCACATAGCAGTGCGACGTGCACCAATCGATGCGACCCTGCTGCGAGCGAGGTTAAACAATAATGGCTGGCCGTCTGGCTGGACGTCACATTTTGATCTCGGGCGGCGGAAGCGGAATCGGCCATGCCACCGCCATGCGATGCGCCGAGGAAGGAGCGGTGGTGACTGTTGTCGGACGGCGGCTCGATTGCTTGAAAGAGGTCGCCAGGTTGACGCGAGGACACGCTATTGCGGCGGATCTTACCGACGAGGCGCAAGCATTTGCCGCGGTGAACGACGCCGCGGCCCTTATGGGCTGTCTCGATGGTATCATCAATTGCGTCGGCAATGCCGAGGCCGCTGTTCTAGAAGATATCGACTTAGCTCGTTGGGACGCGAGTCTTCGCACCAACCTTACGTCTCACTACCTGGTCTGCAGAGCAGCATTGCCACATCTTCGAAAGACTCGAGCAGCAGCCATCGTCAACGTGTCGGCACTGGCAGGTATACGACCCGGTGTAAGCAGCGCGGCGTACGGAGCCGCAAAGGCCGGCGTCATCCAATTTACCAAGACACTTGCTGCCCAGTTGGCGCCCGATATACGAGTGAACTGCGTCTGCCCGGGGGCCGTCGATACTGAGATGATGGACCGATTTTTGGCCGGAAAGTCAGCCTCGCAACAAGACGCTTTTCTGGCGAGGTACGCGCTGAGGCGGCTGGCAATTCCCCTAGAAATAGCAAATCTCTTGCTGTTCCTGGTCAGTTCGGAGGCTCAGTACATCACAGGCAGCAACTATGTCTGCGACGGAGGTCGGGCCTATCAGTGATAGGGAGGTCCTACCGAACGGAACTTGTCACCTGTCCAGTCGACACTGGATCATGACGGCTAGGCTAAGGCTGGCACGCTTGGATAAGGCGACCAGCCTAATTTGCAGATGAGATCGGGCCTAGACAGGCCCGCGATGGCTCGGTGTCGACAGAGCAGGCATGGCGCGCTGCCAAGCCCGCTCAGCCCTTTTGAAAGATCTGACAGTGCGAACCGCGGGTCGGACCGCTTGAACTAGGTCGGCAGCCGCGAATTCGCGGGGACGATCCGCGGCGGCCCCAGAGCGCCACGCTGGGTGCGCGGCTTCTTCACGAAGTCTGCAAACTCGGCATCGACGCCGTATGGCCAGCTGCGCTTGAGAGGGTCCTCCACTAACGTCGTCAGCCGACCGAGCCCCGTTATTTCCTGAACGATGGTATCGCCATGCTGCATCGGACCTAAACCCTGACGGTTGCAGCCTGTCGCGATTATATCGCCTGGGAAGAACGTATTGAACATCGAGGCCTTGTGAATGAGCGCCGGGATTCGATGGGCCATGTCACTTGTGTGGTAGTCCTGCCGTAGCTCGCCGTTGGCCCAAAGCCGGACCTGCAGATCGTGAGGGTCCCGCACTTCATCCTTTGTCACGACCAAGGGACCAAGAGGCGCAAACGTATCCCAATTCTTTTGCGTGAAAAATGACATCTGACCGTTCGACAATATGCCGCGTGCGGACCCGTCTTGAACGATCGTGTATCCAAAAACATAATCCAACGCTTCGCTCTCCGAGACGTCCTTGCAGGTCTTGCCTATGACCACGCCTAGTTCCAATTCGTGATGGACGATGGTCACTTCGACCTTAGGAAGAATCATTGTGTCGCCATCGCCAATGATCGCAGATGGCGATTTGTGAAAGAACTCAAGATCGCTGATATTGCCTTCGATCCCCTCTTTATAGTTCGCTGCGGCGCACAGAATTTTAGATGGTCGCGGCAGCGGCGCTCTCAGCCGCACTTCGGAGACTGGGCGGCCCTTCGTGCGCGACACGTAATCCTCCAAGAGCGGCCGGTAGGTCGCCCAGTTAGTCATCAGACCTTCCATCAGGTATTGAGGCCCGCATTTCGCGAGCGCGGAAACCGGCTTTGTGATGTCGACAATTTCATTCTCTTTGATTGCCCCGGGTATGAACTCGTTGAACAAAGCTAGTTTCATCGAAGTACTCCTCGCATCCCGCTGAAAGCCGCCGCCTAAGGTGCATAAACCAAGGCGCATCCGACGCTGCACGTCGCGACCGACGCAATGTCACTAGGCGTCAAACCCACCAATCAAAATAGTATGGAATTTTGCAAGCGCTGGAACAGCGCAATTTTTTACTCGAATTGCACAGCGAAGCACCGAATACTCTGATGTAAAGCATGGCAGGTCGGGGCTTGCATGACGGTAAGGAGAGCGGCCTCGGAAAGGCGACCGGACCGTAGCTCGCGGCCAAGTCTCTGACGGGAGGGGAGTGAAGGAGCGAGCCCGCCACCTGCGCTCGGCTTCACCTCGTCTGCGGCCATTGGCTTCCATGACCGAATGTGGACGCTGCGGCGCGGCGTGTCGAGCGGCAAGCCAATGATTGGACTTCCACAACATTCGTCCAACTGCTGGCTCTTGCGAGACCAATGCTCCTAAGTTGGCGGCTCGGCTAGGCCGCCCAGGCGCCGCGAAGCTGCTTGCGCGGCGGCGCGGAGCTTCTTTTGAAGTGCAGGTTCGCTATTGATGGACGAACCATGGACTGACCCAAAAAACGTGAGGGCCATTGGCACACGGCCGCGATGATCGAAAATCGGCGCTGCTGTGGTTTCCAATCCTAGTCTGATGACTGTGGGAAATACGGGGTCGAGCAGACCATTGCGTTGCTGCGATGGAACCGATGCTGAGAGACCGAACTCGCGAACCGCCGCACACATGCGCGTCACGTCCTGGCGCCGAATCTGCTGTTCGGGGTTCTCGCGATTCCACACGGCAAGCTCTTGCTTCACCAGCGGGGCAATTTCCCCTCCCTCGCGATAGGCCATGAGCACGCGCCCGGTTGCCGACCATAAGAGCGGGAGCACGCGGCCTTCGTCGATCCGGAAATGATAGCCCAAGCGTCCGGATTGCCAACGCACCACCGTCGGACCAAATGAGCCCCAAACGGAGAGATGTCCGTCAAAGCCGGTCTCCTCACTGAAGGCGACGAGCGCATCCACGCCGATCCGAATGTGATCCAATTGACCGAGGGCAACCAATCCTAATTCGACAACGGCTTGCCCCAAAGCGTAATGGCCTGATCTGACGTCCTGCTCCATAAAGCCCGCCGCGAGCAGGCTTGACAAATACCTATGAGCCCGGCTCGGGCTGAGTCCGCTGACGGTGGCAACATCCTTAAGCGGAAGCGGCCGGCGCTCCTTCGCGATCGCCTGTAGCATTGATAGACCAACGAGCATGGCACGGATGCCGTTGCCGGCCTCTTCCCCGTCCTCCCGTTCACGCAGCGGCATTCCCTTTGACCGGAGCCTGCCGCCAGCTGGAAGGCCCTTAGCTTTTTTCGGATCCGAGCGGAGGTTCTTTTTTCGGGCCATGTCTTTGATAGCGGTGGCTGCGCCGTGGTTCGGATCAAGATCGTTATTCGGTTCCGTGCCGTGCTTCAAGCGGCGGTCGGTTGAGACTTGGGGAGCGAGTGGCTAAAAGCCCGAGAGAAACTAACCGGCCGCTGGGCTGTTTCAAGCGCCAGGCACAACTGGGCAGCCTATCAAGATTACTGCCGGCTGAATGGCCGTGTGAGAGCGCAAACTTTGGTAGCTCCTCTGCTGGAGTAGCCGATCTGGAAGCGCAAAAGAGCCGATGTCGCCCTGCGCGGTGGCAGGTTTTGCTAGGCTACGTCGGATCAACAAACCGGACCGATGATCGTGACAGCGACGATATCGCGGGCCGTGCCGAGCCTGGAAGGACACGAACCGACGTCACGAACGTCGCACGTAGAAGGCGCCCCAGCCAAGGCCGAGCGTCACGGCTATGGCCGAGCCCAACAACACGCCCAATTTTGCTGCCCTTAAAAAACCTTCACTGGAGAAGGCCAGCATCGAGATGAAGATGGACATGGTGAAGCCGATGCCCGCTAGCAGTCCGACGAGAAAGACGCCGCCCCAAGAAACCCCGGGAGCAAGGCAGCAGAACCCCGATCGTACGGCGATCCAGGCCGCTCCGAAAATGCCAAGCGGCTTTCCCACTATCAAAGCAAGTGCGGTGCCCATCGTCACCAGCAGGCCGGCAGCGGGTAGATCCGCGCCCTTTATGCTGACCCCCGAATTCGCCAGCGCAAACATTGGCATCACTCCGTAAGCTACCCACGGATGAAGTACCATCTGCACGCGCGACGCGGGCGGCAAAATCTCACGGTGAGCTATGCGAAGGTCGCGCAACGGCTGCTGCAACAAATGCAGATCTCCTGTTTTCATCGCATCGCCAGTTTTCAACTGTCCGAGCGCTTGCGACGCCACCTCCAGCGGAGGTTCTCGCATCGCTATGGGGCGAGCCGGAGTCATCAACCCGAGCACCACTCCAGCAAGTGTTGGGTGGACCCCGGCAACGAACAATCCGACCCAAACCAACAAACCTGGCACCACATATGGCGATGCCGCACCGATCCCCATCCGCTGGAATCCCAAGACCCCGAGAACGCCAACGGCTGCGATAGCAAGGCCGCCTAATTGCAGAGTTTCGGTGTAAAAGACGGCGATGATCAAAATCGCAATGATGTCGTCGATGATCGCTAGAGCGAGTAGGAACACTCGCACATTGACCGGGATTCTTCGTCCAAGCAGGGCGAGGACGCCAACAGCAAAGGCGATGTCCGTCGCGGTCGGCACGGCCCAGCCGTGTCCCCGAGCAGCATCATTGTTGAGGCTTAGATAGATAAGCGCGGGAACGAGGACGCCACCGGCCGAAGCAATCAGCGGCAGAACGGCCTGGTCAAAGCGGCTCAGTGCGCCCTCATGAACCTCCCGCCGAATCTCCATGCCCACAACAAGGAAGAAGACGGTCATCAATGCGTCATTCACCCAGAAATGCAGCGACTGGGAAAAGACGTACTCACCAAGGCCAATGGTGACAGGGAGAGTCCAAAAGAGGTGGTAACTCGGGGCCGCGGTCGAATTCGCCCAGATCAAGGCCGCGGCTGCTGCAACGAGAAGCACCGCGCCGCTTACTGCCTCAATATGCAGAAATCGGTTAAGTGTGTTCGCAGCCTGTTCTGCCAATCGCTGAGCTGTCGGAAGATCGCCGAATTTAGGATCGTGGTTCATAGGCGCAGATCGTCCGCGTGGCGGCCCGACCATCGCGTTACCTGACGCCGCCCCAATGCAGCGAACACCCATGCGTCCCTATACAGGGTAATGGTGGCAATTCAACGTCGGGACGAGACCCTGGAACAAGGGCCAGCGGCAGATGGCTGTAAACTGCCGAGGGTCTTCATTTTGACTGTGCTCTAGATGCCTTGGCTGGCTCAGTGGCGCGCGACAATTCGCCGGCCAATTTTCGATAGGCTTCCATAGCCGTCAGCTTCAGGTCGCGCGAGAGTCGAATGGCAGATAGCAGGCAGAATTGGCGATGATTGCTCTGTGCCGGCTCCGGCAAACGGAAACGATCAACAAAATCGACCAAGTGTAGGTTGATGGCCGCTATCTCTCCTTCAACGAGCTCGATTTGCCGGTTGAGCACGGCCACAGCTTCACTGGGCGGAAGCAACCGCAATGCCGCCATCTTTACGCTGAACTCGTCCCGGACAGGCACATGGGTCGGACCTTTTCTCGCCCACTCCTTGAGAGCTTCGAGGCCGCGCTCCGTAACCTCGTAGACCTTCTTGTCCGGTTTGCTTTCCTGCGCAATGTCCTCGAACGTGACATAGCCGTGTTCCGCTAGCAGCTGCAGCGTCGGATAGACTTGGCTGTGCTTGGCCTCCCACATGTAATTGCGCGGGGGGCCCATCAATTGAGTCAGCTCATAACCGGTATGAGGATGGTGGGCCAAGCTCGTCAGAATGACATAACCAAGCGTCGGAATTGCTGGAGGAGTTGCCGCAGGGGCCTTCCGTTTTACGGTCGTCTTCTTCTTCGCCATCGCTAGTTCCAAGCTCGCCTAATCTCCAAGCACAATCACGCTCTTACGGAGCATTCAGTGACCTTGCCCTGACCCTGCATAGTCTGGAGGGCGAGCTTTTACCATCGGCAACATTTGACATATGCACATTCGCCTGTTACTCACATATGTAATATATGACATATGGAGGAAATCGATGCTTCCCGGCGTCGAATGCCCACTAAGCCCCGTTGCGCAGCCGGCGTTCGGGTTATTGCGAGGGCCTCTGAAGAATGAGTGGCATGCCCGCAGAGGGACGTTCCGGAGAGCAGCGCGCCCGGCCAATTCTCAAAAATGCAGGGCAGGGGCATGCCTCTTGGAAAGCCTCGGTCGCTGCCGAAACACCACCTCTAGCGCCGCAGCCCATTGACCGGTGCGGCCAGACGGTCTCCGGCGAGCAGTTCAATTCAGGAGGAATGTCCGTGGAAACGATCGATACGCCCGTCTTGATAGTCGGCGGAGGGCCGGTCGGCTTGTCGCTTGCAATCGATCTCGGTTGGCGCGGTGTCGAAGCGCTGCTCATAGAGCAGGAGCGGCCGACGGCCCGGATGGTTCATCCTCGCATGGACAATGTCGGCATTCGCACTATGGAATTCTGCCGACGCTGGGGAATTGTCGAGGCCATCGAAATGGCCGGGTTTCCTCGCGATCTGCCGGTCAGCATCGTCTATGCGACGGGGGTCCTCGGCCACGAACTGGCGCGCGATGTCTACCCTGATAAAGCGCACGCGGTCCCGCCACCGTTTAGCCCGCAAAAGCACGAGCTATGCCCTCAAAATTTTTTCGACCCCGTACTCCAGAACGCAGCTTCGAGCTACTCGACCAACCAGTTGCTGTATCAGCACCGCCTAGAGGAATTCGAGGACAAGGGCGACCACGTCATCGCTCACGTGCGCCCGCTGCTTGGTGGCGAACCACTATGCGTGCGTGCGCAGTACCTTGCCGCCTGCGATGGGGCAAGCAGCACAGTCGCACAGCGACTCTCGCTTGGTCCGACAAACAGCAAGGTATTGAGTTGTAGCACGAACATCTTCGTTCGGTGTCCGGCTCTGGCGCAGAAGACGCTCGCCCAACGGGCGTATCGGTACGTGTTAGTCGGGCCTGAGGGGGTTTGGGGAAGCTTCGTCAATATAGACGGGCGCGATACCTGGCGGCTTCAACTGCTCGGCGACGAGACCTGGCCCAATTGGAGCGAGGCGCAGATCAACACTTTTGTGCGACGAGGAATCGGAGCCGATGTTGACTACGAGGTGCTCTCTTGGTTGCCGTGGTCCCGTCGTGAGATCACTGCGCCGAAGTTCAGCTCCGGGCGCTGCTTCCTCGTCGGCGATTCGGCCCATCAGCTCTCTCCGACCGGCGGATACGGCATGAATACGGGCATTGCCGAGGCGGTTGATCTGTCATGGAAGATCGCAGCTGTGTTGGAGGGGTGGGGCGGCCCCACACTCCTGGAAAGCTACGACACAGAGCGGCGCCCGATCGCCATGCGCAACGTGTCGCAGGCGTCCGCGAACCTAGCCGCGATGCGCTCGGTTCCTCCAGAGCCGATGCTGCTCGACCAAGGCCCTGCGGGCGAGACGGCGCGGCGCGCAACAGGAGCCTATACCCAGCAGGCCATGCAGCGGGAATGGAGGTCGTTCGGAATTCATCTTGGGGCGGTCTATCGCAATTCGCCGATCGTCGTCGCTGAATCGTTCGAACGAGCCGAGCCCGATGTCGCGAACTTCGTGCAAGTAGCCGAGGCCGGCGGCCGCGCACCTCATGTTTGGCTCTCGCCGGGCCACTCCACGTTAGACTTATTCGGTCGTGGGTTCGTGCTGCTGGAGTTCGCATCGGAGGTGGGTGCTGCTGTGGGCGGTCTGACCCGTGCGGCGCACGCGGTTGGGCTGCCAATCCGTCATCAGCTCATCCCGGAGCCAAACACCATCGCCGTCTACGGGCGCCGCTACGCTTTGGTCCGCCCGGACGGACACATCAGCTGGATTGGGGACGCTATTCCTGAAGAGCCGGCGCGGCTCATTGATCGCATCCGCGGCGCGGGCGGCGTGCAGGGCACGTCGGCATTAAGAACGCTTCCCTTGAGCATGGGCAGCGTGGCCTCATGAGTCTGACCGGCAAAACCCTGTTCATTACCGGCGCAAGCCGAGGCATTGGGCTCGCCATTGCGCTGCGAGCCGCGCAAGACGGCGCCAACGTTGCAATTGCAGCCAAGACTGTCGAGGCGCACCGGCATCTTCCCGGCACGATCTATTCTGCCGCCGAAGCCATCGAGCGAGCTGGGGGCAGGGCGTTGCCGCTGGCCGTCGACGTCCGTGATGAATCCTCCGTCGAGGCCGGCGTTGCCCAAGCGGCAAAGACGTTCGGCGGCATCGACATTTGCATCAATAATGCATCAGCGATCCATCTGGCCGGCACCCTACAAACGGATATCCGGCGCTTCGACTTGATGGCTCAAGTCAACGCACGCGGGACCTTCATCACTACCAAGGCATGCCTTCCGCACCTGATGAAGGCAGCTAATCCGCATGTCTTGATGATATCTCCGCCGCTTGACATGACGCCCAAGTGGTTCGCGCCGCACACCGCCTACACCATGGCGAAGTTCGGCATGAGCATGTGCGTGCTCGGCATGAGCGCGGAATTTGCCGATCGCGGTATTGCTGTCAATGCTCTCTGGCCCCGAACCGCCATTGCGACGGCTGCCATCCAATTTGCATTGCTCGGAGAGAACGGAATGCGTCATTGCCGCAAGCCGGAGAGCATGGCCGACGCAGCCCATGCCATCCTCTCAAAGCCTGCGCGCGCCTTCACGGGCAACTTTCTGATTGACGACACGGTGCTCTATGACGAGGGGGTGCGCGAGTTTACGCATTATAGCGTGGATCCGGCGCTGCCTTTGATGGGAGACATGTTCGTTCCGGGCGACTTGCCGGCCCCACCCGGCGTGCAGATCAGCTCCGCTATCGATACCGCACGGAGCTAATGCCGGCGTGCCGGAAAGTCTTTTGCGCCAGCGCATCCAATGGAGTTGCGAATGAGTAATTCCTCTATCTCGCTCGATGATCGTTATTCCAAGCGCGGCGGAACAGTTCTCCTCGGCGGAGTGCAGGCGCTCGTCCGCCTGATGCTATTACAGGCCGAGCGAGATCGGATGAATGGCTTGTCGAGCGCGGGTTTCGTCAGCGGTTATCGGGGTTCACCCCTTGGTACGCTCGATGCCGCGTTTGCCTCTGCGAAGCGGCTAACGAGCGACCAAAAGATTGTGGTGCAGCCGGCGGTCAATGAAGAACTCGCGGCCACCGCCGTGGCCGGTACGCAGCAGATCCATCAATCACCCGGCGCCCGGGTCGATGGTGTTTTTGCGTTGTGGTACGGCAAGGGCCCTGGACTGGATCGCGCGGCGGACGCGATTAGGCACGGCAACTCGCAAGGTTCTTCGCCGAACGGCGGGGTGGTCGTCGCCGTGGGTGACGATCATCTGGCAAAATCCTCAACGGTCGCCTGCTACAGCGACGAGACTGTCGCCAGTCTCCTCCTCCCGCTGCTCTACCCGGCTGATCCCGGCGAGATCGTCAGCTATGGACTCCACGGCTTTGCCATGTCGCGGCTGACGGGATCTTGGGTTGCGCTAAAAGTGCTGACGGAAGTGGCCGACAGTACACGCACCGTGCCGGCCGCAGAATTAGGTAATTTGCCCGTTCGGCCCGACGTCACTGTGCCGGACATTGGCCTGCATAACCGCTGGCCTGACTTGCCGCTCGATCAGGAACGGCGGCAGCATGAATTCCGTTTGCCGGCTGCGCTTGCTTATGTCCGGGCAAACGGTCTCGATCGCGTCGCGGTGAGGCCTAAGGACGCGCGGGTCGGTTTCGTCGCGGCCGGCAAATCTTGGAATGATTTGCGCGAAGCACTCGACCTGCTGGGCCTTCACGATTCACGGCTGATCGAGCTCGGGCTGGCTCTCTACAAGCCGGCGATGATCTGGCCGCTAGAGCCTCAGGGCCTCACAGCCTTTGCCGAAGGCCTGCAGGAGCTCGTCATCGTGGAGGAGAAGGCGCCGCTGATCGAGCGCCAAGTAAAGTCTATACTCTACGGCCGGTCACAGGCTCCCTCGGTTTGGGGCAAATGTGGACCGGAGCAACACCCGATGTTTTCTGCAACGGGCGATCTAACGCCCGAGCAGATTGCTGTCCAGATCGCGGCGGTCATCGCAAGGATATCCGGTGATCAGGTCGTAGCAGCACGAGGCGAACGCTTGCGCCGGCACACGAACCAACGCGGATTTGCAGATGTGCCCGCATCCCGGCGTCCATTCTTCTGTTCCGGGTGTCCGCATAACCGGTCGACAGCCGTGCCAGATGGCAGTCGAGCTCTCGCTGGGATTGGCTGCCACGGTTTAGCCGCGCGCAATCGCCCTGACACGTTCAGCTATTCCCAGATGGGCGGCGAGGGAATCCACTGGCTCGGCCTCGCTCCGTTCACCGACGAATCGCATGTGTTTTCGAATATGGGCGATGGCACGTATTTCCATTCAGGCCTGCTCGCAATCCGCCAGGCGGTCTCTGCTAAGCTGAACATCACCTACAAGCTGCTCTACAACAGTGCTGTCGCGATGACAGGCGGTCAAGCAGTCGATGGCGACCTTTCCCTCGAGCGGCTTCTGCGCCAGCTCCGGGCCGAGGGCGTCAGCACAATAATTTTGGTCACCGATGATCTGGCGTCCTATCGTGAGCATGCCGAGGTCCACTCCCTGGCGGGAGAGGTGGTGGATCGCGACGAACTTGATGCCGTACAGCTCAAATTGCGAGCCCAACCGGGTGTAAGCATCATCGTATATGACCAGATGTGTGCTACCGAGCGCCGGCGGAAACGCAAACGTGGCCAACTGAAGGAAACCAGCCGCCGCGTCTTCATCAATCAGCTGGTCTGCGAAGGCTGCGGCGATTGCTCGATCAAGTCAAACTGCCTATCCGTGGAGCCGGTCGACACTCCACTAGGTACGAAGCGAAGAATCAATCAATCGAGCTGCAACACCGATCTCAGTTGCATTCGAGGCTTCTGTCCCAGTTTCGTAACTGTCGAGGGTGCCCGTGTGAACCGCGGGCCAAAACCGCAGCTTACGATCGACCAACCATTGCTGCCCCTGGTGAGCGCTGCGCCGCCGCAACACAGCCGCATTCTTCTTGCCGGCGTAGGTGGGACCGGAATCGTGACGACGAGCGCGGTGCTGGCAATGGCCGGACACCTGGCAGGTCGAGGGGCCGCGGTGCTGGACCAGATCGGAATGGCTCAGAAGGGCGGGGCGGTTACAAGTCACGTTCATCTTGGCGGCCCCATTCATGCTTTGCGGATTCCAGCGGAGCACTGTGACCTTCTCCTGGCTTGCGACCAGATCGTCGGCAATGCATCGGACGTGATGGCATCTCTCAACCGAGGGCGGAGCCGCGTCCTCGCCAATGCTGACGTGTCCATCACTGGAGATTTCGTCACTAATCGTCAGGCCGTCGTGAATTCGAGTTTGCTGACGAGACGGCTGAGCACACAAGTTGAACCGGAACATTTCGCGGTGTTTCCCTTCACGGCTTTGGCACAATCTTTGTTCGGCGATTCGATCGCCGCCAATTTCATGATGATCGGGTGCGCTTATCAGAAAGGCTGGCTTGGCCTTAACCTTGAGGACCTCCACCAGGCGATCGAACTCAATGGCGCCGCCAAGGAGGCAAATCTCGCTGCGCTTGAGTGGGGGCGTCGGTTAGCTTCCGACCCTCAATTCGTCTTTGTTGCAGCAGGCCTGGCCGAAAAGACTGAGCAGCGCACCCCTGAGGCGGAGATCCAAGATCTTACGACATTTCTTCGCAACTATCAGAGCAATGACTACAGCCAGCGTTTCCTTGATGTCATCAACCACATCCGTGAGGCGGAGACTAAGGTTCATACTGGCCATTCGCTAACGCTGGCTGCTGCGCGATCCCTGTTCAAGCTGATGGCCTACAAGGATGAGTACGAGGTTGCCAGACTCTATACGAGCGGAGAGTTCGAGCGGGCAGTCCGATCTCAGTTTGATAGCTTCGCAAAGCTGTCAATCTATCTTGCACCGCCTTTTCTGTCTCGCCGCGACAAGACAACGGGAGAGCCGCGCAAGATCCGGTTCGGAGCTTGGATCTTGCCCGTCTTCAGAATCTTGGCGGCCTTGAAGATCTTGCGCGGAACACCCTTCGACGTCTTCGGAAGGAGCGCCGAGCGCCGCACCGAGCGTGCTCTGATCGCCGAATTCATCGATGCCTTGAACCGCTTACCCCGTCGATTGTCAGCGGCATCGCTTCCACAGGCTGTCGCCATTGCTGAGCTACCGCTCGAGGTGCGTGGCTTCGGCCACGTGAAGCAAAAGGCGATCGAATTGTTCCGGCGGCGCCTTGGGGAGGCGCTCGCAGGTTACGAAAATGCGGCGCCTCACTTGGACGCTAGCGCGCGCACTACGCTAAAGGCATGAAAACCGAGGTGACAAATGACGAAGCGTTTCCCTGACGATCCGATTTATCATGGCTTCGACGCTCCTGGCCGTGTAGAGGCACACGTGTTCGATCTTGACGTTGAAGGACGCATTCCAACCGATCTCGACGGCACCTTTTTCGTGTAGCTCCCGAACCACAATGGCCGCCGAGCTTGGCCGTGACATCTTTTTTAACGGCGATGGCATGGTTGGCGCCTTCCGTTTCAAGGATGGTCATGTCGACTTTACGTCGAAATATGTCCTGACCGACAAGTTCGTTGCGGAGCGGGCGGCGCGCCGCGCCCTCTACGGCGCCTACCGCAATCCGTTCACTGACGATCCATCGGTTGCCGGTACTATCCGAAGCACGGCCAATACCAACGTCGTCGTTCACCATGGGCTGTTGCTCGCGCTGAAGGAGGACGGACCGCCGGTCGCGATGCGGCCAGATACGCTTGAAACGATCGGTAACTACCGTTTTGACGGAAAGATGACCAGTCAGACATTTACGGCTCACCCCAAGATCGATCCGACCAATGGCGAGCTGATTGGCTTTGGTTATGCCGCCAAGGGTGTGACGACCACCGATATCGCCTATTACGTCATCGATCGCGGCGGACACGTGGTGCATGAAGCTTGGTTTAATGCGCCGCGGGCAGCGATGATACACGACTTCGCCGTGACGGAAAACTATGTCGTCTTTCCCGTGAGCTCGCTGACGTCGGACATCGAACGCCTGAAGCAGGGCGAACCGGCCTTTGCCTGGCAGCCGAATGTGGACCAAATCTATGGGGTTCTGCCCCGCCGCGGCAGCGGAAAAGATATTCGTTGGTTTACAGTGCCGACGAACGGCTTCCAGGGCCACACCATCAATGCATGGGACGAAGGACACAAAGTCTATCTCGACCTGCCCGTCGTCAATGACAACGTGTTCTGGTTCTTCCCAGAATATAGTGGGCACGTGCCTGATCCCCGGTCCCTGCGTCAAGCCATGACGAGATGGACATTTGATCTATCTAGCAACAGCCCCGTTCCTCAGGCCGAGATCTTTACCCAAACGATGGGCGAGTTCCCCCATGTGGACGAGCGTTACGCCACGCGGCCCTATCGTCATGCCTTTCTCGCCCTTATCGACCCCTTCGCTCCGTATGACGCGGATCGCTGTGGCCCGCCCTCGGTCAACGCTTTCCTCAACGGCCTCGCTCACCTGGATATAGCGACCGGAAAGAGCGAGCGCTGGCTACCCGGTCCCACCTCGTCTGTCCAAGAACCGGTGTTTGCTCCCCGATCCCCTAATGCGCCGGAGGGAGACGGCTACGTCATTGCGCTCGTCAACAGGCTCGACGAAAGGCGGAGCGGCCTCGTCATCTTGGACACTCAACATTTTGCAGATGGCCCGGTCGCAGTCGCTCACTTACCGCTGCGGCTACGCAACGGCTTGCACGGCAACTCGGTGCCTTCAAGCGAGCTCACTGCACCAAACTGACACGGCTCCACTACGGACAGCAACCAGCTGACCTCAGCCACAGGCAACCACAAGAGGATGTAACATCTCTTGTGGTGACCTGCCTGTGGCTGATTTCGCTCGTGAGGCGACCGTCGCGCCAGGGACGGCGATCTTGGACGGCCTTGCATGTTGCCGCTTCAGCATGACGGGCGTTTGATCATTCACGAACAAGCGCCCGCGCTCAACTCCAGACAAATGCTGCATGGCGCCATATGTAATAGTTGACATATCGTCGAGCCCTGATAACCTAGAACTATAAGTCAAAAGTGTCATATGAGGAATCTGTCCCCATGAGCGTCCAATCGCTACCCGCCGACCTGCACAAGGCAACCTCCGCGCTGCCTTCGCCGCGCGTTTCGGAGATCGTTCTGCAAACTGCACAGTACGAGCTGATGCGCGACTGGTACTCATCTGTGCTGGGATTGAGCTGGAGCATCACAAATCCTGGCGGTGCCCCGGAAAACCGGCGCCGTTTCGCCGGCTCGCCCAAACAGACCCGAGCTAGCGACGTGCGATCCTGTTTCATGTTCTTGGACCGCTCGCCGGTTCATGGGCAGGTCCTGGCGCTATTCGAGCTGCCAGAGCTATCCGACTCGCCCAGCCGCGATCCCGGCTTGAATCACTTTCAATTTCGTCACGCAAATCTGGCGGCGCTGCTGGATCGCGTGGAATTGTTGCTCGGCGCTGGTCTGCAAGCCCACCGCGCTTCCAACCACGGTCCAGTGACAAGCTATTATTTCTCAGATCCAGACCAGAACGTCGTTGAGCTTTGCTGCAACAATTTTGACGACGCCGAGAAACTCAAGGCCTTCATCGACTCTGACGCTTTCAAGAACAATCCCTCTGGCATTGATGTCGACCCGAAGGATTTCTTGGCGCGCTTCCGCGCCGGCGAGCCATTAGACCAGCTGCTTAAGATCTGAGGGCCCATGCAGCGGGATAGGCTAGAACGAGCGGCGGATATCCTCGAGGCTCAAGCGACGGTCTTGAGCTTCATGGAGCATTTTGACTATGGCAATGCCGAGGCCGCTGCAGGGCTCTTCACAGAAGATGGTGTCTGGCACCGCGGCGATGGCCTTGTACGCGGCAAGGGCATGCTTGTTGATCTTATCAATCGCCGCGATCGCAACCTGGTCGTCCGACACCTGATCTCCAACATCAGATCGGAATGGCTGAACGAAGATCGCATTCTTATTCACGCGTACGTAACTCTGCTCAGCCAGCGCAGTGAGACCACTCCTCAACAGTTTCCTCTGCCATTTGATGGCGTAGCAGGATTTGGCCGTTACGAAGACGAGCTGCATCGGAGCGACGGGCGCTGGTTGATCGCAAGAAAGAAAACGGTGACCGAACTCAAGAAAAAATAAAACATGAGCTGAAAAGGGGAGGAAGATGATGACGAGCGTTAATACGCCTGCGCTGCCGGCCGTTGGCGACCTGTCGCCGCAGGTTCAGCTACGTGGAATAGAGGCAACAAAGGTCGTGCTCGGTTCCGGAATTGGCATGTTGACCAATTTCGGGCCGATCGTAATCTATACTTTCGGAACATTCCTGCTGCCAATTGTCAACGATACGGGCTGGTCGAGGGCCAGCGTGGCTGCCGCTCTTGCGCCAGCTGCTCTCTGCTCCGGCTTCTCGCAGCCAATCGTCGGGTGGCTGGTCGACCGATATGGGCCGCGCGTCTTTGCAGGCTTTTCTTTCGCTTTGTTTGCGCTCGGCCTGATTGCACTCGGTCAACTTCCACGTGATCCCTTAAGTTTTGCAATCTTTATGGGCCTGCTCGGACTCCTTGGCGCGGGGCAAGGGATCACGGCTTTCACCTACATAGTCACTCGGACTTTTTCGACCTTTCGTGGGTTTGCGCTCGGCATCATTAATGCAGCCTCGGCCGCCGGCATCATGTTAATGCCCGCGATCGCCACCTTTTCCATTGCAGAATACGGCTGGCGCAACAGCTACGCAGCGATCGGCGCTGGGGTCGCAATCCTTGGCGCAGTAGCCGTCATCTGGCTCATTCCCGGCAAGGAGCGCTTTCAGAAGTCCGCCGCTTCCGCGCAATCCTCCAAGCTTGTCTTCGGTGAGCTTTTGTCTGCTCCAATTTTTTGGATGCTTGCGTTGGCATTCCTACTGATGACGCTCGCCATTCAAGGTATGATTGTCCACATGACACCGTTGTTGATCGATCGCGGCTTTCGGCCCGTCGATGCGGCGGCTGTGATGGCGACATACGGCATGACGATGCTGGTAGCCCGCTTCTTGCTCGGGTCCATGCTTGATCGATGGTCTCCACGGTTGGTAGCGGTCGTTGGTTGCCTCGGTCCTGTGGCTGCCGGACTGCTGTTGGTCTCGACACGGCAGACTTCTATGGTTTATTTGGCCGCAGCTCTTCTTGCGCTTGGAGCGGGAGCAGAGTCGGATCTCATCCCATACACTGTCGCACGGCAATTCGGCGTTGCCCAGCTGGGGCAAAAGATCGGGCTGTTTATCGTCGTGTTCGCCATTGGCGTAGCCATTGGCCCGCTGATGTTTTCCGCGGTTCAAGCCTTGCGGGGAAACTACGACATCGCGCTCATCGCCAGTAGCGCCCTGATGCTGGCGGCGTCAGTCATCTTTGCTTTGATCCCATCCGCCTCGTTAAGCCAAAACGGCGAAAAGAGCGGCTGAGTCAGCCTTCATCAGCGCCTCAAAAAAAGAAGGTATCTCAATGAAAGTAGCTCGATTTGCTCGGAATGGCTCGGTCAGCATCGGCCTTGTGAAGGGCGACGGCATCATCTCCCTGTCGCCGTTTGATAAAGGCCTATCTGATATCGATGAAGTAGTGGCTGCGGAAGGCTGGGCTCGCGCAGAAAAGCTTATGACACGCGAGCCTGACCTGAAGATTGGTGACGTTGAGTTTCTTCCTCCCCTGTCTGCTAGGGCCAGGGTGTTCTGCGTTGGCTTCAACTATAAAGCTCACGTAGACGAGACCGGAAACGAGGCGCCTGCTTACCCGACTTTTTTCCAGCGAACGCACGAGAGCTTCGTTGGGAATCGCCAGCTGCTGCTTCGGCCTAAAGTGTCTGAGCGCCTCGATTACGAGGGGGAGCTTGCTCTCATCATCGGCCGGACGTGCCACAGAGTGGAGGAGGGAAGGGCGCTCGACTACGTCGGCGGGTACACCTGTCTAAACGAGGGCAGTGTCCGAGATTACCAAAAACACTCTGCCACTGGCATGACGGGCAAGAATTTCGATTCGAGCGGATCCATAGGACCCTGGATCGTGGCGGCGACTGACGTCCCGCATCCGGACCGCCTCGCGCTTTCCACGCGCTTAAACGGCGAGGTGGTTCAACAGGCATCGACGAGCCAGCTGATCTATGGGTTACCGCGGCTTATAAGCTATCTGTCCAGTGTTCTCAGGCTCCTGCCAGGCGATATCATCGCGACCGGTACTCCAGCAGGAGTTGGGTCGCGTCGCGTTCCGCCGCGTTGGCTGCGCGCTGGCGACCGGGTCGAGGTGGAGATCTCAGGCGTCGGAATTTTGGAAAACGCGGTGATCGACGAACCGACGTGAAAGCTCGCCCGAAAGCGGCCGCTTAAAACCTTCCCGATAGGCGGACCCAACAATCTGCTTTCAACAACGGCCCGCGGTTAAGCGCGCCAATACGACCTTACCAATTCAGCGCACGGAGGTGTTCATGCCCGCAGCCATGATGAAAGCTGTTCAAGTCGAAAAGCCGGGAGGACCCGAGGTCCTCAAATACATCGATCTGCCAATTCCCACACCGGCGGCTGGGCAAGTCCTCATTCGGACCGACACCATCGGGGTCGGGAAATACGATGCGCTGGTCAGGACTGGACGCTACCCGTGGCCCGTGGAGTATCCGGAGGTGCCGGGGATCAGTGTAACCGGCTATGTTGAGCGGGTGGGAGATGGTGTTGAAGGCTTCTCCCCGGGCCAGCCCGTTCTCGCATGGAAGTTTTCTCGCCGATGTTACGCCGAATATGTCGCCTGCGATGTCCACGAGATCACGAAGCTGCCTGAAGGCATAGACATTGAGGGCGCGGTCGCAATTCCCGACTATCAGGTCGCATGGGGCATGTTGAATGACGCTGCAGATCTGCGCCGGGTAAAGGTCGCCTCCATCAACGGAGCTACTGGCGGCGTCGGCTGCGCCATGATCGATCTTTGCCGCGCTGCTGGGATACAGCTGATAGCTGTCTGCCGGGCCCCGAACAAGGCAGCGTTCGCCTTGGAGCGGGGTGCAAGCTATGCGATCGACAGCAGCTCTGAAGCGGTTGGTGCCCGGATCTTGGATATCACCAAAGGTACGGGCGTCGACTTGATGTTCGACCAATTGGTCGGTCCGGATTTCCGCGACAACATCAAGCTCGTTGCTCCCTTGGGACAGATCGTCACGTTCAATGCGCTGTCGGGACTTCCATCGTCCGACCTATTCGCGGACTTGCGCAAGAACATGGACCGCAGCATCTCAGTGCGTGCTTATAGCGTTCACGTCTACGATCCATTTCCTCAAGAGCGCGTACGGATTGCGTCAGAGGTCTTCAAACTCGTGGAAGCAAGAGCCATCAATCCGTCCGTGACGGTGCGATTGCCGCTTAGGGAGGCTGTGCAAGCGCATCGAATGCTTGATGGCCGGGAAGTTATGGGCAAGCTGGTGTTAAAGCCGTAGCGAGGGATGCATCACCGCACACCCGAGACGCCGTGATTCGCCGCCTTCCATTTCCTGTCGATGGCAAGGAGATGCGGCGCAATCGACGACACGACAATTCTATACATAGGCATACCGCCACCAAGATGCGTCCCGGACTTAATGATGAATTAGCGAGAGCGCGATAGGTTCTCGGAAACTTATGCGAAATGTGGGGTACGCATGCGAATCGGAAAGCTCTTTGCGCTGTCGATGCTGACGGTGACCACGTTTGCGGTTATTCTCGGCGCCGAGGTTCTGCTTCCGCAGACGCGCATCTTCGTTAGTCGCTCCGAATCCATCAAAATGGTCGAGGCTTTCGGCGCGGTGCTGATGGTCAGTCAACACCTGGCGGGCCTTCGTACACCCTACATCACGATCTTTCAGGAAACGCCCGCCACGCCGACCCAGATCGAAGCGATGGGCAAGGCGTCGAGCGCCGCCGATGCGGCCTTCGACCTGGCCCGCAACAGTTTGCTGGCCCTTGATGGTGGCGAACCGATGATCCAAAGCCTGGACCGTACCGGGCGCCGTTTCAAGGATGTTCATGCGGCGGCCGATCGGGCCGTGCGCGTATCCCTCGGATCGCGCGATAGTGCGGTGGTCAAAGAACTCCTTCCCACTGTTGCCGAGATGATCGGCGCGATCGAGCCGATCCTGAATCGGCTGGAGGGGCAGGTGGTCAGCGCCGATTCTTCACTTGCAACGCTGCTGAGCCTGGCGCGAACCGCGCAGGATTTGCGGGTGACCGCCGGCAGCCACGCCTCGCCACTGTCGCCGGCCTTGAGCGCCTCGCGTCCGCTCACTCCCGCTGAATTTGCGCTGATGGATCGTATGCAGGGCCGCTTAGATGCCGACCGAGAACGCATCGAGGGCACGATCGACCAGCTCGGCAATCCGCCCCGCCTTGCCACGGCCATGAAAGCGGCCGTCGAAGCCTATTTCGGAAAGGCGATTCCGGTCGTCGAGAAGGAAATGCCGGCGGCCAGAGGCGACGGCAAATACAGTCTCAGTCCCTCCGACATGGCCAAGGTCATTGTGCCCGCTATCCAGATGTTCTTCGGCGTCCGCGATGCCGCCTTGGCCGAAGCTGCCGAGCGCGCCTCGGCGGTCCGTGACGGCGCGCTGGGGATGCTGGTGCTTGCAGGAGTTGCAGTGCTGGCCCTGCTCGGTACGCTCGCTGGCGTGACCATAATGCTGCGCCGACGCGTGGTGACGCCGCTAGGCCAGCTTGCGGAGGTGATCGGCACTCTTGCGGCCGGAAACCATGACGTCGAGATCCCATCGACCGGCCGGAATGATGAAGTCGGCCAAGTTGCCGGCTCGCTACAGCATTTCAAAGACAAGCTAGTCGCCCAAAAGGCTGCCGACGCCGCGGCCGCCAGCGAAGCCGAGGGCAAACTCAAACGCGGCCAACGCTTGGACCAGATTGCGCGCGAATTCGAGGCCATGATCGGCGATGTGATCAGGACCGTTTCGTCCGCCTCCGCGGCGTTGGAAGCGTCGGCCGGTATGCTGACTAGCACGGCCGAGCAATCCAAACAGATCACGGCTGCCGTGGCTGGCTCCTCCGAACAAGCTTCGACCAACGTGCAGACCGTGGCGGCGGCCGCCGAGGAGATGTCGTCGTCCGTCGACGAGATTGGTCGCCAAGTGCAAGATTCAGCCCGCATTGCTGGCGAAGCGGTGCTGCAGGCGGGACGGACCAACGAGCATGTCGCCGAACTCGCCAAGGCGGCCCGTCGGATCGGCGACGTAGTCGAACTCATTAGCCAGATCGCAAGCCAAACCAACCTATTGGCCCTCAACGCCACTATAGAAGCGGCACGCGCCGGGGAGGCCGGCCGCGGGTTCGCGGTGGTGGCGTCGGAGGTCAAGGCTCTGGCCGAGCAGACGGCCAAAGCAACCGACGAAATCGGTCAGCAGATAACAGGCATTCAGAGCGCAACCCAGGACTCGGTCGGCGCGATCAAGTCGATCGGAGACACCATCGGCCGCATGTCAGAAATCGCCTCCACGATCGCGGCGGCGGTTGAGGAGCAGGGCGCGGCAACGCGCGAAATCTCCCGCAACGTGCAGCAGGCGGCGCATGGTACCCGACAGGTTTCGGCCAGCATCGTTGATGTACAGAGGGGCGCCAGCGAGACCGAAACGGCGTCATTCAACGTGCTCGCCGCCGCGAAGTCACTGTCCGGCGAAAGCAACCGGCTAGAGACCGAGGTCGCCACATTCCTGGAAGCGATCCGCGCAGCCTAACGGGCCTAACACGGATCACCTGTCCTCGCCGGAACTCTCCGGGCTGAACGTCTCATTGCTCGTCTTGAACGGGCACTCACCACAAGGTCACCTGGACACACCGTCGATAGTCATGTCGGGATAGCACTCAATATGTTTGCCTCGAGTTCGTTGCGGAAACCCCGCAGACTCTGATCGTCCGCTGGATAACAATTGAGTGACAGGTCAGCACCCACACTAGTCACGACCGCCGCCTCACAAACTTTGCTGGCGGTGCAGCTGTGAGCCGTGTCGTGGAAACGTTGCGATCACGACGTGGCTGGGCAGCCTCCTACTTCCTTTTGGTAAACTCAGGCGGCGACGACATTCTCTTTTTCGCCCGTCGATCGGCTACTAATTCAGCAGCCTGCTAGGCGTTTTCGGGACACATCACTGCGCTAATGACGGCGATCAGCTCCTTGCGGAATTGCTTGTCGTCTTTAGCAACCGGCGCAAATCGCGCGATGAATTGCCGGTTAGCCATGGACATCGACATCGCGCCGAGGGCGGCAAAGAATCGCAAGTTCGGATCGACTTTCCGGCTGTTGCCACTCCGATTGACTGCTGCGATCAAGGGTACCAAGGTTTCTCGGAGTGGCTTAGTTAGGGCATTGTGAAAGAACTCAAATCGCTCGCTCTGGTCGATCCCGGCAACCTCGTTGATGACAAATCGCGCAAATTGCGGCTTACGCTGGCCCACATTGATCAATTGTTCAATCGTAAGCTCTAGGCGCTCCCTCGAAGACACTTCTGCCCCATCCGATCGCACGGATGCGAGCAGAGCCATCGCCTCCCCCGAAAACGACTCGATTACGGCCTTCCATAGTTCGAGTTTTGATCCGTAGTGGTAAGAGATCAGGGCGACATCAACTTTCGCGGCAGCAGCGATTGAGCGGAGGTTTGCCTTTTCGAAACCGTGCTCGGCAAATGCGTCGAGCGCTGCATCGAGAAGGTTGTCGGCCTCTAGTTCTGAGCCCTTCCGTGGTCGACCGCGCGTTCTCACGGCTTTTCGAGACATCCCTCCTCCTCCATCGACCATTCCGACCTCTTGACGTTTAGAACGATGCAACTAAATATTCAACGCCTGTTGAATATTACGCCTTGGAGTTCTTTGGCGGGGCGCTCAGACAACTTGAAACTTTGAGTTAAATCAGCATGTTGCAAATGCCCAGCGAAGAAGGGGACCTAATGCCGCGGCTGGCCAACAGGGCGCAATTCCGCACGTCGCTCGCGCTCGTCGCGACCGTGCTTACAGCGTTCCCGAACTCGATGGCGCGAGCGGGTGACAAGTCTTCGGCGCTGTTGCGCGTGACCGTCGCCACCGCCCGCCGGCAACACATCACGCCAGACCTTCCCCTCACTGGGACGATCCAGGCTCGCATCCTTTCGAACATTGCATTTCAGACCAGTGGACGAGTTGTCCGTCGCGACGTCGAGGTTGGGCAGTATGTCAAAGCAGGTCAAACTCTCGCGCATCTTGAACGGACCGAGCAGCAGACCGATGTTACCAGTGCTGAAGCAGCGCTGAATGCTGCGAATGCGCAGTTGCTGGAAGCCCAACGAAATTTCGAGCGACAACAGTCTCTGCTTAGCAGTGGCTCTACCACACGTGAGCGATTCGATCAGGCGTTAGCCACGCTTCGAACAGATGAGGCGCAGGTCAACAGCGCACAAGCTGCCCTGAATACGGCACGCGAGCGGCTAACCTACACGGAATTGAAGGCAGGACGGGACGGCATCATTGTCTCACGTAGTATCGAAGTCGGCCAGGTTGTGCAGGCCGGACAGACGGCTTTCGCCCTTGCCGAGGATGGCCCGCGGGATGCGGTATTCCAAGTTCCCGAGATTCTTGTCACCAATCCGCCAAACGACAGGACTGTCGACATCACCTCGCAATCGATGCCGAATGTAACTGTTGCCGGCTCTGTGCGCGAGATCTCGCCGATTTTGGATCAGGCCACCGGCACCGTTACGCTCAAGGTCGCGGTCGAACGAGCGCCGGCCGATTTGACACTCGGTTCGGCCGTCGTCGGTAGAGCCCGTTGGGAGTTATCGCCTGCCTTTGTCATTCCATCGAGCGCGCTGTTTGCAGCCAACGGTAAGCCCGCAGTCTGGATATTGGATAGCGAGAACAAGGCCCGGCTTCGCGGGGTCGTCGTGCAGGAATATCTCACTGGAGCGGTCGCGTTGGCCGCCGGATTGGAAGAAGGCGAGCGTGTCGTAACTTCCAGCGTACAACTGCTGTATCCAGGGAAGGTTGTCGCGGTCGCCTACGGAGCCGAGCCATGACGTCGCCCGCACCCACGGTCTTGCGGCTGCTACTTTTCGCCTGCGCCGCGGCGCTTTCCGGGTGCGAGGAGAAGAGCCTCGAATCGCCCGTCATTCGTCCCGTGCTCACCATGGTTGTGCAACCGGCCTCGTAGAGGATCGACACCTTCACCGGAACGGTGCAGCCTCGGTACCAGGCCGAGCTTGGCTTTCAAACAATGGGGCGAATGAGCTCGCGCGACGTCAATGTGGGAGATCTCGTTGCCAAGGGGCAAAGACTCGGGTCCCTTGATTCGACCGTCGCGCAGCTCGCGATCGTCTCAAGCCAGGCCGATCTGGCCAACGCTCGAGCGGTCCTTGCCAATGCCGAGGCCACTCTGGAACGAAAGCACAAACTGTTCAGCACGGGCAGCGGGACACAGGCGGACCTCGATGCGGCAACAGCAGCCCAGCAGAGCGCCCAATCACGCGCCACGCAAGCTGAGGCGAGTCTGCAGAAGGCGACCGAACAACTCGGCTACACGACCCTAAACAGCAGCTATGACGGTGTCGTCGTCTCCTGGTCCACGGAAATCGGCCAGGTCGTCTCGGTAGGCCAGACGGTTGTCACCATCGCTCGCCCAACTTTTCGCGACGGTGTGTTCGACATACCGGACGACCGAATTGGCCAATTCATCGAAGGTTCATCCTCTCGGGCATCGCTCCTCGTCCAGGATAGCATCGCAGCCAAGGCGGTCGTCCGTGAGATCGCGCCGCAGTCGGACTCCTCGACCAGAACTCGGCGCATTCGGTTCACCATCGAAGATCCACCTGAAGCGTTTCGGCTGGGAACCACGATCCGCCTCGCGGCTGCACAGGAGGGCCAAATGGAGATTCCGGTTAGTGCTCTTTTGAAAATCGAAGGTCAGGACGCCGTCTGGATCGTGGGAGCAAACAAGAGGGCTCTAGCACGTCCTGTGATGCTCGGCGCCCACAGGGGAGACCGCGTGGCAGTTACATCCGGCTTGTCGATTGGCGATCGCGTCATCACTGCCGGCGTGCATTCCCTCTCCGAAGGACAACTCGTCAAACTTTTGCAAGAGAATCAGTCGTGACCTCCTTCAATCTATCTGAATGGGCCCTAAAGCATCGCTCGTTCGTTTGGTTCCTGATGATAGCGTCCGCGATAGCGGGCCTGCTCGCCTACCGCAGCCTCGGTCGCGAGGAAGATCCTCCGTTCACCATCAAGACTATGGTGATCCAGCAACAATGGCCCGGCGCGACGGTTGACGACATGCTCAATCAAGTGACCGACCGGATTGAAAAGGAGGTGAAACAGATCGGCGCGGTCGACTACGTCAAGAGCTACACGACGCCCGGTCAGACCACGATTTTGGTCAATCTGAAGGACACCACCAAGCCAAAGGACGTGCCGTGGCTATTCTATGAGGTCCGCAAACATGTTCAGGACATCCAGTACACCCTGCCTTCAGGCGTAGGCGCAGCCTCCTTCAACGACGAATTTGGCGATGTCTTCGGCAACATCTACGCGTTTACGTCCGACGGACTCAGCCCACGGCAATTGCGCGACTATGTCGAGCGGGTGCGCTCGGAACTTCTCACCGTGCCAAGCATCGGCAAGATCACGGTGATCGGAGCACAAGATGAGGTCATCTATCTCGACATCTCCACGCGCAAGCTGGCGGCACTCGGTCTTAATATGCAGTCGCTCATCAAGACACTGCAAAATCAAAACACAGTGCAGCCGTCAGGCGTCGTACAAGCGGGCCCAGAACAAGTTTCGCTGCGCGTAAGCGGTCAATTCGCTTCGGAAGAGGCCCTTCGAAGCACCAACCTGCGCATCGACAACCGCTTCCTTCCGCTTAGCGACGTCGCGACCATCACCCGTGGATATCGCGATCCACCCGATCCGCTATTTCGTGTCGATGGAAAGCCTGCGATCGGGCTCGGCATCGCGATGATGGCCTCTAGCAATGTGCTTCAATTTGGTGAGGCGCTGAGAGCAAAGATGCGCGACATCTTGGCCACGCTTCCGGTAGGCGTCGAACTCCACCTGGTTTCCGATCAGCCGAAGATAGTTGAGCAGGCAGTCGGCGGCTTCACCGAAGCGCTCGTTGAGGCCATAGCCATCGTGTTGGTGGTAAGCCTGATCAGTCTTGGAGTGAGGGCAGGGCTGGTGGTCTCGTTCTCAATTCCGCTCGTGCTGGCGGTCGTGTTCGTCATCATGCAGTATTTTGGAGTAACGCTGCAGCGCATTTCCCTAGGTGCGCTGATCATCGCGCTTGGACTGCTCGTCGATGATGCAATGATAACAGTCGAGATGATGGTGCACCGCCTTGAGCGCGGGGACAATCTCTATAACGCAGTGACCTTTGCTTACACCTCGACCGCATTTCCGATGCTAACCGGAACCCTGGTAACTGTCGCAGGCTTTATCCCGATTGGGTTCAACGGCTCATCGGCTGGCGAATACACCTACACTCTGTTCCTCGTAATCGCAGCATCGCTACTAACCAGCTGGGTGGTAGCCGTTCTGTTCGCTCCACTGATCGGCGTCATGGTCCTTCCAAAAACCATGAAACATCACGACCATATCGGTGTCGGCCGGCTATCCCGCTACTTTGTCGTTCTACTGGAGGCCGCGATGCGCTTCCGCTGGGTCACAATCGGCGGAAGCCTCGGTCTGCTCGCGGTGGCAATCGTCGGTATGGGATTTGTGCAGCAGCAGTTCTTCCCGTCGTCAGACCGGTCCGAGCTGCTCGTCGACTTGACGCTTCCGCAGGGCAGCACGATCCTTGAGACCAAGAAGCAGATCGACCAGTTCGAAAAAGGGCTGGCCTCCGATCCTGACGTCGAAAGCTGGAGCTCTTATGTTGGGCAAGGTGCGATCCGCTTCTATCTGCCACTCGACCAGCAGATGGCCTTTAACTATTTCGGCCAGGTGGTCGTCGTAGCCAAGTCACTTGAAGCTCGCAATCGGATCGAAAGCAGATTGCGAAAGACCGCGGCCGATCAATTCATCGGGATCGACGTCTTCATCCACCCGCTCGACCTTGGACCTCCGGTTGGACGTCCGCTGCAATACCGCCTCAGCGGGCCGGACATCCAGCAATTGCGCGCCAAGGCACTGGAGATCGCCAAAATCATGAGCGACAACCCGCATCTTGACCCTCCGACATTTGATTGGAACGAGCCAGGCAAGGTCGTTCAAGTCGAAATAGCGCAAGACAAGGCGAGGCAGCTCGGGCTCGACTCCGTCGATGTTGCCTCGATACTGAACGGCCTTGTCGGCGGGACGTCCATTACACAGATGCGCGATAGCATTTATCAGGTCAACATCGTTGGGCGCGCCGCAAACGACGAACGCAGCCGAATCGAAACGCTGCAGTCGTTGCAGATCCCGACTGGCAATGGACAGGTGGTCCCGTTGCTCTCGTTCGCAACACTTCGCTATGACCTGGAGCAGCCCATTATTTGGCGACGCGACCGTGTCCCAACAATCACGATTCGAGGCACCATCCACGATGGCACGCAACCGGCAACTGTCGTCCAACAGCTTGCGCCGGCTATCGAGACCTTCGCCGCGAACCTGCCGGCGTCGATGAAGATCGCAACCGGAGGCGCCGTCGAGGAGAGCTCAAAGGGTCAGGGTCCAATCGTTGCGGTCGTGCCTGTGATGCTGCTTGCGATGGCGTTCTTCATTATGGTCCAGCTGCAAAGCTTTGCGAAGCTGTTCCTTGTCGTAAGCGTGGCTCCCCTCGGCTTGATCGGCGTTGTGTTCGCTCTCCTCGTATCCGGAAAACCGATGGGTTTTGTCGCGATTCTCGGTACGTTAGCCCTTATCGGGATCATCATTCGCAATTCGATTATCTTGATGGCGCAGATCGACGAAATGCTTGACGAGGGTCACGATCAATGGTCGGCAGTCGTGCTGGCAACACAGCATCGCATGCGGCCAATCCTGCTGACGGCCGCCGCAGCAAGCCTCGGCATGCTTCCGATCGCGCCGCAGGTCTTCTGGGGTCCTATGGCGCTATCGATGATCGGTGGCATCATGGCTGCGACCTTCCTGACTCTCTTTTTCTTGCCGGCGCTTTACATCGCCTGGTTCCGTGTAGAAGCCCCACTAAAGGACTCTTCTTCGCGCCAGGAGGAGCCCAGCAGGCTCGCCAGGGCCAGCTCACCATAGGGAAGCCCGAGCGCGATGCCACAAGGCCTTTGGCGTCCTGCTTGGTAACCGCCACGCTCCGCGCCGGTTTGTACCGGGAGTTCGTGATGCCTTTCCCTGCACCGGATCCGACCGTAGAGCTCTTCGGGCTTGGCGATCCGGTGCACGACGATCGGCGATTGCCGGCAGCGTCGCACGACGTTCACCGCGCTTTCACAATCCACGAGCGTCGTGAAATGATGTCACCGCCGTAGCTGTCGAGCTACCGAGTGATGGTCCTTAGGAGAATCAAACAATCGATCGCGAGACCGAGCACCAGAACGACGTTAAAAAAGCTCGCCACATCATCGTCCTGAATGTCTCTCCCGTAGCGTCCACGGCTATCGAAAGCGCAGCGCCACTGAATTGATCAGGAGCGTGGCACATTGGTCTCGTCTCAGAATGCCGGTGACGCGTCGAACTCGGCCCAGCTACAGTCGACGTGGCTCGGACGTGCGTTTCCGACCGTGCTTATGAAAGCGCACGGCGCAACATGGGTATGGTCGAGAACAAGACCACTGCTAGCAATGTCGTAGACCTTCTTATCAGGTCTGCTCTCCTGCCAGACGTTGTCGAATGCGACGACATCAGCCGTCCCAATCGGCGTATTCTCGTGGGCACAACAAAAGCCCCAAGCTTCAAATCTGGCGCTCTTTGCGGTTCTGCATAGTTGCCGGCCACGCGCATCCATACGTCAGATTTGACATATATGTTCATGCCTGCTAGCCAGTAAGTAATAAATGACATATGGAGGAAGGCCGTGAATTGCCGCTCGGGGGTGGACGCACCTGACCTGTTCGGAATGACGTCCGAACTCTGCACCAAACGCTCTGACCGGTGCTGGGTATCCTCAATTGCTGATCAACGGTGAAGCCATTTTCGCAAGCAGCTGCGCTTTGTGCAGATGCCATTGGTAATTGGCCGCGATGGCTAGTTGAAGCAACGGGCAATCGTCCCGTCTAGAGCTCTCATCCATGATGCTCTCGATGGATAGCAAAGCACTCTGTGAGGCGCGCGCCGGCAGCTCAAGAGTTTCGATGGCAGTGGGGAGCGAGCGTCGCGGCTCTCCATAGCTGTCGGATGCCTTCATCATGCCTGCATCGGTGCGGAGCTGCAATTCACGAGGGCCGACTATCATACGGGAGGAAAAAATGGCGCAGATTAACTCGTTGGGGTCAAAGATTTCATTAGTGACAGGGCACATGGCTGGGATGATAGACCAGCCCGCACTTCCGATTTGGGTCGGTGTTCTGATCTCGGAATATGCGTTTTCACCGGCGCGAGCGGGGGCGCTTCCGACCCTCTTTCTAGGAGCCATGGTCTTTGCAAGCGTTACACTATCGCCATTCTTCCATCGCGCTCCGGGGCGCTGGATGCCGACGCTGGGCTTCGGCATCAGTGCCGGGACCTTCTATGTGATGGCCGGCTTCACCGAATTTAGCATTCTGGCAGTTGGCCACTTCGTCGCTGGATTGGCGACAGGAGTCGCACGGATAACCCACATCGTGTCTTTGCAATGGGGGGGTTAACGCTTGGAGTCTTCGCGGTAATATTGCTCGGCGCATCGGCGACTCTCATCACGAAATTCGGTCCACCAGCCATCTTTGAGGTCTTTGCCGCAGTTACGGCCGTGGCAGCCGCAATAGCGACTTTCTTCTTTCCCTCTGCTTCCATCAGCGAAGACCTCGTCAGGGATGCCGCTGGATTCACACGCCCTGTGTGGTTCATTATCACTGGAATCGTCCTGATGTCGCTCGTCCAGGCAATGATATTCAGTTTCCTACAACCGATGGGCACCGATCGCGGACTGTCGCCTGTCCAGATCCAAAGCGTTCTGGTCACGTTAGGTCTGGTGGCTATGACACCGACCCTGCTCGCCGCGTTTCTCCAAAAGCGGCTTCCGCCGATGCGGGTCGCGATGACTGGAACCCTGCTGCAGGGAGCGGTAGCTGTCCTAATCTCTTGCTCTAGCGGTTTCTTGCCGTATGCGGTCGGAGCGGTCGTTTTCCCGTTCATAATGTTGTTCACGCATACTTTTGTCTTCGGGCATCTCGCGCGCCTTGATCTCACCGGGCGCGCGGTTGCTGCGACCCCAGCCATGTTGGTCGGCAACATGATTGGACCGCTCCTGGGCGGGACATTGGTCCAGACGACTGGCTATCTTGGTCTCGGGTCGGCGGCAGCGGCCGTCGATCTCATTGCTCTCTGCTGCTTCATTGCTGCATCACAGAGAGCCACATCCGCTATCCAGCCGTTGCCGCAGCTAAACCAGTAGGCAGATCTCTTGGCTTGCCGGAGCCTGACGAGAGCCAACGCTACGCGCGGATTCGAAATGCTGAAAGACGTTGAGATGCCGATCTAGTTTCTGCGAGCAGCCAAGTTCTCATTCGCTTTTATCCAATTCGACGCAACCCCTTTGGCAAATTCCCCAGGTGCCTGGCACCGGTGCGAGCGAGAGATGTCGAAAGAGGTATAGGGGCCGGGCTCAAAGAGGCCTCTCCGCCAATACGTTCTCGCGGGGACGCTCTCTCGCCGCTGTTACGCCGAATAGGGTGATTGCGTCAGGCACAATCACGACCCTTTCCGCGACATGCACATAAGGCGCAGTCGCCATGATCGCTTTTGCCGAGAGGGCGGCATTCAGCTGATAATGATCCGCCGGCTCCGGAGACGGCATGGTTCGAATTGGAGCAGGGTTGCGAGCTTTGCTATCGACAACAACATCTCGGATGTCAGTCTCGGTTCTTCGAGTTGACCAAAGGTGTGAGCATTAATCTGATGTTTGACCATTTCGTTGTTCGGTTTTCGCGACGACACTCGCTGGTCGCATCGTTAAGTCAGATATTAACGTTCAACACAAGTCCGGACGTTCTTTCCTCGGAGCTGCGCAAGAACATCGACGGAGGCACCTCCGTCTAAGCTCGCATGAAGTGCGAAGTCTACGATCCTTTCGCCGAATAAAGTGACCGCATCGCCAGGGAAGTCTCATCGCCTAGGCGGCCATCGCGCCATCCGTGATCACGTCGATGCCGACTAAGGTTCGATAGGGCAATCGTGGTAACTTCTTCCTACCTTCTTGTTTGCCGCTACTGCTCGGCGGTTGCCACGGCGAATTCTTCGCGTTCATACCTTTCAATCAGGCAATCGGCGAGCGCGGTACACACCTCGCCGCCCCGCATTCGGGAATTCCGCTTTGCTGAGCAGAAACAGAAAAACATAAGGTTGGTCCACCGGCAGGTAATATGTAAGGATTGCCATATGCGATAACCTGATGTATTCTTACTATAAGTCAAAACTGACATATAGGAGGATCCGTCCGATGGGCTTAGTCCGCCTGTTCGAGCAGTCGAAGGCTCCGTCAGGCTCAAGTCGGAGCGTCCGGATTGTGTGTGCTGGTCTTAAGGATCAGCCAACATTTGGTTCGCTTGACCGAGTAGCTCATTTCGAGCGACGTCCCGATTGGTCGCCTGTTTCCGCGCGCTTTCGATTTTTCTCACTCAAGTCGATGCACAGCCGCCGGCAAGCTCCTCCCGCAGCTTGCGCAGGGCCCCGGCACGAGTTGTCGCGGCACCGCATTTTGCAAGAGCGCCGCCTAGGTGCTCAATCGCCTTTGCAAAATCAGTTTGAAGTTCGTGTCTGCGCTACTGGTTGCGCGCATTGGGGAAACGCCGGTCGACTCCCTGCGTATGCGATGCGGCTCTTTGTACAAGCCGAGCTCCGCGCCAAGCCGCGAAGTCATGGAATGGCGGAGTAACGATCATGAAGAAGGGCTACAAGTGGATCAACAGGAGGATCGAGCAACTCGATCCGCACGTCGATTATGCTGAAATTTGGCGGCTATCCAGCTGTTACGGCCTGACGGATTTCATACAGAATTTTTCGTATTGTTTCACATTTCCCAACTTCGTAGTGACTGAGTGGGGCGCTCGGGCCGTTTGGCGCGAGGATGGCGGAAAGCTTCTTTATAGAGCCACTCATCGCGCCGAACAGACCGGAATCAACAACACAACCTGGTGGTATTACGGTCCTCAGGACGATCGCACCATCAAATCCGTCGAAAACATCAACAAGCTCCACGCCCATTATGCCAAACAGTACCCGGGCGATTTTTCTGATCACGAAGATTAGATCTACACGCTTGCCTTCACGGCGATCGCCATGGATCTGGCATTCAAGGCGATGGGATTGAAGGGCTTCAACGAGAAGCAAAAATAGCAGCTCACAAGTTTTGGGGTGAGATGGCAAAGCTATTCGTCGCCGAAGGTGGCGTACCTTTACACGGGTATCCTAAGGACTGGGACGGTCTCGTTGCATTTTGCCGGGATTTCGAAAGCAGGGAGCGATCAGTGACCGAGAGAGGGAATCTGATCGTCAACGCGCTCTTCGATCAGTTCAGCTATCGCTATTTTCCGCCAGGCTTGCGGTGGTTGGGTCACCAGATGTTGCGATCAATGGCGCTGCCTTCGACGCTGAAGGCGCATGGCATTCCGCCGGCGCATCCCTTGGCTCAAGTACTCATACCGCGATCGTTGGGCTGCGTGGCCTGGATTGCAAAGACGCTCCTTCCTGATCCGCGGATCAGCTACATGGAACAAAGGAGCAGTATGCCGGCGGAAAACAGGAAGAAGCTGCGTAATCGGATCAATGTCCTTGATGAACAGTTTCCATCCTACTTTATCGGACGTCATGCCGAGGATCAGGCATGGGCTGGCTGTCCCTATCATGCTGCGCTGAAGTGCACCTGGACAATCCGCCCCCGCCGTTCAGGTGAGGGCTCTTGAGAAGCAGTCGAGCGTGCTCGACGCCAATTGACCCGGGACATTTTGGAGAATGAAAGAAATGGTTAGCGACAACATCGTGGCAGGCTCGGTGCTGACTGGGCAATTCTTCACGGGCGAATGGTCATCTAGCAAATCCGCCTTTGAGGCAGTCGAACCTGCGACCGGTGCGGTGATTGGTAAGGTTGGTCTTGCAAGCGCGGTCGACATTGGGAGCGCTTCTGCGAATGCACGGCAGGCGCAGGTCTCGTGGGCCGCGACGGCGCCAGATGCACGCGAAAACATACTTCTAAAGGCGTGCGAAGTCGGCGAGCGTTATAGGGATGACATCGTCACCTGGATCATGCGAGAGAGCGGCGCGGTCCGCTTGAAGGCTGAGATCGAGCTCGCAGGTACGCTCAAAGCAATCCGGCTTGCGGCTGCGATGCCCTCGCAAGCTCAAGGGAACGTGCTTCCAAGCCCGGGAGGGCGCATCAGCTTCGTGCGGCGACGCCCACTCGGGGTGATCGGCGTGATATCACCCTTCAATTTCCCGCTCTACCTTGCCGAGCGCGCCATTGCGCCGGCCCTGGCCGTCGGAAACGCGGTGGTAGTCAAGCCGGATCTGCGGACTGCTATTTGTGGTGGCTTCGTTATTGCGCGCCTCTTCGAATTGGCGGGTGTGCCGAAAGGCGTTCTTCAGGTGCTGCCCGGTCGAGAGGATGCTGGTGAGGCTCTGTGCAAGGACCCCAATGTGGCGATGATCCAATTTACCGGGTCGAGCAGGGCGGGGCGAATGGTCGGACAGGTGGCTGGACAGCATCTCAAGAAGGTGTCCCTCGAACTTGGCGGCAAGAACTCACTTATCATCCTAGACGACGCAGATCTGGATACCGCCGTTCGTGCCGCCGCCTTTTCGGCGTTCTTTCATCAAGGACAAGTTTGCATGAGCGCTGGACGCATTCTCGTGCAGAGAAACATCTTCGACGCTTTCAGCGATGCGCTCGTCAGATATGCGAAGACTTTGAAAGTTGGCAACCCTCTCGACCCTTCCGTTGCCCTCGGTCCGATGATCAATCAGCATCAGCTAAATCATGCACTAACCCTGATTGACCGCTCCGTCACCGAGGGAGCTCGGCTGCTAACGGGAGGCAAGGCGGAGGGCCTGTTTCTTCAGCCCTCCGTGCTGGCGGAGATCTCACCCACCAATCCGGCCTATCGTGACGAGCTCTTCGCTCCGGTCGCGGTGCTTGTCCCATTTGAGACGGATGTACAGGCCGGGCAAATGGCGAATGATACCGAATATGGGCTCTCTGCTGTGATCATCTCGCGCAACATCGGCAGGGCAATGGCAATTGGCGAGCAATTACGAACGGGTTTGCTACACATCAATGATCAGACGATCAACGACGATGTGGTCAATCCCTTCGGCGGCTCCGGCACATCGGGCAATGGCACATCGATCGGCGGTATCGCTAACTGGGAAGAGTTCACTCAATGGCAATGGGTGACGATCAAAGCTGAGCTGCAGCCCTATTCACTCTAAACTCGACACTCGATCACTGACTGAATGACCAATGCGCCCGTGGCGCTGATTGTTTCTCTAAGTTCCCGGCGGAGTGTTCACCAAGCTCCCTCCCACTTGGCCGTACTCTACTACCAAGAGTACGGCCTCTCTTTTCGGATCAAGGCAAGATCTGTTCGAAGGCTATCGAGTTGATCCGGACTCGTAAAGCTCGATCAACGTCTGTCTTCGACACACGCAAATCTTTTTTGGGTAGATTGGCCAAAGCCTTGGCCATCCCGATCTTAGCTTTGAGCAATAGCAGGAAGCGCTCGCTCGCGGCGGCTTGACCTGCCACTGAATTTTCATCCAGCAGCAGTTAGAGTCTCGGAGTTCGCGCCAAGTGAGGCTGCTGCGCGCGCGTGGAGAAAGAGTGCGGTTGCTACGATTAGGTGAAGCCCAAAGCGGAAACGCCAATGGTATCGCTATAGCGCACCGAAACCTGATCTCGCCCTGCACGCTTGGCGCGATACAAAGCTTCGTCTGCAAGGCCAAGTACTTTCGACAATCCCTCGCTTCCCTTGGAAACCGCCAGCCCAATGCTAACCGTGACCTTGGTCAAGGCACCATTTCGGGCAACTTCTCTCTGCCCGCAAGCCTGCCGCAACTGCTCAGCGAGTAAAACTGCATCGCTCGGAGATACGCCCAACAGCAGCGCCGCGAATTCTTCGCCTCCATGCCTGCCAATCACGAGGCTATGCTCCTTCGCGAACGACTTGAGCACGTCCCCGATTTCAACCAGCACCGCATCACCGAAATCATGACCGTATTGATCATTTATGCCCTTGAACCGATCGATATCCATCATCAAGCCTATAGCGGGAAGGTGACGATCGTATGCCTCTGCGAGAGCCTTGGCTGCAACCTCGTTAAATCCTCTTCGATTCAAGAGACCGGTGAGTTGGTCAACTCTCGAAAGTCTTAGGAGCTCGGCCTGGGTCGCGATCAACTTTTGCTGCAGCAGGTTGCTGCGCAGGCTCATGGCGCCTCCAATTCCAATGGAGGCGAGCGTACCAAGCAGAGCGACGCAACCTGTCGCATAAAGGCTGCTCACGTTGCCCTCCGGTCCGAACAGATAGGCGTATGCTAGCCAAACCAGCGGAACAGTTAAGACAAGCCCGATCGCAACGTCGCGAACCGTCCGACGGTACACATCTCCCAACGTCATTAAGGGATCATTCATCAATCGCGCTCCGTGACTTTTTGAAAGCCTAGGAGGGATCGACTGGTCGTCATCTTAAAATGCTTGGGGACTTAACAGCGTTACTAACAGGAGGTTAAATTCGGAGCCAGAAATAGGCATTGACGCTCTCCTGTCGAGTCGCCTGCCGGCACGCGCCCGGCGCAGGCCCGCTGCCACGACCGGTATGCGCAACATGCATGGGCTAATTTCCACTATTGGCAGGCCTCTAGACCGCCTGCAGCTTCCTTGAAGCCAGAAACTGCGTGAATCGCAAAGCCGAGCCATCGTCTGCCGAGCAGACGCGTCTCTAAATTCAAGCCTTGGCGCCGCTCTCGCGCGTTTGCAGCGCATGGTAGCGCAACTTCTTCCGTGTCTCGTCGAGGCGATCGCCGCGCAGCACGGCTTCGCGGATCTTCTCCTCTGCGGCTGCGATCTGTCCGGCGACTTCGATCACCTCTTGGACGCGGCTCGCCGGGATGCAGATCACGCCGTCGCCATCCCCGACCAGCCAATCGCCAGGCGCGATGCGGATACCGGCAATTTGCACGGTCACATTGTAGGCGTCGGCAGTGACGCGATCCTTGCCAGTCCGCATCGTGTTGGCCCGGGCATAGATCGGATAGTCGAGTTCGATGCTGCGGTCGATATCGCGGCAGACGCCGTCAATGACGGTGCCGCCGATGCCGCGGCGGTCGGCGACCAGGGTCAGAATGTCGCCCCAGACCGTGGCGTCCATGCGACCGTCATTGTCGATGACGACGATCTGGCCGGGCTGCACATCATCGATATAGTCGCCGACCGAACCGCCGCTCTGGCCGGTCGGTAGCATTCGGATCGTAAAGGCCGGGCCGGCAAGACGCATCGAGCGCGCAAACGGCATGATCCCGAGACACTGCCCCTCGATGCCCAGTCGATCCAGTGCATCTGACAGGGTCGTCACCCCGAATGTCTTGAGGTTTTCAGCCGCGTCCTGTGTCATTTGCTGCGCTACCCTTTCAGCATATCTTCGTAGTTCCCGGCCATGACGTTGCCGATCGCTTCGCCGCGATCGATGGCTGCCGCCATCGCCCGCTCGCGCCCAAAAATGTCCTCGGCTCCGTAGCGATGATCTCCTCGGCGCGGAGTTGGTCGACGAACACCACGCCGCTGCCATCGGCTAGGACATAGTCTCCCGGCTTGACGGCGACGTTGCCGAACGTGATCGGCTCCTGGAACGAATGCTCCGCGATCCGGCCGCGAGCGGTCACGGGTACGGCTGCGCGCGCAAAGACCGGAAGCCCGAGCGCGCGACTTTCATCAAGGTCTCGGCAGGCGCCGTCAATCAGAATAGCGGAAACGCCCTTCTTGACGGCGCCGAGGCTGAGCAGGCCGCCCCAGCCAGACACATCGGTCCGTCCGCGATGCTCGACGACGATGATGTCGCCACGTTCTGCCGCCATCACCGCTCCCGCGCCGAGGTGGCGTTTCGGGAGGTTCGGCAGAGGTGCGCCGAGCTTCGTCGTAACGGCTCGTCCGGCGACTCGCGTCGGGCCGGTGAGGGCCGAGACTCCGATGACAGCGCCCGGCAAGTTGAGCTTGTCGAGCGCGTCGGACACCGCGCAGGTGTCGAGTTCCATCAGTCTGGCGACAATGTCAGATGTCGTTGAGGTGGTCACTCGAGAACCGCCATGGCATCGCATTGGACCAGCATGTTGGCCGGCAGATGATCGTTCTGGAATGTATGCCGTGCAGGTCGCGAAGCTGCATCGGGGAACGCTTCCAGCCAATGCTTGTTGACGGCCGGTCGGGCTTCCGGAACCTTGACGTAAACCGTCATCTTGACGATGCGATCCATCGCACCTCCGGCTGCCGCCATGATGCGCTTGAGATTGTCGAACATCAGTTCAACCTGTTTCTCGACCTCGTCAGGAATCTTTCCTGCCGCGAGATCCAACCCATAGACACCGCCGGTCATGACGATATTGCCGACGCGAGACGCTGCGGGTATCGGCTGAGCGCCATGGCTGAAGCCTTCGATTTCGATGCTGCGGCGTGCAGTCATTGCTGCTCCTCCCCAACCGGTCAGACGTCAAGCCGCGCGAACAGACGGCGCGCGTTGCCTTCGAAAATGCCCTTCTTGTCAGCTTCGCTGATCTCGGTGATCGATTCGATTACCGGCCTGATGTCGTCATAGGGCTTGCCCGAATTTGGATCGATGCCGCCGCCGCTGCCCGGCCGCTCGGTGCCGAAGACGCACCGATCGGCGCCGACCACGTCGAACAGCAGCTCCAGCGATTTCTTGTAGTGCAGTACCGTATCGAACCAGAAGCGCTTGAGCGTCTCGTCGAAAGTCTCGGCCTTCGCCCCCGAGGCGGCGGCGAACATTTGGCGATTCGAGCGCCAGCGACCGACTTGATACGGCACGGAGCCGCCGCCATGGCTGATCAGCAGCTTCAAGCTGGGAAAGCGCTTGAACACGTCGGACCGGGAGATCGAGGTGATGGCAAGGCTCTCTTCCGTGATGAAGTGCTCGTCATACGTTTCGCGGCCGCAGCAGGCGCAGCTGTGGATGTGACCAGGGATATCGTGCTCGCAGAGGAATTCGTATAGGGGATACCAATAGGAATCGCCCATCGGCGGCGACTTGCCGGCCCCCTCCGAAGGATCGGGATTGATCAACACGCCCAGAAAGCCGAGATCGTTGATGCACCGCTTGATCTCGTCGAACATCTTTTCAACCGGCACGCCCGTCGCTTGAGGCAGGCCGCCCACGCCGCGGAAGCGCTTGGGGTGCAACTTGATCGTGCGTGCGATCATGTCGTTGTTGTCCTGCGCCCAGCTGACGATGTCGTCCCAGCGGTTCTCGCCATGCAGCATCATGAAAGGCCGGGGTGAGAGAACCTGGATGTCGGTGCCGACGCCGTCCATGATCTGCACGTTCTGGGCTGCTGATTTCTCAAGCTCTGCATCCGGGATCTTGGCGTGATAGATGCCGTATTGGCCGCGCGCGACCTGGAGATTTCCGCGATGGGCGTAGAAGCTCGGCGGCGCGACGAGATGCGCGTGGGCGTCGATGATCATGCGGACATTTCTCCCTGGATGGATAGCGCGGGTCTTGCGACCACTAAATCTTCCACATGGTATAATTAAAAAGCGACCGTCGCAAGCCCTGGGAATTGCGTCGAGGCGATTGCCATTCGCGATCGCTCGTAGCAATATAGTCCATCTGGTAAAATTAAAAGAGAGGAAATGTCCAATGGCGAAAATCGTTCTCGGCCTCGCCGCGTCGCACACCCCCATGCTCGCGCTGGAGGGAAAGCGTTGGAGCGAGCGCGCGGCTGACGATCTCAAGAACAAAGCTCTCAATCTCTCCGATGGCCGCTATGTGTCCTACGACGAGCTCGCCCGCGAAAACGGCGCTCCTTATGCGGCGCTGGCGACCGAGGCGAAGTTCCTGGAGATCGAGGCCGCATCGCAGAAGGCTCTGGATTACATGGCCGACCGCCTGGCGCAGGTTGCACCCGACGTCGTGCTGATCGTGGGGGACGATCAGGCCGAATTGTTCAGCCTATCCAACATGCCCGCAATCTCCATCTTCTATGGAGAGGAGATCCTGACGCATGAGCGCCATCTCACGCCGCAGACGCCGAATTGGATCGGCACGGTCATGAAGGGATATGCCATGGATGCAGTCCATACGTTTCCGGGCTGTCCAGAGCTCGCCCGCGAGCTGATCCATGGTCTGATCGAGAACGACGTGGACATCGGAGCAGCAGCGAAGGTGGATGACCCGCACAAGGCCGGATTCGGCCATGCCTACGGCTTCATCATCGAGCGGCTGTTCAAGGGAAAGTCCATTCCGGTTCTGCCGGTCCTGCTGAACACCTACTTTCCGCCCAATGCCCCGACGGCACGACGCGCCTATGGCGTCGGACAGGCGATCGCGAGCCTCATTTCACGGTCGAAGTTGGATGCCCGAGTGGCCGTGGTGGCCAGCGGCGGCCTGAGCCATTTTGTCGTGGACGAGAAGCTCGATCGCAAGGTGCTCGATGCGATCAAGCGCAAGGACGTGTCCGTCCTCAAGTCGCTGACCAGGGGAGAGTTGAACTCCGGCTCTTCGGAACTCCTGAATTGGGTGATGGTCGCGGGCATGTCCGAGCATCTCGACAACGACTGGACGGAATACTATCCAGGCTATAGGACCCCGGCCGGTACAGGCACGGGTATCGGCTTCGCCGTCTGGTCCTAAATTTCCCGGCACAGCGAGCGACTGCCGCCGGCGAGGCGACTTGCCGGCGGAGTTCACGCCTGTGTCGCTCCGGTCTGTGTGTTCCGCTTGTGCGCGTCGGGCGCGGTGTTGACAAACCGGTCGCTCCGGCGGATAGGCTTCGTGCGGACATGGCATGCCACGCGGAGCTGTTTTGGCGACGGATCTGACCAAGGAAACCCTCGACGAGGTCGTGAATCAGCGCCGGCGCCAGCAGCGTTCCCTCGACACAAGGGAACGGATCCTGGAGGCCGCTTTCGAGGAATTCGCCGAGCGTGGCTTTGAGGGAGCGTCGACACGGACGGTTGCAGCCAAGGCCGGCGTTCAGCATCCGCTCGTGACTTATCATTTCAAGAACAAGGACGGGCTTTGGCGCGCCGTCCTATCAACGACGAGCGTGAATTTCAGCCGGCACTTCCAAGACTACCTTGCCGGCGTCTCTAAGCAGGACGAGGTGGGACAGCTCAGGGTTCTCCAGGAGCAGTTCATCCGCTTCGCCGCTGCCAATCCGAACTTCCATTGGCTGATGTCACACGAGGGAAAGCGCGAGAGCGAACGGCTGACCTGGCTAGTCGAAGATCGGGTCCGCAACTATTTCAACGTCGTCGCGAAGCTCATCCGTGCGGCTCAAAAGCAAGACCGTTACGTCGAGGGCGATCCCTATCATCTCCAGTATCTGTTCATCGGTGCGGTAACGCGTATCTTCATGCTTTCGGCCGAGGTCCAGCAGGTGATGGGCCACTCGCCTTTTTCAAAGAAATTCGTTGATGAGCACATCCGCACCTGCTGCGCGCTGTTTTTCCGCGAGCCGGCAGAGCAACCTCGCCGGCGTAAGCTCGCTCCGCGAAACAAAGACGCAAAACGCGTTACCAAGCGAGCGGCAAGCTCCTGAAGCCGCGCACCATCAGGTGACGAACACGAACTGCGCGGGCGAGGTCAATCTCGAAGTCCCCGAAAGTGCTCAGCACTTTCGGCAGAATGGTGCGGAGCATGGCGCGTGTCGCGGGGGCGCCGAGGCAAATATGCGGCCCCGAACCGAAGCCGAAATGGCGAACCTTGCCCCGGTCGACATTGAAGGTCTCGGCATTTGTAATTGCGCTCTCATCGCGATTGGCGGAGCCGTAAAGCAACACCACCCGGCTGCCTGCTGGAATGTCGGTTTCGCTGAGGGCGACCGGGCTGGAAGTGATCCGCGCGAAACACTGTGTCGAGGTATCCCAGCGCACACCCTCTTCGATGGTAGCTTCGACCAAGCTCTGATCGGCCAGGATGCGCGATCGCTGCTCGGGGTGGCGCCAGAGCGCATGGACCAGGTTGGGTAGAAAGTGGCCGATGGAGGCATTGCCGGCCAGGAGCACGGTCATCATGTTTGCGACGATCTCGGTATCCGTGAGGGGCGCTCCATCCTGTTGAGCAGCGATCAGGACCGAGAAGAGATCGTCCCCACGTTCGACACGCCGGCGTTCCAACTCCTCGGACAGCAGCGCAATGACCTTGGCGCGTTCTTCCTCGGAGAGCGCAGGCCCCGCGGGGCCGGAATTCCCGCGAAATAAACGCTCCGACAGCTCGGCTGCGCGCTGCGCCGAATCGGGTCCCAGCCCCAGCATCCTGCCTAGCGCGCCGAACAGCACCGGGCGGCTCACTTCGGCGACAAAGTCGCATCGGCGCCGGGTGCCAAGCGCTTCCAGGCCCTTAGCGAGAGTATCGCGGATCCAGGGCAGAACCAGCTCGATACGCGCCGGGCTCAGTCCCCGCATGATGATCCGGCGAAGCTCGTCATGCCGTGGCGGGTCGATCGAGCCGAGCGTCTTGCCCACGCGCAGCGGAGAATCGCTGAGGGCGTTCCCGGCGGAGGACGAGAGCAGGACGGGATTGTTCAGTGCATAGGCGATATCCGCATAGCGGCTCACGAACCAGAGCTTTGTGGTAGGGCAATGATAGACCGGACATTCGGAGCGCAGGCGACGATAGGTCGGATAGGGGTCATCGAGAAACCCATTGCCGGTGAGGTCGAACTCGCTCACCTCGTTCACCAGCGGATCGTCAGCTTGTAAAAGCCGCGTACCATCATGTGAGCGACGCGTTCGGCGTTCGCGACGTCGAGCTCATAGTCGCCGAGCGCCGGCAGCAGAGGGGTCATGACCGTTCGCATCATGGCCCGTGCTGCGGGCGCCCCAAGGCAGATATGGGGGCCGGAGCCGAAGCCAAAATGCCGGGTCTTTGGCCGGCTGATGTCAAAGCGGTCCGGATCCGGGATAGCGCGTTCGTCGCGATTGGCGGCCGCGAAACAGACCACGAGCCGGCTGTCTGCCGGAATTGCGATTCCGTGCAGCTTGACCTCCTTCGTGGTCTGCCGTCCGAAAGCCTGGGTTGACGTATCCCAGCGAACGCCTTCGTTCACGGCGGCATCCAGCAGGGCCGGATCGGCCTGCAACTTGCGACGCTCGTCCGGATTGGTCCAGAGCGCGTAGATCAAGTTAGAGAAATAATGCCCGATGGACGCGTTGCCCGCGAGCAGGACGGTCGACATGTTGCCCAGAATCTCGCCGTCGGAAAGTGGTGCTCCCCCCTCCTGTGCGTCGAGCAGGAACGAGAACAGATCGTCACTGCGGTCCTTGCGACGTCGCTCGAGCTGCTCGGTGAGCAGTTCAAACACCCCTTCCATCAAGCCCGGCCTCGCAGCCGGGCCCATCGGTCCCGTATCGGTATGAAAGATGTCCCGCGACAAATCCGCCGCCCGGTCCGCAGCTTCGCCGTCCAACCCGAGCATCCGCCCGAGTGCGCCATAGAGGATGGGCCTGCTGATATCTGCCATGAAGTCGCACTCACGACGGGTGCCGAACTTGTGCAGCAGTCGATCGACGTCGCGCTGAATGGCGGGCAGCATGGATTCGATGCGCGCGGGCGTGAAGCCCTTCATCACCACACGGCGAAGTTCGTCATGACGCGGCGGATCGGTCGATCCGAGCGTCCTGCCCACCCGCAAGGGTGAATCGACCAGCGCATTGCCACGCGCCGAAGAGAAGACCTCGTAGTCGTTGAGGATGCGCGCCACGTCCTCGTTTCGCGTGATGATGTAGAACCCGCTCCCTTCGTGCAGATAGACCGGATGGTCGTCGCGCAACACCTTGTAGGTGGGATAGGGGTCGTCCACGAAGTTCCGCTCCTCGGGATCGAAACGAAAGGCCATGTGGTTCTCCCAGGAAATTATTATTACGCTAAATCTACCATATGGACAGTATAATGAGCAAGCCTTCGGCTACGCGGCGCGACCGGGTTTGCGGATGCCGACATATTGTTCGAGGGCACCGCGATCCGCCGCAATAGCGCTGCTTTCTCCGTTGCGAACGGCAATGCCGCGCTCCAGGATGATCGCCTGCCGCGCCAGCCTGAGCGCGAAGCCTGCGTGCTGCTCGATCAGAATGACCGCCATGCTCTCGGTCTCGGTGATCGCGGTGATGCAGCGCGCGACGTCCTGCGCGACGACGGGGGCGAGGCCTTCGAGCGGCTCGTCGAGCAGCAGCAAGCGCGGGTTCGTCACCAGGGCTCGACCGATCGCCAGCATCTGCTGTTCGCCGCCCGACAGCTGATCTCCGAAATTGGTGCGACGTGCCTTCAGACTTGGAAACATCTCGAAGATGCGCTCGATTGTCCAAGGTCCGTTCGTCGCGGCAATCTGCAGGTTCTCCTCGACAGTGAGGGGGGCGAATATCTCGCGGCCTTGCGGCACCCACCCGATGCCCAGTCGGCATCGCCGGTGTGGCGCTAGGTCGGCGATCTCGTTGCCGCGAAAACGAATTCGCCCCGAGCGGGGCGTGAGATGACCCGCAAGGGCGAGCATCAGGGTTGATTTTCCGGCCCCGTTTCGGCCCAGAACCGCAAGAGAGCCGCCGGCCTCAATCGCGAAGGACAGTCCGCTGATGACGATTCCTTCACCATAGCCCACGTTGAGCTGGTCGACCTCGAGCAGCGGCTCAGTCACGGTCATCTCCGAGATAAATCCGCCGCACCTCCGGGTCGGTCGCGATCTCGCCGGGCTTGCCTTGGCGAAATACCGAACCGGCGACGAGAACGGTGATCGTGTCGGCAAAACGAAAGACCAGATCCATGTCGTGCTCGATGAAGAGAACGGCGATCTGATCGGGGAGGGATTCGATAGCCTGCATCAGCTCAAAGCTCTCGCCGGCGGGAACTCCCGCCGCCGGCTCGTCCAACAGCAGCACGCGGGGACGGCCGGCGAGGGCGAGAGCAATCTCCACAAGGCGCTGGCGACCGTAAGATAGTTCGGCAGTCCGCCGCAGGCAGTCGCGGTCAAGCCCGACCGAACGCGCCAACTCATACGCCTCGTCCGTGGTGTCGGGCTGCCGATGTAAGGCCTGAAGAGGCCTGCCAAGCCGTCCGCGGCGCCGGGCGACCGCGAGCATGATCGATTCCAGCGGCGTCAGATGCGGGAACAGGGCGTTAATCTGGAAAGTCCGCCCCAATCCGCGTGCGACACGCTGATCGGTGCTCAATCGATCGATTGGCTCGCCCTCCAGCAGAATGCTGCCGCTGCTCGGGGCCAGCACGCCGGTGAGCAGGTTGATCAGCGTGCTCTTGCCGGCGCCGTTCGGCCCGATCAGGGCATGTCGACCGCCTGCCTTTAGCACGAGGCTGACGGCATTGGTGACCTTCAAGGCGCCAAATTGCTTGCAAAGGTCGCGTGTCTGGAGCGCGGCAACCGTCATCTCGCTCGCCTCCAGCGCACGATCTTGCTCCGAACCAGGCTCACGACGCCGAGTAGGCCGCCTCTAGCCGTCAACACGATCGCGATCAGCACCAGGCCGAGCCAGAACATCCAATATACAGGATTGACCGTCGACAGCAGGTCGCGCATCCAGATGAACGCGGCAGCCCCAATGAAGCCGCCGATAAGCGTGCCAATTCCGCCGACGATCAGCATGACGAGGGCCGACACCGATCGTTCGAAGCTCAACGTTTCCAGTGCGACGATCTGTGTGGTCTGCGCCAGCAGCGCGCCTCGCCGCCGATATCGTGAAAGCGATCATCTTGCGCCGTGTGATGGAGACGCCGAGCATCGGAACGCGGGTCTGGTTCTCGCGAATGGCCTGCAGCGCGAGACCCTCCGGCGAGTGGACATAACGCCGGGCGACAAGATAAAGCGTCAATGCGCTGCAATAGGCATACCAGAACGCGGTTCGGCCGAAGAGATCGAACTCGAACAGCCCGAGCAGCGGCCACATCTCGATTCCCTGGAGACCGCTGTCGCCGCCGGTGAGCCAAGGCAGGCGGCTTGCGCCTTCATAGAGCAGAAGCCCGATGCAAAGCGTCACCATGAGCACTGCGGCGCCGCGGACTTTTGCAATCAGCGTGCTGAAGGCGAAGCCGAGAGCGCCGGTCACGAGCCCGGCAGCAAGAACGCCGGAGATCGGCTCGCCCCAGCCATGCGCAGCGAGCAATCCCGCCGTGTAGGCGCCGAGTCCGAAAAAGGCGGCATGTCCGAAGGACGGAATCCCGCCATAGCCGAGCAACAGATCGAGCGACATCGCAAACAGGCCGCCGATTAGGATCTGTGTGAGAAGGACGAGCTTGCCGGGAAAGAGGACATAGCAGGCCGCTGCAGCGATCCAAAAGACCAGCTCGACCAAGGTCCATCTGGCGCGAAAGCGCACCGCAGTTCGCGCGAGGTCGAGAGTGATGTCGCTCATTGCGGACGGCCGGCTAGGCCTTGCGGGCGCACCGTCAGGACGGAAAGCGCCGTTGCATAGATGATAAACGCGCCGATCTCCGGAAGCAGATATTTCCCGGCCACGTCAAGGACCCCGAACATGAGGCAGGCGGCAAACGTTCCGCGCAAGGAGCCGAGCCCGCCGACGCTGACCACGATCAGCAACTCCGTCAGAAATTTGATGGGGAAGTTCGGGTCGAGGCCAAGGAGCTTCACGCTGAGCGCGCCGCCTAGTCCAGCAAGCGCGGAGCCGAGAGCGAAGGCGAGGGCGTACAGTCTTGCGACGTCGATGCCGCAGGATGCCGTCATCCGCCGGTTGAAAACGGCCGCCCTTATCCTGGCGCCAAAATTCGTATGATCGATCAGAACAAGCAGCGACAGAAGAAGTGCCGTGCCGAAGCCGATCAGAAAAAGCCGGTAGCGGCTGACCTCGACAGCGCCGATGCGGACGTTTCCGTCCAGCCATGAAGGCACCGCGATCGCCATCTGCTCTGGACCGACCAGATAGGTGGCTGCGGCAATCGACACGTAGACGACGCCGATCGTCAGCAGGACCTGTTCCAGCTCCGAGGCCTCGTACAGTCTCCGGAAAAGGCTGCGCTCGAGGATCGCACCCACGGCGGCCGCGATGGCGGCAGCCGCTGCCACCGCCGCAAGGAACGGCCACCCGGCCTTGCCGATCAGCAATGCCGCCGTGTAGCCTCCAACCATGGCCAGCGCCGCATGCGCCATATTGGCGAAGCCCATCAGCCCGAGCGTGATGGAGAGGCCACCAGCCATCAGAAACAGCACGAACCCATAAGCGATGCCGCCGATCAGAACGTTGACGAAGCCGACCATGATCTAGCGCGCCGATCCAGGATCCTTGACGTCGGGAATGGTCGCAAACTCCAAATTGACCATCTGTCCGTCCCGATTCTCGACCCTTCGGAAGTAGATGTTCTGCACGATCTCACGGGTCGACGGGTCGATCGCAATCGGGCCGCGCGGGCTTTCGAATCTTGTTTGCTTCAGAAGCTCGATCGTGCGCTCGGGATTGAGATCGCCCTTCTGCGCATCAACGACCGTATAGATGGCACGCAGGACGTCGTAGCTGACGACCGGTATGAAACCGAGCGGCCGGCCCTGCGCGACCGCGTTGAACGCGGCTGCGAACTCTCGGTTGACCTCCGAATCATGCGTCGGGGTGTAATGGAAGGCCGTAACAACTCCGAGAGCGGCCTCGCCCGCGGCAGGTAGTGACGATTCGTCCGTGATGTCCCCGATGCCGATGATCTTGGCCGGATCCAGCCCTGCCTCCTTGAACTGGCGGAGAAAGATCGGCGTCAATTCGCCGGCAGCCATGAACACGAAGATGCCATCCGGGTTCGCGTCCTTGATGCGCTGGATATAGGCGGAGAAGTCCGTGGCCTTGAGCGGCGCCCGCACAGATCCGGCAATCACGCCGCCGGCCGCTTTGTATTCACGGACGAACATCGCCTCCGCATCGAGGCCCGGCTCGTATTCATGCACGAACGTATATACGGATTTCAGCTTTTGCTTGGCGGCGTAGAGCGCGAGCTGCTGCGCCATTTCGGTGGTCGTGAAGCCGAACCGAACGGCGAAGGGATGCTTGGCGAGGATGCCCGAAGTTGCCGAGTTGACGATGAGGAGGGGCACCTTGGCGCTGGTCGATAGCGGCGCAACAGCCATTGTGTTGGGCGTGTAGTCCATTCCTGCGAGGAAATCGACATTCTCGCTGACGATCAGCTCCTGGGCCAGGCGGCGGGCCACGTCAGGTGCGGGTCCCGTCGTGTCGCGCTTGATGATCTCGATCCTGCGACCGGCGACCGTAGTGCCGAACTTGCGGAAAAACACCTGGATCGCGGCATCGGACGCGGCGCCGGCCGCGGCGCCCGGCCCGGTATAGCTCATCAGCCAGCCGATCTTCAGCGGACGGTCGTCGGCCTTTGCCTGAATGCTGACGGCCAACATGGCCGCGGCCACGATTGCGATCCTGGCGATCATGCCGCTTATCCTCCCTTAGACTGATCATGCGGGGTCTCTCCCGGACCCTTGATACAAATTAGACCATATGGAAAATATATGCAAGATAGCGCGAGGCCGGTGGGGCTGCCCTAGCAGGACACGGTCTGACAGAAGCGAGCACAAGGGAGGGGAGATGAACGCAGATATCGGAGTTACGATCGCGAAAGCCCGCGAGCATTCGATTGGCGATCTCTTGCGCCGCTCGGCTGCCCGCGAGCCGAGCAAGCTAGCCTTGAGCTGCGGCGCGGTGCGCTGGACGTTTGCCGAACTGGACGCGATCTGCAATCGACTGGCGCGTGGCCTACCCGGCCTCGGCGTCGGGAAGGGCGACCGTCTCGCCGTGCTGTCGCGCAACTCGCATGCCTTTGCGGCGCTGCGCTTCGCGGTAGCGCGGATCGGCGCGGTGCTGGTGCCGATCAACTTCATGCTCAATCCCGACGAGATCAATTTCATCCTGAAAAGCTCCGGCGCCAGGCTGCTCGCGACCGGCCCCGATTTCGTCGAGGCCGCACGCGCCGCGAGCAGTAAGGGCTGCGCGGTGGAGAAGCTCATCTGGTTGCCGGGCGAGGATCCCGCTGCGCAGCCGGCGGGCCTCACCAGCTTCGACGATCTTCTCGATGCCGACAGCTCGTTGTTTGAGGCCTCCGTCGACAGCCGCGATCTCGCACAGATTGTTTACACCTCGGGCACGGAATCCCTGCCCAAGGGTGCGATGCTGAGCCATGAAGCCGTGATGTGGCAGTATGTGAGCTGCATCATCGACGGCGGCATGAGCGCCGACGATAAAGTGCTGCACGCGCTGCCGCTCTATCATTGCGCTCAGCTCGACGTCTTCCTCGGCCCGCAAGTCTATCTCGGCGCCTCCGGCGTGATCACGGGCAAGCCGACCGCAGACAACATTCTGGCGCTGATCCAGGCGCACGGGATCACCTGCTTCTTCGCGCCGCCGACGATCTGGATCGCGATGCTGCGCTCGCCAAATTTCGACAAGAGCGATCTGTCGTCGCTGCAAAAGGGCTATTACGGCGCTTCGATCATGCCGGTGGAGGTGCTGCTCGAGCTCCAGCGCCGCCTGCCCAACGTCAAGTTCTGGAACTTTTACGGTCAGACCGAGATCGCGCCGCTTGCGACCGTGCTGACGCCCGAGGACCAGCTCCGCAAGGCGGGCTCCGCCGGCAAACCCGCCATCAACGTCGAGACCCGCGTCGTCAACACGGCAATGGAGGACGTTGGCGTCGGCGAGATCGGCGAAATCGTACACCGCTCGCCGCATCTGTTGTCGGGCTATTACAACGATCCCGTGAAGACCGCGGCGGCTTTCGCTGGCGGCTGGTTCCACTCCGGCGACCTCGCCACCGTCGATGCCGAGGGCTACATCACCGTTGTCGACCGCGTGAAGGACATGATCAAGTCCGGCGGCGAGAATGTCGCCAGCCGCGAGGTCGAGGAGATGATCTACAAGATCCCGGCGATCTCCGAGGTCGCCGTCGTGGGCCTGCCCGATCCGCACTGGATCGAGGCCGTAACCGCGATTGTCGTGGTTAAGAGCGGCGAGAAGCTCGACGAGGATGCCGTCATCACGCATTGTGCGGGATCGATGGCGCATTTCAAGGTGCCCAAGCGCGTGATCTTTGTCGACAGCCTGCCGAAGAATCCGTCCGGCAAGCTGCTCAAGCGGGAATTGCGCCAGCGTTTCATCGGCGGCGAGACGCTCGACAAGGCGATCCAGAAAAACTTCGGGGCTTGAGGCGGCCACCCAGCCGCTCGCGGCAGGTTGGGGCCTTCGCCAGGGTTTATTGAGGTCTGTTAATGCGACACGGTCAGAAGAAGATTCCGAGCACGATTCTCATTTTCGGTGCAGCGGCTCATATCGGCGGCCCACTTGCGCACTTCTTGCGCGAGGAGGCGCCGCAGATCAAGCTGCGCCTCGTAACAAGCAATCCCGCCAATTGTGACGTCCTTCGCCGCGAGCACCCGCATGCGGAGGTCGTCATTGCCAGCTATTTTGATCTCGCATCGCTTGAGAAGGCGGTCGACGGAATGGAAGGAATCTTCGTACTGACCAGAAGCGGCACGAACGAGGCCGACGCGATGACAAATCTCGTTGTCCTGCTCAAGAAGGCAAGGTCCGCCGTTCACGTTATACGTCTTGTCGGCCTACAACCCGAAGCGAATCGAAGGCGAATTCCTCAGTCTCTCCGCGAGCATGGTCTTGGTTTACCCATCCAACACCCCATCGCAAAAGAAATCCTCGACGAAAGCGGTCTGCCTGTCACCTACCTGAACATCGGCGCAACCTTCATGGACAACTTCTACTGGATGAAGGACGGCTTGAGGAAGGAGCGAAAGCTGATCTGGCCCGAACGCTTGATTCCCTATATCGATCCACGCGACATTGCGGAAGTGGCCGGACGTCTTTTCCTGTCGAGCAATCATCGGCACATTGGTCAATTTCACACTCTGAACAACGGACAGGACATACTGAGGTTCAGCGACGTCGCCGATCTCATGACCAAGGTTTTTCAGGAAAGAATTGTTCACGACGGCAGCAGAGCGGGCTTCTTCGAGGCGTACCGGGAGCTCGGAGAGATCCGGCTGCACTATCTCTGGGATTTCTTCCAGTACGAAGAACAGAACGAGGTGGTTTGGGCGCGCAATGACTTCGTTGAGCGCACCCTAGGACGGATGCCCGTCTCCTTGAGCGAATGGCTGGCCGAACATCGGCAAGCCTTGCTGTTCGGAATATAGGCCTAAAGCGCCCTCGCGCGATGGAGATCTAGGGATCATTGCCCAGCGGGACCTCCGCTATATCGTACTCATGAAACGCTTTAAGTGGCGCGCAACTGGACACCCGGTTTGCCTGAGGCTGATTGCTGCTACCATCCATTTGGAGGGGCGAAGACATGCTGCGATGAGCGAAGCTGCATCGTGGGAGCGTGCCGCCGGGATAATTCGACGCCAATCGATCCCCTGAGAGCCTTCGGGAAGCACCGCCATGGCTGGTTAGGAGCTCGGCATCAGGATCGGCGCGGCGCGACCGGTATCTTGCGCCCGCGCCCCCAGACAACAAAGACGCTAAGGGCCAGCAAGATGAAGTTGAGAGGCGTGAGCTCGGCCTCGCCGCGAGAGACATGAAAAACGATAGCGAAGACCTGCAACACGGAGCAGCCAAGCGCGGCAAGCACTGTCAGCCGCGGCATAATCCGGGTTAACGCAGGCACGAGAACGCCAATTCCTCCGGCGAGGTCGATCAGTCCGATGACCCGGACAAATGCTTCAGAGTGCTGACCTGTCCATGGCATCATTGCCGCTAACTGCGGAATCGGCATGAACAGCTTCGCGAGCCCGGACGAAGCGAACACGCAAAAGAGGAGGGCTTGAGCGATCCAAAGGCTCACGCATAGGGGACGTTCCCGCGGGGCGGCTTGGGCGGTGGCGGTGGACATGGCAGGCACTCCGACGATCACAGGGCTGTCACCATGTTTGGTCGCTTCACGATTTTGGATCATTATCTGTTTTGGGATGGATTCATTTCCTATATGTTGATGATCTGAATGGATACGCTGGTCAGCATGAAGGTCTTTTGCCTGGTTGCCGAGCTCAAGAGCTTTGCAGCCGCGGCAGAGCGGCTGGGCATCTCGCCCGCCATGGCGAGTAAGCATGTGATGCAGCTTGAGAAGCGTCTGGGCTCACGGCTGCTCAACCGCACGAGCCGACGCGTCAGCCTGAGCGAAAGCGGCGCATTATATTTCGAGCAGACGCGTCAAATGCTCGAGTCCCTGGATGAGGTAGAGGCGGCCGTCAGCAACGTGACCGTAGTTCCTCGCGGCACATTGCGGCTAACCGCACCGGTCTGGATGGCCAATCCGAAGTTTTCGAAAGTCTTGGCAGACTATCAGGCTCGCTATCCACAGGTGCGGCTGAACATCGATCTCAGTGGACGATTGGTCAATCTGGTCGAGGAAGGTTTTGACCTGGCCTTGCGTGCGACGGGCACGCCTGACGAGGCATTGATCGCGCGGCCGATCACAAGGGTCCCATTTTATATGGTTGCCACGCCCGCTTATCTCGATCGCGCAAAGCGCCCGAAGAATCTGGCTGAATTGTCCGGACACAGCCTCTTGCACTATGCGCTGCACTCTCCAGGCGAGAGTATCACCATCCAGGGCGAAAGTGGGACGCAGACTATCAAATTCAACCCCGTTTTGCTCAGCGGCAACGAGACTCTGCTGCACCTGGCCGCCCTGGAAGGCATGGGGCTCGCGGTGCTGCCCAAATGGCTGATCAGCGAGGATCTCGCCGCCGGGCGCCTGGAACAAGTGCTGCCGGAGCAGAGCATCTTCGAAAGCCAATTGTTCGCGGTTTATCCGACGCGCAAATACCTCTCAGCCAAGGTCCGGACATTTATCGACTTCATCGCTGCTGATAAGCGACTGAGATAGCCGGGCCAAAAGCGTGACTGCTGCGGCATCAACTTTACTTACGTCATCGTGAATGTGTGGCTGCTTTCTCGATGTGCTGCCAGAATGCCTCCGCCGCCTGGGCGAGCCGCAGTTTAGGCCGGAATACGTGGATCTCGATCGGCACGTACCACTGCTGCCCGCCTGCCGCGACAATCTCGCCAGAGGCAAGCTGATCACTGATCAGGCTTTCCGGCAGCCACGCCATGCCCCGGCCTGCCTGAACCATCGTGACCAAAAGCTTCGCCAGATGCGACGTGAATGTTGTGTGAAGATGAGCTTGCAAGGGGGAGGTGGCACGCACCGCTTCCAGGATCCGTCCCATCCCTGATTCTGAACGGAAGCTCAAGAACTGTACAGGCGCGCCCTCCGTTCCCGGAAGCTTGAAGCGAGGCTTGCGGTTGCGGCGCGAAACCGGCACCGATGCGGGGATCAGCCGATCGTCACCAACATGCAGCGAGCGAAAATGCGACGGCGTCAACGCCGTCGTGGCGGCCGGATGATAATGGCAAAGCAAAAAATGGGCATCGCTCGCCAAGAGGATCCGTTCGCAGCCTTCCATATGATTGGCAACGAGCTGTACGTTGGGCACGAATGGTAGCTCGGTCTCGATGCGACGCAGCCAATCCGGAAAGAACGTCAGCGACAGCGCATTGGTCGAGGCGAACTTCAGTACGTCCGAGGCACCGCGCGCCCGCTCCTGCGCCTCGAGCCGGCCGGCACTCAATCTGCGCACGATATCGTCAGCAGTGTGACGAAAGGCTTCACCAGCGGGCGTCAGATTGACGCTGTGCGTGGTGCGATCGAGCAGCGATGCGCCAGCCCAGACCTCGAGCGCCTGTATCCTCCGGCTGAGCGCCGGCTGGGAACAGTTTCGCTCCTCTGCGGCCCGTGAAAAACTGCGCGCTGTCGCAACCGCGATGAAATCGTATAACCAGTTGATCTCCATGGAGAGCTCTCGTTTATGCAGGCCTTGCATAACGATATCAGCATCCGGCATTGGATTTCTAGTCGCGCGCGCGTCACGGTGGCCGGAAAGAAGCTTTGGAGGAAGGCGGGATGGCCGCGCGCACGTTGTATGACAAGCTGGTGGACTCCCATGTGGTCCGCAATCTGGATGATGCCGGGCTCGTCCTGCTGTACGTCGACCGAACCGTCCTCAACGAGTATACCAGCCCCCAGGCGTTTGCCGGCCTGCGCGCCGCGGGGCGGAAAGTTTGGAATCCCAAAGCGGCGCTGATGGTGGTCGATCACGTCAACCCTACAGCCGCACAACGCACCCGCGCCATGCCGGATAGCGGCGCCGCGCGCCAAGTTGACTACTTCGCTGAAAACGCCCGGGATTTCGGCATCGAATATTTCGATATTCTCGATCCGCGCCAAGGCATCGAGCACGTCGTCGCCCCCGAGCAGGGCCTCGTCATGCCAGGTATGGTCATCGCCGCCGGCGACAGCCACAGCACCGCCTATGGCGCCTTCGGCGCGCTCGGCTATGGCATCGGGACCTCCGATATCGAGCACTATCTTGCAACCTCGACGGTGCGCTACCGACGCCTCAAAACGATGCGCATCCACCTCACCGGAGACGTCCCGTTCGGGGTCACGCCGAAAGATATCGTCATGGAGATCATCCGGCGGATCGGCGCCGACGGGGCTACTGGCTATGCCGTTGAGTTCACTGGCCCCGTCGTCTCAAACATGAGCGTCGAAGGCCGCATCGTCATGTCCATCATGATCGTCGAAGCGGGCGCGCGTGGTGTCGTGGTCGCCCCGGACCAGAAGGTGCTGGACTATTTAAAGGGCCGGCCGCGCGCGCCAAAGGGCGAGATGTGGGAGCGAGCGGCCAAGAAATGGCTGACGCTCGCCTCGGACCCCGATGCCCGGTTCGACCGCGAGGTTGCGCTCGATGTCGCGGATGTCGCCCCTCTCGTCACCTGGGGAACCAGCCCCGACCAGGCAATTGCAGTGACCGATATTATCCCCGATCCTGCGCAACAGGTGGCGCCTGAACGCAAGGCCGCGGCCCTTCGCGCCCTGAGCTATATGGGGCTTCGAGCCGGTGATCCCATTCAATCCGTCCCGATCGATTTTGCGTTCATCGGCTCCTGCACGAATTCGCGCATCGAGGATTTGCGCGACGCGGCCGAGGTCTTTCGTGGCCGCCGTGTTGCGGCCGGTGTACGGGCAATCGTAGTGCCGGGATCGACCCACGTCAGAGCGCAAGCCGAGGCTGAAGGCCTTGCAAAAGTGTTCACGGATGCCGGCGTCGAATGGCGGCAATCCGGCTGCTCGATGTGCCTTGCCATGAATGACGATGTGCTCAAGCCCGGAGAGCGGTGTGCGTCCTCGACCAACCGAAATTTCGAAGGCCGCCAGGGACCAGGCGCCCGCACGCATCTCATGAGTCCGGCAATGGTGGCCGCGGCCGCGGTCACCGGCCACATCGCTGACGTTCGTTCACTGCTGGGAGTTGCAGGCCAATGATGCCATTCGATCAAGTTTCAGGCGTCGCTGCACCCATGATGTCGCCAAACATCGACACCGACGTGATCATGCCCAAAATGTTTCTTAAGGGCGTGGACCGGAGCGGGCTGGGCGAGGGCGCCTTCAATCTGCTGCGCTTCTCCGCCGGTAAACCCAATCCCGAGTTTATTCTCAATCAGGACGGTTATCGCAACGCTTGCTTCCTCGTGGTCGGCCCAAATTTCGGCTGCGGTTCGAGCCGCGAGCACGCGGTGTGGGGGCTTCAACAGCTCGGCATCCGGGCATTGATCGGCACCAGCTTCGCCGGGATATTCAATGACAATTGCGGCAACAACGGCCTGTTGACGATCTCGCTCGAACCCGATCTCGTAGCTGAGATCGCTAACGCTGTGGCACATCGTGAGCGCAACGACGTCTTCGTTGATCTTGCAGCGCAGACGATCCGCTTCGACCGTGGCCGCCGCCCGATCAAATTCGACATCGAGCCGACGAGGAAAGAGGCGTTCCTGACGGGCCGGGATTTCGTCGCATCAACCCTGGTCCTTGCTGACGACATCCGCGCTTTCGAAGCACGCCATGCTGCGGAGAATCCCTGGATCTTCTGACTGGCAAGCCAGTCCTCGCGGCCAGCAGACTGGCCGCAGCCCGGATGACGAAAATAACAAAATTGGAGGGAACTTTGGTTGACACGACTTTTCGTCCGGCCGCGCCGGAGGCAATCCCTTCGACGAAGCTCAACGGCGTCAAGATCGGCCCGTTGCCAATCAGCATATACGTCGGAGCGGCCATCGTCTGTGCTGCCGCGGTTTACTCTGGAAAGCTCCCGAACGATGTGATCGGCGGTCTCCTGGTCCTCATGCTGCTCGGCTTTCTGCTGGGCAAGCTTGGCCAGACGATACCGGTTCTCAAGCAGATCGGTGGGACCGCGATCCTATGCCTGTTCGTTCCGGCAGCACTGGTAAGCTATGGCTTGATGCCGGATGCCGCCCTTAAAGCAATCACCACGACGTTCCGGACCGCCAATTTTCAATACTTCTTCATCGCCTGTCTCGTCGCAGGCTCAATCCTCGGAATGCCCTACCGCGTCTTGGTTCAAGGCTTCATCCGCATGTTCGTTCCGCTTCTGATCGGGACCATTGCCGCCGTCTCGGCCGGCATTCTGGTCGGGCTGGCATTCGGGTATACTCCCAAGGACACGTTCTTCTTCATCATCATTCCGATCGTCGGCGGCGGCCTTGCCGAGGGCGTATTGCCGCTCTCCATTGCTTATTCCGAGATCTTGCAGCGGCCGCAAGCCGATCTTGTCGCACACATGGTGCCTGCGGCATTGCTCGGCAACGTGGTCGCAATCGTTTGCGCCGGGCTTCTTGCGCGCCTTGGCGAGAGACGGCGCGATCTGAGCGGGCAGGGCATGCTGGTCAAGACCGGCGACAATGACATCCTAGGCGACGTGCGGCCCGATCGGCCTATTGATCTCGGATTGCTGGGAGCAGGTATGGTGCTGTCCTGCGGTCTATTCGTGCTTGGCATGACCCTAGCGCCATTTACAGGGATACCTGGACCGATCATGATGATCATCGCGGCGGTCGCGTTGAAGCTGACCAAGATCCTACCGAACGAGATGGAGCTCGGCGCCTACCAGATCAACAAGTTCATGTCGACCAACCTGACCTTTGCGATCCTCGTCGCCATGGGCGCATTGCTGGTCAAATGGGAACAACTCGTCGCCTCCTTCAACCCGGGATACATCATGATCTGCACCGCGACCGTGCTGGCCATGATTGCCTCCGGCTTTTATGTCGGCAAGTGGCTAAACATGTATCCGGTCGAGGCTGCGATCGTCACCGCCTGCCATTCGGGACTGGGCGGCACCGGGGATGTTGCCATCCTTGGCGCCGCCGATCGCATGGGCCTCATGGCATTCGCCCAGATCGCCACTCGTGTCGGCGGGGCGATCATGATTGTGATCGCGACCCTGCTGCTGAAGTCGCTATCCTGATCTGGCGTGTTGGAGATGCAACAAATGGATCGGCGCGACTTTACAAAGGCCCTATTGGCCATGTCCGCCAGCGCTGGCATGTCAGGTGCAGCGGTCGCGGAGCAGGAGCCAAGCGGCGGCGTCCCTTCGCTTGCCGTGCGCGTCAACGACAAGATCAGGCTGGGTGGCCAACGCAACTTCGACAGAGGACCGGTGACCTCGCGGCAGAACATGCAGTGGCACCAGCGGTGGGGCATTCGCTATCTCGATGTCTCGCTGGAGACGAGAAACGCCGCTCCGGACGTCTTTGGAAGCGATACGCCCGACGAGGGTGCGCTTGCTCGCGCTCAGGCGCTCGGCACGGGCATGGGAGGCGCGCGGCTTCAGCCCACCACGCGCTGGAGCCTCGAAGGCATGATGCGCATCGCCGACACGCTGCAGAAAAACGATCTCATCTGGGAGAGCATCCGGATGGATTCGGCGTACATCGCGATGGCGCCGGGGCCGGAACGCGACCGTTATCTGGATCTGATTTGCGAAAACGTCCAAACCGCCGGCCGCGCCGGGGTCAAGATCATCAGCTATCATTGGAATTTGACCCCGATCCGGCGCAATCGCAAAGTTCAGGGCCGTGGTGGGTCGGAATACGACGCGTTCAAGCTAGAAGACAATTGGCGCGACCTCCCGCCGACCCCTGCAGGCCGTGTCTCAGCGGACGACTATTGGGAGCGCCTGCATGTTTGGGCGTCCCGCGTCATCCCCGTGGCCGCGGAGAGCGGGGTCAAAATGGCTTGCCACCCCTACGATCCGGGCGGCCTGCCTCTCGGCTATCTCGGTGTCGACAGCTTCGATGCCGGCGATTATGCGAACGCGCTGCTCAAATACGAGAAGCTGTACGATTCACCTCATAATGGCTTTCAATACGATACCGGGGTCTCACGGGAATCGATGCCTGAAGGGGTTGATCAGCTTGCGCTGTTATACGGTTTGATCAAGAGAAAGAAGATTCATCAGATCCACTTCCGCAATGTCCGCGCCAGCCAGAACGACTTCGTCGAGGTCTATCATGACGAGGGCGATGTGGACTTGTTCAACATCATTCGCCTGCTTCGCGACAGCGGCGGCTCACTGCTGGCCGATCATAGTCCGCGTCATCAGGATGATCCCTCTTACGTGATAGGCTTTGCGTTCGCAAACGGCTACATTCTCGGCCTCCTGCGCGCTGCCCATGAAGAGGCGCTCAAGTCCATCGCACGATAGCCCGTTATGGAACCAGATCGGATGAAGAAAATGAACAGGCTGCTAAAGCTCAATCCCAACAGGTTCACAATGAAGTCGGTGCTCGCAATCTCGATCCTTTCGGCCTTGGCATTATCCGAGGCCTTCGCGCAGAACACCGCGCTGCCGACTGGCCCCCAATGGGGCGATCAAAACCTATCGGCTTTTTATCGTTGGACCGATCCGCTGCCCACAAGGCCGGGCGTGATGCTGCGTGAAGAGCCAATGAAGGCCCAGCCGGAGATCACGAAAGCGGCTCTCGCCGAACGCATTCTCTACAGTTCGACGGATGTACGTTGGCACGCCGGGATCGTACCGGTGAGCGGGACACTGTATCTGCCGGTTGGAGAACCGCCGGCCGGAGGCTGGCCCCTCGTGGCCTGGGCTCATGGCACGCTGGGCGTTGCGGACGTGTGCGCGCCGTCCTGGGCCGGGCACAAGCCGCGCGATGCAACCTACATCCAAAAATGGCTAGAGAATGGGTTTGCGGTCGTTGCCACCGATTACCAGGGTCTCGGCGGTCCCGGCCCGCATCCTTACCTGATCTGGGAAGCTGAAGGGCATTCCGTGCTCGATGCCGTCCGGGCAGCGCGCGCCGCCCATGGCGACAAGCTCGCTCCCAAGGTCTTCATCAGTGGTCAGTCGCAAGGCTCAGGCGCAGCTTTGGGCGCAACAACGGTCGCACCGAACTATGCGCCAGATGTACCCTTGCTCGCCACAGTCGCCACAGGGGTCGTGTCGACCTTTCCCGACGGCCCTTACCGGCCTGCGGAGGCATTCAAGGTTGGCTCGCCGATTTACCTCACCCTCATGATGCTCGGCGGTTCGCTTCCCGATGAGGCACCCCCCGTAGACAACCTCGTGACTGACAAGGGAAGGCTCGTCTTACGCGCAGCACGAGAAGGCTGCACCGGCGAGATGCGCGCGATCGCGCAGAAAGATACTGTCACCGCCGACAACGCCTATGTCCAACCGATCGCGAACATCGAAGCGAGCCTTGCGTCTCCGACCGACATGAAGCCCGTGCGGCTGCCGGTGCCCGTTCTGCTTGGCACGGGTCTGGCCGATTCAGTACTGCCGCCCCGTCGCCAATATGCAGCCGTGGCGGCCTTATGCTCGGCCGGAAACGAGGTCGTTTGGAACACCTATCCTGGTGCCACTCACAACGGGGGCCTGATTGCCGCTTTCCCGGACGCATTGGCGTTCTTCAAACAGACACTTGAAGGCAAAAAGACGCCAAGCAACTGCGCGCGCATTACCGAGCCGGGGCTTCCGACGACACCGGCGCCTGGTATACCCTTCAATGACTGACTAGCGGTTCTTTGCATCTTAGCGCATCGGTTTGCACGAACCGATGCGATCCAAGCCAGGCAGTCCTTTCTGAGAAGCTCTGGGCTGCCGGTTTGACCTGCGCCTTCGGCTAAATTGAGCCCCTTCCAAGTGCGCCAGGGGAGGCTTTCGTTGGGTTAGTCTCGTCGAGCGCGATCCTTTCGATTTCTAGCGCTCGCGCCCGTGACGACCGGCGGCTTATTTCTTGTTTCTTATCGGTCGGCATATGCCGCGACCGTCTCTCCGCTCTTGAGGTAGAAAGCCATGTCAGGAACTTTAGCCATCGTCGCGCGCTTTGTCGCGAAGGCGGGTTGTGAGGAGGAATTGAGGGCTACACTACTAGAGGCTGCGGCAATCGCCCTGGCGGAGGAGCCTGGCTGTCGTCGCTTCGAAATCCTGCAGGCGGTTAATCCTGATGGCGTGGTGCTGCCGGATACTTTCATGTCCAATGAACTCTTCGACGACTACGAGGCCGTCGAGGCGCACCGTAACTCCAGGCACGCTCCCGTCCGCAAGGCTCGGATCCGTGCTCTTGTGTCGAGCCAGACCCGGATCGAGATGGGCGCTGTGATTGATGAAGTCTGATGACGCTCCCCCGAGATCGAGCATCCAAAATGAGCCGCTTTGCAACGAGGCAAGCACAGGGTGCTTATGGCTAGGACAATGTGATGGAACATAGGGGTGTCGGCCGTTCAGGGCTGAGGATCCCAGCCCTGGCCTTTGGGACAGCGACTTTCGGCGGTGGGAACGAGTTCTTTCGCAAGTGGGGCACGACCGATCTATCGGAGGCCCGACGGCTCGTCGACATATGCCTCGATGCGGGGCTGAATCTCTTTGACACCGCCGACGTCTACTCGATGGGCGCGGCGGAAGAAATCCTCGGAAAGGCTCTGGGCTCACGCCGATCGCAGGCCCTGATCGCCACCAAGCTCGGCTACCGCTCGCATAGCGGGCCGAACGGAATGGGGGCGAGCCGGCAGCACATCATAATGGCGTGCGAGGCCTCGCTGAAGCGACTTGGCTGCGATCACCTCGACCTGCTGCAACTCCACGGCTATGACGAAAATACACCGATCGAGGAAACACTGCGCGCCTTCGAGGAACTGATCAAGGCCGGGAAGGTCCGCTATATTGGGGCGTCTAACTTCTCCGGATGGCAGCTGGCCAAGATGGCCACCACCGCTGACTGGCTTGGCTTGCCGCGCCCCATCTCGCATCAGGTCCACTATTCCTTGCTGTGCAGGGACTATGAACACGAATTGATGCCCGCGGGTTTCGATCAGGGCATAGGCGCCATCATATGGAGCCCGCTATCCGGCGGCAAGCTTAGCGGCAAGATCAGCCGTGACCGGCCGCCGCAGGCCGACAGCCGAGCGGCGAAATTCGGAGGCCTGACCGAGCGCGACGCCAAGCTCTTTGACATCGTGGATGCGCTCAACGATATCGCGCAGGAGCGCGGGACAAGCGCGTCTCAAGTTGCGATCAATTGGCTACTCGCCCGGCCAACCGTCTCAAGTGTCGTCATTGGCGCCCGCACGGCCGAACAGCTCGTTGAAAACATCGCAGCCCTCGACTGGCAACTTTCCATCAAGGAGGTGGAGCGCTTGAACCAAGTGAGCGCCTCGCCAGCACCCTATCCCTATTCACATCAGTCTATGTTCCCTGAATTACTTCGTCCGCTCAGCGGAATCTCTCGGTAATGCATGCAACTGGCAGGCTAGGGTCTCGCAATGTTTGGCACTTTCGAACAATGCTCGCCTGAACGGTCCATCCCTGCCGGGGCGCGGCGCTTGCAAAGGGAGACCAAATGTCCGACGCCATCCGCAGCTTTGACCATCCGCGGCTATCAACTCATGGAAATCACAACAGAGCCCTTCAGCTCGTCTCCGGGTTCCAGAATCACAGTTCCAGTGTCAGCACAACCGCGAGCGAACAGGTTGAACCCGTCCGCAACGTGGCTGACGGGCTCTGCGCATAGATGTGCGGCATCAGCGGGCCGATGCAGCACAAAATGCGAAAATGCAGGATCCCCTCGCATTTCAATCCGATCACCATTCGAGCGGTGAATAACGCAGAGCCCGCGCCATCCACTGCGATAAAGCGTCACCTCACCGGGCGGCAATGAATCTGCTGTGGGCCCGGCAGAATGGGCATCCGGCAGCGCGGCGAGATAGTCCGTCGTCACGGCCCAGTCGATCGGTGCGTCAAACTCTATGTTGTCATCGACTTGGTGCTCGAAATAGGGATGCAGGCCGATTCCACCCGGCATCGGCGTCTGCGCCTCGTTTCGAAGATTGAGACAAAATATGGCACGCGAGGGTTCAAGTTCGACCTTAAGAGTTGCGCTGAACGCCCAAGGCCAGTCGGCGCCTCCCTTGTGCGAGTATCGCATCGTCACCTGCGATGGCGTCAGCGAGATCGTCTCCCAAGGCATCCTGTGCGCATGCCCGTGCAACGTATGCGGCAGCGCGTCGGGATGGGCCGCAAGCTCGTACCGCTTACCCTGGAAGAGAAGAACCCCATCCCTCACGCGGTTGCTATAGGGGACGAGGGGATAGATACCACCCTTGGGCCAGCGCAGTAACTGAGCGGGCTCTACCCCGGCCGGGAACGGACGCAAGACCCGTCGCGGCAAGCCGCTACCCTTGCTGCTGCACAGCTCGAGAGAGGTCACGCGTCCGCCAGCGGACGCCGAGAAGCCAAGTCGAGCCGCACCGGCCGTCAAAAGCTGGTTGGTGATCATAGAACGCCATTCAAACCATTTGAGATGGACCGTTTGAGCGCCCGTTCACTGCCGCAGCTTAATGCTCAGCTGATTCGGCGACGAACGCCGCCAGCTCGGGCGTCGCAGGCATCCGCAGGATGTCCGACGATCCCATTTCGTGCACCTTGCCATCGCGCATATAAATGACGCGGTCCGCCACCTTGCGGGCAAAGGCCATTTCATGGGTCACCAGGATCATGGTCATGCCGTCGGCCGCGAGCTGCTCCATGACACGCAACACTTCTCCCGTAAGCTGCGGGTCGAGCGCTGAAGTCACTTCATCGAACAGCATCAACTTAGGCTCCATGGCAAGGCTGCGGGCAATGGCTACGCGCTGCTGTTGCCCGCCGGAAAGCTGTTCCGGATAGCAGTCCATCTTCTCCCGCAGCCCCACTTTGGCGATCACAGTATCCGCAATTTCGCGGGCCTGCCGCTGCTTCATGCCTTTTACCATGCGCGGGGCCAACATGATATTTTCGGCCACGGTCAGGTGCGGGAAGAGGTTATAGCTTTGAAAAACGATTCCGACATCGCGTCTCAAAGACTTCAAGTCGATGTCGTCATCATGGAGCTCGTGGCCGCAGATCAGCATCGAGCCGCCTTGGATGGTCTCCAGGCGATCCATGCAACGTAGCGCCGTGCTCTTGCCCGATCCGCTCTGGCCGATGATAGCGGCGACTTCGCCCCTGTTCACCTCAAAGGTGACACCTTTAAGGACTTCCAGCTCGCCAAAGCTCTTGCGCACGTCCTTTAATTCAACGATTGGCGACATTGAGTTTCCTTTCGAGGGCTCTGCTTTGAACCGACAGCGGATAGCAGATCGCAAAGTACATCAGGGCAGCGATGCCGAAGTAGAGAAACGGCTCAAATGTTGCGTTGTTGATGATCTTTGCGTTGTAGGAGAGCTCGGCGTATCCGACCACAAGTGAGGCGATCGATGTGTTCTTGACGATCTGGACCAAGAAGCCGACTGTCGGTGGAATGGCAATGCGCAGAGCTTGCGGCAGGATGACAGCCCTCATGCGCTGCCAGCGCGTCAGGCCGAGGCACTCTGCGGCTTCCCATTGCGGCTTCGCCACCGCCTGAATGCAGCCGCGCCAGATCTCGCCCAGATAGGCGCTGCTGTAAAGTGTGAGCGCGAAGGTCGCTGCCGTCAGCGGAGATAAGGAGTCGTAGCCCAAAATGCTCGGCCCGTAAAAGCACAGACCCATGAGGACGAGCAACGGAAGTCCCTGCATGATCTCGATATAGGCCGCCGCCCCGCGCGAAATCGCCCAATTCCGCGAGATGCGTGCCAGAGCGACGATGAAGCCGGCGATGCCGCCAAACAGGAAAGTTAACAGGCTCAATACGACCGTCGCCCATAGCCCCTGGAGCAACGAGAGAATGTAGGCGCTATTCATCTGCTATCTCCATGCTCACAGCGGGGTTCCGAGCTTGCGGCGGCGAGGAAACATCGCAAGCCCGAGGAGAGCAAAACCCCCACGTACCAGTATGGCGAGACCTAGATAGATGCCGCCGAGCACGACGAAGATTTCGAAATTGCGATAAGTCTCGCTCTGGATACGGTTAGAGATCCCGAATAGCTCCTCAACGCCAACCGAGGACACGATGCTCGAGGCCAGCATCAACAGAACATACTGGCTCGACAGCGCCGGATAGACGCGCTCCAGCGCTGGCCGAATAATCACATGCAGATAGGTTTGGGTGCGCGACAGTCCAAGGCAGGTCGCCGCCTCAAGCTGGCCGCGATGGATCGATTCAATGCCCGCACGCACGATCTCAGTCGTATAAGCTCCGATATTGACCGTCAGCGCGATGGTCGCACCAACCAGGATGGGCAACCGAATTCCCATGCTCGCAATGCCAAAGATTAGGAAGTAGCACTGCACGAGCAGCGGCGTATTGCGGATGAACTCCACATACAAGGAGACGATCCAACGGGCCCAGGTTGGCCCGCCGGTCCGGACCACGGCGCAGGCACCACCTAAAAGGATGCCGAACACCGTGCAGAATAAAGTGAGCCGTAGCGTCGTCCAGATACCCTCCAACAGGAGCGGCCAATAAGCCAGCACGGCTGCGAAGTCGAAATTGTAAGTCATAGGACTTTGCTCGTTTCAAGGGCCGTAGGCCATGTCATTGAGACGCGGCGATGACTTCCTGGGGCAGGTCGGCGCCCTGAAACTTCTTGAAGATCGCTTGGAGTTTTCCGTTGGCGATGTTCTTCTTCACCCAGCTGTCGACCCATTCCTTCAGATCCGTATCCTCCTTACGCATGCCAACACCCATAGGCGCGGTCCGAAGCGGCAGCTTCAGCTCAAGCTCTTTGGCCGGGTTCTTCTTATTGATCAGGTCGACAAGGGTCGGCACCTGCGCGACCAAGTCAAGCTGGTTGGACACGACCGCCGTCATGGTCGTTGCTTCATCCTCAAAGCGCACGATTTCCGCATCTCGCGGGGCCGCCGCAGTCACATCCGCATCGTTCGTCGTGCCGCGCGTGACGGCAATGCGCTTTCCCGACAAATCAGCGAACGTCTTGATCTGCATGCTCTTCGGTGCTGCCACATAGGACGTCGCTCCAGAATATGGCAGCGAGAACGCGATCAGCTTCTTGCGCTCATCAGTGATCGACAAGGCCGAAAGGACTGCGTCTGCGCGATGCGACATCAGGAAAGGAATGCGATTGGCGCTGTTCGTCCCCACGATCTCCATCTTCACGCCGAGATCGGCAGCCAAGAGCTTAGCTGTTTCGACTTCCGAGCCAGTGGGATTGAGGTCTTCGTCCTTGAATGCCCAGGGAGGGACACTGAGATCGACGGCGATGCGAATGATACCCGCGGACTTGATCTTCTCAAGCGTCCCGGCTGTCGCTGTTTGCCCCAAGAGGGCCAGCGAGACAACAGCAGCTGTCAAAACTCTAGCAAGAGTCTTCATTTTCAATCCTCCCGATGGCAATTGACTGTTCGAATTAGAGCTACGCCCAGATTTTCGGCTAGAAGAGGTCGATTCGGACTCGGTATTCGGAGCGCATCCGCTTCCGCCCCGGCGTTATTCTCGTCGCGGCGGTGCCAGGCAGAGCGACCACTCAGGGAGCAGGCGGCGATCGATTCCTTTGGCCCGACCGCCTCGATGGCGTTCGCAAGTGTCTCCTCCAGAGTGCCAAGTATTGTTGTTATGATTGCGCGAAACGTTAGCGAGCGCGGCTTTCAACGTGAAGCCCGTCTTTCATTGTCCGCGAGAGATCGTCTCACTTCGTGAGACTGTCGCCGTTAGTGAGCGGTCTGATGCTCAATGACCAGAGGTCATGAAGGAGAACAGAAGCGCGATCTGTCCATCCAGCATGTGCGTGCCGTCTCGCGTGGCGCAGCCAATCTTGGCTGCCTCCGACAGGAGCCTTGTCGGGACCGGATCGGTGATAACGTCGGCAACGATCATGTGCGGCGCAAGTTGAGCGGGATCGACTGGTAGCGGGTCGCCGTCCCGCAAGCCTGCCGACGTCGCATTGACGACAATATCGCAATCGCGAGGAACGGCAGTATCGATGGAGACCTTGCCTGGATATGCCTTACTAAGCCTGTCAAACAGGCTGTTCTGGTTTGACGCGTCGAGGTCGTGGAAGGTCAACCGGCGGGCGCCTTCTTCGAGCATGGAGACGCCGATCGAGGAGCCTGCACCGCCCGCGCCGACCATGAACACGTTTTTGCCGGCGATGGCATGGCCCGCCTTCTTCAATCCGGCAGTCAGACCGGCACCGTCGAAATTGTCGCCGAGCCAGCGGCCGTCCTGTTCTCGTCGCATGGCGTTGATCGCCCCGAGGACCTTGGCGCGATCAGACAGGCGGTCGCAATGCGCGATCGCCCCGAATTTGTGTGGCAGCGTGATAAGAATACTGTCGATGTTGAGCATTGCTTTGAGGGCCGCCAGAGCCGTGTCAAGATTGCCTCTCTCGACCTGCAGCGGCACCAGCACACCGTCATATCCGGCATCCTCCATTCGCTTGGTCAGCCAGCCCGGTGCCAGCACCTGCGAAATAGGCGAGCCTATTAGCGCATGAACGCGTGTCTTTCCGGTCAGTGAGGTCATGAACAGGCCCGGGCGCTTCAGGACAATTTGGGCGGAGGCGAGGGCGGCGCCATGGCATAGCCCCTGGCCTCATAGTCGAAGTCATGCAGCTTGTTGACTGTCTCGGCCTTGTTGACGGGAGAGGCATAGTAGGCCCGGATCTCGGCAATCCGTGTGACGTCGTCGTTGAAGACGTACCATTCATCGCCGCGCAGCACCTCACCAAGGGCCGTCTTCCAATGGGTCCATTCGATCACCGCTTCGTGGCCGTCCGAGCTGGCCAGAACCTTCTCAATGGTCCAGCGCGATCCCATCGTTTTGACACACCAGACCCAGCCGTCGGCTATTGCCTGAGCGCCGCGCCAGGGCGCACCAGGCAGGCCGGGTGGGAAATAGTGGACAGCATTGCTCGTGAAGCAGTCCAGCAGCGCCTGGTGATCGGCATCGTTGCAGGCTTGAAAGTATCGGCGGATCAAGGCCTCCGCCTGCGCGGCTTTCGTGAGCGCACCCATCGCTTTACTCCGCCGCTCGCCGGGCTCGCCATTCCGCGTATTCCTTCAGCGTTGCCTCGTTCGGCGGGTAGGTGCCCCAAAGAGGCGCGCCAGCATCGATCTTGGTGAATAGAAATCTCTCGCGCAGCTCCTGCTCATGAGACTCCTCCGCCACCTCCTCGGCGATGGCACGTGGGATGACGACGACGCCATCGCTGTCCCCGACGATGATGTCGCCGGGGTAAACGGCAACATCGGCGCAGCCGATTGGCAATTGCATGTCAACCGCGCGATGATAGGCAGGGCGCGTCGAGGCCGTGTTGGCCCTGCAGTAAGCGGGAAACGCCATTTTTGAGATTTCTGTCCCGTCGCGGAATGCGCCGTCGGTAATGGCTGCCGCAACGCCCTTGCGCATCATGCGCGTCATCAACATGTTGCCGGCCGATGCGGCACGCGGGTCGTTGCGGCTGTCGATCATCAGGACTTGGCCTGCACCAATCGCCTCCACGGCCTCCCACTGCATATTGTCCTCACCCCGCTTGCGGAGATCAGAAAGATCCCAGTCCTTGTCTTCCCGCGAGGGAATGAAGCGCAAGGTGAAAGCCTCCCCGGCAAACGCACCAGCGCTCGGATTGAGCGGCGTGATCCCAACCAGGAATTGCTGACGATAGTTGCGCTTGAAGAGCTGCGTGGTCAGCGTCGCTGTCGAGCAGGCCTTCAGCTTTTCGAGGGTTTGGGAAGCAATCGGAGCCATGCGTATCTACCTCCAAGAACGGAATCTAAACCAGCGCAAGCAGTGCAATGCTTGCCTTCAGGCATCACCATAGCGGCAGCAGTGCTCGGCGGAAGGCCTATCAAGCTCGCAGCGAGTGCGCCGTCTCACATGTTGAGATCAGGTGCGGGGAGCGTAGCGCTTGAGGACATCGAGATCTGGTTCAAAGCCGATGCCGATGCGATCAGATGCGCTGACAACCCCCTTCACCGGCTTCGGTGTGCTCGCGAGCCACACTTCAGGGTCGACGAACAGGAACTCGATCAGCGTCTTCTCCTGCATCAAAGGCAGCATCGCCAGGGTCGCAAGATATCCCGGCCCGAAGTAAGGCGTATGTGGCATGACGCTCTTACCGTGTCGCTCGCATGCGGCCAAGATCTTGACGAATTCGGAGATCCCGCCGACTTTTGTCATACTCGGCTGTGGATAGGTAACAGCGTTGATGATCCGCATGAAATCAAAGGCCGTGCTGGCGTTCTCACCGCTGCCAACGGGGATTGCGGCCTTCTCAATCTCCTCCATACTCTTGTAGTCGTCGGGCGGGAATACCGGCTCCTCCACCCACAAGGTGTTGCAGGCGCGGAACGTTTCTCGCAAAGCGATCGTCTCCTGCATGGACCAGGCGCAATTGGCGTCAACCATCAGCGCGACACCGGGCCCGATGACCTCGCGCGCGTGCCTGATTACATCCGGGGCGATCTCGTGAAGCTTGATGTGCCGGTAGCCGCGCTCGAGCGCCCGCTTGCATTGCTCAGCGACGAGGTCCTTGTCGCCATACCTGACGAGGCTCGCATAGGCCGGCCGGTGCGTCGGCGCATTCGCCCGGAAAAGCCGCCATAGCGGCACGCCCTGCCGTTTCGCCTTCAAGTCCCACAGCGCGATGTCGACCCCTGACAGCGCGAACATGGTTATGCCGTAGCGTCCAAAGAGATGAAGTTTCTTTTGCACCTCCAGGTTCCAGGCAGCGATATCGTCGATGGCTGCCTCGGTCACAAACGGCGCGATCATGTGATCGACGGCCGCGCGCACCGCCTCCAAGCAGAAATAGGCAAAGGCATCGCCCCAGCCGACATGCCCATCCTCATCTTCGATACGAATCAGCACCATGTCGAGGCGATGCCAGCGGGACGGCGTGCCGCCCGTGCCCGGGCCGCCATCGGCGAACGGAATGCGCACCGGAAAGGTTTGCAGTGAGATGATCTTGGGTACGGTGTTGCTTTGGGGCATAATGCGAGTGGCCTGGGTCAAAGCCTTGCGACTGGATCGGCGAGGCCGCGCTCGCCGACATCGATCGACAGGAGGTGTCCCGAAAGAGGAGCATTGGCGAGGCTTTCGCGCGACAGGCCGGTGCGGGCACTGGTCACGAAGAGCTCGGACAGGGAGGCTCCTCCAAACGCGATACCGGTTGGTCTTGGCACGGGGAGGGCGACGGTTCGCTCAATCTCTCCGCTCTCATTAAGCTTCACGACGCTCCAGCCGTCCGACAATCCAACCCATGGGTTAAATTGCTCGTCGACGGCGAGGGCGCAAGGAGCGCCCGCGACCTTCGGAATATCGGCGAATTTTCGCTTTCGCGCCGCCTTTCGCTCAAGCAGATAGACGCATTGACGCGATGGCTCCGTCGCGAACAGGCCGGCATCACCGCAAAAGGCGATGTCGCTCACCTGGCCTTGCACTTCGAACACCGGTTCCATCCCCGATTGCCGTCGCCACGGTCCAACCAGGCTTATGTTGGCCTCGGCGCTGTAGGCTGCTGCCCAGATCTCACCAGCCTCCGAGACGCGCAGCACTTTGAAGGAAATACCCGGCTTTCCTTCAATGCGCTCCTGGCCGCCCGATAAATTGTCGATCACGATGTCATGGCCAACTGAATAGGCGACGCCGCCCTCGACAAGGCACAGCGAGTTGATGCCCTCAGAGAGCGCCTGCAGCGAGACGGTGAAGGGATGCCCGCCGTCGGCGCGGATAGCAGGCGCCAACAGGTCGGCCCAAACCAAGTTCTGCGCGCGCGCATCCCAGCGCGGCGCCGCGCCCACAAAGGCTGTGCTCTTCGTCCAGACCTTGTAATTTCCCGGATCATGCCGAGCGCTCTTGATGGCAGGTGCGAGCAGGCTCGAAATCCGTCTTGCGACATCAACGAGCTCTTGCCCTAATCGTTCGGCGCGCTCGGCGGTGATGCGAAAAGTCGGGCCGGCCACGCTGATGGCCGCAAGCGGTTTGCCGGCGGGATCGAGAATAGCCGTTCCGACGCAGCGGGTGCCGAGAACTATCTCTTCGTCATCGATCGCATAGCCGCGCGCACGGACGATGGCCAGATGTGCCTTCAACTGCTCGCCGTCACAAATCGTCTTCTCGGTAAACTTGGCAAGCCCGTCGCGGACCACCAAGTCGAGTTGCGCGTCGGAGAGATGAGCGAGGATCGCCTTGCCCTGGCTTGTGCAATGCATCGGTTTAAGCGCGCCGAGCCTCGCATTGGATCGCTCGGAATGTGCGCTCTCGAAGCGGCCGAGCGAGAGCACGTGGTGACCGTCTTGAACCGCGAGATAGGCGGTCTCACCGGTCAAATCGCGTAAGCGCCTCAACTCTACGGACGCAATTGACGCAAGGTCAGACGACGACCAAGCATTCTGTGCAAGATCGAGAAAGTTGAAACCAAGCGTGTAGGCCTGGGTGCGCGGATCTGCCCGGATCAGTCCACGCGAGATCAGCGCCGCAAGGATGCGATACAGGGTCGCCCTGGGGATGCCCGTCTGGTCCGCAAGACGCGCCTGGTCGAGGACGCCGGGTGATCTGCCGATCAGCTCGAGAATATCGCAGGCCTTTCCCAGAAGCGCCGTCCCGGCGACATTCTTAGGATGGATCAGCTCCGGCGACCACTCGACTTCGTGTTCAGACATGGCCCAATTTTAGGTTCACGAGACGAGACCATCCAGCCTGTCGCAGGCTTGGTGCGCCTCATCCAGCCGGGTTGCCCACATGGTGAGACCCGGAGGGGCAGATTCCGAGCCAGTGAAGCGAGGGGTTATGTGCTTGGTTTCAAAAAGGCATTTGTCTTGTGGGAACGTCGCATTGATATAACTCCTTGTGCAAAATCTTGACACTTGCAAGGTTTTGTATCATGCGGGTTTCCATGAGGAAGCAACCACAACGCCAGAGGGATAGGGCGATCTCGCTTCTTCAGAAGCGGGGCATGATGCGCCTTTCTGAATTTCTCCAGGAAGGGATCACGGCCGCAACCATTTCCCGAATGGAACAGAAGGGCACGCTCAATCAGCTCAGCCGCGGCCTTTACCAGCTACCCGATGCACTGCTCGACAGTAACCACTCGCTCGCAGTTGCTGCGAAACTCATTCGAAACGGCGTCATCTGTTACGAGTCTGCGCTCGCCTTCCATGAGCTGACAGACCGCATCCCGCCCTATGTATGGATGGCGATCGGTCCGCGCGACTGGCGGCCCAAGATTGCGCGGCCTCGCATTCAAATTACGCGCTTTGGTCCCAAGGAGTTTGACAAGGGGATCAAGCATTACACCATCGAAGGGATCTCGGTACCGATCTACACACCGGCCAAAACTATCGTCGATCTCTTCAAGAGCGGCCAACGTCAAAAAGCCTTCTACAACGTCCCCACAGGCCTTGCGCACGCCACGCAAGCGATGAAAGACGCGATCAGACTGCGCAAAGCGACACCCTCCGAAATCGCAAAATACGCCGCCGAAGCCGGCATATGGGACAAAATCGTTCAGCCGCGCCTTGAGACGCTGACCTTGAATGCGTAGGCCGCTGACGAATGTCGGAGCATCCATCCGTGGCCGCCTGCTCAATCTTGCAAACAGCGTAACGAGCCTTTCGATCTCTTGCTCACACAGTATGCGTTCGAACGGCTGCTCTACAGGCGAAATCTGCGGATCCCTGCTGTTGATTCCGACGTAGACCGAGTTAGCTAAGGAAAGCGCCTTGGTTTAGTTAGGGTTTGCCCGATGGTGGGCCGGGCATTTTATGATCGCGCGAAAGCGATGAGGGGCCCGAAATCATGGTTGTCGGCAGCCTGAAGCGCTGCAATGTAGGCCCTGCGTGCGGTGCCGGCTGTCTGCAAGCCGGCGGCGCCCCATGTAAAGCGCCGGCCCCCAAGCTGCACGATCAACAAGTCAGCAGCCAATCGTGACCAGCGACCGTTGCCGTTTGGGAACGGATGTACGGATACGAGGCGGTGATGGAAGCGAACCGCAAGTTCGTCCGGTGGATAGGTGTTGTTCTCAATCCAATACCTTGCGTCGTCGAGCACCTGATGCAGCGAAATTTCGATCAGATGTGGCGCGACACCAAGATTGCGCTCCGTCGTTCGAAATTTTCCAGCCCAGCGCCAGACGCGTTCGAACATGCGCCGATGCAAACTCTTGAGAAAACTTTCCCGCGTCGGAACCTTGCGGCGGCCAAACGCCCAGCGGTTTGCCGTCGCGATGTTCTGCTGCTCCAGTTCGTTCAACTCGCTACGTAAGGTAATGTGCGTTGGGATAAGATCTTCGCGCTCCTGAGGGGTCAGCGGTGTCGCGTGATCGTCGGCGGCATGCAGATCAGTCTCAGTCATTCGTCGTCCCAGAGGCGCGCGGGGCGTTTCAACAAATCCTCGATCGCTTGTTCCCGAAGCGCGCGGGCAGCCTGATTGTCCTCCACCGCTTGGTCCTCGAGCCGCATCGTTTGCTCGATAGCTCGTGATTGCCGCTCGGCGACCTCAGCAGCTCGCTTGGTTACAACTTCTGCGAGGGGGCGGTCGGGTACAAGCACATAGACCAGCCTGCAGCCGAGGGCCTCGGCCGCGCGTTGAAGCGTATTGAGGGTTACGCTGCCGCCTTGCTCGGATTTTTCGAGTTCCACGATGCGTGGCTGCGAAACCCCCAGCCTCTTGGCATATTGGGCGGTGGTCATGCCGAGGGCGTCGCGGATCGCGCGAATCCAGCCCTTGGGAGGGCGCTGGGAGTGCGAGAGCGCTCGGAGCGCGGCAAAGCGGCTGTCGAGATGCCGGATAGCGTCTTTCATCCGATAAGATATACCATATAACGAGCTGATAAATCTATAAGGAATACCATATTAATATTTCCCGCGGTAATAAGCTTTTTCTTATAATACACAAGGTTGACAATAAGATAAATCTTATCGAAGTGACGCAGGGCCTTCACTACGACCTTTCGTCAACCATTTAACATCATTGCAGAAGTAAGCGACGAGCCACCCCAGGGCGGCGGTGGCGGACCGAATCCGGGTCCGCGTTCTGGTTAGTGGCCTCTAGGGCTGCAGCTGCAAGGGCCGGCGGACACCGCTGCCCTCGTCCCGAAAGGCAAGCTCGCGCAGGCGCGGTAAAACAGGATTGCGATTGTCACTTCTCCAGATGGCGTGCAATTCAGCAAAGATAGAGCGCCCAAAGCGGATAGGCCGAAACACGACATTGTCGAAGCAGGCATTGCGGGTCTCTCCGGGAACAATCGCAAGACCCAACCCCGTGCTGACCAGCGCGAGGATGGCTTGTGCCTGGCTCATCGACTGCACGACATTCGGCCGGATGCCGGCGGCTCCAAACGCCATGGTCAGCAGCGAGTTCATGTAGGGGCCAGCGCTCGAATACATGATGAAGGGTTGCCCATCGAGCTGCTCAAGCTCGGGCCGGCGCCGCCCCGCGAGCGGGTGATCGAGTGGCAGGGCGAGCGCCAGCTCCTCGCGGAACACGCATGCGCTTCTGACCGTCTCGGCCGTCTGCAATGGGCGCACCAAGCCGAAATCGATTTGCCCTGATTTGAGAGCTTCGAGCTGCTCGCGCGAGGTCAGCTCGACAAAGCTTGCTTCGATGTGCGGTAGTTCGCTGCGCAAGCACGAGGCAAGCCAAGGCAAATACCCGTAAGTTGTAGCACCCACGAAGCCGATCGTCAGGGCACCACCAGCCAATAAGGCTGCTTGTCGCGCAGCCTTCACCGCATTCTCCCGTTGCTGAAGCAGCCCTCGCGCTTCAGAGAGAAACGCCCTTCCAGCGACGGTCAGCTCAACCGACCGGCTCGTTCGCTCAAGCAGCGTCACATCGAGCTGTTGCTCGAGCATCTGGATGTGCCGGCTGAGTGGCGGCTGAGTCATGTTGAGGCGCTTGGCCGCTCGCCCGAAATGAAGCTCGTCGGCAACCGCAACAAAGGCACGAATTTGTGCAAATTCGATCATTGATAACTTTAAGGTATTAGCTCGATCCAAAATTGAGTTTAGACGTGAATTGATCCTGCGTCTAGGTTGGGCTCCGTGATCGGCGAGAGATCGATCCGGGAAAACCTCGACGGGAGGATCGTATGTCAGGGAGCAGAGTGGCGCGCTTCCAATTTCGTTTCGTGATCTTGGCACTCATCACGATGTTGCTGGCACTAAGCAGCGGCGATCGAGCGACGCTCTCGATCGCGGGCCCCAATATGTCCAAGGCTCTTGGCATCAGCCCGGTCGAACTCGGCTGGATGTTTTCCGCTTTCGCATGGGCCTACGTGCTGGCTCAGGTGCCCGCTGGCTGGATCACGGACAAGCTCGGCGCAAAGCTCAGCATCCTGGTCGGATTGATCCTCTGGTCGGTCGTCACGTTCCTGATGAGCGGCGTGGCCTGGCTCGCCTATCCGTTTCTGGCCATGCTCGCCTTGCGCTTCCTGCTTGGCGTGTTCGAATCTCCAGTCGGGCCGGCTGCTGGGCGCATCATCGCTGCCTGGTTTCCATCGAGCGAGCGCGGCATTGCCGGCGCGATCTTCAACAGCGCGCAATATGTCTCCCTCGTGATCTTCACGCCTTTGATGGGCTATCTAGATCATCGCTTCGGCTGGGAGCACATCTTCACTGTGATGGGCGTCCTAGGGCTCGCATTCTCCGCCCTCTGGTTCGTCACGTACTATCCGCCTGCTCAACATCCAAAAGTCGCGCCAGCTGAACTCGATCACATTCGCTCTGGTGGCGGCCTTGTCGACCTCGGCGCAGCTCCTGTGCGCTCCGCCGAGCGCGGTCCAAAATGGTCGGATCTGGCCGAAGTCTTCCGCAGCCGCATGCTCGTCGGCATCTTCCTCGCGCAGTACGGCATTACATCCATCACCTGGTTCTTCGTCTCCTGGTTTCCGAGCTATCTCGTCAAGGCCCGCGGCTTTTCGGTACTCGACGCAAGTTTAGTGGCGACCATCCCGGCCATCGCCGGCTTCGTTGGCGGCGTCATGACCGGCTTCTTCTCAGATTGGCTTCTTCGCAGGACCGGATCGCTAAGCACCGCGAGGAAGACGCCGATTACGATTGGTCTGTTGATGACGATGCTGATCATCGGCTGCAATTACACAGACTCCACCACGTTGATCCTAGTCCTGATGAGCGCCGCCTTTTTCGGCAAGGGCTTTGGATCGCTAGGTTGGACCGTAGTGGCCGATACCGCGCCAAAAGAAGTCATCGGGCTGACCGGCGGCGTCTTCAACGCGATCGGTAATACTGCCGGCATCACGACCCCGGTTGCGATCGGCTACATCCTTGCAGCGACCGGATCCTTCAATGGCGCGCTGCTCTATGTCGGCCTCCATGGCCTACTCGCCATTATCAGCTACTGGGTCATCGTGGGCCCGATTCAACGTGCCGTCATTCAGGAAAGGCCCGAGCTTCCTCGCGCTGCGCCAATACCAGCCGAATAGACGCCGGGCCGCAGAAGAGTATTCAACGACGAAAGAGGACGAACAGATGAACTTTATGCAAAACACGACACGCATCATTGCCAATCCGCTAGCTGCGGGACTTGCGCCCGGCGAAGCCACCACCGATCGAATCGCATGGGTCAAGCTATCGCTGGTTTTCCTTCCACTTGCCGCACCGATCAGCGACGCGAAGGTGCTTACCGGCCGCCAAAAGCCGCTCACGGAGATCGCGTTCCTGTTCGCGGAGATCGAAACCGAGCAGGGCCATAGTGGCATCGGCTATAGCTATTCGAAGCGCGCGGGAGGGCCCGGGCAGTTCGCTCATGCCAAGGAAATTGCCGGTGAACTTATAGGTGAGGATCCCAATGACATCGCGCGCATCTGGGACAAGCTGGTCTGGGCCGGCGCTTCCGTCGGGCGTAGTGGACTGTCAACCCAGGCAATTGCCGCCTTTGACATTGCGTTGTGGGATCTCAAGGCCAAGCGAGCGAAGCTGCCGCTGGCCAAATTGCTCGGCGCCCACCGAGATTCGGTTCGCTGCTACAACACATCCGGCGGCTATCTCTCCATGCCCATCGAGGAGGTCAAGGAGCGCGTCTCGATGGCGCTCGAAAAGGGCATCGGCGCCATCAAGCTCAAAGTCGGCCAGCCCGACCCGATGGTTGATCTCGCCCGCATCGAGGCAGTGCGCAAACATATTGGCGACGTACCGCTGGCGATCGATGCCAATCAGCAATGGGACCGCACGACTGCACTGAGGTTTGGTCGCATTGCCGAGCAGTTCAGCCTGACCTGGATCGAAGAGCCGCTGGATGCTTACGATTACGAAGGGCATGCCGCGCTCGCCAAGGAGCTTGCAACCCCGATCGCCACGGGTGAGATGCTAACAAGCGTCGATGAACATTACGAGCTGATCCGGCACAATTCGGTCGACTTCATTCAGCCAGACGCCCCCCGCGTCGGGGGCATCACCCCCTTCCTGAAGATCCTCGCGCTTGCCGACCATAAGAAGCTGCAGCTCGCTCCCCATTACTGCATGGAGATCCACCTTCATCTGACGGCGGCTTACGGCCGCGAGCCCTGGGTCGAGCACTTCGAGTGGTCGGAAGCCATGTTCAACGAGAAACTCCATGTCGTGAATGGACGCATGATCGTGCCAAACCGACCGGGCCTCGGCTTCAGCCTCTCGGATCAGGCTCGGGCATGGACTCGCGCCACTCACGAAGCCGGAAAGCGGCCCTAATAAACAGAAGGCTGGTCCGGCCCCGCCGGCCCAGCCTTTTGAGGCCGAGTAGACTTAGCAGCACGTTACGAGGAGTTGAACGCATGAACCGCGCAGTGTCACTCAGCCGCCGTACGTTTGTAGGCCTCCTTGCCGCAGCGGGGCTATCGCCACGAGCAGTTGCTGCGCAGAACACAGCTCGCGCGGTCCTCTACGTCGCAGTTGGGTCCGAGCTGATGTGTTACGAGGCCGACGACACGAAGCTCGCCTTGCAGAAAATTGACACTATTCGCGTGCCAGAGGCGGTTCAGTACGCCTGGAAGCATCCATCAAAGCCGCTGCTCTACGTGGCTTTTAGCAACCGGTATACCTCCAAGGCTGACGACCGGCACGGGGTCGCGGTCTATGCGATCGATCAAGACACGGGGCGGCTGCAGCAATTTGGAGAGCCTGTCTTTCTCAAGAACCGCCCAGTTAACCTCACGCTCGATCCGGCAGGGCGCTATCTGCTTGTTGCTTACAACATGCCGTCAGATCTGACCGTCCATGCGCTCGGGGAGAACGGCTCCATCGGAGTTGAAATCAAGCAGTCCGGCTCAATCGATGCCGGCATCTATGCTCACCAAGTCCGTGTCTCACCGTCTGGCAAGCTCGTCGTGCTTCCGACGCGCGGCAACGATCCGGGCGCCGGCAAGCCCGAAGATCCCGGAGCCCTGAAAGTCTTCCGATTTGAAGCGGGGCAGCTTTCGCATGAGACTTCGATCACTAAAGGAAACGGACTTGGCTTCGGCCCGCGGCACGTCGACTTTCATCCGGAAAAACCGTGGATGTTCGTATCGATGGAACGCAACAACCAGCTGCTGGTCTATGGGACGAGTGACGAAGGCATCGATCCTAAGCCGCTGTTCGAAAGATATACTGCTGAAAACCACGAAGCTAGGCTACCGGTCCAGTTCGTCGGCCCCATCCACGTGCACCCCAACGGCCGGTTCGTCTATCTTGCCAACCGCTCGGACGGAACGATCGATTTCGCGGGCCGAAAGGTCCATGGGGAGGGAGAAAATACTGTCGCCGTGTTTTCGATCAATCCCGCAAGCGGAGAGCCGACGCTCATCCAGACCATTGATACCCTGACCTTCCATTGCAGGACATTCTCAATCCATCCGGCCGGACGAATGCTGGTCACAGCTGCGGTTGCGCCGCTTGACGTTCGCGACGGTGGCGCCGTTCGGACGGTTCCAGCAGGGTTGACAGTATTCGACGTCGCCGACGATGGCAAACTGAACTTCGCTCGCAAATACGAGGTCGATATCGGCAAAGATTGGATGTTCTGGTGTGGAATGGTTGCTCTCTGAGCATGCAGCTCTGCACGACGCGCTCGCGGGAGCTCTCGCACGAGCGGGCGCCTTATGTAGGCGAACGAACGAGCTTTGCCAGCTTACGACGTCTGTTGCCTAGTCGGCGCAATCAGAACGGCCCGAATGTCATTGACATTTGTGAGAGTGGGACCTGTTCGAACGAGATCACCAAGACGCTCGAAAAAGGTGTAACTATCGTGAGCCGTCAGAAGCGCGCGGGCATCGAGCTGGCTCGCAGCGGCGCGATGCAAGGTATCTGGCGTCACCAAAGCGCCGGCGGCATCCTCCGTTCCATCAATCCCGTCACTATCCCCGGCAATGGCCCAAATGCCCGCCGCTCCATCAAGGGCCACCGCAAGTCCGAGCAAGAACTCGGTATTGCGACCACCACGACCTGCTCGGCCATGACCGATGCTAACTGTCGTCTCTCCTCCTGAAAGCAGAACGGCCGGCGCCTTTACAGGATGCCCGTGCTGAGCGACCGACCGGGCAATTCCGGCCATCATGGTACCGAGCTCTCGGGCCTCCCCCTCGATTGCGTCCCCAAGTACAACAGCGCTCAATCCCTCGCGCTTGGCGAGCTGCGCTGCAGCATCAAGGGCCGTGAGTGGCGCGGCGATAATACGGACATCTTCGGCAATGTCCCCAGGCTTCGCCGTATCTTGTCCGCCGTCTAGAACGGCTTGCGCAGAGTCGGGCAGCTTGATCCCGAAACGGCGAACGATCTCGCGCGCATTGGCCTTCGTGCTGGCATCCGGCAGCGTCGGGCCGGAGGCGATCGCAGCCGGATCGTCCCCCGGAATGTCTGAGATCACGAGGGTGAGGAGGCGCGCAGGGCGCGCTGCAAGCGCCAGCCGACCGCCTTTGATCGCCGACAGGTGCTTGCGCACCACATTCATCTCCGCAATCGTCGCCCCGCTCGCGAGTAATGCCCGGTTTACCGCTTGCTTGTCCGCGAGGGTCATCGGAGGGGCGGGAAGGGCCATCAGTGCGGACCCGCCACCGGACATCAACGCTAGGACCAGGTCATCCTTCGTCAGCCCTCTGACCGCATCCAGCATCCGCAGCGCCGCGGCCTCGCTCGAGTGGTCCGGGACGGGGTGCGACGCCTCAAGGACTTCGATCCCGCCCGCCGGCACCGCGTGCCCGTGCCGCGTCACAACGACCCCCGACAATTCGACGTCGGGCCAGGCCGCATCGACCACCGCAGCCATTGCCGCGGACGCCTTGCCGGCTCCGACAACAATACAGCGTCCGCTGGGCTTTGGCGGCAGATGCGTCGTGACGGCTATGCGCGGATCAGCGCTCGCGATTGCGGCATCAAAGAGTTGCCGCAGCAAGCTGCGAGCCCGTGCGTCGGTCCACACAGCGGACATTGGGGGGCTTCACGCGTTTTCCGCTTGGATCGCGCTCACGACAGCGTCTGTCACCTTGCGGGTGTTCGCCGATCCTCCAAGGTCTGGCGTATGCAGTTCGGGGTTGGCGGTGACGCGCTCGATTGCCTTCATGAGCCGCTGCGCGGCTGCATTCTCCCCCAGATGCTCAAGCATCATAACCGCCGACCAGAATGTCCCGACGGGATTGGCAATGCCCTTGCCTGTGATGTCGAAGGCGGAGCCATGGATGGGCTCGAACATCGATGGGAATTTGCGCTCGGGATTGAGATTGGCGGTCGGGGCGATGCCAAGCGAACCGGCAAGGGCAGCGGCAAGGTCGGACAGCACATCAGCATGGAGATTGGTAGCCACGATCGTATCGAGGCTCTGCGGGCGCATGACCATGCGCATCGTCATGGCATCGACCAGCATCTTGTCCCACGTCACGTCAGAAAACTCGCGCGCGACCTCCGCTGCAATTTCATCCCACATGACCATTGCATGCCGCTGTGCATTGGATTTCGTCACGACGGTCAACAACTTGCGGGGACGAGACCGTGCAAGGCCGAAGGCAAAGCGCATGATCCGCTCCACACCGGCGCGCGTGAACATAGCGACATCGGTTGCTGCCTCCAAAGGAGATCCCTGATGGACCCGTCCGCCGACGCCCGCATACTCGCCTTCCGAATTTTCCCGAACGATGACCCAGTCGAGCTCCTTGTCCTTGACGGCACGCAAGGGCGAGGTGATGCCGGGAAGGATGCGGGTCGGACGCACATTCGCATATTGATCGAACGGCTGACAGATCGCGAGCCGCAGGCCCCAAAGCGTGATGTGGTCCGGAATTTCTGGGTGCCCTGCGGAGCCAAACAGGATTGCATCGTGATTACGGATCAGATCGCGCCCGTTTTCGGGCATCATGCGGCCATGCCGCTTATAATATTCCCCACCCCAATCAAAGTGGTCGAAGTGAAAGGTGAATGCCCCATCGCGCTTCGCCAGCGCCTTAAGAACTTCGACGCCGGCATCCACAACTTCGGAGCCGATACCGTCGCCTGGGATTGCCGCAACGTTGTAGGTCTTCATGAGAGATATCCTTCCTCTTCCGTATGATTAGTGCGCGACGGCCGCCTGATGGCGGCCGATCGAGCGCGCGAGCAGCAACGTCAGCGTGGCGGACAACAACAAGAGTGCGCAGACGAAATAGAGCCCGCCCTCGAAGCTGCCGGTGAGGTCCTTGATCCATCCGATCATGGCCGGACCGACGAAGCCGCCGAGATTGCCGATGGAGTTGATGGTTGCGATGCCGCTCGCCGCGGCCGGACCGGCCAGGAACAGTGTCGGCATGCTCCAAAGCGGCGGCTTGGCGGCGCTGATGCCGACGTTCACCAGCACCAGCGCAGCGATAACTGAAGCAACGCCAGTCGACATGCCTGCCAGCGCGAGCCCGGCCGCCGCAACGAGGCAAGCGATGACTACATGCCACGTCCGTTCGTTGGTGCGGTCCGAATGCCTTGACCACAGATACATGGCCACCACGGCGATCGTCGGCGGGATCGCATTGAGCGATCCAACCGCCATATTCGACAGGCCGAAGCCTTTGATGATCTGCGGCGCCCATACCCCCAGCGTGTACAGTCCCGCCGACGTGCCGAAGTAGACGAGGGACAAAGCCAGAACGCGTAGATCCGTCAGTCCCCGCCAGACGCTATGGCTCGCCGACCCTGCCTTGGCCGCCCGCTCCGCATTCATGGCCTCGACCAGCCAGGCCCGCTCATCATCGGCAAGCCACTTCGCCTGTTCCGGCCGATCCGTCATGAATCCGAGCACGATGAACCCAAGCACGATGGCGGGTAGCGCCTCGAGGAGAAATAGCCATTGCCACCCCTTAAGGCCGAACAAGCCGTGCAACTCCAGAAGAGCGGCCGAGACGGGCGATCCGAGGACCGTTGAAAGAGGCGCCGCTGCCATGAACAGAGCGGTGATCCCGGCACGCTGGCGCGCGGGAAACCAATAGGACAGATAGAGGATAATTCCTGGGAAGAACCCAGCTTCGGCCGCGCCGAGCAAGAAGCGAAGAACGTAGAAGCTTGTTTGCCCTTGGACGAACGCCATTGCCCCGGATATCAAGCCCCAGGTGATCATGACCCGAGCGATCCACAGTCGGGCTCCCACCTTGTCCAAAATGATGTTGGAGGGCACCTCGAACAGGAAGTAACCCCAGAAGAAAATGCCCGCACCAAATCCGTATACGGAGGAGGAGAAACCAAGATCCTTGTTCATCGTCAGCGCTGCGAAGCCGATGTTCACTCGGTCGATAAACGCGACGAAGTAGAGTAGCATCACGAATGGCACGATCCGGTAAGCTACTCGACGGATCGTGCGCTTCTGAACCTCGTTCACCACCTTGGGCCTCCTCGTTTTTCGGCTGGCGCCCCGGCTGGCAGCCATGCCTTTTATCTACGGCCAGCCTAGAAGGAAGAGACGGCGTCACTCAATACGCCCTTATTTGTACAAAAAAATGGTATAATGGCTCGGATTCGACAAAAGGGCCTGCTCATGGAGCTGCGTCAATTGAGATGTTTCGTCGCCGCCGCCGAGCAGCTGCATTTTGGCCGCGCGGCCCAACACCTGCAGATGCTACCTTCCGCCTTCGGCCGCCACATCAAACTCTTGGAAGAGGATCTTGGTACGCGGCTGTTTGCAAGGACCACGCGAGCCGTCTCTTTGACCGACGACGGCGCGCTACTTCTTCGGGAGGCGCGCATCATTCTCTCAAAGGTCTCGACCGTGGAGGCCGTCTTGCGCGGTCGCTCGCGTTCGGTCGGAGCCCGGAATCTCAAGGTAGGCGCCATAGACAGTGCTGCGGCCGGGCTTATGCCGCAGCTGTTGCGAGACTTCCGCGCGAAATACCCCGACGTCACCGTTCATCTTCTGGAGGAAAAGACGTTCCGGCTGCTTCCCAAGGTCCTTTCCGGAGCGCTCGATCTCGTTTTCATCCGTCCTCCGGAGAAGATGGACCGAAGGCTCGAATGTAAAACTCTGCTCATGGAAACCGCAGTGGTCGCCCTTCCCCGCAGGCACGCGCTTGCACGTAACGAATGTCTGTCGCTCTCGGCGATCGCTCATCAACCGATGATCGTTCCTGATCGGCGATCTCGGCCCCACAGCCACGACTTGACCATGAAGCTGTTCGAGGACGCCGGGCTGACGCCCCGCATCGCTCAGCTCGCCGATGAAAAGCAGACGATCGTGAACATGGTTGCGGCTGGACTGGGACTGGCCGTCGTCCCCCGCTGGACCTCTCGCATGGCTGTTGCGGGCGTTCGCTTTGTTCCGCTCAAGCTGGAGCGCTTTGGAGCAGTTGGACGGCTTCCGCTCGCTGCAAGTTGGCTGCGTGGTTCCCGCGATCCTATTCGCGATACGCTTTTGACGGTCCTCGAAAAGCGGTTGCGGTCTTATGCCAAAGGTGCCTGATGATTCTTGCAGAAAGCCAGGCGCCGAGCTCCGATGCGAGCGCAAATGTCAAGCTCGCCGGTCCGAAAGTGTTTGAACCGTGTTCGGTCGGGTACCGATGGTCATCGTTGAGCGCATCTGGAAAGGGAGGCAAGGAGCACGAATACTCATGAGCCGTCGATTGTCGAGGCATCCTGCAAGCCCACTTCGCGTGCGTTTCGATGTTCATCAGCGCGATCCAAGTTGGACGACCGATCGGGGGTGCGATCCGCTGCTAGCCCCCGAGCCGTAACTATTGCGTTTCACAAACACCTCTGTTCGACCGCGACGGTCGAGGAATGCAGATGACCGAGGCAAGCCTTCTCTTGCACCGGAGCGCATCTCAGATCCTGCGTGACCTTGCCGGTTAGGAAGTCATGGCCGACGGAAAGCATCTCACCAGTGATGTCATCATCGGTGCTACCCCGTCCGTCATTGCATTGGCAGGCGCGGAGCTGATCAGGGCCTACCGGGAGCGTCTGCCCGAGTACGCCCGCACTTGCTAGAGGGACGTTGACGCGCTCGATCGACGTCGCGTTGGTCCACGTCTTCAACCAGAAAGCCCACGCTTAATCAGCAAGCGCCTCGCAGTGGAGCGGCTGTTCGCAATCGGGCCGCCAGAAATGTTCGCCGGCGATCCGGTCAGCCCCGCGAGCCTGCTTGCTATACTCTTTCCCTCTGCTCAAAATCCGATTCGAAGCCTTCTCGACGCCGGTGCCGCGGGCATCGATCTGTCGGTGTCGATTGTGCTGGAGATCGACACGATGATTCCTCTAAAAGACCTCGTCCGGCAGCGCCTTGCCCCGGCGTCCTCCCGTTCTGCGCGGTCAGACATGAGTTCGTGACGGAACTTTGAGCGCCGGCTCAATCGTCAGGCCGAAATCAGAAGGGATCTGGGCCTTATCTGCCTTGCGGATCCGGCCGCCGACGCGCGTCGCCTCCGAGCTGATTGCCCGCTTCGGTATATCCTGCGCAAGATCGTCTCCGGAAAGAGAGGACACGGTTTCGTCGATCCGATAACCGCCTAAGATAGTAGGCCCCTAAATATACAGCGATGGCGCGATGAGGCGGCGCTCCACCAACTTTGGAAGCACAACAAAACCAAGATCCGCGGTGTCTATAACGCGGCCGCTTGAACCCCATGGGCTTCTTCCGAATCTACCTCGAGTGGCCCGAAATGATGTAGCCTTCCGGCCCGGTGGTTTTCCCAGTCTGCCTAACTCCCAAAAAAACGCCCGCCATAGGTGGCGGGCAGTCTGCGGGAGAGAGTAGTGCGATCGGGTGCGACTCAAGCTTCCTTTGCGTAAGCTGCAAGATCGGCCCGCAGCATCTTCAATATGTCGTCTCGGATGGGATCCCTGGTCCCGCGCGACCAAGCAGCCGCAAGGGGAAGTTTGTTCATGTCCGACGCCACGAGCCGGACATAGCGAACCCCGCGGCTCGCCAGGCGCGACGTCCAGCTAGGTACGATAGCGATCCCCAAACCGGCCGACACCAGGTTGACGATCGTTTGCTTTTCCTCCGCAATCTGAGCAATCCGGGCGTCTAGCCCGGCTTCCGCAAAGAGCTTCATCGTTAGATCGTGGCTATGAGGCCTGGACCGCCGTTCGGGAACGATCAGTGGCTCGTTCTTGAGATCCGCAACCTTGACCATCTTCCTCGACGCAAGTCGATGATGGTGCGGAAGGGCTACGACGGCTGTCTCAAAGAAGAGAAATAGAAACTCCAGCCGCTTGTTGGCGTCTTTTGGGGGGCGCACGAAGGCGAGATCAAGCCGTCCGGTCAAAAGGCGCGGCAACAGACGAATGGTCTTATCCTCGACCAGTTGAATCGTTGCATCAGGCCGACGCTTGCGAAAGTCTTTAAGAAGTTTCGGAATAAGTCCGGCGGCAGCACTGTCGATGGCACCAACGCGTATGATTGTTGCCCCTTTGCGCGAGCGCGTCCGAAATCTGACCGCAAGCGCATCGGCTTGCGTCAGCAGCGCACGCGCATCTTTAAGCAAGACAACACCGTCGTCCGTCAGCGCGACGTTTCGCGTCGTGCGCGTCAGAAGCCGCGTGCCGAGATCCTCCTCCAGCAGCCGAACAAACCGCCCCAGGGCCGAGGGAAGCATATTCATTCGTTGCGCCGCTCTTCCGAAGTGAAGCTCTTCGGCTGTTGCTACGAAGCAGCGCAGTTGTTGCAGGTCCATCAGTTCCTCCGTACGACGACGATAACATCAAAAACGCCGGTCTTATTATGTCATTCTTTTGTATAAACGATTGGAGATTGAATCCGCTCTGCCTTGATTGCAGCGTTTTCTCGATAGCGCCGTCGATGCGCAGAACAATCAAACGCCGATCGGGCCAGGAGCCCATCCGGCTTGACGAACGATCTGGAGGTCCGGTTTGCGAAAGTGATGCTGCTCTACTTGGCTGGGACGGAGACGCCGAGTGCGCCAGGCACGATCGTGCGCCGAGCGCGCTAGGCCAGGCACATGCGGCACACTTCGATCCGCTCTTGCCTCGCGGCCCGCGATAGCAACGGCCTTCTTGATCGCGTCGGCGCTCTCATTCGCATCGATTCGATACGCACGAACGTCGGCAATGTCAGGGCTGTTTGATGGGCGGCCCCGCAATTTCGCGAGGTAAAACATGCATCGTCGGCGAGCCAAGATTATTGCGACCGTCGGACCCGCCAGCCGTTCGCCAGAGATGCTCGCGGCATTGGGCCAGGCGGGCGGATACGTTCCGACTTACAGGCAGATCACGCAAGGCGTCATGGCGCAATTCGTCAACTCGAACGAAGATTCAGCCGCCCTATTGGTATTCTTCAGGACTTGCAGGGGCCAAAGATCCGGGTTGGTACCATAAGGAATGGCAGATTTTCCCTCAGTGCCGGTGACGCCGTTCGCTTTGTTCCGTCGGTCGGCGTCCGGGCATATCGATGACATCGTGCGCCTCTCCGATGGGATAGTGATCGCGCGCGTTGATCTTGGCGTCGCAATTCCGCATGCGGAGGTTCCCGGCCGACAAAAGGAATTGATCCGATCGTGCCGCCTCGACGCTCAATGGTTGCTGCGCCGACGCCGACACGCGCCGACACTTCGGATGCGGCCACAGCGATCTATGGCGGAGCCGACGCGATCATGCTGTCCGCGGAATCTGCGACCGCGCAATATCCGTGCGAGGCCGCCACCAACATGAGCCGCATAATCGAAAGCACCGAGCGACATAAAATGTATCGTTCGATCGTCAATGCGTCGGAGCCGGACGAGGAGCAGACCGCCCCGACCGCGGCGGCTGCGGATCTCGCAACGATGATCGGAGCCTCAGCGATCCTCGCCTTCACCTCGAGCGGTACGACTGCAACGCGCATCGCGCGCAAACGTCCCAAGGTACTGATCCTCGCGATCACACCGGAGGAACGGGTCTCGCGCCAACTATGCCTGTTGTGGGGGCGCCCACGGCATGAAGTCCCCCAACATAAGCTCCTACGAGGAGATGGTCGAACGCGCGACGCAAACCGCTCTCAACGTGAACTTTTGCGGAGAATGCCGATGTCATCGTCGCCGTGGCCGGCATACGTTTCGGCGATGCCGGCACAACCAATAATTTACGCGTGGTGACGATTGCTTAAGCGCTTCGCCGCCATCCTGGCCGCCCCCTTCCTCTAACCAGCTGACGTCGCAGCGCGGCCTATGCCGTTTGCCGGCCCAACCTTGCGCAACTGCCCAGCAGATCACGTCCTCGCAAGAAATTATTCTAATCGTTTGTATATTATAATGAGCATTGAGGTCAGCGAGCCAGTGACCTTAAGATTATAGATTAGCGGGCGAATAAGTTCCGTTTTGCAATCGGGAAACGTCGGGGTGAAACCATTAGCACAAGATCTTGAGGTGTTTATCGTTGCGGCGCGGCGGGGAAGTTTTGCTGCGGCGGCGACAGAGTTAGGTGCGTCGCCTGCCTACGTCAGCAAGCGCGTCGCGCTACTTGAGCGGGCACTCGGACGCGTGTTGTTCCTGCGTACCGCTCGACAAGCGGTGCTCAGCAGCGATGGGGAAGTGTTGCTGTCCAAAGCGCAGCGCGTTCTCGATGCCTATGCGGATTTTGTAGCTGACGGTCCTGAGACCGATTCCGTCGCCCGCGGCAGCGTACGAATTACGGCAAGCTCGGGTATTGGCTGCAATCATGTCGCACCACTTGTATCGGAGTTGGCGCTCCTACACCCGGAATTGGATATTCGGCTGGAAATCGTCGATCGGAGCGTGGATCTGGTTGAGGAGAATGTCGACATTGACATTCGGGTCGGCAGGGTACGCGAGCCTCACTTGCTCGTGCATCCTATTGCGCAGGGAAGACGCATTCTCTGCGCGGCTCCCAGCTATCTCAATCGACGCGGCATGCCGGAGGAACTCGGCGATCTCGCTGGACATTCGTGCCTGGTCATGCGCGAACGTGACGAGGTGTTCGAGCGCTGGACTTTGCATGGTCCCATCGGGATGCGCACCATCAACGTCACCGCTGCCCTCTCCACCAACCATGGCGATATCATCCGCAATTGGGCGATTGCCGGCCGTGGGATAATGCTGCGTTCTTATTGGGACGTGGCCAAGGGGCTCGCGAATGGCCAATTAGTCCACGTGCTTCCCCTCTGGTGGCAGCCGGCTGATATATCTGCCGTCACCAAAGTCCGCTCAAGCAGTGTGTACCGATATTATCTTTGCGTCCGCTATATTCGCGAGCGGCTCCGTGACGGGCCATTCGCACTTGCCACAAAGCGATGGCCCGAGACTCCAGGTGAAACAGAGCTCACACTTGAGGAGGCTCCCGCGCTTCATGAGGCCTGAAACCGTGACTGAGTTTGCAGAGCGCCTTCGGGGCGATGCGCATGTCGCAGCCGGCATGGGCGGCCTTGTCGCCGAAAAGCTCACGCTGCGCCAGCTTTTCGAATCGTCCGACCTGTCGGCCCAGGAGTTTGCCGACGCGGTCGCAGCCTTTTTCAAACATGACCGTGCGGCTTTAGCCGACCTCTTGGCTGGGACGAGCTTGGTCGAACACTTCTCGCCTCGCTTCCTCCGGGAAATGGCGATTTTTCCGTATCAGCTCGCGAATGGACGCGCCGTGATTGCCCTGTTCGATCCCACGGACACGGCAGCGATCAGCGCCGCGGAGATTGTACTCGGCCCCGCGGTAAAGGTCGCCATCGCGTCGTTTGAGGACATTGATACCGCGCTCTCTCAGCGCCTTAGCGAAGGCGAGACCACCGCAGCGAATAGGGATAATACCATCGCTGTCCGCGAGGAGGATATCGAAAGCCTCCGCGACCTAGCTAGCGGCGCGCCGGTCGTCCGTGCCGTCTCCGAATTGATCGAAAAGGCCGCCGAGCTTCGCGCCAGTGACATACACATTGAGCCTTTCAGGACGGAACTGGCAGTGCGTATGCGGGTTGATGGCCTGCTTCGCCATATCCCCTCACCATCCCATGTACTCCCACAGGCCATAGTCTCCCGCATCAAGATCCTGGCGGGTCTCAACATAGCCGAGCGCCGATTGCCTCAAGATGGCGCCGCGCGTGTCCAACTTGGGCGAGCTGAAATGGATTTGCGCGTCGCTATCATGCCGACGCAGCATGGTGAGTCTGCCGTCATTCGGCTTCTGCCCAAGGAGCGGGGACTCCTTGCGATCGAGAAGCTCGGCTTTGCGCCCGACGACGAAGCAAAGCTCCGCGCAGTCCTGACGCTCCCGCACGGTCTCATCGTGGTCACCGGACCAACCGGCAGCGGTAAAACCACGACGCTTGCGACCGTGCTCGGCCTCCTCAACGAATCCTCCCGGAAGATACTGACGATCGAGGATCCGGTAGAATACGAAATCAAGGGCATCAATCAGTCCCAGGTAAACTCTGCTATCGGCCTGACTTTCGCGAAGGCATTGCGCGCTTTCGTGCGGCAAGATCCGGATGTCATCATGGTGGGCGAGATCCGTGATGCCGAGACAGCGGAAGTAGCGATCCACGCTGCCCTGACCGGGCACCTCGTCCTGACCACGCTGCACACCGAAACCGCTGCGGCCGCCGTGCCGCGACTGCTGGACCTCGGCGTCGAGGCGTTTCTGTTGAGTTCAACCCTCCGTGCCGTGATCGCGCAGCGGCTGGTGCGGCAGCTTTGCGACCGGTGCAAAACAACGAGCCGGCTCGAGCACTCGGAGTTTGCGGCCGATCGGCGGTACGCCGCGATCGGCCTTCGGGTTGGTGATGAAGTTTACAAGGCAGGCCGATGCGAGCGTTGCGGCGGAACGGGCTACCGCGGCCGCGTTGGCCTGTTCGAGGTCCTTGAAGTGGCCGATGAGGTTCGTCAGCTGATGAATGCGCACTGCGACGCCGTGTCGATTGATCGAACAGCGGTTCGATCTGGAATGACCACCATGATCCAAGACGGCCTCGCGAAATGCCGAGCCGGCGTCACGTCGCCCGCGGAAGTTCTCCGCGTAACGACCATACGATAACGTGATGCAAACCTTTCGCTATCTAGCTATGACCCAGAGCGGTGAGCTCGTAAACGGTATGATCTCCGCGTCCACCGCGAAGGAAGTTTTCGCGCGTATCGAGTATCTCGGTCTCGTTCCGATCGAAACAGTCGCTCAGGACACTAAGGTTGCGGTCGCTCATATCGCTGCTGGTTTTCTTGGGCGACCACGCGCCGAAGACGTGACCATCTTTACACGTGATCTTTCTTTGCTGCTCAAGGCGGGCGCGAGGCTTGACGATGCACTGGAGTTGTTGTGCTCAGATGACGACATCGGCCGCCTGCGCCCGATTGTGAGTAAACTCCGCGTCGCAGTGCTTGCGGGCGAAAGCTTCGCTGAAGCCGTCGGCAAATATCCGAGTTGCTTTCCGCCTATCTATGCGGCGCTCGTGCAAGTCGGCGAAACGTCCGGGAAGCTCGGCCACCTTCTCGATATGCTGGCAAGCGAGCGCGCGCGCACGGAGGCCTTGCGCCGAAGAATTACTGATGCGCTGCAATATCCTGCATTCGTGTTGCTCGCTGCATCCTGCGTGCTGGCATTTTTTGTTCTCGTGGTACTGCCACAGTTCGGAGCTGTGTTGCGCGATTTCGGCGCCAAGCAGGACTCGCTGATTGTCACGGTGCTTGGCGTTTCTGAATGGACGCGCTCCAACGGTCTGGCGATTCTTGGAGTCGCAGGGGCCGCCATCTTTGCAGCCTATGCCGTCCTCCGCCGGCCCGTGATCCGGTTCCGGCTGCTCGCAACACTGATGCGATTGCCGGGCCCCAGTTCGATTTTTCGGGCCTACCAAACTGCGGTGTTCTGCCGCAATCTCGGCATCCTTGCTGGCAGTCAGGTACCTTTGACCACCACCCTGCGCATCCTCGTCGATATCATGTCCTTTTCGGGCGATGTTCCCGCCTGGACAACCGCGGCTGATCAAGTACGACACGGCGCGAAGCTTTCTGACGCCCTTTCCCAGTCAACGGTCTTGCCCATGATGGCGATCCGCATGATCCGCATTGGCGAAGAAACCGGCCAGCTGCCAATACTCGCCGGGCGCATCGCGGAGTTCTACGAAGCCAAGCTACAGAGGAGTCTTGACCGGCTCGTCGCCGTTATCGGACCGGCGGCCGTGATCGGCATTAGCGTGGTTGTCGGCGGTCTCATCGTTTCCATTATGACGGCCCTGCTGTCTATCACTCAACTCGTATCGTGATCTCAAAACAGCGAGCGCAAATGACGCTTATCTCATCCCGCGCAATGGCCTGGCGGCGGCGGTCGTTCGCAGCGGGCGAGAATGGATTCACCTTGGTCGAGATGCTGGTCGTCATTACGATCATCGGGCTGATCATGGGACTGATCGGCCCCCGCGTGTTGAACTATCTCGCTGAGTCCAAGGTCAAGACGGCCAAGATACAAATCCGCAGCCTCGCCAGTTCGCTCGATCTCATGTTTCTCGACACGGGACGCTATCCGTCATCTTCGGAAGGCCTTAACGCCCTGGTAAAACCCGCAGCTTCGATGGCCGGATGGCACGGTCCCTACATCGATGGAAATAGCCTACCGAACGACCCGTGGGGTAGGCCCTATGTTTACCGGTCGCCCAGTGGGAACGCCAAGTTTGAGATCATGTCCTACGGGGCTGACGGGCATGAGGGCGGTGCGGATTCTGCCGCCGATATCTCGTCAAACAGCAATGAGAAATAGCCCGGAAGCACAAAACGGATTTACTTTGCTTGAGATGGTCTGCGTGTTGTCCATCGTCGCAATGCTGGTCGGTATCCTTCTGCCACGGCTTTCGCCTGGAACGTCGCGGCCGCGGCTCGAGGCATCGGCACTCGAAATCGCGTCCCTATTGAAGATCGACCGGAACGCGGCAGTTAAGAGCGGGATGCGCGTGCTGACCAGAATCGACGCGAGCACCCGGCGCCTGCAATCAGGTTCGAACGGCAGCGTTCTCGTGGTACCGGACGATGTGACGCTGGACGCACTATTGCCACGGGATTGCGAAGGACGACCCGCCCTTTCGACCATAAGTTTTTTCCCGAGCGGGTTCTCGTGCGGTGGCACGCTTAGACTCTCGCGTCTGAATACTGTCTACGAAGTTCGTGTGAATTGGCTTACGGGGGGAATCGAGATTGTGCGCGTTCCGGCTGTGTAATGCCTCCCGCAGCGTCGCGGGGTTTACGATCGTCGAGGCATTGGCCGCTCTCGCGATCGCCACCGCCATGCTGGCGGCGATCGGCTCGCTCATGTCGACCAGCATAAAAGGCGCGCGGAGGATTGATGATCGCATGGTCTTGGTGGAGACGGCGCGCACTCTGGCGGCAGCATTGCCGCCGCGCGGCGACGCAACCACGGGCGTAACGTCGGGTGAACTCAACGGCATTGTCTGGCGCGTCGATATATCGCCCTTGCTCAGGACAGCGTCCGACAAGCAGCAATGGGTGCCGAAACGGGTCCGGATCCAGGTTAAATCTTCAGCAGGTACGAGCTTCGCCCTGGAAACTGCGCGTCTGGGCCGGAGGTCGCAGTGATAGCCCGGGATCACCTCTCCCAAGCCTTGCACCGCGCGAGTATCGCGGGGTTCACGCTGTTCGAAGCTCTCGCGGCGATCGTACTTATGGGGATTGTTGTTTTTTGTCTAAGCACAATCGCGACGCATTGGCTACCCAGCTGGGATCGTGGCCTGGCGCGCGCGCAACGCGCCGAGCTTATTGGCATCGCCCTTGACCGTTTAACCGCCGATCTTGCGGCATCGCAGTTCATTTCCGCCAACGGCGGAAGCAAAAAGCCGCTGTTCAACGGCACAGAAGGATCTGTCACTTTTGTGCGCACGGTTACAAGCCCCAACGCCAAGTCGGGCCTCGAGATCGTTAAAATCGAAACAATCAAGGACCCTACTGGTCTCGTCCTCATACGCTCTTCGAGGCCCTTCGTCTTGTTTGAAGGTGCGATTGACCCGTCTGGCTTTGGTAATCCCGTCGTCCTGCTGCGATCGCCCTATCGGGCCGAGTTCGCCTATGCGGGACCCGGCGGCGTGTGGAAGGCGAACTGGCTGAATGTCGGCCACTTGCCGGCCGCCATCCGCCTCACGGTCCAAGATCACACCCTTGGGGAGGCGAGGGTAATCTCGACCACGACGCTTATTCATGTTGACGCGCCTGCACTATGCATCAGCGGAAAGAGCACGGATTGCACGGGAGAGCCCGACACTAGTCCCGATACGGCTCCCGCAGCGGACTCTCTCGAGAGCCGTCGGACCTGAGGCCACAATGATATTTTGCAATCCGCAGGAAGGACACTTATCTGGGGGGCGGGAGGGCTTTATCCTCATTGCGGTCCTCTGGATGTTGATTGCACTCGCGACACTTGCGTCCATCTATTCGATTTACATAGGCAGTTCTTCCTGGTCGAGTTCGGTGATCGAGCGCCGTCTGCAAGCCGATCAATTGGTGTCAGCCAGCCTTAATCTCGCGACCCAACGCCTTGCTGTGGCAGACCAGCGCGATCGACCTACGCATGGCCACTTCAGCTTCCGGCTAGGCCAAGCCAACGCATCGGTCAGATTCGTTTCCGAAGCGGCCCGGCTCGATCTCAATCAGGCCCCGCGCGAACTACTATCGAGTTTCTTCATAGCGATCGGCGCATCGGAGGAGGATGCCCCGCGTTTTGCTGCGCGGATTGTTGGTTGGCGAGAGCGCTTAAGACCATCCGATCGCGCTAATGAAGCGCAGCTTTACCGCGCCGCCGGCCGCGGCTATGGACCGCGAGGCGCTCCCTTCGCACATGTAGGAGAGTTATGGTTAGTTCAAGGTCTGCCGCAGGTCATCATAGAACGAATGTTGCCTCTGGTGACCGTTTACAGCGGCAGGTCCGATATTAACGTCTTCGACGCGCCGCCCGAGCTTGTTGCGGCTTTGCCTGGCATGACCCTAGATCGTCTGAATGGTTTTCTTGGCCAACGGCAGCTCGTGGCTCCCAGTAAGGACGCTCTAGTCCGACTGCTCGGTTCAGATCAAACCGCCGCGACCGCCGATGCAAGTGACGCGTTCCGGCTGGACATAAAAATAGGGGGCGCAGGGGGATGGAATAGCTGTGCGGAAGCGGTCATCTTGCTACAGGGTCCGGACGATCCTTTTCATATCCTTGCCTGGGATGACAGTTTGCGCGGTGACTGTCGTCAGGGCATGGCAACGGCGAACCCGCCATGATCCTGTTTAATTCGATAGCGGCAGGCCTCGCTTCGTGGGTACAAGCCGTGGCGTCCGAAGTTTCATCGCTCTCGAACGGCTTGCGCCGACGCTCGCAGGTTCGGATGGTGGAATTCGAGAAGGATCAATTCACCCTTCATCTCGTGACCGACCCCAAAAACGCGAAAGCGCCTGACCACGCGCTCGCGGTCCTGGAGGGAGCGGTTGCTAGCCCAATCCCTCCAGCATGGAAGTTAGCTCTGACTGGAAGTCAGCTTGAACTTGTCCTTCACCCGGCGCGATTTCTGTTTCGCCCGCTGGATTTGCCGAGGCGCGCTGCCGAATATGCGGCGGGTGTCGTGAGGTCCCAAATCGACCGACTAACCCCGTGGGATGTGCAAGAAGCGGTCTATGGTTGGAGTGCTTCACCTGACGAGACTGGCGACCGCATTCAGCTGACAATCGCTGCCACGCCTCGCGCTAAGCTAACGCCCTTGCTCGATGCTATCGGATCGCTTGGGACTTGGTCAATCCTGGTCTCCACGTCACGTTCGAACGTGCCAATTAGGATCGTTGAGACACAAATACACGGACCGACCGATTTCCGTCGTGTTCGTACGTGCCTGATGGTAGTTCTGCTGTTAAGCGGCTTTGCTGCCACTTCGTCGCTTTGCATTTCAGCGCTCATTTCGGACGGTTTGGCCCTGAGACGGGAAGAACTCTCTCGAAAGATATCGGTGCTCACAAGAGCGTCGCAGAATGTTGTTGCCGAATCCGCTTTGCGAGAGCTCGAACAACAGAAGCGCAACACTCCTTCGCCCGTAATGGCGATTGAGGCGCTGTCGGATCTACTGCCAGACAACACGTTCCTAACGGAGCTGCGTATCGATCACGCGAAACTACAGATAGCGGGCCTTACGAGCGACGCCGCATCGCTCATCCGCCTGATCGAGCAGTCGCCCCAGTTTTCACACGCGATCTTCTTCGCTCCAACCACACGGTCTGAAGGAGCAACCAAAGAGCAATTCCACGTCGAGGCTCAAATCAACCCCGCATTCGCCGCTATCCATGAACCAGACCTACCGCATTAGACGCTACGTCAGCGCCATTCCGTTCGTTGCCACAATTTGTTACGCGGCAATGACGGGATTTCTATTGCTGATCACGGGCTGGACGGCGTTGGACCTGGCGGAACAGCATCGTACGCTGGCGAACGCGAACGAAATGTTCGACAGGTTGCAGTCACAACAGCGGGCGGCCCGCAGCACGAACGACGGGGCGCTCGCTGTGAGTCCACCAGTTGTCGAAGGTCCCACGGTCACAGTCGCGGCCGCCGTGGTGCTGCAGCACGTTTCTGCAGAAGCGACGCGGATGGGAAGCAACATCTTATCGTCGCAGGTCGATCTGCAGGACGCAGGAGCACAACACGGGATCGTCAGAGTCTCTGTCGATCTCGAGATCGAGCAGCCGGCCCTTCAAGGCCTCCTTTACGAGCTGGAGGCGGGATCGCCCTTCCTGTTCATCGATCAATTGGTCATACAGGTACCCGAGTCGTCGACAAGACACGCCGCGACGAAGGTGCGCGTCGCAATTGTCGTCTCCGGATGGTGGCGGAGTGTCAAATGAAGTGCCCCCTCACGATTCAAGCTCTCGCGCTGGCCTTCCTGATCTTGGCAGTCGAATCGGGGAGGCGGCCTGCCGAGGCGAGTCAGACTTCAACGGCTACTGGCCTGAATCCGCCAGTGTCGCCCACAATGGAGTACCTGCTTGCGAAGGAGCCATTCGAGGCTACCCGATCGGAGCATAATCCCATTGCCAAAGTCCCCCTTGCGCAGCTCAATAAAACGCAAGAGCGCCCGCTATTCTCTCCGTCACGCCGCCCTCCGTCTCTGCCGCCGCCGAACGCGCCCACTATCCCCGTTGTCGTCGCGGCTCCCAAGCCGCTCGAGCCTGAGCTTCCGCCATTTGAACTCGTGGGCACGATAACTGGGGGCGCCGACAGCATCGCCGTCTTTGTGAATCGCGCGACTGGCGAGACGGTGAAGTTGCGGCAGGATGAAGTTCAATCAGGATGGACGTTGCGCGACATCGGAGCGCGTGAAGCCACGCTTTCGAACGGCGAGAACATCAAGGTTCTGGCTCTCGCCTTGCCCGGCACGACCGCAGATCCGGCGCCTGTGGAAGCCAGCACCGCTTCAATACGGCATCCTGCGAAGCGTTAAGGGTAAATGCGATTATGTTAGCGGATCAATCGCAACCGCCAAGTGTGCCGCGCTGCGATGGGTCGCCTTCAGGTACACCGACACGACGATCTCGTAGCCGCTCGTGCCATTGCGTGCAATGCCGCAGACCCTACGTTGCAGCGCACAGAGGCAATTCATCTTGACAAGCAACACTTCGTGTCGCTCGACAACACACCTCAGATATTGATGTCCGTCATTCAGTCCCTAGCATCGCGAGAAAGCGCCTTATGAACCGCTTTTCGTTTGGCGCGGCTGGCGGGGGACTTTCAAACATCAATGGCCCGATCCGATCTGTCGCCTATCTACTCGGAAACACGAGCGAGGCTTTTCGAGATGGCGACCTTCACTCTAACGATTGAACAACCGAAAGAGGAACCTTTATATGTTACGCAGGAACTCAATCCCAACCAAGTGTGCCTTGGCTTTGGCCGCGACGCTCATGGCAGGTTCGGCGTTGTCGACCACGGCTCACGCAAACAATGGCGACTTGATCGCAGCGCGTCAGAAATTTTTCGGCGACGAGAACGTCGATCCCGAGTCCGGGCGGGTCAGTCCCGACAAGGTCATCTTGTCGTGGCTCTCGAATTCAACTCTGGCGGCTTCCATTGCCGGCCACGTTTTGCTTTTGGACACTTACGTCACTCGGCTCGAAGTTTCGCCGGGCCGCACGCCCTTCGTTATCGGCGATTTGGTTGCTCTCAAACCAGAAGGCCTTCTAATCGGGCATGGTCACTTCGATCACGCGGACAACGCGGCCTACATCGCTGCGATGACCGGCGCGAAACTCTACGCCACCGCGGAAACCTGCGTTGCCCTGCAAGCCGATTTCGCGCGCGAGCAGGCCGACCCGGCGATTCAAGGTAATCCGGCTACGGCGTTTCCTCACAAGGCGTCGATCTCCTGCAACACGGTCACGACGACCGGTTCGGTTCCCGGCACCCAAATTGTCAAACTGGACTTCCTGGAACCGGACGCCTGCGTAATCGCCTTCCGACACTTGCACTCGGTTGCAGTCCCGGTCGACCCGACCTGGCCGCGGGCACCTAATCCGTCCGTTTATTATGCGGTTGACCCGCGCGATCCGGGGCTGTTTCCGGCCGGAACGCCGCTTGCGCCCGGGAAAAGTGGGACGCTGCCTGGGCAGATCAACATTGCTACCAGCGGCAGTGGTGGTCCGGGTGGCCCTATTCCGCTGTTTTTCGATTTTGTGTTGCGCGAAGGTCGTCACTTCACCTTTGCTTGGTATAACTCGTCGGGAGCACTCAAAGAAGGATTGGGAAGCGGGTGGCCCAACGGCACGCCAGCTGACGGCCAGCGTATCACGAACATCCTGAAGAGTTTACCGGCCACCGATGTGGATGCCGGTACGATTGCGACAGCCAATTTCGATAACAATTCTTATCGTGATCCCTTCGCGTATATTCAAGCGCTGAACCCGAAGATCTTCATTCCGTTGCATCTGACCACCGGGTCGACCTTCAAGGAATCCATCTCGCCCGCCGTTTACGGCGGATACCTGGATCAAATTAAGCGCCTCGGCCTGACACTCGATCAATGGCCAGACACACGATGGCTCGTTGATCCCGAAGATTACGCAAAGCCCATCGTCTACGACATTCGGGACCCGCGCTGGGACAATCCAAAGAAGCTGCCCGCCATCAAGCATTATTGCGGTTCTGATCCAGACGACCACCACGACGACCACGGGAAGCCGTGACCACCGCGCCGACGGCTGCTCGAAAAGAGGAGCCGTCGCGCCCTTCCACGATCCGCGCGCCGGATGCAACTGAAATGATGCAATGAAACGCTCTCTGATTTGGTTCGTAATCGTCGCAACGCTGTGTGTGTGCATCCACGCAAGGCACGTCGACGCTCATCCGGATATATTGGTTCACATGCATGATGCGGTTATCTTTGATGGAAATGGCTCTATCAGCGGCGTCCGCGTATCTTGGACCTACGATAGGGAAACGTCGGTGACGGCATTGCGAAGTAGCGGCCTCAACGAAAGCGCCCCACACCTCGGGCGTGACCAGCTTGATCCGCTGGCCAGGGCGACGGTTAATTCGCTGCGCGCGTCTGACTTCTATACGTTCGCGCGCGTCAATGGCACCAAGCAGCCATTCGATGGCGCATCCGATTCATGGCTCGAGTGGGATGGATCGGTGCTAACATTGCATATGGCTCTCAACTTCAAGCAGCCCGTGAGCAACAGCAATTTCACGCTCGAGCTCTTCGATGAAACAGACGAGATCGAGTTCGATTTCCAAGAAGGAGACGCCGTCATCATGACGAAGGCACCCAAAGACTGCGCGCTCGTCGTCGCACGGCCAGGCGATGCCGCCGCTCAACGGGAACTTCTCGGCGATGCTTATCTCAATCCCAACGTTCAACCGGTCGGTTGGGATGCGCAATACTCAAACAAGGTTTCGGTGCGATGTCTAAGTTAGAGGCAATTACAGCCTTGCTCAACCGAATGAAGTCGCCGCTCGACGCTGAACAAGCTGTCTTATGAGCGATTTCGCGCGCGGAGACATTGCTTTGCAGAATTGTCACGGGCGAAACGAAAGTGTCGGTGCAGCGATATTGTTGCATGCGGCTTAGCCGTTGCGACAACAACATAAGGAGTAACGTCAATCATTGAGAAGATTGGGCGCCGCGCGGTTCACGCGCTCGACGATCTGCTCGCATTTGTAATGAAGACGCGAGAGAGTGAGAGGCTACGCGCTATGTTGACACGCCTGCACCGTTTGCGATGTGGCGCGAAGCTGAAGAAGACAATTGCCCTAGTTGCCGCGGGGGCTCTGACGGGATGCGGCGCGCCACTCACGTGGCAGGACACTCACACCAAACCTGACGTAATGGATGAGGTTCGTAATCAGGATCTGCTTCCCCGATTTCCGGAACGCACCGCAGAAGCCGATCTGCAAGGCACTGTCCGGCCAGGTCGCGCCCAACTCTTTTCGGCCGAGCCGGTCTCTTCTATGCAGGCAATCGTGGCCCCGGCGACGAGTACCGGCACCGGTCCCGGGTATGAACTGAATTTCGAAAACGCCACGATTGCGTCGGTTGCAAAAACTGTACTCGGCGACATCCTGAAGACGAGCTACACAATCGACCCGCGTGCTCAGGGCAATATCAATATTGCGTCGGGAAGGCCGGTTCCGAAGCAGGACTTGCTGTTCGTGTTCGAGAGTGCGCTCCGATTGGCAGGAGTCGCGCTCGTCCGCGACGGCGCCGCTTATCGAATTGTCCCACAGACAGAGGCACTCGCAGCCGGCAGTCTTGATTCGCAGCCTGCAAACGTGGAGCCGGGATTTGGCGTCTCTGTCGTGCCGCTTCAATACATATCGGCCGGGACGCTGATGCAGCTCCTGGATAGTTTTGCTACGAAGCCCGGTGCGGTTCGCGTGGATAAGGCTCGCAACATGCTGCTGGTTCAGGGCACAGGGCCCGAGCGTCGCACGGTCGTCGATACGGCTGTTGGTTTCGACGTTGATTGGATGCGGGGGCAGTCAGTCGGTATCTTTCCACTCCAGAACAGCGCTCCTGAGCCTGTCCTGACAGAACTCGAAAAAATCTTGAATTCAAAGGAAGGCGACGTTGGGCACGATCTTGTCAAGTTTCAGGTAATGGAGCGCCGCAACGCGATTTTGGCGGTAACCTCCAAGCCGCAGCTCCTGCGAACGGTCCAGACTTGGATTGGCCGACTCGACGCATCAGATCCTGCCCGTGTTGTTGTACATGTCCGCCGGGTCAAGTACGGCGACGCCCGGCAGCTCGCGAAAGTGCTCGGCGAAATCTTCGGCGGAGGCAGCTCAAATGCAACCGACAGCGCGGCGGGACAGGTCGCGCCTGGGAGCGGTTTGGTGAGGACATCGTCCAATGCCGACCGACTACCAGCCATCTCAACGACTTCCAGCTCCTCCACAAGCACAAAAGGCAATACTGATTTCGGCGGAGGCGCACTCGGGGGCGGATCGCGAACAGGGAACGACACTGGCGGCTCGGAGCTACAGAGCGCTGGCCTTAGCGGCAGGCCCGTGATGGAGGGGATTCGCATCGCAGCCGACGTTTCCACGAACTCCCTGCTTATCTATGCGAACGCTCAGAATTACCGGACCGTCGAACAGACCATACGCCAGCTCGACCAACCGCAGGCTCAAGTCGCGATCGATGCGACCATCGCTGAAGTTACGCTCAACAACAATCTGAGCTACGGGGTTCAATTTTTCATCCAAAGCAAAAACCTCGGTATGGCTCCCGATCGAGGCTCCGCCCTGAACGTCCCAAGCTCCCCCCCAGGACAGCAGTCGAGCGTCCTCAATGGCGTCGCATCCGCTTTCCTTAACCGCGCCTTCCCAGGCTTTAATTTCCTCGTCGGCCCTGAGGCGCAGCCCAACATGATCATAGATGCGCTGCACGCGGTGACAGATGTCAAGATATTATCGAACCCTTCGCTGGTTGTGATCGACAATCAGGTCGGCACACTACTCGTTGGGAACGAGATCCCGGTATCGACCGGCACCGGCAACGTTCTCAATTCGGCGACCGGCACCAACAACACGATCATCAACTCAATCGACTATCGCAACACCGGCATTATCTTGCGCGTCATTCCTCGGGTTAGTCCCGACGGCAACGTGCGCCTCGATATCGAGCAAGAAATCAGTCAGGCGACGAACGCGACCGCGAACTCGCTCACGCCGACCGTCTCGCAACGCAAAGTGAAGAGCTCTGTCGCCGTGCCGAACGGGCAAACCGTACTCTTGGCAGGCCTCATTCAGGAAAACACTGAAGTCGATCGTGGTGGGATTCCGGTTCTCGACGAGATACCGAAAATTGGCGACCTCCTGTCGCACCAGAACAAGACGACGACCCGGACCGAGCTCATTATCTTCATCCGTCCGCAAGTCATTCGGGACAGCATTGCCGCCCACTACGTCGCCGAGGAGTTTCGGGCAAAGCTGCGCGGAACGGTCGAGTCCCTTCCTTCCAAGGGAAGACAACCGCCACTACTTCAATGAAGGAGCAACGAGGAAAATGCCGGAACGCCTCTCGCGTTGCTCGCAAAAGTTTCTCACGTTCCGAGCACCGACCCACGTCACGGTCACGGCGGCATTCGTCCTCTGCGCCGTCTGCATGGCGACGAGCGTCGCAGCGGATCCGAGCTCCGCAGGCCTCCTCGGGGCGGCATTCTCCGCCGTTGCCATCGCAATCGCCGTTATAGATGCGCGACTCTTCGTAATACCAGACGAACTGACCATCCTGGCGCTTGTACTCGGATTGGCAAACGTGTTCGTGCAACCTCCAGACTGGATGGTGCCGACGCTCGCGACGGCAGCATCGCGCGGAGCGGCATTAGCCGCGATGTTCTGGCTATTGCGCATCGCCTACAGGTCCGTCCGTCTGCGCGACGGCATCGGGTTGGGGGACGTCAAACTCGCCGGCGTTGCTGGAGTCTGGCTCGATTGGAATCTGATTCCAATCGCAATCGAGGTCGCGGCCGGATCAGCTTTAATCGCCTGCGGAATTGCGGCGCTTCTCCGTCGCGACAGCATCCAAGCCATCACCCGGCTGCCGTTCGGTCTGTTCTTCGCGCCAGCCATTTGGGTCACATGGCTGATATGGAAGGTCTGGTGAGGTTCGAATGATCGTTGCAGATTGCAAATCGACTCGGGAACATCTATGAAGAATGCACGCCCCCTGATCGGAACTTTGTTCCTCACACTGTGGACTATCGGCAACGTGTTCGGCGCCGAACTCTCCGAAAACGGGCGCTCATTCGCGCGGCGACATGTTTCGGCGGCGGGCGGTGCGATTGAAGCATGCCGGTCCGCTCGAGCCGCAGCTGTCTTGGGCTTCAGGCACGAACATGGCTTCAATGTCCCGCAGTCCTACGAGATAGCCGCGGCGTATTACCACACGGCAGCCGCATGCGGTGATCCGACAGGCCAATATTTGTTCGGCCTCTCCTACGATAAGGGGCATGGCGTTGCGCAGGATGGCGTTCTTGCGTACATGTGGCTGAATTTGGCTGCCGCCCACGCTCCTCAGCTACGGCGCCCGTATTACCTTCGAACAAGAGACGCGGTAGCCAATAATCTCACGCCTGCACAACTCAGCCAAGCTCAATGGCTAGCCATTCAATGGCGGCCCGGAACGGCACCTTAATCCCACTTTTCGAGGTTCCGACCAGGCCTTCTTCGATCATGTGCGAATGGTGCTAGCCGTCGCTTTTCGCGGCGCAGCTAGGATGCATCTGTAGACTCTCGGTTCGGCGGCGTGGCGGTCGACGTCGGTTCTGATCTGCTCGGGTTCGGCGCACGAGCCACCGGTCTTGCGCGCCTTCTGCTCAATTCCTTCGCTCGGAATAGCGAAATTCACAGCGAGCAGATCATTGCCGTGCCTTCTTAAGTTACGCCTTGCTTGCGTATTCACGTGGAGCCAGCCCGGCAATTTGGCTATAAAATGCGGAAAGTCAGTCCCATGGGCGGGTGACAAGGTCTGCCGGAGTTGCCGCCCCGGCGCCGAGCGGTTTTGGCGGTCCCAATCCGTCCAACATGATTGCATCGCCTTCCGGCGGCACCAACCTACTCCGCATGCGCCGGCTCGGGCTGTCCTGTGTTCGTGCTGAATTCGTTACTGGGCGTCGTTGCCGAGTAAGAACTCTGCGGCGTAGCACTATATATATCGCGTCAGGGCCCAGAGTTGTGTTACCGCACACAGTTCGAGGGGATGACGGAGCGTGCGCGGTAAGACCCTCACGATCCATATTCGGCCGCAGCCAGTCCAAGAAGGATAGCCAGCACGAAACTTCTTGGGCATCGTTTGAACGCGGCTGCTGGAAGTCGCCTGAGTTGCCGATGCGAAGCGCGGGCCCCCGAGCCCTAGAGACCGATCCGGTCACGTCTTGTACAAGCTATACAGATTGGATTCGAAGCTCGCTTCTGCGACCCTGAACCAGGTCACGATGTCCTCACGAAACTTCAGCCATTCGCTGTAGATCTTGCGAAACTCGGCATTCTTCTCCGTCTCTTCGGCGTAGAGCGAGAATGCCGCGCGATAGCCGCCCTCCATGATCTCGCGCGAGAATGGCCTGAGCTCGGTGCCGTTTGCGATCAGCCGACGCAGCGGCGCCATGTTGCTGGCGTCGTAATGCGACAGCATGTCCCAGGAGGCCTCCGCGGCGGCCACCTCGAATGCCCGCTGATAATGAGCAGGCAAGGCCGACCAAGCCTTCGCTCCTACATAGAAGGCCAACTGCCCCGTGCAATCCCACCAGCCCGGGTAATAGTAATATTTTGCGACTTTGTTGAAGCCCAGCTTCTCGTCATCGTAGGGGCCGACCCATTCGACCGCGTCAATCGTGCCTCTTTCTAGTGCAGCATAGGTGTCGCCGCCGGCAATGTTCTGAGGAACGACGCCGAGGCGTGCGACCACGTCGCCCGCAATGCCGGGGATGCGCATCTTGAGGCCCTTCAGATCATTGAGCGTATTGACCTCGCGGCGAAACCAACCGCCCATCTGCACGCCCGTGCTGCCGCCGGGAAAGTTCACGACGCCGTAGGACTTGAAGAACTCCCTGAACAGTTCGAGCCCGCCGCCGCGATACATCCACGACAGATGCTGGCGTGGCGTCATTCCGAACGGCAGCCCGGTGTCGATCGCAAACGCCTTGTTCTTGCCGCTGTAGTAGATCGATGCCGTGTGTCCTATCTCGACCGTTTCGCTCTGCACGGCATCGAGTACCTGCAGGCCTGGCACGATTTCCCCGGGGCCGAACACCTGAATCTGGAAGCCGCCATCCGTCATCTCCTCGACGTGCTTGGCAAGGCGAACGGCGATACCGTGAATGGTGTCGAGGTTCTTGGGATAGCTGGACGCCAGGCGCCAGCGGATCGTGGCCTTTTGCGCTCGGACGACAGAGGGGGCGGTCAGCGGCAACAGGCCGACCGCGGCAACTCCAACAATAGCTCGACGGGTCTTCATGGTTCCACCCTGGTTCTTTATGATTGTTGATTGTCGTAGGTTGGATCGCTGACGGCGTGCCCGCTCCTCCGGCGCGCCGTCCGCCAATCTAGAGCTTCCGTTCCATCACGGCATCGAAATTGGTGACGGGCGGAAAGGCTTCCTTGTCGATGACGACGTCGATCACGAACGGATTGGATGCCTTCATTGCGACCGCCATGGCTGCCACAAATTCCTCGCGATTGGTGGCGCGTGCGCCCCTTGCACCCAGCGCGATTCCGGCCGCGGCGAAGTCGACGCGCCCGAAATCGTTCGCTTCCGCAACCACATTTCCCTTCCAGCGATATTTCTCGTGATATTCGAAGGCGAGCGCGCTGTTGTTCATGACGATGATCACGACCGGCAGCCTGTAGCGAACCGCCGTCTCGACATCAGCCAGGTGATAGCCGGCGCCGCCGTCGCCGGTAATGCATACCACCTTCTCCGATCGCGCGATCTGGACGCCGAGCGAGGCGGGGAGCGCCCAGCCGAGCGATCCGACTGCGCGGAAGAAGGCGTCGTAACGCAGCGTCGGGAACAGCACGCCGGTCCAGGCAGCCATGTAACCTGTGTCTGCGACCAGCGTGATCTCGCTGCCATAGCGGGAGAGCTCGTCGAGCACCGAAAGCGGGGAGAGGGCCGTGTTGCCACCTGACGCAGCGAGTTGTTCGCGGTGATTAGCTGTCCATTTATCAGTATCGCGGCGGCAGCGGTCCAGCCAGGCGGACGATGTCCGCAAATTCTGCTGTTTAACGAGGTCAAGTAGGTCGGTGAGGAAGATCTTGATGTCGGCGCGGACACCGAGGCGTGGCGCGTAGGTGTTAATGAGGGAAGCCGGATCATGGTCGATCTGGATCACGGTCGCCTTGCGGCTCGGCAAAGTGTAGCCGTTGGTTGCCAGTCCGCCCAATCGGGTCCCGAGAGCGAGGGCGCAATCGGCCTCTGCCACGAGCTTGTTGGCGCTCACCGAGGAATAGCGTCCGACGATGCCGCAGAAATTCGGGTGTGACGTCAGAATGGCCGGCTTGCCGCCAGCCGTGGCGACGATCGGGATGCCCGCAAGGTCCGACAGCAGTGCCAGTTCGGCCCACGCGCCGGCAAGCCGCACGCCCTCGCCGACAAACAGAACCGGGCGCTCCGCGCGCTTGAGGAGGTCGAGCGCCGTAGCAACCTCGGTGCCGAGCGCACGCACCTTGCTGGCGGCATTTGAGTAGGAACGTTCTAGCCGGTTCGCGGTTTGCGGGTCCCCGGGCAGCGCGAAGAAATTCTTCGGCACGTCGAGATGGGTGGGTCCGCATGTCGGTGTCGCCGCGATGTGAAGCGCCTGCGAGACGAGACTCCCTGTCATCTCAGGAGCGGCGACGGCACCGTTCCACTTCGTGACGGGCTGGAAAATGACATGTTGGTCGAGGTCCTGATACTCGTTCATGTGCAGGGCTTGCGTCGCGGTCGCTCCTGTCAGCGCGAATACCGGCGATTGGGCCCAGACGGCATCTGCCAGTGCGGCCGCGACGTTGGCGGCGCCGGGCCCGGCCTGCCCATAGGCCGGCGCGACGCGGCCGCTGGCGCGGGCATAACCGTCCGCCATGTAGACCGCGCTGGCCTCGCTGCGTGCGACCACCATTCGAATTCCGGCATCGCGAAGCGCGATCCACAACGGCTGGTCGCCGCCGGTGAGGAGGAAGAAGTTCTCGACACCGGCATGCTTTAGCGCAGCGGTGATGTCGGTGGCCACGTTGTTTGTCATTCTAGTCCTCCCCGCGCGGGTTCGTCGACCTGCAACGTCAATAAAGTATGTCATACCGTATTATTGCAAAAGATATTTTGTCAAACCTCCCTCAGGGCGCGTAGTAAGCAATAGCTTGACCTCACTAAAAGCCAATAATACGATATTATGATTCCAGATATTTATGCTGCAGGGAGGCGTTCCGTGAAGAAGTACCAGATGTATATCGGTGGAAAGTGGGAGGATCCGGCCTCGGGCGAGTGGTTCGAGACCATGAATCCCTACACCGCCGAGCCATGGGCGTTGATCCCGCGCGGCAATGCCGAGGATGCCGCGCGCGCAGTCCAGGCGGCGCATCGGGCGATGAATGTGGGGCCGTGGCCCAAGCTGAATGCAACGCAGCGCGGCGCGCTGATGCGCAAGCTGGGGGACCTGATCGCGGCGAATGCAGAGCGGCTCGCCGAGATCGAAGTGAGGGACAACGGCAAGCTGATCAGCGAGATGCGAGGGCAGCTCAATTACATTCCGCAATGGTACTATTACTTCGGCGGCCTCGCGGACAAGATTCAGGGCTCGGTCATCCCGATCGACAAGCCCAACATGTTCACCTACACCAAGCACGAGCCGGTCGGCGTCGTCGTCGGTATCATCCCCTGGAATTCGCCGTTGATGCTGGTCGCCTGGAAGCTTGCGCCGGCGCTGGCGGCCGGAAATACCGTGGTGCTCAAGCCCTCGGAATTCACCTCCGCATCGCTCCTCGAGATGATGGCGCTGGTGGAGGAGGCGGGCTTCCCCCCTGGGGTCATCAACGTGGTTACCGGCTTTGGCAATGAGGTCGGGCCGGCGCTGGTCGAGCATCCTCAGGTCGCCAAGGTCGCGTTCACCGGCTCCGATGCCACCGGCCAGAAGATCTACAAGGGCGCTGCGCGCGGCCTGAAACGCGTCAGCCTGGAGCTGGGCGGCAAGTCGCCCAATATCGTGTTCGACGACGCCAATCTCGACAATGCGGTCAACGGCGCCATTGCCGGAATCTTCGCGGCCGTCGGGCAGGCGTGCATCGCCGGTTCGCGAATGCTGGTACAGGAATCTGTCCACGACGCCTTCGTCGAAAAGCTCCTGAAGGCGGCGGCCACGATCAAGATGGGCGATCCAATGCAGAACGAAACACAGGTCGGGCCGGTCGCCAACCGGCCGCAGTTCGACAAGGTCCTCGCCTATATGGAGATCGGCAAGAAGGATGGCGCGCATCTGGCACTCGGAGGCGATCGTGCCCATCGGCCGGAATGCGGCAAGGGTCTCTTCGTCGAGCCCACGGTCTTCACCGGCGTCAAGAACAGCATGAGGATCGCGCAGGAGGAGGTGTTCGGCCCGATCCTGTCCGTGATCCCATTTCGCGATGAGGAGGAAGCCGTCGAGATCGGCAACGACATCCTCTTTGGTCTGGCCGCAGGCGTCTGGACGCAGAACATGAAGCGCGCCCATGTCATGGCTGACCGGCTAAAGGCCGGCATGGTCTGGGTCAATACCTACCGCACGGTGAGCTACATGGCCCCGTTCGGCGGTTACAAGCGCAGCGGTCTCGGTCGCGAAAACGGCATCGAGGCCATCAACGAATACATGCAGACCAAGACCGTCTGGATGAGCAGCGGCGACGAGCCCTATCCGTTCGTGCTGCGATAAATCGCTGAGTTAGGTGATCCAGGGCGCATCGTCTCGGGATCAATTGCTAATTGCTCGTAATATAGTACTATAAGATTTAATGGCCCCTGGGACCAACCCGTGGGGAACGAGGAAACAGGGAGGAGCGCCGCATGAGAGCCGCATCGGTCGTCATCTTGGCCATCGCGGGCCTGTGTCTATCGGGCATGCCGGGACAGGCGCAAACAAAGTCAGTCGTCCTGAAGGGAGCCACTCTGATCGACGGAGCGGGTGGAAAGCCGCTTCCCGATTCCGTCTTGGTCATTCGCGACGGACGCATCGCGGCCGTTGGGTCCGTAACGGCGGTGCCGGTGCCATCCGATGCCGATGTCGTTGACCTCAAGGGCAAGTCCATCATCCCCGGCATGATCTCGGATCATTCCCATGTGGGTATCGTCAGGGGCCTCAAGGCGAGTCCGGACAACTATAATCGCGACTACATCTTGTCCCAACTTCGACAGTGGGAGGCCTATGGCGTCACCACGATCACGTCGCTGGGCCTGAACGCACCTGAATTCTACGATCTGCGAGCGGATCTACATGCCGGCAAGGCGCCAGGGGCCGACATCTTTGGCGCCGACCGCGGCATTGGGGTTGCGATGGGAGCACCGCCCGTGGCGATCGTTCCCGTCGGCCCGAACCAGATCTATCGCCCGGATACGCCCGACGCAGCGCGCGAAGCGGTGAGGGAGATGGCGGGACGCAAGACCGACCTGATCAAGATCTGGCTTGACGACTTCGGCAAGCTGCTGCCAGTCAAAGTGAAGCCGGAGGTCTATACCGCCGCCGTCGACGAGGCCCACAAGAACGCGCTTCGGGTCGCCTTCCACATCAACGACCTCGAAGATGCTCAGGCCGCCCTGAAGGCCGGCGCTGACATTCTGGCGCACGGCATCCGTGACAAAGAGATCGATCCGCCGACGATCGAATTGATGAAGAAGAATGCCGCCTGGTACGTTCCCACCTTGGCGCTCGACGATTCAAATTTCATTTTTGCCGACAAGCCGCAGGTCTCGGCGGATCCGTTCGTGAACCGGGCACTGGATCCCGCCGTGAAGACGCAATTGGAGGATCCGGCTTGGCAGCAGAAGGTCCATGACGCACCAGCTTCCGAGCGCGCCCGCAAGGCGCTGGCGATGAACCAGAAGAACCTGATGACGCTTTACAAGGCAGGTATCGGCATCGGGTTCGGATCCGATTCCGGCGTGGGCCTGCGTTTCCCCGGCATTGCCGAACATCGTGAGCTCGATCTCATGGTTGAAGCCGGCCTCACGCCGATGCAGGCGCTGACCATCGCGACCAGCGGCGCGGCGAAGCTGCTCAAGCTGGATGACCGCGGTGTCCTGCTAGCTGGCAAGCTCGCCGATCTCGTCGTGCTCGACGCCGATCCATCGGCCGACATAGCCAACGTCCACAAGATCTCGGCGGTCTGGCACCGCGGAAAACCTGTTGCAGGGCCGATCGCAACGTTTGCGCAGCGATAAGGAGAATGGGCGGGGCCGGCGACGCTTGCATGCCGTCCTGGGCCACCCCCCGAACTGTTGGTCCGAAGTCTTGTTCTCGATCATCACCTCGGGAGAAACACATGGGACAACTGACACGACGTGCCGTGCTCGCCGGCGCACTCGCCACCCCCTTTGTTGCCAGGGCAGAGGACTGGCCTGCGGGTCAGATGAAGTTCATCATCCCGTTTCCTGCCGGCGGAACGCTGGACGCTATCGCCCGTCTGGTTCAGCCGGGTTTGCAGCAGAGACTGGGAACGACGATCATCATCGAAAACCGTCCGGGCGCAGCGGGCAGCATCGGCGCGGCGGCAGTGGCGAAGTCACCGCCAGATGGCCGCACGTGGCTGTTCGTATTCGATACTCACGCGACCAACCCGGTGACGCAGCCGAGCCTGCCATATAATTCCGAGACAGATCTGGATCCGGTCATGCTGGTCGGTACGGCGCCGAACATCATTGCCTGTCAGCCGTCACGCCCTTACCAGACTTTGGCTGAGTTGATCGCTGCGTCGAAAGCCAAGCAGGGCGGCTTCGCATTTGCGTCGGCTGGAACGGCGAGTCTTGGCCATCTCACGATGCTGCTGCTTGCCAAACGCTCCGGCGCGCAGTGGAGCCACGTTGCCTATAAGGGAGCAGCCCCCGCGGTGAACGACGCGATTGCGGGACATATTGACCTGATCATCGCAGCGACCACGGTGCTCAACAGCCAGATCGACGCCAAGTTGCTGCGCCCTCTCGCTCAGACCGGCGCAACACGCCACCCGACCCTTCCCGACGTACCGACGCTCGCCGAAAGCGGGTTTCCCGATCTCGTCGCGACGCCTTGGTGGGGACTGTATGCGCCCGGGAAGACGCCCAAACAGATCATCGCGCGTTTCAATACAGAGATGCGCGCGGTTCTGAAGGACGCCAGCGTGACGGGACGGATCAACGCGATGGGGCTGACGGTCGCTGCGAGCGATCCGGACTACATGCGCAACTTTTACGCGGAGCAGGCGCATATTTGGGGGCAGGTGGTTCGAGACAACGGTCTCCAGGCCGAGGGTGGATAGCAGATAGACCATCGCGCGGACCGGTTTTTACATCGTCACCCTACCGACCGGATTATTTGGTGCCGCGTCACGGCGCGGCCGTCCCCGCGGACGTTTCGCCCGAAGCGCGGCTTCCGCGTCCAGCGCGGCCTGGTGTTCCGCCGCCACCTCCAGCTGCTCCAGCACCTTGAGGGTTGCTCTCGCGCCCATGTTGACGTGATTGACGGCAGCCTGCCACGCCGCCTGCGGCTTCCGTGTGATGATCGCGTCGATTATCGCATGGACCTCGACAGCGTTTTCCTTCAGGCGTTCGGGCTGCGACAGAACAATGGGACGAAGATAGCTGAGACGTGCGCGAATGACGCTCACGAAGCCCTTGACGACGCTGTTGGCCGAAACGCTCATCAGGAATTCGTCGAGCTGATTCTTGCATTCGAGCACCTTAGCAACGCTACCTGATTTGAAGGCGCGGTCCAAATCTCGTTTGAGCCGGTGCAAGTCCTTGATTTCGCGCTCAGAGATCCGCTCGGCGGCGGTCCTTGCCGTCAGCCCTTCCAGCATACCCCTGACTTCATAGTGTTGCCGCGCCTCGTCGGGGGATACCCGCGCCACCACGGGTCCTTGATTGGGGATGTTGTCGACGATGCCCTCGGCCTCCAGTTGCCGCAGGGCTTCACGGACGGCAGTCCTACTGACGCCGGTCCATGCACACAGCTCGCCTTCCTTCAACCGCTCGCCTGGTTGAAAGCGGCCATCAATGATGGCGGTGCGCAGATTGCTTGCGACCTGTTGCCGGAGCGGTGCGGCCTTGGCCGGTACGCGCTGGACTTTGGAAACCTTCACGCAGTAATTCCTTGTACTAATTCGGTAATTGGTATCATACAATACTAGTTGATTATCCTGCTGCCTAGCTGCGATTTAGTCTCCTCAGGCTTGAGACGCTCGGACTGACATTGCCGAATATCCAACTTGCACTGGGCGAGAACGAGCCGCGGTCGAAAGAGTTGCCGCCGCACGCGCCTTGCCATCCTTGCTCACCAGGCGTCAAGGTCGGAAAGGGGTCCTGCGGATTGCGGCTCAACGAAGCACGTTCTCGCGGTCCTTTTCGCAGATCGCCGTTCAGGCCCCGCAGACCCATTCATACCTACGATGCCGGAGAGCTCGGCAGCCGCCGCCCTTGCGATGCGTTTGCCCAAGCTAGCTGGCGAATGGGCGAGGAAGAAACCAACGTCTACTGGTGCGCTCTGCCAGGCTCGCATAAGCTGAGTGGCTAACATGTGAGGGCCAAAAATTCATGCGGCAAGCTCGGTTTGACGGTTGGTTGCAGAGCTGTCGCGGTCCCGTCCGCACAAGCCGAACGGCATTTGCTATGTATCAATTCGCCCGTTCATAAGCCATGGACCTACGACAGCTTCGGTACTTCGTTTTCGTCGCGGATCTGAAGAGCATCGCCCGCGCTTCGGCTCACCTCGGCGTAGCAGGCCCTGCCATCAGCCGGTCAATCAGTGCTCTCGAAGACGAACTGCGAACGCCGCTGTTCGACCGAGACGGGAGAGGCATGCAGATGACGGAAGCAGGCCTCATGCTGCACCGAAGCGCATCCCAAATCCTGCGCGACGTGGAGCTTGTTCGTCAGGAGGTCATGGCCGAAGGAAAACACCTGACCGGCGACGTGATTATCGGAGCCACGCCGTCGGTTATCGCCATGGCGGGAGCGGAGCTCATCAGGGCCTGTCGCGAACGTCTGCCTCGCGTTCGTCCGCGCTTACTTGAGGGATATAGCGCTTATTTGCAAAACTGGGTGCTGACCGGCTCGATCGATGTCGCATTAGTCAACGGCCTTCAGCCAGATAGCCCGCGCCTCGTCAGTGAGTGCCTTGCCGTCGAGCGGCTGTTCGCCATCGGGCCACCAGGGATGTTCGCTGGCGATCCGGTCGGCCTTGCGAGCCTCCTTGAACATGCTCTGCTGCTTCCGTCGGCTCAAAATCCGATCCGAAGTTTGCTGGATGCGGGCGCCGCTGGCCTCAATCTCTCCGTATCCACGGTGCTGGAGATCGATTCCGTTACCCTTCTGAAAGACCTCGTGCGACAGGGCCTTGCTCCCGCTGTCCTCCCCTTCGGCGCTGTCAAATACGAGCTCGAGACTGGCGTCTTGAGCGCCAGCCCCATTGTCACCCCCGAAATCAGAAGCGATCTGGACCTCATTTACCTTGCCGATCGTCCGCCAACGCGAGTGGCATCCGAGGTGATCGACATGCTTCTGGAAATCCTACGCCAGATCGTTTCCAAAAAGGAGCCGAATGGTTTCGTCGAGATCCGGCATCGCGCCAGCGTCCGCCGCAAGGCAAAGACGTAGCCAAATCGCCGACAGCCAGAAGCGCGTGCCCACATAGCTCGATAGTGTCCACTGCTCGTAAAGGCCGGTGCGCAACACTCGAAACGAGGCAATGGTACCGGAGCCAAAGGCCATCATGGGTGTTAAGCGCTGGCGACTTCGCAATGAAGGCGTGATCCCTTTGTCGGCCTAACTGTTTCTGCGCGTTTGAGATGGGGCGTCTGAGGTTGACCTTCGCCAAACCGTCGCACGGATTCCGGCCGCCGTGAACGGCAGCAACTCCAGCCAAGGCTCAATTTCCCAGACCGTGATCTTCACTGGCCTTTCCGCGTCGGAATTGTGGGGCAGGCAGGGGTCAATGTCGATTTCACCAAGCGTAAGTTTCATGTTCATGAGCGCGCCGACGAATACAATCAGCTCGGCCGCCCGAAATCAGGCTCGGAGGAGCGTTCGTCCCATTGCCGCCGATCGCATTCAATGCGTTGCGTGAATGGAGGCTGCAATGTCCCAAGCCCGATCTCGGATCGGTGTTTCCAGTCCGGTGAAGGACGTCGAGATCGTCACCCGCGATTACATGGTCAAACGGGGCCCTGTGACCGGTGCAAATCGCCGCCGGTATCACCAAGTTAGGTAAGGCTCCAACGAGAAGGCCATGGACGCCGCAAAATATCCGGGCTTCACTCTCTTTCGGCACTTCTTTGCGAGCTGATATATAAACCGCAAGGTTGATGGCGGGCTTGAATTGCGGCGCCTAAGGTGGTCCAGGAGCGGCTCGGCCATTCGGTACTGGGGCAGTTGGATTGTGACGCCATTAGAGTGCGTCGATGGCAGTTTCGATAGGGAGGAAAAATGTTCGGGACCCAATCGGACTTTCTATGAATTCCGCTTCTTTCCAAAAAGCGGCAGCCTTCTCATCGATCGCGTGTACCAGGATGGCGCGAATACCGATCGTTTCAGATGCGTGAACGATTTGGTGGAGGGCATGTTGAAGCAGGTCTTGGCCGAGCCCCTTGCCCTTGTAGGTAAGATCTCGCGCCAAGCGGCCTATAATGGCTACAGGTACGGGATTTGGGAGTCCGTGCCTTTTTATGGGCGGCTTGGGAATTGCAGCCCTCTCAACACTTCCAGAGGCGATGCAGTAGTAGCCTACGACCGAATTGCCCTCGCAAACAACATAGGTGCGAGCAGTCTTGCCCTCGCTGTCGAGGGCGCGATTCTTCAACCAATCGGTCAGGGCTTCATTACCGCAATCAAAGCGGCTAAAGTCATGCGTCGGCTTGAGAAGCGTGGGGGAGGTTATGCCCGCACGCTTCCTCGGATGTTCGATTACTTCTGCCAAAGCGGCTTACGCTTCATCAGTGCCTTCAACTTGGTCCCGGCCGGAGGCGGGTTATCAAGTGCATTCAAGAAGGCATCGTGCTTCTCTGGATCAAGGACAAATAACCTTTGGTCCAAAAGCACATCGATGGCATGTTGCCGCGCACTATCCAGCATGAATTCGCTAAGCGTCTTGCCCACCGCCACTGCAGCGGTATCGATCAAGTGCTTTACCTGTGCGGTAGCGCGAATGTGGATATTGGTTTCGCTCCGGACGCGGCGCGACCTTACTCGCGCCGCAGGGCGCTGTAGTGCTGCTTCCATTGCGGTTACTCCTCACTTCTTATGAAGCGTTATATTGCATTCGTGTACACAATGTCAACACGGTTCGAATGGTTCCGAAGAAACTATCCAAAAAAGGGCCGAAGAGGACATAAGTGACCAATGGATCAACCGAAACGTTCACATAACCCAACTTAACTCCCCAAGTCGATTCTCAACGGGCGAGGTCCCTGGCAACGGTCGGAAAACCAAAAGCGGAAAAAACCCAGCTGCGGTCGAGCGGGGTCGCCGCTTGCTTGGTCAATGCCAAACTAAGCCGCTGTCGGCGTCTCAAATGATTGGACATCCCGGCGCAGATGTCGTCGATCGGCGACATTCTAAAATGTTGTCAAACGCTGACATTTCCGATTGTCAGCGAACGGCGACACGGTAATGTAAGCGATCGCTGACATTTGGATGTTCCATGCTCACACGTACCGCAGCCGATCTTGGCGCCGTCATCCGCGACCGGCGCAAGCGCCTCAAGCTCGATCAGTCGACGCTAGCTAAACAGGTTGGTGTCAGTCGCCAATGGATCATCGAAGTCGAGCATGGCCACCAGCGCGCAGAACTCGGGCTCATCCTTCGCGTCCTTGATGCTCTCGGCATCAAGCTCGATGCAGACAGCAATCTCTCCTCGGGCCACGCCGCCCCGAAGTCCGCCGTCGATCTGGATGCCATTGTGGCGAAAGCCAAGAAAGGCAAGCCATAATGGCCGAGCTCATTGCACTCCTTGAACGAAGTCGGTCGCGTCCGTAGTGATGCACGCGGCCGGCTGATCGTCGACGTTGGAAATCAGTGCATTGAACGTCATGCGTCGAAAAAGTTCTTTCGCATCCTTTCCCGGCTCCTCCGTGACCCGGCGCATCTCTTCCGCCATCAACACATAGGACCAGCGATCGCGCATCTCGACGGCTTCATCAGCTCGCAAACCGGTTAGCCCGCTGATCATCCGCGAACGCAAATATCCCTTGCCCGTCTACGTGCGATCAAAGCGCTTGACGAGAAGAACGTCCTTCGCTGCAAACCTTGGCCAACTCGAGCATCGCGCGTTCGACGCGAGTGTTGTTCCAGCGGTCGTCCGGACGATTGAACTTTGCGATCCAGAATCCGTGGTCATCTTCGACGACAGCTTTCGGACGGGCTCCGCCCATGGAGGTGCCGAGCAGCATCCAGTCTCGAACCTGGGCGCCTTCCTCGGTTTTACATCTTCCTAGAGCATCAAGGCTTCGGCGATTTCCTGAAGCTTTGCAAGTTCGAGCGTCTTGTTGAATTTGCGACGTGGTGCCGGAGGTTGTTGACCAAGTCCAAACCAAGCGCCCCTACGCCGTCGTCGGCTGAATTCAGCAGATAGTCGAGTTCGCCAAGCTGGGGAACCCCGGCATGCTTCTCGATGACGCGGCGACCCCAATAGTCCGAGCTTGCATCGCGTAACGCGCCAAAGACCGCCATTCAGTCGGCCTGTTTCGTAAGTCTCATCCGATAATTCAAGCTCGATAGGATCAATCGCGACCGCATCTCCGTTTGAGAGGTACAACTTGCCGTAGACGAAGCGAGCCAATGCATTGCCACGGCGATCCTTAGCGAGCTAGAATCGGGCCGGCGGTTATCGGTTCGGTCTGACACGGCAGCGTGATGTAGACGAAGCATTCGGTGTTGCTTTAGAAGTCATTGTCGAGCCCTCCGGACTTGCGCGCCCGCTTGCGTTCCCGCGTCGCTTGCAGAGCAATCCCTTCCCTGTCCTTTGAGGGGTCAGCGAGTTCTTCGAGGGGCTGGAGCATATCGTAGAGCCACAGCAGCCCGGCATACACCACGATACCCGTCGATGCTTTGCCCTTTTCGGCGTCCATAACAGCGCGCACGCCCGTTCCAATTCTGCTGGCTGCGTCCTGCATGGTCATGTTGCGGCGGATGCGTGCAGTACGCAGATCCGCTCCCAATTGCGTGAGCGTCCGTGACACCGGGTAAGGGGGCGCCTTTTGAAGTTTGTTGGTTGCTACCATGCTCTTGAAGGCCATTAAGCAGATTATTATGCTCTTAAGAGCATACAGCAATTTCCTGCAGTTTGCCATATTTTGCTTTTAAGAGCGCTTTATGTGCGATAATTTGCTCTCAAGAGCACTTATTCCATTTTCTAGTGCCGTAAATATATCAACGGGATATGTAACCAAAATATGCAGCTATTAGTTGTGAAAGTTCCTATGATAATCTATTTGGGAAGCTCTTTGACTCGTCAGGGGCAGCCATTTGGGACCAGCACCGAGGGTGCCGCCAGTCACGACTAACCAGGCGGGTCGGAATCCAGAAACATGTCTGGAGCCAACAACGAACAGCTTCGTCCGCCGCCGAGCTGGGACAAATTCGAGGAAATCTGCGCGGATCATTTTTCGCGCATCTGCAAGGACAACCAACACGACCGTGCCGGGCAAGGCAACTCGGCGTCGATGACTACGGCAAGGATAGCGGAGCTGATGCGAGATGAAGCGTGAGTTGACCTCCGAGATCGTCACGCGCGTTGTCAAGGAGGTGCGAAGCACTAATGTTGTTGCTGGTCCCAGCCCTGCGCAGGCACCGACCGGTCGGTCTGATCCACTGGACAACGGCTGACGGAAGCGCTCGAGCGCGACTACGCTGCGCGTTGCGAACCCCTTCTCCAGCAATCGGTCTTTCCCGAACTCCACAAACGAGACGAGCTCCCGCCGCTCCTTCCGATTTGCTGGAAACGAAAGGCAGGCCGCGTACGCTTCTCCCGGCACAGACGCTCGCGTCCGTGAATCAGTCGCAGAGATCCAGGCTTCGCCATCGTCTCCGGATCTCTCGCGAAATACGGCCTTGCTGACTTTGTCGCGTGACAGATTGGCCCTCCCAGGCTTGTCACCGTACGCATCAAGACTCTGGAGAAGAGGCTGCTTAGATGGGCACGGAACGGGAGGAACTCTTCTCACACGATGATCAAGAAGGGGGCGTCGGGCACGCCGCCGCCGCAGCAGGCAGCCGCGGGCGGAGGACTAATGCTCCCTTAAAGCTGGATTGCCCAAACGGTAATTCGGCTGTCACCCCATAGTCGCTAATCCTACCAAATCCTGAATTTGGAGGAGCGGATGCGTTTAGGCGCCGATATTGGGGGAACTTTCACAGATATCGTCCTGGTCGACGATGAGACCGGTTTATTTCGGCTCGGTAAGGTCCTGACAACTCCAGATCAGCCTGACAATGGCGTAATCAATGGAATTAAGCAGGTCATCAACGGTGATGCAGGCCAAGTTTCGCATGTTGTGCATGGGACGACGCTTTTCACCAACGCGCTGATCGAGAGAAAGGGGGCGCTGACCGCTCTCGTCACGACCCGCGGATTCCGCGATGCCGTCGAAATTGCGCGCGAGCACCGCTACGACATGTACGACCTTCGGCTGCGTCGTCCCGCCCCGATTGCCCGGCGGCGTCACCGGTTTGAGATTGCCGAGCGAATTCTGTCGGATGGAACAATCCGCCAGGCCCCCAACGAAGACGACGTCGCGCGCATCGCCGAGGAGATGCGCAGAATAGGCATCGAAGCGGTTGCCGTCAGTCTCATCAACGCCTACGTTTGTCCGGATCACGAGCGCATCGTTGGCCGCATCCTACGGGAAAAGCTCCCCGGCGTTGCGATAACTCTCTCCAGCGACATCTCCCCGGAAATCAGGGAATTCGAGCGTTCGACGACGGCGCTCTGCAATGTCTATGTCAAGAGCATCGCCGAGAAATATCTGACGCGGCTCGAAGCGCGTACGCGCGACGAGCTCAGCGATGCAGCCGGTCTTTATGTGATGCAATCGAATGGCGGTCTGCTCACCGCCAGCCAAGCCATCGAAGCGCCGATCCGTCTTGTTGAGTCGGGACCTGCGGCCGGCGCGTTGGCTGCGGCACATTATGCCAAGTCACTCGGACTTTCAGACGTGCTCTCTTTTGACATGGGCGGCACCACCGCCAAGGCCTGCCTCATCGTCGATGGCGAGCCTCTGCTGGCCCCGGAATTCGAGGTCGATCGGCAATATCAGTTCAAGAAAGGCAGCGGTCTCCCAGTCAAGGTGCCCGTCATCGAAATGATCGAGATCGGCACGGGCGGCGGTTCGATCGCGCAGATCGATGCACTCGGCCGCCTCAAGGTCGGGCCGCATAGCGCCGGATCCGTGCCAGGACCTGCCTGCTACGGGGCGGGCGGGGAACGACCAACGGTCACTGATGCCGATCTGCTGCTCGGTTACCTCAATGCAGGCTTCTTCCTCGGCGGAGATATGAAGCTCGACAAGACCGCCGCAGAACGTGCCATTAACGAACAAGTCGGGGCCTCGCTTGATCTCGACACGATAGCCGCAGCCTGGGGAATCCATCAACTGGCAAACGAAGCAATGGCTTCTGCTGCACGCATCCACGCCATCGAGCGGGGGCGCACCATTTCCCAGTTTCCGATGTTTGCGTTTGGTGGCGCGGGGCCGGTTCACGCCTACGGCGTCGCGCGCGTCCTGAAGTTGCCGAAGATCATCTATCCGTTCGGTGCGGGCGTCATGTCGGCCGTCGGCTTCCTCACCGCGCCACTGGCATTTGACTTTGTGCGATCAAGCCCGGCACGGCTGGAACAACTGGATTGGGGCGCAGTCAATCGGTCTCTCAAAGAAATGGAGGAGGAGGGGCGAAGCCGTCTTGCTCATTCAATGGGTGATCGAGAGGTCTCGTTCCGTCGCTGGGCCGATATGCGCTACCGCAAGCAAGGCTTTGACATCCGTGTGCCGATTCCCTCCGGTAAACTTGGGCCAGACAGCATCGCGGAAATCACCGCTTCGTTCGAGCGGGTCTACACCGAACTCTACGGACATACCGTACCCAACACGCCAATCGACGTGATGTCATGGCGAGTGGTCGCATCGGGGCCCAAGCCTGACTTCAAGCTACCGGTCAATACGTCGAAGTCCGACGGTCCACTCAAGGGCTCCAGAAAGATCTACGTCCCTGACGCAGGACTCATCGACGTGCCGGTCTACGACCGTTATCGCCTTGGAGCCGGTGATCGCCTGCAGGGGCCAGCCATCATCGAAGAACGTGAATCGACCGTTGTTATCAACGGACCCGGCGAAATTAGCGTCGATCAGAACCGTAATCTCATTGTCGATCTCGAGGTGGCCCGATGAGCGCCAAGGAACTGGACCCCATTACGCTCGATATCATGTGGGGGCGGCTCATTGCCGCCGTGAACGAGCAGGCCGCGGCCCTGATGCGTTCGTCCTTTACGTCCATCGTCCGGGACGCCGAAGACCTTTCTGCGTGCGTGTTCGATCGCCGCGGCCGGATGGTGGCCCAATCGGTCACGGGCTCGCCGGGGCACATCAATTCCATGGCGACAGGAATGGAACACATCTTGAAGACGTTTCCGCTGGATACGCTCCAGCCCGGGGACGTCATCATCACGAATGATCCTTGGATTACGGTCTCTCAGCTTCACGACATCACGATTGCAACGCCCGTATTCCACAATGGGCGAGTCGTTGCGCTTTTTGCAAACTGCTGTCACGCGCTCGATATCGGCGGCAGGGGGCTGTCGTGTGATGCCCGCTCCGTCTATGAGGAGGGTCTCTTCATCCCGATCATGAAGTTGCATTCGAAAGGAGAACCCGTCGAAGCCGTTTATCGGCTGATCGCGGCCAACGTGCGGACCCCCGATGAAGTGATTGGCGATATTCATGCACAGATCACCGCGAACGAAGTCGGAGCAAAGCAGCTCAAGTCTTTCCTCGAAGAGTTCGATCTTGCGGATATCGAAGGGGTGGCAGACGCCATCGTCGCGCGCACCGAAAGGGCGATGAGAGCCGCCATTACGGCTCTGCCCAACGGATCGCATCCGTTCAAGATCACCATTGACGGGTTCGACAAGCCGATCGAGATTCAGGCCAAGGTCACTATCAAGGACGATGAGGTCATCGTCGACTATGAAGGGTCTTCCTCAACGGTTGATCTCGGTATCAACGTCGGTTTCAATTATACCGTTGCTTACACCACCTATGGCGTGAAGTGCGCAATTGCGCCAGACGTGCCCAATAACGCCGGTTCGTTCACGCCGATACGCACGATCGCCGCCGTCGGGTCAATCCTCAACGCTCAGCATCCTGCTGCCGTCGCTGGCCGTCATACGGTCGGTCACTTCCTCCCTTCAGCCATCATGGGCGCGTTGTCAGGTATCCTGCCGGATAAGGTGATGGCACCCGGCGCCGACAGTCTCTGGAATACGCATATCAGCGGCTTCGATAAGCGCGACAATCAGTTCTTCTCGTACACTTGGTTCTCTACCGGCGGAACTGGCGCCCTCAAGGGACTCGATGGCCTCTCGGCCACCTCCTATCCAAGCGGTGTCGCCGGTGTGCCCGTGGAAATCATCGAAGCTTTGACGCCTCTGGTCGTACGGCAAAGAGCGCTTCGACCTGACTCCGGCGGAGCCGGCGAACATCGTGGTGGCTTGGGCCAGACAATGGAAGTCGAGGTTCTGACCGAGAAGCCCTATCTCTTCTCAGGCATGTACGATCGATGTCACTATCCAGCACCAGGTTTGTACGATGGCAAATCCGGCGCGACCGGTTCGATCGCCAGTTCGAATGGCGAGGAGGTCCGCCCCAAGCTGAGCCGCATGTTGCCGCCAGATACGGTTTTAACGCTCTCGCTACCCGGCGGCGGCGGATTCGGTGACGTTAAACGTCGGGACCGGGAGGCGATCCTCAACGACGTGCTGGACGGTTACGTAACGCCGGAGGCGGCGAAACGTGACTACGGCTTTGAATACACTCCTCCTCACAAGTAGCAACGGAGCGCTTGATGCCGATCCAATCCCGCTTTGTCCTGATTGCTTCAATGGACGTCGATCCTGCGCACGAAGATCTCTTCAACGAGGTGTACGATGGGGAACATGTCCCGCATCTCCTGAAAGTGCCAGGGGTTCACAGCGTTACGCGCGTCAAAGGAGTTCCCTTCGCGTTCGCCATTGCCAACGGCATCAAGGATATGCCGGCGCCCAAGCCGATCTATACGGCCATTTATGAGATTGACCATCCGGACGTCTTGAAGAGCGCCGAATGGGCAAAGGCAGTCGAGGCGGGCAGATGGGCAAGCGAAGTGAGGCCGCATACCCGCAATAGGCACCACGCTGTCTATCAGAGGCAATCCACTAGCCCATAGAGCACAATCACCAATCAAACGTCGTGACGCTTGCCGGGGCGCCAACGACGGGCAGATCAAATGATAACGCGCAGGAGATAGGGATGACGACAAGCGCAGAGACGACATTGACGCCGCAGCTCGACACTGTCGGCCCAAGCACGGCAGGAAAGATGACGCGGCTTGCACTCGCCAGCATGGTGGGTACCTCGCTGGAATGGTACGAGTTCGTAATCTACAATTCCATGGCAGCTCTGATCTTCAATAAGCTCTTTTTCCCGTCATTTGATCCGATTGTCGGTACAATTCTTGCGTTTTCGACTTATGCCGTAGGTTACATCTCGCGTCCCATCGGCGGAATTATCTTCGGTCGCCTCGGAGATAAGGTCGGGCGTCGTGCCGTCCTCGTCTATACGCTCGCTTTGATGGGCATTTCTACCCTGGCGATGGGCTTGCTGCCTACGTACGGGAGCATCGGAATCGCCGCGCCCCTGCTGCTCGTTAGTCTCAGGACCATTCAGGGCATCGCGCTCGGTGGCGAGTGGGCTGGCGCCATCCTTCTTTCCGTGGAGCATGGCAAGCCACAAAATCGCGGGCTCAATGCGTCGTGGACGCAAGTCGGCCCCTCTGCCGGTACTCTTCTCGCCGCAGGGGCCATCGCCGTCACGACGACGCTGCTGAATGAGGCCGATTTCCTGTCCTGGGGCTGGCGCCTTCCGTTTCTGGCCAGCACCGTGCTGGTGTTCTTCGGATTCTGGATCCGCTGGAGCGTTGAGGAAACACCCCACTTCCATCAGCTGCAGGCCGGCCATGCGACGACCAAGGCGCCGGTTGCCGAGGTCCTGAGGGACCATTGGCGCAACCTGTTAGTGGCCGGTAGCGTTCGAATCGGTTCGGACGTGGTGTATGGACTGCTTGCCGTATTCACCTTGACGTATGTCACTCAGAAGCTGGGTTTGAGCCGCACATTGGCCCTGACCGCTGTTCTGATCGGCGCCGGCGTGCATGCCATATCCGTTCCCCTGCTTGCGGCGCTCTCTGACCGGATTGGTCGACGCACTGTCTATGGGCTCGGTGCTCTGGCATCTATCATCGGCAGCTTCCTCCTGTTCGGCTTGTTCGATACAAAATCACCAGCCATCATCATTGCCGCAGTTTCAGTCGGCATGGTGTTTCAAGCCGCGATGTTTGGTCCGCAAGGTGCTTTCGTCACTGAGCAGTTTCCAACACGTGTGCGATACACGGGGTCCTCGCTCGCCTACACCTTCGCAGGTGTCCTCGGTGGCGGTTTTGCCCCGCTGATCTTCGCCACCTTGTTGAGAGAGTATCCCGACACGTATGCGATTCCAGCCTACGTGACCGGAGCCCTCGTCATCACGCTCATTGCTTTGTTGGCAGCAACGGAAAAAGCCGGCCGCGAGATCGATTAGCCACCTTGTGCGATTTGGCGCCGCACATTTGCGATGCGGCGCCAGATCGCCGGATTGACCGGATGTGAACCATGAACGTCAAAACCGCGCTTGCCAGCGTGCCAAAGCCGCCTTCCGCTCTCATTGAAGCCTTCAAAGATGCCCCCACTTCGGTCATCTCGGACAATCTCGACCGATTGGCGGGTGCTGTTGGCTTGAGGCCATTCCATCGTTCCGGACGGTTGGTCGGAACGGCTTTCACCGTGCGGACGCGTCCTGGAGACAACCTCGCAATTCACAAGGCGCTTGAACTGGTCGGCCCCGGGGATGTCATCGTCGTGGACGGAGGCGGCGACGAGACGCGGGCACTGGTGGGTGAGATCATGAAGAATATCGCAGAAGAGAGGGGAGCTGCCGGCTATGTAATCGACGGCGCCATCCGAGACGTCGCGGCCTTCAGCGGTTCGGATTTCCCCTGCTTTGCCCGCGCAGTGACCCACCGCGGCCCCTATAAAAGTGGCCCAGGCTGCATCAACGTGCCAGTGTCGATCGGTGGGTCACCGATCGCCCCTGGCGACATCGTCGTTGGCGATGAGGATGGCGTTGTATCCTTTCCGGCCGCGATGGCAGATTCCCTGATTGAGGCTGTTCGTGCCCAGATCGCGCGCGAAGAGGAGACCATGAAGGCTATTCGCGAGGGGCGTTACGAGGGCTCTTACGGACGGTAGTAACCAGAACCAGAGGACGACATGACTGACCAGAAAAAGGAATTTCACAATCTTGATACACCGGATGACGGCTTGCTTCGCGAGCTGGCGCCCGGACTCACCACGCGCATCTTTTCGGGCGAACACGCGATGCTCTCGGTGGTGAGCTTCGCACCGCACGCCGAAGGCGTGCTCCATCATCATCCTGAGGAACAATGGGGCGTGCTGCTGGACGGCACTGCCATTAGGATTCAGGGAGGGGAGGAGATCCCTGTGCGCAAGGGCGACTTCTGGCGTACGCCCGGCAACGTCCCTCACACCATGCGAGCTGGTCCCGAGGGCGCCCGTGTGCTCGACATCTTCAGCCCACCCCGGCCCGAATATAAGAAGCCGGGATCCGGGTTCGGACAGACTTAGCCAGTGGCCTGGCTCTTGCTGCAAAGCGAGAGCCAGCTTTGCCCGTTAACGCTTCAAAGGGAAAGCCGTGCCGGAAAACCGTGAACTGGCCTTGGTTCGGTTGCCGTCACAAGTTGATGGCGTCGAATTGAACCTGTCAGCGATTCATCGCGCCGGAAAAGCGGCGCCAATCGTCTTCCTGCACGGCTTCGGATCTACCAAAGAAGACTACGCTGACATCGTGCGCCACGAAGCTCTCGCGGCGCATCCGTTTCTCGCCTATGACGCACCGGGTTGCGGAGAGACGTATTGCGCGGATCTATCAGACATTTCAATTCCGTTCTTGTTAAAGACTGCGCAGCGCGTAATCGAGCATTTTAAGCTCGACCGATTTCATCTCGTTGGCCACTCCATGGGTGGTCTGACGGCACTTCTGCTCGCGCACAAGTATCCCCAACACGTACTCAGCTTCGTCAATATCGAGGGAAACATTGCGCCCGAGGACTGCTTCCTCAGCAGGCAGATCTTGCAATTTCCGGAGCAGAACGTGGAGCGGTTCTTCGCCGATTTTATCGACCGAACCCGGCATATGCCAGCCTATGCCAGCGCGCTCTACGCTTCCAGTCTTCATCACAAAGTGAGGGCGGCTGCGGTACCTGGAATATTCCGCTCGATGGTCGATCTGTCGGACAGTGGAAAGTTGATGCAAAAGTTTATCGGCCTTCGCTGCCCGAAGATGTTCATGTACGGCGAACAGAATGCGACGTTATCCTATCTCGGCCTGCTTCGCACAAATGGCGTACGCCTTACCGAGATTCCGGCGTGCGGCCATTTCCCGATGTATTCCAATCCGATCGCCATGTGGACGCAAATTGCAGCGTTCCTGGCTGACGTTTAGAGGTCCCGGCGATCGCTAAAGCGCTCACCGAGGCTGTGCGCAATGAGGCCTTCGGCGGCTGAACGCGGGGTTGCTATTCGAGTGGATTCATCAGCAAGATCGTAATGAGCAAAGGAAGCGTCACTGCCGACAAAAGCGTGCCTAAAGCAACCGCAGCAGACGTTGAGTTCGCCAGCAATTTGTACTGCGTGGCGAACAGGTACGCATTGGCCCCTGCCGGCATGGCCGCAAATAGAACGATGACGTCGCCAACCAAGGGCGGCAGATGTAGAACGGGAAAGGCCAGCGTCCAGGCAACAAGGGGCATGATGATGAGCTTCAGAAAGCACATGACCGCGAGGCTCAGTGCTTCTCCGCGGAGTTCGAATCGCATAAGGCCGACCCCCAGCGCGATCAGAGCTGCCGGAGACCCGGCTTGAGCGAGTTGCTCGCAAGTCCGATCTACCAGCGAATTCAGTCCTGCCCCGGTCATTCGCCAAAAGAAGCCAGCTGCAATCGCGATTATGATCGGATTGCGCAAAAGATCTAACAGGAGGCGAAGCACAAGTGCCCAAATCGAGGCGCCATCTTTCCGCTCGATCCAGGCGATCTGAAGTGTTCCGCTGAGCCATAACAACGGTGTGTTAATGGCAAGGATCAGCGCCATTGGCCCCGCCGCCTTCGGACCGAACGCCGTGAGCGCGAGCGGAATACCGAGCATCGCTATGTTGCCGTACACAGCGCTCGTGGCTGCGACAACGCCGGCCGCGGGCGTCACGCGAAGCAGGCGTGCCGACAGAGCTAGAGCGGCGATCCAGGTGAGGGCGACAGCGCCATAGTAGGCGCCCCATGCCAGCAAAGGATTCATAGCAGGAAATTGCGAGATGACGATGGTCCGGAAGAGAAGCGCTGGTATTGCAATCGAGAATGCGAACTCGGAAATGCCCTTCTGCGCACCTTCTGAAACCAGTCCGCTAACAGCTGCGGCGTAGCCCACAGCAATGAGCCCAAAGGTCGGAGCAACGATCGCAAGTACATTCATATCGGGGTTGACGAGCAGACTGATTGTGATGCCGACGATTAGTCCAGACCGGCGCCGCGGTCCACCCGAAATTCAATAGGCAGTCTGTTTGAATTTCGATGAAGCGCAGCGAGCGAAAAAGCGGTGAGGTGCACCTCGCTCTCGACCGCCTGGCACGCGGCTTCGTTCCAGCAGCAGACTAACTTCGATGTCGAGGCGCATGCGCATCAGCTCGCGCTAAGGCCAGTCGTGGCATCCTGGTGAACTTGGCGCGAGGATGCGCGCGCATCAGCCGCCTGATTGCGAATGGCCAATGTCTTCTCCTTGTAAACGATACGGTCAAGATTTGATTAAGAGTCTAAAAGGGGCAGATCCGATTTAGCAGGCCGATCAAAGTGGATCGCTCCGTTTCATTAAGGGGAGCAAGCATTCGGCGGTTATAGGGCGCCGTGAGCCGGACGGCGTCCCTCATCAATTTCTCGCCTTTCGACGTCAATGTGATCTCAATCGCACGCCGGTCGATTTTGGACCGGCTTCGCTTCACCAGACCCGCGTCCTCGAGCTGGTGCAGAATTTTTGTCAAATTCGGGAGTTGAAGCCGCAACAGTGCTGCGATGCTACTCGGAACGACCCCCGGGTTGTCCCGCACCAGCATGAGGATTGCGTAGGTCGCAGGCGTCAGTCCGAGCTCGGCGAAGGTCTCATAGAAGCCGTCGAAGAACTTCAACTGGATCAATCGGATCACGAAGCCCGGGACGTTGCGAAGTGCGGCCAAATCGAGCTGCTTCTCTGCCGCCGTTGTTGCTATTGTCATTAGCTCCCCTGGGTCATCCACGTTCGCATCTATCATGACGCATGCCGAATTGACATCGCCCAATATACTTATAAAATATAAGTATTATGCGGCTGAGACCGCAACGGTAGCCGGGAGGAGTATCCATGAGGGTGACAAGCCTATTGGCGACGTGCGTCTCCTTGCTTGCGCTGATTTGCGGATCGGCCGATGCGCAGGAAACGGTGAAGCTCGGCGTTCTCAATGACCAGTCCGGAGCATTTGCAAGCTATCAGGGCATTGGGTCCGTCATCGCGGCTCAATTGGCTGTCGAGGATTATGGCGGAAAGGCTGGCGGCAGGCAGGTCGAAGTCGTCAGTGCGGATCACCAGAACAAGTCGGACACCGGCGTCAACATCGCGCGTCGCTGGTATGAGAATGAGGGCGTCGATGCAATCTTCGACGTCCCCAACTCGGCGATTGCGCTGGCAGTCGCGGGGATGAGCGCCGAAAAGAACAAGGTGTTCGTCGGCTCTGGCGCCGGTACGGCATTGTTGACTGGAGAAAAGTGTACGCCGAATACGGTGCACTGGACTTACGACACCTATGCTTATGGCCGCGGGCTCGGCAAGACCATCGTCGAGCAGGGCGGCAAAAAGTGGTTCTTCATCACGGCCGATTATGCCTTCGGCCACGATCTGGAGAAGCAGGCGTCCGAATCGGTCAAGGCATCCGGGGGACAGGTCCTCGGAGCCGTCCGTCATCCCCTCGGGACGGCCGACTTCGCCTCGTTCCTGCTGCAGGCGCAGGCTTCCGGCGCCGACATCATCGGTATCGCCAACGCCGGCGACGATACGATCACTTCGATGAAGCAGGCCGCCGAGTTCGGCCTGACCAAAGATCACAAACTGGTCGGTCTGATTCTGGGCATGAACGGCATTCCGTCTCTCGGGCTGCAATTCGCCCAAGGCGCCCAAATCATGAATCCGTTCTACTGGGACCTCAACGAGGCCACCCGGTCCTTCGCCAAGCGCTTCTCGGAGCGCATCCCATCCAAGGCCTATCCCAACGACATGCAAGCCGGCGTCTACGCTGGCGTCATTCACTACCTGAAGGCCGTCGACAAGGTCGGTGGCGCGAAAGACGGTAGGGCGGTCGTTGCCGCCATGAAGGAGCTTCCGACCGACGATTCCTTGTTCGGCAAAGGTTTCATCCGCAAGGACGGACGTAAGATCCATCCGCTCTATCTCCTCCAGGTCAAATCGCCCGACCAGTCGAAATCCAAGTGGGACCTCCTGAAGGTTGTCGGGATCATCAAGGGCGAAGATGCCTTCAGACCCGAGAACGAGGGCAATTGTCCTCTCAGCAAACAATAAGTCGAGGGGCCGCCATGAGCCAGTTTGCTTCTACTCGGATCGATCCGTTCGCTGATGAGGTGCTGAGGGATCCGTATCCGGCGTACCAGACCTTTCGCGAACTGGGACCGGTGTTCAGGATCGAGCCGTACGACATCTGGGCCATGGCGCGGTATGAGCAGGTTGATTCCACGCTCAAGGATTGGCAGACCTTCATCAGCGGAGAGGGCGTCGGCCTAAAGGGTATGAACCCAGCGCTGCCCCGGCCGATGACGCTACAGATCGACCCGCCCGATCACGAGAAGGGACGCCGAATCCTCGCCCGGACCATGTCACCGGGCGTAGCGAAGAACCTGCGCGACACCTTTCAGAAGGAGGCCGAGAGGAAAATCGGCGAGCTCGTCGAGCGGGGGACCTTCGACGCGATGACAGATCTGGCCATAGCTTATCCCCTAAAGGTGTTCCCCGACGCCATTGGCGTCTCAGAGGAGGGACGCGAGAACCTGCTTGCCTGGAGCACGTTCGTCTTCAACAGCTTCGGACCGGATAATCACATTCTCGCCAGATCTCGTGATCCAGGGCTGACCGCGCAGAAATGGATCATGGACCGTTGCGCACGCAGCGCGCTCAGACCCGATGGCATTGGAACGATGATCTACGAAGCTGCTGATGCAGGTGAGATTACTGAACACGAGGCCACGCATTTGGTCCGGCCATTCCTAACTGCGGGTGTCGACACGACGATCAATGGACTGGGGAATACCTTGCTTGCACTCGCAAGCCATCCAATGCAATTCGCCAAACTACACGAGCGCCCGGCACTCGCCCGCAATGCGTTTGAGGAAGGGCTACGCTATGATTCACCTGTGCAGACCTTCTTCCGCACCACCTCGCGTGAAGTGGAAATGGCGGGCGATATCATACCAGCGAGGACCAAAGTGCTGGTCTTCATGGCATCCGCCAACCGTGATCCGGCTCGTTGGCAAGAGCCCGAGCGCTTCGATGTGGAGCGACCTGTAACAGGACATGTGGGCTTCGGCTCCGGCATTCATGCTTGTGTGGGCCAGATGATCGCACGCTTGGAGGGTGAGTTGGTTCTAACGGAACTTGCGAAGCGGGTAAAATCAATTGAACTCATTGCCGAACCCGAGCGCATGCTAAATAACACCCTTCGGGGGCTCAAAAGTATGCCAGTCCGCGTGACTGCTGCCTGAGCGACCAATGGTGGCACTGTCCGATCTTGAGACCACCATCATCGACAGAGCAATTCCCATGCTACCAACTAGGGTCGGCCGCGAGGCGGGCAAGCCGCAGTTGGTTTGCTGCCCTGTTCAACAGCGTAGCCTCTCAGGCCTTGAAACGTCGCAAGACTACCGTTTTCAGGAGGCGCCAAGTCAAGGACAGACAATCGGCAGAATTTCAGCGTTGGTGCCAAACGACAATGAGCGAGACGATCACGCACTTGTCCCGAATTGGGCTCGCGATGCATGCGGCCTGAGCAATACAAAGGCGCAGTGTCAGGTCAAAAAAGACGAGAGGGAGCTCCGCCAAAAGACCGGTTGTCTGCCCCCTCCCTGACTTGGCCGCCACAAGAGTGTAGGGAGGTCCTTTCAGGCATTCGGGCTTTCTAGAATAGCGTGAAAAGCTTCAAAGCCATGATCGGAGTAGGCAAGGCGTTTTGTTGCCTGAGGGCTGTTTTGTTCTCCTGATCTCCTCGTTGAGTCTCTCCTGCCAGCATGTAGACTAGCTTTGCCCCCAATGGCTACATCAGTAGCGGCCCGCCGCGGTGTTGGCGCGAACGGCTCGAAGTGTTAAGGTGCATCAAGACCTCAGCGGGTGGCTTCCGCTTTAAAATAGCCGAGGGGTTCTCGAACCTTGGGCAGCTCCAGATTAGGCAACAGCTTTCAGCTCCTCAATGACGCGGATCAGCTGCGCCGCAGGCTGGGGGTAAGCGATGAAGTAGCCTTGGGCTTGCGTGCAGCGTTGGTCACCAAGAATCCTAAGCTGCTCAGCTGTCTCAACCCCCTCAGCGACAATGGTCATGTCCAAGGCTTGCCCCAACTCGGAAATTGCCCTGACAATCGCCGCCGCGCTCGTCTCGCGGCTGAGATCCTGCACAAAGGATCGGTCGATCTTGATCTTGTCCAATGGGAAGCTCCGCAGATAGCTCAATGCGGAGTAGCCTGTGCCGAAGTCATCTATGGCGATGTGAACTCCTAGCACCCGCAACCTATTGAGAATGTCGCGCGTGATCTCTTCGTCGTGCAGCAGAATGCTCTCGGTAATCTCCAGTTCGAGACGAGACCCATGCAAGCCCGCAGCAGCCAGGGCGCGGGTCACGGACAGTTCCAAGGCTCCGCGCCTGAATTGAACAGACGACAGATTGACCGCAACTCTTACGTCTTGCGGCCATGATGCGGCATCGCGGCAGGCCTGCTGAAGCACCCAATCACCAATCGGAACGATGAGCCCTGTCTCTTCGGCGAGGGGAATAAAGGTCGTAGGGGGTATCGTCCCTTTTTGCGGATGATGCCAGCGTAAGAGCGCTTCGAACGTGACAATCTGCTTGGATTCGATATTCACGATGGGCTGATAAAACAGTTCGAACTCAGATCGTTGCAAAGCCTGGCGAAGGTCTACCTCGAGCTGCAGGCGCTCTTGCAAACGGACGTTCATTTCGTTCTGGAATATTCGATAGGTGCCGCGTCCATCGGACTTTGCCTGATAGAGCGCCACATCGGCATTCTTAATCACTTCGTCTGTTCCGTTTTCGGAGCATGCCGTGATATTTATGCCAATGCTCGTGCCAATCATCACCCGGTGTTCATCGAGGAAGTAGGGTTCGCCAATGGATGCGAGGATTCTCTCAGCGAGGCTGCTGGCGTCCTCAGGATCGGCGGCATCAACCCGCAGAATCGCGAACTCGTCCCCGCCAAGCCGAGCGACGAGGTCTGTCGTCTTGGCGCAAGATTTCAATCGCTGCGCCACCTCAAGCAGCAGGGCATCGCCAACGCCATGTCCAAGCGTATCATTGACGCTTTTGAAGCCATCAAGGTCCAGACACAAAATCGCAATGCGCTTGTGCCGCCCTCGTGTTCCAACCGCGCGCTCCACAAGCTCGTGAAAGCTGCGCCGGTTGGCCAGTCTTGTGAGGGGATCGTGGGCCGCCAGAAATGCAATTTGCGCCTCGTGCAGCTTGCGCTCGGTCACATTCCGGCAGGTGCCTCGATAACCCTGGAATTTACCCCTCGCAAATGTCGGATTGCCGTTGATCTCCAGCCAAAGCTCGTCCCCCGCACGTCCGTCCAAGCAGATTTCGAACCCCCGAAATGGCTTTCGATTGGAAAGAGCCTGCAGATATTCGATCCAGGATTTGCTCGCGAGCGGATTGATCCCCAAGGCCTCCGCCAACTTGATTCCAATTTGGCCGGCCGGCAGCCCGAGGTCTTCCTTGCCGCTTGTAATCGTCAGCTGGTCATCGGTTTCCCAGACGACCTCCGAAGAGGTATCAAGGAAATCGCTCAGGCGTTTGAGCTCGCGCCTCAAACGGTCATTGTCCAATCTAAGCTGCTCGAGCGGGCCGGCTTCGCCAGAGCGACATGATTCTAGCGGGCTAGGCTTTGCTGCAGTCAACCAACAGCGGACATCGTTCATGCAGCTTGCAAGCGCCGCCGCGATAAAGTTGACCGGAAATGCCATTTGCACTGCCCCCAAACAGCGAGGCCGCGATAGTAAGTGGGGGAAGCTGCGAAAAGGTTGCCGGCCTTTGGGGAATTGCGGCGGGGTTAATTGCGGGTTCACGGACCTGCCGAACCACTATGGACAGCGCAAGCCTCGCGAAGTTGATTTATCTTGCAGATATTGCTAACCTGCTTTGCATTTTGGAAAGAATGTTGCATGCGCGACCTGCAAACAGTGCTGATCATCGCGCGGAGCGGCCCTGAATGGGCTGCCATCGCAGACACCTTGTCAGACCAATACGACTACCGCGTTCTTTCCGCCGATTCGGTCGAAAATGCGAGGGCATCCCTGGCCGACGCCCAAGTAGACATTGCTCTCGTCGAGTATGGCGAAGGCAAAGGTCTGAAGTTCCTCGTTGATCTACGAGTATCTCATCCTGACGTGATCCGCATCCTGGCGCTCGAGGCCAAGACCGAGATCGGCCAACGGGAAATGGCGCCCGCCGGCATCTATCAGCTCATCCGTAAGCCGCTGGACGCCAACCAGATTGGACTTATGGTGGAGCGTGGCCTTGAGGCCCGTGAACTTGCCCGTCGACATCGCCTTCTTACACGAGAGTTCAAATTTCCAGCGAATGCCACAGGCATTCACGCAAGGCCCATTCTGCCGATGCAGCCGGAGAGCCGCCGTTTCGAAAAGCTCGTCTACGTCAGTGAAAAACTACACAACCTCAGCGAGCTCGCGCGAAAAGCAGCCAAAACGGAGCTGCCTATCTTGATTCAGGGGGCAACGGGGACGGGCAAAGAGCTTCTCGCTCGCGCCATTCATTACAACTCTGGCCGCCGCGACAGCCCGTTGCTGGTCCAAAACTGCGGGGGGATGTCCGATGAGCTCTTACAATCCGAGCTCTTTGGGCACAAGCGCGGCGCTTTTACGGGCGCTGTCTCAGACCGGCTGGGCCTTTTTCGCGCCGCGGACCGGGGAACGGTATTCCTCGATGAAATATCCGAGGTGTCTTCATCTTTTCAGGTGAGCCTGCTTCGTTTCCTGCAGGAGGGAGAGGTCAAGCCGCTCGGCTCCGACAAGATCGTCACCAGCAATGTCCGCATTATCGCTGCCTCCAACCGTCCTCTCCGCGCGTTGGTCGCCGCGGGCAAATTCCGACAGGATCTCTATTTCCGCCTGCGGGGATTCGAGCTGGAAGTTCCCTCGCTGAGTGATCGCCGAGAGGATATCCCGGTGCTAGCGGAGTTCTTTGCCGCCAAGCACAGCGAGGCGATGGGGCGCAAGATCCTTGGAATTTCTGCAGCCGTTCTCGAAAAGCTCTCCGCTTACGACTTTCCGGGAAACGTTCGAGAACTTGAGAACGAAATCCGCCGCATGGTGTCACTGACGGAGGAGGGGGAGTACGTCACCACCACGCACATGTCGCCCGCTATATTGGCGGCCCCGCCGCGCTCCCGCTTCAAGTCAGCCGGCGGGTACGAGCTGCGGGGCACCACCTTGAAAGAAAAGGTCGAATGCCTCGAAAAGCAAGTTGTCGCCGAAGTGCTGTCGCGGCATCGGTGGAATCAAAGCAAGGCTGCGAACGAACTTGGACTCTCGCGCGTTGGACTTTCCAACAAGATCAAGCGCTATAGCCTCGATGAGGCAGAGTGAGACAGCCGATGGTACGCAACGAAGATCAGTTTAAGAGGGATCCCTCACCCAACCTGGTGCGCTTCCCCCAGTCGCGAGTTTCGCCTGCTCGCAGGACGCCAGCAAAGGATCTCGGGCTGAGCCTGCTTTCCAGAAGGCTCGGTCTGCCGGAGCGCCAATTGACTGGACATTGGTGCAGCCGCTGCGAGGGCATCTGGTACGGTTATCTGCTCGAGGTCGATTGTCCTGCATGTGGCAATCGTCACGGCTGAGTACCGCTGCTCGTCTTCAAAAAATCAGCACCGAACGAGCGATACTTCAGCCTGCCTCAGGGAAGGAGCTTTGGGCACCGTCACCCCGTAACAAGGACTAATGCCAACCCTTGCAATATTTGATGCGCTGCAACGATCATTGCTTACATTGACAAGCTGGTATGCATAGCAAACTTAGTATGCGCGGCGTCACACACCGTAGATCGCCCTGCGAAGTCAGCTGACGCTTAGAATCCTTGAGCTTTTTGAAAATTGCAAGGTACGAGCCGCTCGGCATGGTCCTTGCTACCTCCTTCCGACAAAGATGCCATGCCAGCGCGTCTGATTTGGTGGAGGAAATAGATGACTAATCTTCTTTGGCTCCAGGGGGGAGCGTGCTCCGGCAACACGATGTCGTTTCTCAATGCCGAGGAGCCAAGCGCCTGTGATCTCGTCACAGATTTCGGCATCAACGTCCTATGGCACCCATCGCTCGGCCTTGAGCTCGGCGAGAATCTGAAGAAGCTTCTCAACGCGCTGACATCAGGACAGATGCCGCTCGATATTTTCGTGTTCGAGGGCACGGTGGTCAACGCGCCGAATGGCACTGGCGAATGGAATCGCTTTGCGGGCCGCCCGATGAAAGATTGGGTCACCGATCTTGCCAAGGTCGCCGGCTATACTGTCGCGATTGGCGACTGTGCAACATATGGCGGTATTCCCGCGACTGCTCCCAATCCGTCAGAAAGCCAAGGACTACAATTTCTCAAACGTCAGCAAGGTGGCTATCTCGGCACAAGCTACCGATCAAAGGCAGGCTTGCCCGTCATCAACATACCGGGATGCCCAGCCCATCCGGATTGGATCACGCAAATTGTCGTCGCGGTGGCGACCGGCAGAGGTGCTGAACTCTCGCTCGACGAGTTTCAACGCCCAAAGACGTTTTTCACGAGCTTCACCCAGACCGGCTGTACGCGGAACATGCATTTTGCCTATAAGGTCTCAGCCACGGAATATGGCCAGCGAAAGGGGTGCCTGTTCTACGATCTCGGCTGCCGTGGACCGATGACGCATTCACCCTGCAACCGCATTCTCTGGAATCGGCAATCGTCGAAGACCCGAGCAGGCATGCCGTGCATGGGCTGTACCGAGCCGGAATTTCCGTTCTTTGAGCTGGCCCCCGGGACGGTATTCAAGACCCAGACTCTGATGGGCGTGCCCAAGGATCTGCCGTCCGGCGTTGACAAAGCCGGTTACGTCAAGCTGACCGCGGCCGCGAAAGCCGCCTCACCAGCATGGGCCGAGGAAGACATCTTCGTCGTCTGACGAGTGTCCTGCTCACAGACCTGTCGCTCAACCATCAGTCATCAGGAACCGATTCACATGCCAAGCGCAGTGCAAACTCTGGACATTTCGCCGGTCGGCCGGGTCGAAGGCGATCTCGACGTGCGTGTCAACATCCAGGATGGGGTCGTGGTCGACGCCTGGACCCAAGCGGAGCTGTTTCGCGGTTTCGAAATCATTCTGCGTGACAAGGATCCCCAAGCCGGCCTCGTTGTCACACCGCGCGCCTGCGGCATTTGCGGCGCCTCGCATCTGACCTGCGCCGCATGGGCGCTCGATACGGCCTGGCAGACCGAGGTGCCACGCAACGCCATCCTGGCCCGAAATCTCGGCCAGCTCGTCGAGAGTCTGCAGAGCCTTCCGCGCCATCACTACGGGCTCTTCATGATCGACTACACTCACAAGAATTATTCGAGCTCGAAATATTATAAAGAGGCGGTGAGGCGCTACGCTCCCTTCACCGGCGCAAATTACGAAATCGGCGTGACGATTTCTGGCAAGCCCGTCGAAATCTATGCTCTGCTGGGCGGGCAATGGCCCCACTCGAGCTACATGGTACCGGGCGGGGTGATGTGTGCCCCGACGCTCACCGACGTGACGCGCGCCTGGTCGATCCTCGAGTATTTCCGCCGCGAATGGATGGAAAAGATATGGCTAGGCTGCTCGCTCGAGCGGTACGAACAAATCAAAAGCTATGACGATTTCATGGCCTGGCTTGATGAAACGCCGCACCACGCCAATTCTGATCTGGGCATGTTCTGGCGGATGAGCATCGATTGCGGCATGGACAAGTATGGTCAAGGTCACGGCCGCTTCGTGTCCTGGGGATACCTTCCCCACGAGGACAAGTATCAGAAACCGACGATCGAAGGCCGCAACGCCGCGGTCATCATGAAGAGCGGCGTCTACGATGGCCGTAGCGATACGTTCAAGCTCATGGACCAGAACTTTACGCGCGAAGACACAGCCCATGCTTGGTACGATGAGCCGGGTGGGCTGCATCCGTTTGACCGCAAGACTGTACCGACCCAGAAGAACGCCGTCGACATGGGTGGAAAGTATTCCTGGGCCACCGCCGTGTGTCACGATGAAAGCGGCCGGCTCGAAGCTGGGCCGCTATCGCGGCAGCTGATCGCAGGCGGCAAGCACGGCGAGAGCTGGCAACATTACGATCCGCTGGTCCTTGATATGTACAAGAAGCTGGGGGGCGCCAGCGTCATGCTCAGGCACTTCGCCCGCATGCACGAAGGTGTCAAGTTATACCGGCAAGCTGAACACGCGCTTCGTGAGTTTCGGCTGAACGACCCGTGGTATATCAAGCCCAACGAGCGCGACGGGCGCGGCTGGGGCGCCACAGAGGCAATCCGAGGAGCGCTGTGCCATTGGATCGACGTCAAGGACGGCAAGATCAAGAACTACCAGATCATTGCGCCGACTACCTGGAATGTTGGACCGCGGGCGGCGGACGGCACCCGAGGACCGATGGAGCAGGCCTTGATCGGCTCGCCTATCAAGGATCCGAGCGATCCCGTTGAAGTCGGCCATGTCTGCCGCTCCTATGATTCGTGCTTGGTTTGCACGGTCCACGCGCACGACGCAAAGACAGGAGAGGAACTGGCGCGCTTTAGAACAGCCTGACCGCAAACTCGCTCGAGTCACTGGATTGCATCAACAGGCTTCGTTTGGTCATTCTCGCAGGCCGAGCGAACCACGGTGGATCACTACGTCAAAAGGCGCGTCGCACAATGGCGTCCGAAAACGGGGCTACCCTGAAAGCCATCGCCGATATGCTTGCGGATGGGCTCGAAACGCAAGTCGAGCCCTTTCCCGAGACGGACAAGGAATTTGCGGAAATTTTGCTGCAGCTGCGTCAGCTCGATACGAAGGACCTCAAGGCCAAACTCGTGATCTCGGGGTTCCTCGACCATCCTTACGGACCTGACAGGCAACGCTGCCTGGAATGCATGTACTATCTCGTGCACCGCAAATGGTGCGATCTGCCAGAGCTGTCTGTGCCTGTCGAGCCGGACTGGTGGTGCCGGCTATGGCGCATCTAGCTTCTCACCCGAGGCGCTCGTCATGGCCTCCGCCAGCGATGAAAGCTTACGTTCCCGCATCATCGGTCTCCTGACCTCTGGTCTTGCCACGGACGTGTATCCGCGCGCAGACAGCCATGAGCAAGTTCAGCGGCTTGTCTGCGACCTTCGCCTTGCAGGCGATGATCTGGAGGCTAAGCTCAAGCTCGCGGGGTTTACCTCATATCCGATTGAGCACGCCGGCATTACGCAGCTTTGCGAAACTTGCATGTACTACAAGGTGCACCAGCGCTTCTGCGAGCTGCCGGAACTGAATGTGCCGGTCGAACCCGATTGGTCCTGTAAGCTCTGGCGCATCTGATGCGCCTCATGGAAAGGGCACGCCGTGATTGCCGTGGTTGCTTGTGGAAATCCAAATCGTTCCGACGACGGCGCCGGTCTTGCTGTTCTCGGGCAGCTCAAAGATCGGGGGTTCGGACAGAATGCTGACATTCGTCTGCTCGACGCTGGCACCGACGGGATGGCGGCGATGTTCGCTGCGCGGGGCTGCCGAACGCTGATTATCGTCGATGCCTGCAGATCCGGCTCCGAGCCGGGCGCAATCTTCGAGGTCCCAGGACACGAATTGACCAAACCTTATGGAGGTGGACTTAATCTGCACGACTTTCGCTGGGAGCACGCACTTTTCGCCGGAAAGGCGATATTTCGCGATGCGTTTCCCGACGATGTCATCGTATTTCTGATCGAGGCAGAGCAACTCGATCTTGGTCTGTCGCTATCTTGTCGTGTATCGCAGGCGGTCATGAAGGTCGCCGCTAGGATCGAAGAGTTGCTGCGAACGCCCCAGGAGGCCGTGCCGGTGGGCTGATGCCAAATCTTGCGGTCACCATCAAAGACGGCTCGCTCTACTTTTCTGCCGCGCTCTGCAGACGCTTCTTCGATGGCCTTCAATGCGTCATCCTGCTCCGACGAGACAACGATCTTTGCATCCTGCCAGTCCGTCACCAGGCGGGCGGTGGATATCTGTTGAAGATGCGCAACATCGCTGGTGATCGCGTGGTGCATGCACCCGACTTCTTCAGCGAGCACAATGTCCCGATAGACGTCCGCGAGTTCGCAGCCGAATGGTCCTCCGCTGACCAAGCTCTCATCATCGCGCATGCGTTCGATTTGTAAACTTTCTTTACATTTCGCTTATTGAGTAGACAGACTGAAAATTTGGCTGCAAGATTGATCCGCATCAATGACGCGCGGCAAATCAAGCGCTCGGTCCGGGAGGACACCTTGGCGGCAGGCCTTCTGAGCGAACAGGTACGCGCAGCCTTGCAAGCAGCGGAGGCCGAGACGGCTACGCCGGCCGAGCGAGCCGAGATGCTCATGGAGATCGGAATAGGGCTGCAAACGAGGCCCAAGTCGCCGGATGAGATCAACTCCGCAATAGAACTCTACGACAAAGCCCTGACCGTCTGTCCCGGTGAGCTGGCTTTGCTGCGATCTCGTATTCTGGCGCGCAAAGCAACGGCGCTGCAGGCGATGCCCGAGCAGGGCACAAAGTCAATCGAGCTCGCTCGGTCCATCTTCGAAGCCATCATGCCAGAGCTCACTCAACTCGCAACGCTTGAAGAAACCGCGGAAGCCGAGATGAATCTCGGGCTGTGCATCCAAAGCCTCGCTGCCGTTGGCCGCGCAAAGATCTCTGAGGCGATAGCAGCCTATCAACGCGCCCTTCGTACCTTCACTCGAACGAGCCACCCCAAAGAGTACGCCATTCTTCAGAACAATTTGGCGACGGCCTTTCTCTCCATGCCGATGACCGATCAGCGCGGCAAAATGCGAGAGGCTCTTGCTGTTCAAGCCTTCGAGGAAGCGCTCAAAGTCGTGACTCTCGTCGATGATCCTGTCGAATACGCGATGTTGCAGAACAACCTCGGCAATGCCCTCCAATATGTCGCCTCGAGCCACGTGCTCGAGAATAATCTTCGCGCGCTTGAGGCCTATGACGAGGCACTTAAGGTCCGCACCCGCGAGACGATGCCGATCGAGTACGCGAACACCATCTCGAACAAGGCAAACTGCCTGTGGAATCTGCCCGGTCATGCCTCGAACTCGGAAACCGGCAGGGGCATCAATCTCTCAATGGCCCTCGTCTATTACAGAGAGGCGCGCGAAATATTCCTGGCCCATGGAGATCCCGGTCGCGCTCAGATCGTCAGCGAGGCCTCCATGCAGATCGAGCGCGAGCTGATGGAGCTGTCGGCGCTTCTCGATCGACCTACCACCCTGCATTCCTAGCAAATCTGGATCGAAGGAGTTCTTGCAAATGAGCGTGTCACTTACTCCGGCAATATTCGCCTTAAGTCTCGGTCTGGCGATGATTGCATCAATCGCAGGAGGAATGGTCGGCGGCCTCATCGTCGGCGGAAAAGTGCTCGGAAATGAGCTCGCAGCGCTGCTCGGTGGTTTCTACGGCCCGTTGGCTGGAATTGCCGGCGTTTTCGTCGGCCTTATCGCTCTTTCGATCATCGCTTGAGGAAGATGACATGTGGGCAATGACACAGAACTCCATCTTGTTGTTCTTCCGCGGAAAGCTTTTCGCAGACCCAGCCAAGGCTTACCGGCAAATTGCGATCGGGGTGGCGGTCACAGCCATGCTGCTCATCATTCTTACGCTGGTCGGGGCGCCGATATGGGCGGCTTCAGCCCTGGCAGCAGCAATTGGTGGGGGCTTGCAGCCTTATCTCTTCCGAAACCTCCGCTATAGGTGAGGAGCGCGGCCGGCGCGAGATCGCATGAACGCTCACGAATCGACACCAACACTTCGGGAGGATCTCGCCGGCTTTGTCGGCGATATCGAGCGGTTGGAAACGGTCGTGGCGACCTGGGATGAAACGCAGCGGGGCGTCGTTTCCGCCTACAAGATCGCGATCGAAGCGCTCAATGCGGAAGCGTTCCGGCGCCTGATACGTGCCTTGAAGGCCGATCCCGCCGCGCTGGCCGCCATGAAGAGCGCAGCTTCGGACGAGCTCGTCTACGCGGTGCTGCGGCGCTACAACCTCTTGAGGGCGGCCCTCAACGAGCGGGTCGAGCAGGCACTCGAAAGCGTCCGGCCGATGCTGAAATCGCATGGTGGGGATGTCGAACTCGTCTCGGTTCGCCCGCCGGCAGTGGAGGTTCGGTTCAAGGGAGCCTGCGACGGCTGTCCCGCCTCGGCGCTGACATTCCATGCCGGCGTGAAGAAGGCGCTTCAGGATGTCTGCCCCGAGATCACCGACGTTATTCAGGTCAAGGGGCTGGCCGCGGCGAGCGAAGGCGGCGTTCGGTTCATCAGCCCCTTCGCGCTGAATGCGGAAGGACAGTGGATACCGGCGGGAGCTTGGGCGGATTTTCCGGAGGGCTTGGTCCGCGCGATGGAATTGGGCGGACGCAAGATCATCCTGTCACGTAGTGGGGAATCGATCTCCTGTTTCGAGAATGCCTGCGCGCATCTCGGCCTTCCGATCCATGATGGCGAGGTGCAGGGCGGCATCATCACCTGTCCCTATCATGGGTTCAGATACGACCTCGCCAGTGGCGAATGCCTGACCGCGCCTGAGGTGCAACTGCAGCCGCACGCGGTCAGGATCATCGGAACCAGGGTTGAAGTGAGGATAACGGCATAGCCATGATCACTTCAGCCGCAACCATTCGCTTGGACCGACCGCGCGCTAGGATGCGCGACAACCACGTGCCACGCCGGTTTCTCTCGCCGGCCGGCGCCCGCGTGATTCTGGGTGGAGAGGTCACGCCGGACGGACTTGTGCAATCGATCGTTCCGTCGGCCCAGACGTTGTTCGGCCCGCGTGGGGTGTGTCTCGACAAGAACGGGCCCATGTTCGTCTGCGACAGTGGCCATCATCGGCTGCTGATCTGGAGCCGCTGTCCGTCCTCCGATCAAGCGCCCGCCGATATTCTGATCGGTCAATCCGACTTCTCGCGCGAGGGCCGCAACGCCAAGCGCGACATCGGCCCCGACACGCTCAACTTCCCGACCGGCGTCGCTGCCGCAGACGGCATCCTGGCCGTGGCGGATGCATGGAATCACCGGATCCTGATCTGGAATCGCTATCCATCCGCCTCGAACCAGCCCGCCGATGTGGTTCTAGGTCAGGCGGACTTCGTCTCAGGCCTAGCCAATCGCGGAAGAGCGGTGTCTCGCTCCGACACACTGAATTGGTGCTACGGGGTCGCGATCTTCCAGGGCAGGCTGATCGTCTGCGACACCGGAAATCGCCGCGTTCTGATCTGGAACGGCATTCCGACCGCCAACGGCACGCCGGCCGATCTGGTCCTCGGCCAAAGAGACTTCGTCACCCGTGATGACAATGCCGGCGGCGACGTCTGTGCCACCAGCATGCGGTGGCCGCACGGCATCGCCTGCCATGACGGCGCACTCGCGATCTCGGACGCGGGCAACAATCGCGTCATGGTATGGCGCCATTTCCCCACCGTCAGCGGGACGCCGTGCGATTTCGTGCTGGGCCAGGACGATTTCGCGGGCGTCGATCACAATCGCAGCTCGTACGATCCATCCTCGAGCGCGATGAGCATGCCCTATGGTCTCGTCATCTGGGATGGCCAGCTCGTGGTCTGCGATACCGCAAATTCGCGGCTGCTTGGCTTCCATCTCCAGGACCTCGCCATGGATGCGCCGGCCACAGGGCTGGCGGCCCAGAACGGCTTTGCCGACAAAGGTGACAATCGCTGGCGCGCGGCAAGTCGCGACAGCCTGTGCTGGCCTTATGCTGCTTCGGCAGTCGGTCGGACTCTGGCGATCGCCGACACCGGCAACAACCGGATCCTGATCTGGGACAAAACACCATGAGCAGGCTCAACCTCGCCGCGCCGCAGAACCCTGTCGAGGTCGTTGAAATCCGGTTTCGCGGACGTGTGCAGGGCGTCGGCTTCCGGCCGGCGGTCTGGCGCCACGCGCGGGAACTGCGGCTTGGCGGCGAGGTGCTGAATGACGGAGAAGGCGTTCTGGTTCGCGTGCAGGGAGAACGGGCGATCATTGACATGCTCGTCGACCGCATCGCTGGCGATCCGCCGCCGCTGAGCCAGATCGAGGCAATCGAGATCACCGCCTATGCGGGCGTGCTGCGCGACGATTTTGCGATAGTCGAGAGCGCACATGGCGGGGCTCATACCGAGATTTCACCTGACGCGGCGCTCTGTGCCGATTGCGCGCGCGAAACCACCGATCCCTTTGCGCGCCGCTTCCGCTACCCCTTCACCAATTGCACCAATTGCGGGCCGCGGCTGAGCATCGTCGACGGCATCCCCTACGATCGCGCCAAGACCGCGATGTCGCCGTTTGCAATGTGCGCCGACTGCGCCCGCGAATACCGCGACCCTTCCGACCGGCGGTTTCACGCCGAACCGATCGCCTGCCATGCCTGCGGGCCCAAGGCGAAGCTGGTCAGGCTCGACGGGCGTCACTTTACCTTCGAGCAGTTTTCCATGCTTGACGATGTGGATGCGGCGTGCAGCCTGATCCAGAAGGGCGAAATCGTCGCCGTCAAAGGGCTCGGCGGCTACCAGCTCGCCTGTGACGCCACCCAGGCCGACACGGTCAGGAGGCTGCGCAAACTGAAACAGCGGGACGGCAAGCCGTTTGCCCTGATGGCCAGGGACGTTGACGTTATCCGCCGGTTCTGCGATCTCGCCGAACACGAGTTGGTCGCGTTGACAAGCCCGGCGGCCCCCATCGTGCTCCTGCATGCGAATGGGCCGGAGCACCTGCCTGACGAGATTGCACCGGGATTGCGGACGCTCGGTTTCATGCTGCCGACGACGCCGCTGCATGTCTTGCTGCTGCGGCGGATGGACCGGCCGGTCGTCATGACCAGCGGCAATTTGTCGAGCGAGCCGCAGGTGACGGGCGATACGGAGATGACGGAGCGCCTCGCGGGGATTGCGACGTTCGCGCTCACCCACGATCGGCGCATCGCCAACCGTGTCGACGATTCTGTGGTCCGGGTGGTGGCGGGCGGGCCGCGGCTCCTGCGTCGCGCCAGAGGATACGCACCGGCGCCGATCGCCCTGCCCAGGGGGTTCGCGAAAGCGCCCGATCTGCTCGCCATGGGCGGGGAGCTGAAGGCCACGTTCTGTTTGCTCAAGGACGGCGCTGCGATCCTGTCCCAGCATCAGGGCGACCTGGAGGATGTCGCGACATTCGACGATTACAGGAAGAACCTATCGCTCTATGCCGCGCTCTTCGAGCACGAGCCTACGGCAGTGATCGCCGACATGCACCCCGAATATCTGTCCTCCAAGCTCGCGCGCGAGCACCTGGCGGGCGGGACGCTGCCTTTGATGGAGGTGCAGCATCATCACGCCCATGTGGCGGCCTGTCTTGCCGAGAACGGATATGCGCTCGACGGCCGTCCGGTCCTCGGGATCGTTCTCGATGGTCTCGGATGGGGCGAGGACGCGACGTTCTGGGGCGGCGAGTTCATGCTCGCCGACTATGTCGGCTACACGCGGGCCGGTACGTTCAAGCCGATCCCGATGCTTGGCGGCGTCCAGGCCGTGCGCGAGCCCTGGCGCAATCTCTATGCGCATCTCATGGCGGAGATGAGCTGGGCCGAGCTGACAATGAATTTCGCCGAGCTCGAGCTCCATTCATATTTGGCGGCAAAGCCGCGCGCGCTGCTGGATTCGATGGCGCGCAACCGCATCAACGCTCCGCCAGCATCATCCTGCGGGCGCTTGTTCGACGCCATGGCCGCCGCCCTCGATGTCTGCCGGGACGCGCAGAGCTATGAGGGCGAGGCGGCGGCGCGGCTGGAAGCCATGGTCGACGAGAAAACTCTCGCCGATGAAGACGAGGCGCTGGCCTATCCGCTGACGATCCCCAATCTCGCCGGCACGGGTTTGCCCTATATCGAGCCGCTCGCGATGTGGCATGCGGTGCTGGGTGACCTGATCCTGAAGACACCGGCGCCGGTGATGGCTGCACGGTTCCACAAGGGGCTGGCCAAGTCCATCGCCGCCATGACACGCAAGCTCGCCGGCTCCCCCGAGGACGGCGAGCGACGCTTCTCGACCGTCGCGCTCACCGGCGGCTGCTTCCAGAACCGCATCCTATTCGAGGAGGTGGTGCGCCGGCTGGAGCGCGAGCAGTTCACTGTGCTGTCACATGCGCGCGTTCCGTCCAACGATGGCGGACTTGCTCTCGGCCAAGCCGTCATTGGAGCTGCGCATCTGATGAAATCAAACAAAGACTTCAGGGAAGGAAAGCCGTCATGTGTCTCGGTATTCCCGGGCGGATCGTAAGGATCGACGACGAAGCGAGAAAGCTTGCGACCGTCGACGTCAGCGGCGTCAAGCGGCAGGTCAACATCGCCTGCATCGTCAGCGAGGATCATCCGCCGTCGGCCTGCCTCGGCGACTGGGTGCTCGTCCATGTCGGATTCGCGATGAGCCGGATCGACGAGGAAGAAGCCGCGCAAACGCTCAAGATTCTCACAGAACTGGGTGAAGCACAGGCTGAAATCGAAGCCATGAAGCGTTCGGCAGCTGAGCCGGGAGGGTAGCGCCATGTCAGGCAACAGCGACCTGAAGGAACTTTATCCGTTTCTGCATGGCGGACAGCAGGAGCCGGCGCGGCTGGATGCCGCCCTCCTGCTCTCGGTCGAAGAGAAGGCACGCGATTCGCGCGACACCAATGCGCGCTTCTTTGCCGAGAACGCCGCGGTGCTGATCGCCGCGGCGAAAACGGTCGCGGATGTCTATCGCAACGGCGGACGGCTATTCTCGATGGGCAATGGCGGCTCGAGCTGCGACGCCTCGCATGTCGCCGTGGAGTTCGTCCACCCGATCACGGCGGGCAGGCCCGCACTGGCCGCAACCAACCTCGTCGCCGATCTGGCGATGATCTCGGCGGTCGGAAACGACCTCGGTTTCGATCACGTCTTCGTCCGCCAGATCGTGGCCCAGGGGCGGAAAGGCGATGCGCTCATTGGCATCTCCACCAGCGGCAATTCGTCGAACCTGATGGCCGCCTTTGCCAAGGCGAAGGAGATGGGCCTCGTGACCATTGGGCTTGCGGGCGGCGACGGCGGAAAGATGAAAACCGCGGGTGTCGTCGACCATTGCCTGGTCGTCCCGACGACGTCGATCCATCGCACCCAGGAGTGCCATGTAACCGCCTACCACATCCTCTGGGATCTCGTTCACACGCTCTTGGCTGACGACCGGGGATCGGCGCGAACGAAGGGAGCCGTGGCATGAAATATGTCGACGAATTCCGCGACGGCGAAAAGGCGCGCGTACTCATCGGCGAGATCGAGTCGCTGGTTTCCGGCATGAAACTTCCGGAGGGCCGGCCGCTTTACCTGATGGAGGTCTGCGGCGGGCACACCCATTCGATCTTCCGCTATGGGCTCGAGGGCATGTTGCCCAAGGCTATCGAGCTGGTTCATGGTCCGGGATGTCCGGTCTGCGTCCTGCCGATGGGACGGGTCGATGATTGCGTCGCGATCGCGGAGAACCCGAAGGTCATCTTCACAACCTTCGGAGACGCGATGCGCGTGCCCGGCTCGCGGAAGAGCCTCCTGCAGGCCAAGGCGGATGGTGCCGACGTGCGCATGGTCTATTCGCCGATGGACGCGCTCCAGCTCGCTCGGCGCAATCCCGCTCGCGAGGTCGTTTTCTTCGGCCTCGGCTTCGAGACCACCATGCCGTCGACCGCATTGACGATCCTGCAGGCGGAGAGCGAGGGGATCCGGAACTTCTCCGTGTTCTGCAACCACATCACGATCGTTCCGACCATCAAGGCGATCCTCGACAGTCCCGGCCTGCAGCTCGACGGCTTCCTCGGGCCCGGCCACGTGTCGATGGTGATCGGCACGGCTCCTTACGAGTTCATCGCCAATTTCTATCGCAAGCCGATGGTGGTCGCCGGCTTCGAGCCGCTCGACATCCTCCAGTCTATCTGGATGCTGCTGAAGCAGATCGCGGAGGGGCGGGTCGAGGTCGAGAACCAGTATGCCCGCGTCGTGCCGAGCGAGGGCAACAACGCGGCGCTGCGCGCGGTGGCCCAAGTATACGAATTGCGCGAGTTCTTCGAGTGGCGCGGGCTTGGATCGATCGATCATTCCGGCGTGCGCCTGCGCGATGCTTATGTGCATTTCGACGCGGAGCGCAAATTCGCGATTCCCAACGTCAGGATCGCCGACCCGAAATCGTGCCAGTGCGGCGAGGTGCTGAAGGGCGCACTCAAGCCGTGGCAATGCAAGGTGTTCGGCACCTCATGCACGCCGGAAACGCCTCTCGGAGCACTGATGGTGTCCTCCGAAGGAGCCTGTGCTGCCTACTACCAGTATGGCGGCCAAAAGCGCCAAGCGGAGGTCGTATGAATTTCGTCCCCTTCGTCAAGACGCGCACGCGCGGCAAAGTCAATGTCAGCTCGGTGACGCTGGCTCATGGCGGCGGCGGCAAAGCCATGAAGGACCTGATTGACGACGTGTTTCTGACGGCCTTCGGCGAGCACGCCTGTGAGCCGCTCGAGGATCAGGCGCGGTTCGATCTGGCGGTCTTCGCAGCCCATGGCGACAGGCTCGCCTTTACGACCGACTCCTTCGTGGTCGATCCCCTGTTCTTCCCGGGCGGCGATATCGGAAAGCTCGCGGTTTGCGGCACGGTGAACGATCTCGCCGTCGGCGGGGCGGTGCCCATGTATCTGTCCTGCGCGGTCATCATCGAGGAGGGCGTGCAGATCGATCTCTTGCGACAGGTCGCGCTTTCCATGGCGCGAACGGCTTCGCAAGCGGGGGTGCAGATCGTCACGGGCGACACCAAGGTCGTGCCACGGGGAGCGTGCGACAAGATCTTCATCACGACCACGGGCGTAGGCGCGATCCCTGCCTCGCTCGCGCTCGGCGTGGACAAGGCCCGCGCCGGCGACGCCGTCCTCGTGAACGGACTGCTGGGTGACCACGGTGCCGCCATCCTGTGCGCCCGCGGCGACATGGCGCTCGAGACGCCGATCGCCAGCGATTGCGCCTGTCTGCACGAGCTGATCGGCGCGATCCTCGCCGCCGCACCGGGCACTCGCTTCATTCGGGACGCGACGCGCGGCGGCGTCGCGACGGTGCTGAACGAGATCGCGGACGGCTCGGGGGTCTCCATCGAGATCGAGGAGGGCATGACGCCGATCCGCGAGGAAGTGAAGGCGTTCTGCGAGGTGCTTGGGCTCGATCCGCTCTATCTCGCCAATGAGGGCAAGATCGTCGTGATCGTTCCCCCCGATCAGGCCGAAGCCGCGCTGGCTGCCATGCGGCGAGATCCACTGGGTTTGGATGCCGCCCGTATCGGCCGGATCACCTCGGACCAGGATAGCCGCGTCATGATGCGGACGAGCTTTGGCGGACACCGAATGGTCGACATGCTCGTCGGCGAACAGCTGCCTCGGATCTGCTGAGAGGACCCATGCACGAGCTCGGCATCACCCGTAACATCGTGGCGATCGTCAGCGATGCCGCCAAGGGCCGCAAGGTCCGCCGCATCACCGTCGATGTTGGAGATCTCTCCGGCGTGATGGGAGAGGCGATCGCATTCTGCTTCGAGACCGTCGCCCGCGGGACGCCTCTTGACGGCACAGCGCTCGACATCAGGCGCGTGGCCGGGCGAGCGCTGTGCGCGACGTGTCGTTCGGAATTCGAGCAGGCGAGCCTGTTTGCGCCGTGCCCTTGTGGCTCGCGGCAGTTTACGCGCCTTCAGGGCGAGGAATTGAAGATCAGAAGCATGGAGATCGAAGGGGAGGCTGCCTGATGTGCGGACATTGCGGTTGCGGCGCCAAGGCGGGTGCCACGGTGATCAATCTCCAGACCGGACATGAAGCGAGCCTGGGCGGTGGGGAGACCGGTGAGCACCTGCATGATCATTTCCATGTCCACGCGGATGGCGTTGCTCACGCCCATTCGCATGACCATGATCCCGCCCACGTCCACTCTCACGCTGGACACGGCCATGATCACCATCATCATGACCATCATGATCACGGACATCATGGACGCCGACATTCGCATGACCATGCCCACGAACACGGGCATACCAATCATGACGAAGCTGCGGGCCTGGTGCTCGATCTGGAAGCCCGGATCCTCGCCAAGAACGACGTTTTGGCAGCAAGGAACCGGGCCTGGTTCGCCGGTCGCGAAATCCTGGCCCTGAACCTCGCAAGCTCGCCCGGCGCCGGCAAGACCACGCTGCTGGAGCGAACCATTGGCGACCTTCATCACGAGGTCAATCTCTTCGTCATCGAAGGAGACCAGGTGACGGCCAATGATGGGGAGCGAATTCGACGCGCAGGCGCCCCAGCAGTCCAGGTCAATACGGGCACGGGTTGCCATCTCGAGGCCGACATGATTGCGCGCGCTCTTTCAGAGCTGCGTCCACCGCCGGAATCGATCGTGATGATCGAGAATGTCGGAAATCTAGTTTGTCCTGCGATGTTCGACCTTGGCGAACATGCAAGGGTCGTCATCCTCTCAGTGACCGAGGGAGAGGACAAGCCGATCAAATATCCTCACATGTTCCGGTCGGCTGACCTCATGATCTTGAACAAGCTCGACTTGCTTCCGCATGTGGATTTCGATGTCGATCGCGCGGTGGCATACGCCAGAGACGTCAACCCGGCCATCGAGGTTCTGCAGGTCTCGGCCAGAAACGGCGCAGGATTTGAGGAGTGGTACGGTTGGATACGACGGCAAAGCAAGTTGCTGAAGGACACCGTATTTCCCTCTTGATGATTGGATCTTGCCATGTTCGGAATATTGGGGCTGGGACTGCTGCTGGGCATGCAGCACGCGCTCGAGGCCGATCACATTGCGGCGGTATCGAGCATTGCGGCGCGCCGCAGCGATGTGGGCGAGATCGTCAAGCATGGGTTGACGTGGGGAATTGGACACACCATCACTTTGTTCCTGTTCTCCGGGGCGGCTTTGGTGCTCGGATATGCAATTCCGCCGGGCGTTTCGCAACCGCTAGAGGCGGCCGTCGGCTTCATGTTGATTCTGTTAGGAAGCAACGTCATATGGCGCTTATGGCGCGAACGTGTCCATGTTCACCATCACATCTCAGATTTTCGTGCTCCTAGTCACAAGAGCGAAATTTGGCGCCCTGAGGCGCGCGCGCATGATCATGACCATGGTGCGCGCTGGCGGACGCTGGCGGTCGGGCTCATGCATGGGATGGCAGGCTCAGCCGCGCTCCTCGTCTTAACCGTCTCACAAGCGCCGAACCATCTAGCGGGGATACTTTACGTGTTACTATTTGGTATGGGCTCGATGATGGGGATGGCCGCACTGTCGTCGCTGATTGCGGTTCCCTTAGTCATCTCAGCCCGAACCTTAACTTGGGTCAACCGGTCTTTGCAGTTCGTTATCGGAAACATCGCGATGGGACTTGGCCTCTTGACCATCTATGGAACAGTCGCCGCCGCTGGCTAGCGAGAGGTCAGCTACCCTTCGCCATTTGAATGCGTCTTTTTTCTAAGGATGGTCCGGAGAATCGATACCGGGGGTGTCTCGACCGCCCCTAGCAGCGCGCTGCTCTCCTCGGTCGTGCCGCTTGGGTGCGACCCGGTAGATACGCTGCGCGAGCCAGCAAGCTCCCAATGACGGCGGCTCCCTTCGCTCTCGCATTTACGGACTTTATCTCTTCATCCTCTCGGCAGTCCCGGGTTGACATTAAACCGCTAGCGCCGTCTCGAACTTGGCCTCTATGTTAGTAGCGATCCTTTCCGATGGCTCGACATTGAGCATCTCGCCGCGCGCGCTGCCAGGATGCTCTGCCAGACGGCGGATTGTCGGCCCCTCGCAATCGACAAAGGGTCTATAAGCGGTTGCCGCCTATCCGCGAACCAGGAGAGGTTCGCGAATAAGGAAGGGAGGGTTCAAGCCGGAGGCAAAGGTTTTTTGTTGCCTAGGCAACTAATTCATGCGAACCTTCGCGCAAGGGAAGATGGCGGGACAACCGCTACGCCTTTCCTGGGAGGACCGATGTTCGGCAGGGATGGTATCGCCAGCAAACGCCGGCGCAAGCGTGAAGGTAACGAAGCCTTGCGTGCACATCGTGCTGTGCGCCCTGGCTTAGCTATCGGTATCCGTCACCGCGCCGAGATTTTCATGCAAACGGCGCAGCAGCCCGATCAGTATTTCCTGCTCATCCCTGGAAAGGCACGACAGCAGCCGCCGCTCGCGCCCAAGCGCCACGGCGATCACCTTGTCGTGGGTGGTGCGCCCCTTCGCTGTCAGGGAGATCGAATGGGTGCGGCCGTCATTCGGGTCGATGCGGATCGCGATCAGGCCTCGCTTCTCCATGGCGGCGAGCGTCCTGCTCACCGGCCCCTTGTCGAAGCCGATGACGTGGCAGATGCGGGCGGCCGGAATGCCTGGCTCGATTGCGAGCAGGGCAATGATGCGCCACTCGGTGACGTTGACGCCGAACGCGGGCTGATAGAACGCGTTCGCGCTCTTGGACAATTTATTGGCGATGAAGGTGATCAGAGCCGGGATGTAGCGGTCGAGATCGAGCAGCGGCGCATCGCCTTCAGTCGCGGTGTTGTGTCTCGATTTGCTGGTCGGTGGCTGCATCACGTCGGGGCTCGCTTCATGCGCTGCTCCAGAAATAAGGACATGCGCGAACGCTTCACAAGCCCAAATTTGCGAGGACTGCAATGACTGTACCGAGCGCCTGTGCTTCGACCGCCGGTCCAATGGCCATTCCACACCTTGACGTCGACCCCTTCGCGATCTCGTTCTTCGACGATCCCTATCCGACCCATGAAAGGCTGCGAGAGGCCGGCCCTGTCGTCTATCTCGATAAATGGAACGTCTACGGCGTGGCGCGTTATGCCGAGGTCTATTCAGTCCTCAACGATCCCCAGACCTTCTGTTCCAGCCGCGGCGTCGGTCTTTCCGACTTCAAGAAGGAAAAGCCCTGGCGGCCGCCGAGCCTGATCCTGGAGGCCGATCCCCCCGCGCACACCCGCACCCGCGCCGTGCTGTCAAAGGTGCTGTCGCCCGCGACCATGAAGCGGATCCGCGACGGCTTCGCTTTGGCGGCCGAAGCCAAGATCGACGAGCTGCTGCAGCGGCGCAAATTCGATGCGGTCGCCGATCTCGCAGAGGCCTATCCGTTGTCTGTATTTCCGGATGCGCTCGGACTGAAGGCGGAAGGGCGCGAGCACCTGATTCCTTATGCTGGTCTCGTCTTCAATGCCTTCGGCCCGCCAAACGAGCTACGTCAGACCGCAATCGAGCGATCGGCGCCGCACCAGGCCTATGTCGCCGAGCAGTGCCAGCGACCGAATCTTAAGCCTGGCGGCTTTGGCGCCTGTATCCATGCGTTCTCCGACACTGGCGAGATCACGTCGGATGAGGCGCCGTTGCTCGTGCGCTCACTGCTGTCCGCAGGCCTCGACACCACAGTCTATGGCATCGGAGCCGCTCTCTATTGCCTGGCACGCTTTCCGAAGGAATTCGCGCGGCTGCGGGCCGATCCGTCGCTGGCGCGCAACGCCTTCGAGGAAGCCGTTCGCTTCGAAAGCCCGGTGCAGACCTTCTTCCGCACCACGACGCGCGAGGTCGAGATCGGCGGCACGCGCGTCGGCGAGGGCGAGAAGGTCCTGATGTTCCTCGGCGCGGCGAACCGCGACCCGCGCCGCTGGATCGAGTCCGATCGCTACGACATCACCCGCAAGACTTCGGGCCATGTCGGCTTCGGCTCCGGCATTCACATGTGCGTTGGCCAGTTGGTAGCGCGGCTCGAAGGTGAGGTGGTGCTGTCCGCGATCGCGCGAAGGGTTGCATCGATCGAAATCTCCGGTCCCGTCGAGCGCCGCTACAACAACACGCTGCGCGGGCTAGAGAGCCTGCCGATATCCATCACCCCGGCCTGACGAGGACCTTTGATGCCAGCCATTACTTTCGTTCATTCCAACGGCAATAGCGATCACCTCGACGCCAGCGACGGGGAGAGTGCGATGCAGGCGGCAACCCGCTACGGCCTCGACGGCATCCTCGCCGAGTGCGGCGGCAACGCCATGTGCGCGACCTGCCATGTCTATGTCGACGACGCCCTGGCTGGCGCGATTGCCGGCCGTCCGCGACGACGAGGACGCGCTGCTCGATGGCACCGCCGCGGAGCGGCGGCCGACGAGCCGGCTGTCCTGCCAGATCAGGATCACGTCTGAGCTCGACGGTCTCGTGCTGCGTCTGCCGGAGCGGCAGGTCTAGGTTCCAGTTTTCGGCAACGACCGACTCGCGGGAGTGAGGGAGGACAAAGAATGAAGCACCTGGGGTGGACCATTGCGCTTGCCGCAAGCTTTTGGGTCGGCGCCGCGAACGCGGAGATTTCGGATGGCGTCGTGCGTATCGGCGTGCTCAACGACATCTCCGGCATATTCCAAGACACCAACGGCATGGGCTCGGTCGAAGCCGCACGCATGGCGGCGGAAGATTTCGCCGGCGGCGGCAAGGACGTCAAGGTTGAAATCGTCTACGCCGATCATCAGAACAAGGCGGACGTCGGCTCGGCCATTGCGCGAAAATGGCTCGATGTTGAAGGTGTCGATGCCATCGTCGACGTGCCGAACTCGGCGGTGGGCCTTTCCATCAACAATGTGCTACGCGACAGCCGGATGACGTTCCTGGCGTCCTCCACCGCGAGCGCCGACCTAACCGGCAAGGCCTGCTCGCCCAACACCATCCAATGGGTCAACGACACCTGGGCGACCGGCAACACCACGGCGGCGGCAATGATGTCGCACGGCGGCAAGGAGTGGTACTTCCTCACCGTCGATTACGCGCTCGGTAAAGGCATCGAGGCGGAAGCGCAGAAATATATCGAGGCGCATGGCGGCAAGGTGATCGGCTCCTCCAAGCATCCACTCGGCACTTCTGACTTCGCCTCCTTCCTGCTTCAGGCGCAGGGCTCGAAAGCCCAGGTGATCGGGCTTGCCAATGCAGGCGGCGACACCATCAACGCGGTGAAGCAGGCGGCTGAGTTCGGTATCCAGCAGAGCGGACAGAAGCTCGTTGCCTTCCTCCTCTTCATCAACGACGTCCACGGAATGGGATTGAAGGTCGCTCAAGGACTGCAACTCATGGAGGCTTTTTACTGGGACATGAACGACGACACCCGTGCCTTCGCCAAACGCTTTGCGGCACGCCCCGGCATGAACGGCAAAATGCCGAGCGGCAATCAAGCCGGCGTCTACGCCTCCACGCTCGCCTACCTCAACGCGGTCGCCGCTACTGGCAGCGACAACGCCAAGGACGTCGTGCCGCAGATGAAGACGTTCAAAGGCCACGATAGGCTTTTCGGCGATACCGCGATCCGTCAGGATGGCCGCGTCGTGCATCCGATGTACCTGTTCGAGGTCAAGAAGCCGGAGGAGACGAAATATCCGTACGATTATTACAAGCTTGTTTCGACGATCCCGGCAGACCAGGCGTTCCGGCCAATGGTGGAGGGCGGCTGTGCGTTGGTGAAGTAGGGAGCGCTGCCGAGTAACCAGGACATTGGCACGCTTCACGTTTTGGTGCGGCGTTTCCAGCCTGCAGGAAGTACCTGCGAACTGGCTGGTTGGTAGCGGCCGGGGTTGCGATTTCGCTGTCCGGGCTGCGCCGCGAGCCATGATCTCAAGAGCGCATATCCGTGACTCCGCCCGGTGTCCTTATCTCAAGAGTTCACCTGGCTCTGCGGTTGTTCTGGCGTGAAGACGCCGCAGCAAGCTTTAACAGAGGCAGAAACGCGCTCAATTGGCGCAGCGCGCTTCCAGCGCGTCGACAAAGGAACGGTCCCAGCGGCCCTCGCGAATGGCCTGCATCGTCGCCTCCTCCTTCTGATGTTGAGCCATCGCCTTCTCGATCACGCTTGCGGCAAGACCGGGCGGGAAGGCGAGAAGTCCATCTTGGTCCCCGACGATCACGTCTCCCGGATTGACCACCATACCGCCGACCGTGATCGGCACGTTGATCTCCCCTGGACCGTCCTTGTAGGGGCCGCGGTGGTTCACGCCGCGGGCATAAACGGGAAAAGCTCGTGCGCCGATTTCGGCCGCGTCCCGAATGGCGCCATCGAGCACCATGCCGGCGAGACCCAGCGAAGCGGCGGCGAAGGTCATGATGCCACCGACCAGAGCGTTGGTAGTGTCTCCGCCGGCATCGACCACCATGACGTCTCCGGGCCGGCAGAAATCATAGGCGCGCAGAATGGCGAGGTTGTCCCCGCCACGCGTCTTCACGGTCACCGCCGTGCCGGCCATGGGGGCGGGCGAATGGTAGGCGCGAAGACCGATGCTGCCGCAGTTGCGGTGCAGTTGATCGCTCAGCAGCGCCACCGCGATGCTCCGCAGCTTGGCGACGGTGGACGGGTCGACCTGGGGAGCGGAGGGGTTTCTGACGATTCCGGGATTGGTCATGGAGGATGCTTTCGATCAATTTCAGGTTAGTGCAGCTCGGCAACTGCACGGGCGATGCGATCCGTGCCTTCGTCGAGCGCCGCTTGCGATGTCGCGATCGAGGCACGGAAGAATGGCGACAGACCGTAGGCGGTGCCCTGGACGACGGCCACGCCGGCCGCCTCCAACAAGTACATCACGACGTCACTGTCGCTCTCGAGGCGAGTCCCGGCCGGCGTTGTCCGGCCGATCAGGCCTGCACAATTGACGTAGAGATAAAACGCTCCGTCGGGCGGCCGGCAACTCAGCCCGGGGATCGCGTTGATACGCGCGAGCGTGCGATCGCGACGCGCCCGATAAGTCGCAACGGTCTCGCCAACGAAGCTCTGGTCGCCGGTGAGCGCCGCGACCGCCGCCGCCTGGCTGATCGAGCAGGCATTGCCCGAGGCCTGCGACAGCAGCGTATTCAGCGCGCCGACGAGGTCCGCGGGGCCGGCGATCCAGCCGATGCGCCAGCCGGTCATCGCATAGGTCTTGGATACGCCGTTGATGGCGAGGACGCGCTCACGCAGCTCGGGTGCTGCGTTGAGCAGATGCGGCGTACTCTCGCCGTCGAAACGGATGTGTTCGTAGATGTCGTCGGTCATGACCAGCACATGCGGATGGCGGGCGAGAACCTCGGCAATCCCGCGATATTCCGCTGCGGAATAGCTTGCGCCGGTCGGGTTCGATGGCGAGTTGATCAACAGCCAGCGCGTCTTCTCCGAGATCGCCGCCTCCAGCTGGGCCGGCGAGATCTTGAAGCTCTGGCTTTCCGGACAGGCCACGATCTTAGGTATTCCTTCGCAGGCGAGCACCATGTCCGGATAGGACACCCAATAGGGCGCTGGGATGATCACCTCGTCGCCGGCCTCGAGGGTCGCTTCGAGCGCGCTGTAAATGGCGCTCTTGGCGCCGTTGGTGACGACGATCTCCGCGGGATCGTAGACGAGGCCGTTTTCGCGCTTCAGCTTGGCGACGATCGCCTGGCGCAGCTCCAGCGTGCCGGCAAGCACCGTGTACCGCGTCTCTCCCTTCTCCATCGCCCAGACGGCGGCAGTGCGAATATGCGCGGGCGTGTCGAAATCCGGCTCGCCGACCACAAGGCTGACGATGCTCTTGCCCTCGCGCTTGAGCGCGCTCGCCCGATCCGCAGCCGCCGTGCTGGGCGAAGGCTTGATGCGTCTGACGCGCGCGGAAATACGAGAACGGTTCATGGCAATTGACCCCGGTCTGGAGAGGTGCGACGCTAAAGACAGCCGCCGGCGCTGACCAACACGAGTTCAATCTGGCCTGATAGGCATATCTTATGGTTGGATTCCTCCTCGGCGCCCCGTTGAATGCCGCGCAGCCGGGAAGGCCGCTGCGCCGATCGATCCGAGGGACAAGGTGAATCTGAGGCGTCTTCAGTATTTCGTGAAGATCGTCGACGTCGGCAGCCTGACGCAGGCCGCCGATGTGCTCCATGTCGCGCAGCCGGCGCTCAGCCAGCAGCTCGCGACCTTGGAGGGCGAGGTCCGCCAGCAGCTCCTGGTGCGCACCAAAAGCGGCGTCGTGCCCACGGAAGCGGGCAAGGTGCTGTATCGCCACGCGCAGCTCATCTTGCGTCAATGCGAGCAGGCGCGCGCCGATATGAGCGCGGCGGCCAAGAGCATCTCCGGTGCGGTCGCCGTCGGACTTGCGCCTGGAACGGCCGCGGCCGGACTCGCGCTGCCGCTGCTGCGGACCGTGCGCGCCCGCCACCCTGGCATCCTGCTCTACCTCAACGAGACCTACGGAACGACGCTCTCGGAGCTCGTCATGAACGGCCGGATGGATCTCGCCGTGCTCTACGGCGGCAAGACGGCCGTTCATGGCCTCTCGTTCGTGCCGCTGCTGCGCGAACAGCTCTACGTGGTCGGCCCCGCCAGCATGATGGCCCCGCCGGGCGAGATCAGCGTGCCAGCGCTGGCCGACATGGATCTCTATCTCGCCCGTCCCTACAACGTCGTGCGCAAGATGGTGAACGAAGCCTTTGCGGCGATCGGTCAGGCGCCGAAGGTCGTCGCGGAAATCGAATCGGCGAGCACATTGACGGCGGTGATCGCCGACGGGCTCGGCGCGACGATCCTGCCGGAATCGATGGCCCGACAGGTGGCGGGCTCCTGCGGCGGCTGGCAGTCCCGCATCGTCGATCCGATCATCGAGGCGCCGTTGGCATTGTGCCAGTCCGATCATTTGCCGCTATCGGAGCCGGCCCAGGCCATCAAGGAAATCCTGCTCGAGCTCGTTGCTGGGCTGCCTGGCAATCTCGTCGTCGCCGAGGAGCGGGCGCAGAAAGCGTCATAGCGCTCTCTTATATGGGCAAAGCCAAACCGTCTTGGTCGGGGAAGACCGCCAGCGGTAGCGTTCGTCGGTAGGTAGCGACGCCGCGGGCGCCGACCTCGACGAACGGCCGGAGCATGGATCTCGATCGTATCAAGTCACTGATTGACGCCATGGCGGCTTCCGATCTGGCCGAGATGGAGTTCAGCCAGGGCGGCATGTCATTGCGGCTGGTGCGCCGACCGCAGCCGACCGAATCGCGGCCGGCGGTGCCAGTGGTCGCCGCCACGGCGCGCCCCCCGAGCCGTCCCGAGCCTGCGCAACCGGCACCGGTCAACGCCGCGGCGGATGGCGTCGTCGCGCCGCTGTTTGGCGTTGCCTATCTGCAGCCCGATCCTGACGCGCCGCCCTTCGTCACGGTGGCCCAGGCGATCACCGCCGGCACGACATTGTGCGTCATCGAAGCCATGAAGATGTTTCACGAGGTCCGTGCCGATCGGGACGGCGCCGTGATCGCAATTCTCGTCTCCACCGGGCAGGAGGTCGAGGCCGGGCAAGAACTGATGCGGATCAGGTAGGCACATGTTCGGCTCGGTCCTCATAGCCAACCGGGGCGAGATCGCGCTGCGCATCCAGCGTGGTTGCCGGCGGCTCGGGCTGCGCACCATCGTCGTCCATTCGGAGGCCGATCGCGATGCGCCCTACGTGCATCATGCCGACGAGGCCATCTGCATCGGGCCGGCCGCGGCAGCGCAGAGCTATCTCAACCAGACGGCGTTGCTGTTCGCCGCCGAGGTCAGCGGAGCGGAGGCGATCCATCCGGGCTACGGGTTCCTGTCCGAGAACCCTGGCTTCGCCGAGCAGGTCGAAGCTGCCGGCCTGACCTTCATCGGCCCGACGGCCGCGGTGATGCGCGTCATGGGCGACAAGGTCGCGGCCAAGCGGGCGATGCGCGCCGCCGGCGTTCCCTGCGTACCCGGTCCGGATGCGGCGCTCGGCGACGACCTCGATCTCGCGCGCGCAACCGCGCGGCAGATCGGCTACCCCGTGATCCTGAAAGCGGCGGGCGGCGGCGGTGGACGCGGCATGCGCATGGTGGAGAGCGAGGCTGGCCTCATCGATGCGATCGCCGTGACGCGGGAAGAGGCGCGGCGCGGCTTCGCCAACAGCGCGATCTACATCGAGAAATTCCTGCGCCGGCCGCGACATGTCGAGATCCAGGTGATTGCCGATACCCATGGCAATGCCGTCTGGCTCGGCAGCCGCGATTGCTCGCTGCAGCGACGGCACCAGAAGGTGCTGGAGGAGGCGCCGGCACCGGGACTGGACCAGGACGTGCTGGCGCAGATCGGCGAGCGCTGCGCGGAGGCCTGCCGGCAGCTCGAATACCGCGGCGTCGGCACGTTCGAGTTCCTCGTCGAGGATGACGCGTTCTACTTCATCGAGATGAATACGCGCCTGCAGGTCGAACACCCCGTCACCGAGATGACCGCTGGGATCGATATCGTCGAGGCGCAGATTCGTGTGGCTCAGGGCGAGGCGCTGCCGTTCGCGCAAGCCGACATCGTCTGCCGCGGTCATGCCTTCGAATGCCGGATCAACGCCGAAGATCCCGACACGTTCGTGCCGTCCCCCGGTGTGATCACCGCCTGGGAGCTCCCCGGCGGCCCCGGCGTGCGCATCGATAGCCATGCCAGCAGCGGATATCGCGTGCCGCCATATTACGACTCGCTGATCGGCAAGCTCGTCGTGCACGGCGCGAATCGCGCCGAGGCCCTGGACCGGCTGCGCATCGCCCTCGACGAAATGCGCGTGGAAGGAATCGCGACCAACCTGCCGCTGCACCGGCGGCTCGTCAGGGATGCCGCGTTCATCAGGGGCGGCGTCAGCATTCACCATCTCGAGCAGCAGTTGTGCGGGAGCGGCAAGGCATGACGACGGACCTGCCACAACTCAGCCTGCTGGGAACGACCGCGCTGCTGTTCGAAGCTCCGGGCGAGACCTCGCTGACGACGCAGTGCCGCATCTGGGCCCTGGCGCTGGAGGCGGGCCGTCTGCCCGGCGTTCGGGAGGCCGTGCCGGGCATGAACAACCTCATGATCGCTTTCGCCGAGCCGCCGCGGCACCGGGGACAAATCGAGCACAGACTGATCGAGCTGTGGCACGCCCTCGAGCCGCTTCCTGTCGCCGGGCGCTGCCTTGATCTGCCGGTGGTCTATGGCGGCGACGGCGGCCCGCACATGGCCGATGTCGTGGCCCACACCGGATTGAGCGTCGACGATATCGTCGCGATCCACAGCGCACCGACTTACACCGTCTACGCCCTCGGCAGCCATCCCGGGTACTGCTATCTCGGTGGCATGGACCAGCGCATCGCGACGCCGCGGCGCAAGGTGCCGGTGCTGCGCATCCCACGCGGCGCCGTCTCCATCGGCGGCAGTCAGACCGGCGTCTCTGCCTCCGATGGGCCGAGCGGCTGGAATACGATCGGCAGCACCGAGGTCGCATTCTTCGATGTCGAGCGCACGCCGCCAGCGCTGCTGCAGCCCGGTGACTGCATCCGCTTCAAAACCATCCGGGTGCTGCGATGATCGAGGTGCTGTCGGCCGGCGCGCTCGCCACGGTGCAAGATCTCGGCCGCACCGGCGCGCTCAACCTCGGCGTCGGGACATCGGGTGCGATGGACCCGTTGGCGCTCGCCGCTGGAAACATCCTGCTGCGCAACGAGGAGAATGCGGCAGCCCTCGAGATACCGCTGTTCCCGTTCCGCGTCCGCTTCACCCATTCGACGGTGTTCGCCGTGACCGGCGCGGATTGCGCGCCGCGGCTCGACGAGGCGCCAGTGCTACCATGGTGGGCGCACCGCGCCGATGCCGGCCAGGTCCTCTCGCTCGCCGTTCCCTCAACTGCGACCTGGCGCGCCAGCCGCGTCTACCTGTGCATCGCGGGCGGGATCGATGTTCCCTCGGTGCTCGGCTCACGCAGTACCCAGCTGCGCGGCGCCTTCGGCGGGTTAGAGGGCCGTCCGCTGCGCGACGGCGATCGGTTGCCAATTGCCGAGCCCCCCGGTCGCGCCAAGACAGGCTTCGGCATCACGCCGCCCGGCCTCGCCTTGCCATTGGAGGTGGACGGGTTGACCGCCGTGCGGGTGCTGCCGGCTGCCGAATACGATAGCTTCACGCCGTCTTCCCACGAGGCGCTATGGTCCGAGCCTTGGAAGATTACGTCACAGAGCGACCGCTACGGCTATCGTCTCGCCGGCCCCGAACTCAGGCCGCAGCGACCCATGGAGCTGCGCTCCCACGGCATTGTCCCAGGCGTGATCCAGGTCCCCCACGGCGGCCAGCCGATCATCCAGATGCGCGATGCGCAGCCATCGGGCGGCTATCCCAAGATCGGCACCGTCATCGACGCCGACCTCTGGCGCCTCGGCCAGGCTCCCATCGGCAGCCGGATTCGTTTCGTGCTGTGCAGCTGGGACGAGGCGCTGGACGCGTCGGCGGCGACCCGGCGCTGGCTGAGCAACGCCCGCCGATTGGTCGAGCTCTACTGCAACCAGGGAGCGGTGCGATGACCAACCCGCTCGACCATGTCGACCAGCTCTGCGCCTTCCTCGCGGCGACCGACATCGGCCTGCTCGAGCTGAAAGGCCCAGCCGGGGTGCTGCGCCTGCGGCATGACGGCGCCCGAGTCGAAGTCGAAATGATCGAGGCTGCGACGGCGGCGCTGTCTTCTTCCCCCACGCAGATCATTCGGGCACCGGTGCCGGGTCTCTACCTCGACCGCCATCCATTGCGCTCGCAACCATCGGTCGCCGTCGGCGACGAAGTTGCGGCCGGCACGCCGCTCGCCTTTCTCCAGATCGGACCGCTCTTGCTTCCGGTCCCGGCCCCGGAGGACGGCATGGTGGTCGAGACGTTCGCCGAGCATGGCGCGACGGTGGGATACGGCGCGCCGCTGATCGGATTGCAGCCGCACGGGAGTGACGCCGAATGAAGATCGATCTCAATGCGGATCTGGGCGAGGGCTACGGTCCCTGGTCCATGGGCGACGACGACGCTCTGCTCGGCCTCGTCTCGTCGGCCAACATCGCCTGCGGCTTTCACGCGGGCGACCCGCTGATCATGCAGCGCACCGTGGAATCGGCAAAGGCGCGGGGTGTCGATGTCGGCGCCCATGTCGGCTTCCCGGATCGCCAGGGCTTCGGCCGCCGGGCGATGCACATCGATCCTACCGAGCTCGCGGCGATGGTCACCTATCAGCTCGGCGCGCTTGCAGGGATCGTCCGCGCAGCCGGTTACCGCATGACCCACATGAGTTTCCACGGCGCCTTGGGCAACATGGTGGCCGCCAACGCCAAACTCGCCGAACCGCTGGTCCGCGCTGTCGCCGCCTTCGATCGAGAGCTCCTCATCGTATCGTCGACCAGCCGCGCCATCGAGGGGGCGGCGGCGGCCTGCGGCCTGCGCGTCGCCACCACTTTCCTCGCGGATCGCGCCTACGACGATGACGGACTGCTCGTGCCACGGGGCACGGCCGGCGCGGTCATTCACGACCCGGCGCTCGTGCTCGAACGGGTGCAGCGCCTGCTCTGCGACGGCGTCGTCATCACCGCGACCGGCCGGGCGCTGCCGATGCAGGCCACATCGATCCTGCTGCATGGCGACACCCCGGGCGCGGTCGAGTTCGCCCGGACGATCCGTGCGGCGATCGAGACCGCCGGTGGCGAGATCGCGCCGGTGTCGCACCTGATCGCCGGCGGCCCCGGGCGTGGCCCATCATAAGCGCCCCTTATCCCGCCAAAGTGATTCCATCTTGGCGGCGGAACTGCTCCGTCGGTAGCCTCTGGAGAACAGCGAGGACTCAGATGCCATTTTCCGACTACAGGACGGCTCTCGTCACCGGCGCCTCGTCAGGCATCGGCCTCGCCGTCGTCGAGCGCCTGGCGCGCGAGGGACTGCAGGTGCACGCGTTGGCGCGTAGCGCCGATCCACTGAAGGCGCTGGCAGATCGCACCGGCTGCATTCCCCATGCCGTCGACGTTCGCGATCTGCCTGCGCTTACCAAGCTCGCCGGCAGCGTCGAATTCGACGTTCTCGTCAACTGCGCCGGCGTCGACCGGCCCAAGAAATTCCTGCAGGCGGATGCCGAGGATATCGAGCTACTGCTCGGCGTGAATCTGGGGGCCGTCCTGCATCTGTGCCGCCTCGTCGTGCCCGGCATGGTGGCGCGCGACCGCGGTCACGTCGTGAACATCACTTCAATCGCCGGCGCCTATAATTTCGGCGGCAACTCGACCTACCACGCCACCAAGGCGGCGGTCAGCATGCTGTCCCGTCAGCTCCGGATCGATGCCTTCGGCAAGCGTGTTCGCATCACCGAGATCTGCCCGGGGCGGGTCGAGACCGATATCTTCGCTCACGTCCACGGCGACTCCGCCGCGACCCGCGCTGCCTTCATCGACGGATTCGAGCTGCCCAAACCGGAGGACATCGCCGACACGATCGCTTTCGCCATTGCCGCGCCAGTGGCGGTAAACATCGGCCATATCGAGATCACACCGACCCTGCAGGTGCCGGGCGGACTGTCGACGGTCCGTCCCGAGCACCCCGCCAGCCCTCCAGCCGTCACCTAGAGCGGAGGGTGCGATGAAGGGCTTCGACCTCATGGCGATCCTGCTGAACCCCGAGTTCAGCCGCATGCTCGTCCACGGGGTGAAGATGACCTTCATCATCTTCGCAGGCTCCTGGCTGCTCGCCATGAGCCTCGGTATCACCCTCCTTGCAATTCGAATGCTGCCGGGCCGGATCGCCGACGCCCTGGTCGAGGCCTACGTTGCCTATCACCGCAACGTGCCGACACTGGTGCAGCTGATGCTCTGGTATTTCGGTGTCTCCAGCCTGCTGCCCGAGCGGCTCCAGGTCTGGCTGTCCGATCAGAACGGCGAGGCAATCTTCGCGGTGATCGCGCTCGGACTGTGTCAGGCCGCATATTTCAGCGAAGACCATCGGTCGGGCTTGCGCGCCGTGCCCAAGGGCCAGTGGGAGGCCGCTCGCGCGCTGGGTCACAGCTATCTCGGCGCGATGACTTACATCCTGCTGCCGCAGGCGGTCCGAAATGCGATGCCGGCGCTGGTGAACCACACGGTGTCGCTGTTCAAGAACAGCAGTCTTGCCATGGCGATCGGCGTCACCGAGCTCACGCATGCGGTGAAGGAGGTCGAAAACCAGAGCTTCCGCGCTTTCGAGACCTACCTGATCGCGACCGTCTTCTACCTCGTGTGCTCGCTGCTCCTGATGTGGCTTGGCTATTATTTCGAGCGGCGCAGCCGCATGGCGGGAGCGCTCTGACATGACGCTCCTGTTCAACATGATAGGCATCGTCAGCGACAACTGGCTGCTGCTGCTGGTCGGCCAGTTTCCGAACGGCCCGCTCGGCGGGATCGCCGCGACCCTGATCCTGTCGATTCTTGGAATTGCGCTGGCATTCCCGCTCAGCGTGGCGATGGCGCTCGCGCGTCTATCGCCTTGGCCCGTGCTGCGCTGGCCGGCGACGGCGCTGGTCTATGTCGTGCGCGGCGTTCCGCTGCTGCTGATCATCCTCTGGGTCTATTTCCTGCTGCCGCTCCTGATCGGCGAGAGCGTTCCCGGCTTCGTGACCATGCTCGCCACCTTGGTCATCTACGAGGGGGCCTTTCTCAGTGAGATCGTGCGAGCCGGAATCACGGCATTGCCGCGAGGGCAGATGGACGCGGCGCGGGCGCTCGGCCACAGCCACCTCGGCGCGATGCGCTACGTGATCCTGCCGCAGGCGCTGTTCAACATGATCCCGAGCATCATCAGCCAGTTCGTCTCCACCATCAAAGAGACGACGTTGGGCTACATCATCAACGTGCCAGAGCTGACCTTCGCGGCGGGACAGATCAACAACCGGCTTCTGACCAAGCCGTTCGAAGTCTACTTCATACTCGCCATCATCTATTTCGTCGTCTGCTGGACTCTCACTAAGCTGGCCAGCACGCTCGAACGTCGGATTGCCGTTCGGCGCGCCAGGTCGATGGATGGTGCTGCAGCGCCGGCTTTGGCAGCCGCATCGAGGACATGATCATGTCAAACCAGGCCTCGAACAGTACGGCAACTCCGATGATTGAATTCATTGGCATCAACAAGTTCTACGGTTCGCTGCCCGCCCTCGTCGACATCAACGCGGAGGTGAAAAAGGGCGAGGTGGTCGTGGTATGTGGCCCCTCGGGCTCTGGCAAGTCGACGCTCATCCGCACCGTCAACCGGCTTGAGGAGATCCAATCCGGAGTGCTGCGCTTCGACGGACAGAATGTTCATGCGAAGATTAGCAGCTTGGCAATGAACCACCTGCGCAGCCGTATCGGCTTCGTTTTCCAGAGTTTCAATCTGTTTCCACACCTCAGCGTGCTGGACAATGTGATGCTGTCGCCTGTGAAGGTGAACGGCATCAAACGGAGCAAGGCAAGGGAGATCGCGCTTCAGTTGCTCGACCGGGTAGGCCTTTCCAGCAAGGCGCAGAACTATCCGGCGCAGCTGTCCGGCGGCCAGCAGCAGCGTGTCGCGATCGCGCGAGCGCTGGCCATGGAGCCGCCGGCGATGCTGTTCGATGAGCCGACCAGCGCGCTCGACCCGGAGATGGTCGGCGAAGTTCTGGCGGTGATGCGGGGACTTGCTCGCGATGGCATGACCATGATGTGCGTCACCCATGAGATGAATTTCGCACGCGATGTCGCTGATCGTGTCTGGTTCATGGATGCCGGGCGCCTGCTGGAATCGGCGTCGCCGAGCGCGTTCTTCGGCTCGCCGCAGCATCCGCGTGCGCAGCGCTTTTTGTCGGATCTGCGGGCACGATGACAACGCCTGCCATCATTGCAAAACAGGGAGTTCGAAATGTCGATCGGGATCGGGACTAAGACTGGAAAATGCGTGCTCCGCGCCGCCATCGTTGCCACGGGCCTGAGTTGCTTTGCCAGCGTGGCCATGGCTGATCAGCTGGCCGATATCATGCAGCGCAAAGAGCTGCGCTGCGGCACCTTCGCCGACGTACCCCCGTTTGCCGCGCCCGATCCGAAAACGCGGGAGATGGTTGGCTTTGATGTCGACCTCTGCAGAGCCATTGCCAAGCGCTGGGGCGTCGAGGCGAAGATCAGCCCGCTCTCGGTCGAGGCGCGGGTGCCCGAGGTCAAGCTCGGCCGCGTCGACATCACAGTCGCCAATCTCGCCTATACGCTGGGCCGCGCCGAGCAGATCCAGTTCTCCGACCCCTATTATCTCGCCAAGGAGATGTTGGCGGTGAAGGCTTCGGATCCAGGAACCAAGAAGGCCGACTTCAAAGGTAAACGTCTGGCTTCGACCAAGGGCTCGACCTCCGAGCTCGCGATCAAGCTGAATGAGTCGGATCCCCTCACTTTCGTCGACACCGGCTCGGCTTTCATGGCCGTCCAGCAGAACAAGGCGGTCGGAATGGTGGCCAATACCATGACCATCACCAAGCTCGTCAACGAATCGAAGTCCGCTGGCCAACCGCTGAAGATGATCGATGAGCCCATGGTCTTGCAACCGATCGGCATCGGCATGAAGAAGGACGAGCCGGCGCTGCTCGCCAAGATCAACGAGACACTGCTCGCACTCGACCAGGCAGGTGAGATCAACCAGCTCTGGGACAAGTGGCTCGGCCCGAACACCGAGTTCAAGATGACCCGCACCGACAAAGTCGTGCCGCTCGGCCAACTTAAGTTCACGCCGTTGCCGTAACCGGTGCACCGGGGCACACCTCCAAGAACCGGCCCGGACAGACTTGGTGGTTGAAACGGCGTCGGCTCCTGGACGCGGTGGGTCAATGCCTGGTCGACGTGCAATAAAACATTGGAAGAAGTCGAGAAAAAAGCGCGATGGGTTGAATCGTCATGGCGCTTTAGCTCTTTGTTTGAGCATGAGTTTTGGGAAAACCGCTTCACACTTTTCCGGATCTTGCTTTAGCGCCCGCCGAGTTCAGGTAGGTACGGCAAATAATTCGACCCTTCAGAGCCAAGAAAATCGAACATAGCCTGCGCCGGCGGCAGCAGGACCTTGTCACTGCGGCGGATCACGTACCATTGCCGCACGATTGGTAGGCCCGCGACGTCGAGCACGACGAGGCGGCCCTCGCCGAGCTCGTGCGCGACGGTGTGCGCCGAGATGAAGGCGATGCCGAGCCCGGCGATAACAGCCTGCTTGATGGTCTCGTTGCTGCTCATCTCCATGCCGATGATTGGCTCGAGATCCGATTTCTGGAACATGCCCTCCATTAGTGTTCGCGTGCCCGAGCCCGGCTCGCGAGTGAGAAAGGTCTCGTGCACAAGGTCGGTCAGACTGAGTCCTCGGTCCTTTTCCAGCCAATGTCCCCTGCGGGCGACGATGATGTGCGGATTGCGGCCGAGCTGGCGCACGTCGACGTGGACGTCGGCGGGTGGCCGGCCCATCACCGCGAAGTCGAGATCATAACCGTGCATGGCTGCGCGGATCTCATCGCGATTGCCAATCGTCAGCTTGATCTCGATCTTGGGGTAGCGCTTGGAGAACGCCGCGATCGCATGCGGCACGAAATATTTAGCGGTCGAGACCGCACCGAGATGCACCGCGCCGCCGCTCCGTCCGGCGAGCAGGTCGAGCGCGCCCTGGCAGTCCGCGATCGCGGCCTCGACCCGCTCGGCCAGCGCCAACACTTCCTTGCCCGCCGCGGTCAGCTGCATGCCGTCGCCGGTCCGCTGCACCAAGGGCAGGCCGGCGAGGTCCTGAAGTTGCCGCAGCTGCTGGGTCACGGCCGGCTGGGTCAGCCCAAGATGGCCGGAGGCCGCCGTCACGCTGCCCTTGGCCGACAGCGCCGCGAGCGAGCGCAGCTGCCTGATCGTCAGATGCCGGAGCTGTGCAGCCGCCTGTCCGGGTCAATTATAAGAAAATTCTTTGGTGCTCATTACGAATAGAAATTTTCCTTATTAATCTGTCCCTGTCAATCTCCTGGTGCTGGGACTGACCGCGACCGACCTTCAGAGGGGAGGGCATGGCTGCGGCGCCGGCCAAGGGGATGGACGCAGATGACTGGGCAACTCAGGCTGGACGATCACCTTCAACGGTATTCCGAGACCGCGCCGCATGCGCTGGCCGTGGCGGCCGCAGTCGATGCCATCGCGGCGGCGGCCATCGAAATCGCCGACCTCATCGCGTCAGGTGATCTCGCTGACGCCTCTGGCCTGACCACGGAGCGCAACAGCGACGGCGACATCCAGCGCGACCTCGATGTCCAGGCCGATGCGATCCTGCGCCGCTGCCTCAGCAAGCTGCCGATCGCGGCGCTGGCGTCGGAGGAGATGCGCGAACCCCAGATCGGCGACCGCGAGGGCCGCGTCTGCATCGCGATCGATCCGCTCGACGGATCCTCCAACATCGACATCAACATGACGGTGGGGACGATCTTCTCGATCCTGCCGGCACCCGACGACCTCTCGCTCGCCTTTCACCAGCGCGGATCAGTGCAGCTTGCGGCGGGCTTCGTCACCTACGGGCCGCAGACCTCGCTGGTGTTGACGCTCGGCGAAGGCGTCGACATCTTCACGCTCGATCACAAGGCCGGCTGCTTCCGTCTCGCCCGCAGCGGCGTGCAGATCTCCGAGGCCTGCGAGGAGTTCGCGATCAACGCCTCGAACCGTCGGCACTGGGATCCGCCGGTGCGCGCCTTCATCGACGAATGCCTCGCAGGCGTCGAAGGCCCCGCCAACCATGATTTCAACATGCGGTGGGTCGGCTCGCTGGTTGCCGAGGCCTACCGAATCCTCACCCGCGGCGGCGTCTTCCTCTACCCTTCGGACGCGCGCCCCGGCTACGGCGAGGGCCGCCTGCGCCTGACTTACGAGGCGCATCCGATGGCCATGATCATCGAGCAGGCCGGCGGCTCCGCCTCCACGGGACGCGAGCGCATCCTCGACCTCTCCGCGCAGAGCCTGCATCAGCGCGTGCCCCTGATCATGGGCTCGAGCAACGAGGTGCGGCGCGTCGAGGAGCTTCATTGCGATCCAGTGCTGGTCGCCAGCGTCTCTGCGCCGCTGTTCGCGCGGCGCGGATTCTTCCGGCTCTGAGCGAGGTGTCCCATGTCCAGGAAGCATCCGATCATCTCCATCACCGGCTCCTCCGGCGCCGGCACCACCTCGGTCAAGAAGACTTTCGAGCAGATTTTTTTCCGCGAGAAGGTCAATGCCGCCTACATCGAAGGCGACGCCTTCCACCGCTACGACCGCGCCGAGATGCGCGCGCAGATGGCGAAAGAGGCCGAGCGCGGCAACAAGCATTTCAGCCATTTCAGTCCCGAGACCAACCTGTTCGAGGAGCTGGAGCGCGCGTTCCGCGACTACGGCGAGACCGGTACGGCGGTGACGCGGCACTATGTCCACGACGCCGAGGAATCCGCGCTGCATGGCACGGCGCCCGGTACTTTCACCGACTGGAAGCAGCTGCCGGAGAACTCCGACCTGTTGTTCTACGAGGGCCTGCACGGCGCCGTCGTCACCGACAAGGTCAATGTCGCGCGCTATGCCGATCTCAAGATCGGCGTCGTGCCCGTCATCAACCTCGAATGGATTCAGAAGCTGCACCGCGACCGCAGCGCGCGCGGTTATTCGACCGAGGCGGTCACCGACACCATCCTGCGGCGGATGCCCGACTATATCCACTACATCTGCCCGCAATTCACCGAGACCGACATCAACTTCCAGCGTGTGCCGACGGTCGACACGTCCAATCCGTTCATCGCGCGCTGGATCCCGACGCCGGACGAATCGATGGTCGTGATCCGCTTCAAGAATCCACGCGGCATCGACTTCCCCTATCTGCTCTCGATGCTGCCGCAGAGCTGGATGTCGCGCGCCAATTCGATCGTCTGTCCCGGCGCGAAGCTCGATCTCGCCATGCAGCTGATTCTGACGCCGCTGATCATGCAGTTGATCGAGCGCAAGCGCAGCCTGAAGTGAACGAGGAGAGACACCGATGAATATCTCCGTCCACGCCGAAGCCGACATCACGGCAGTCGCGCATAACGATCTCGCCAACGCCGTCCGCTTCCTCGCGGTCGATGCCATCGAGACCGCGCAGTCGGGCCATCCAGGTCTGCCCATGGGTATGGCCGATGTCGCGACCGTGCTGTTCTCGCGCTTCCTGAAATTCGACTCGGCGCATCCCAATTGGCCGGACCGCGACCGCTTCGTTCTGTCGGCGGGCCACGGCTCGATGCTGCTCTATGCGCTGCTGCACCTGACCGGCGGCGACCTCAGTCTCGATGACATCAAGGCGTTCCGGCAGTGGGGCTCGAAGACGCCGGGCCATCCCGAATACGGCCACACGCCGGGAGTCGAGACCACGACGGGTCCGCTGGGGCAGGGGATTGCGACCGCGGTCGGCATGGCGCTTGCCGAGCGCATGGCCAATGCGCGGCATGGCGACGGCCTCGTCGATCACTTCACCTACGTGATCGCGGGCGACGGTTGCCTGATGGAAGGTCTCAGCCAGGAGGCGATCTCGCTCGCGGGTCATCTCGGGCTCGGCCGTTTGATCGTGCTGTTCGACGACAACGGCATCTCCATCGACGGTCCGACGTCGCTCGCGACATCGGATGATCATCTCGCGCGCTTCGCGGCCTCCGGCTGGTCGGTGCGCCGTGTCGACGGACACGATCCAGAAGCCGTGGCCCAGGCGATCGCGGAGGAGCGGGAGACCGCCAAGCCGTCGCTGATCGCGTGCCGCACCATCATTGGTTATGGGGCGCCTGATCGGCAGGGCACCGAGAAGGCGCATGGTGCGCCACTCGGCACCGAGCAGACCGCGGCGGCGCGCCGCGCGCTCGGTTGGGATTATCAGCCTTTCGTGGTGCCGATCCCGGTGCTCAAGGCGTGGCGGATGATCGGACAGCGCGGGCAGGTCGAGCGACTCGCCTGGCTCGATCGTTATGAGCGCGCAACGCCCGAGCAGCGCGATTTGTTCGTGGAAGGTAGGGCGGTTGCCCTGCCTGCTGCCTATGTGCTCGCCGCGGCGAAGTTGCGCGAGCGCTTCGCATCCGAACGGCCGAAGCTGGCGACGCGGCAGGCTTCGCAGCAGGTGCTTGACGGCATCGCCAGCACCATTCCCGGACTGGTCGGCGGCTCGGCGGATCTGACGCATTCGAACCTGACGCAGGCGAAGGCGCAGACCCCCGTTAAAGCCGGTGCGTTCGCCGGTGGCTACATCCACTACGGTATCCGCGAGCACGGGATGGCTGCAGCAATGAACGGCCTCGCGCTGCATGGCGGCTTCATTCCCTATGGCGGCACGTTCCTCGCCTTCTCCGACTACAGCCGTCCCGCGATCCGGCTCGCAGCGTTGATGCGGCTGCGGGTTATCCACGTGATGACGCACGACTCCATCGGGCTCGGTGAGGACGGCCCGACGCATCAGCCGGTCGAACACCTTGCCGCGCTGCGGGTGATCCCGAACTTGCTGGTGTTCCGTCCCGCCGACGCGGTCGAGACGCTGGAGGCTTGGGACTGCGCACTCGGCTCCGAGCATCGCCCGTCCGTGCTGTGCCTGTCGCGTCAGGCGCTGCCAACTTTCCGCAGCGATGCCCGCGGCAAGAACCGCGTCGCACGCGGCGCCTATCTCGTCGTCTCGCCCGACGGCGGCCGTGACGTGACGCTGATCGCGACCGGCTCGGAAGTCTCGATTGCGCTGGAAGCAGCCCGCCTGCTCGCGACCGAGCACATCCGCGCGGCCGTGGTGTCCGCGCCCTGCTTCGCCTTGTTCGAGGAGCAGCCGGACGATTACCGCGCCACCGTGCTCGGCACGGCGCCGCGCGTCGGCGTCGAGGCAGCGGTTGTCGGCGACTGGCATCGCTGGATCGGTGCCGACGGTGAGTTCGTCGGCATGCGCAGCTTCGGTGCCTCGGCGCCGGCGCCCGTGCTGTACCGCGAATTCGGCATCACACCGCAGAGCATCGCAGAAGCGGCCAGGCGCTCGGTCGCACGTCGGAACCAGGGAAGAACAGCATGAGCTTGCGTGTCGCCATCAACGGATTTGGCCGGATCGGTCGCAACGTGCTGCGTGCGATCGCCGAGTCCCGCCGCAACGACATCGAGGTGGTCGCGATCAACGACCTCGGTCCGGTCGAGACCAATGCGCATCTGCTGCGCTTCGACTCGGTCCACGGCCGCTTTCCCGGCGAAGTCAAGGTCGACGGCGATACGATCGACGTCGGCGGCGGCCCGATCAAGGTGACCGCGATCAAGGACCCGGCGCAGCTGCCGCATCGTGCGCTCGGTGTCGATATCGCCCTGGAATGCACCGGTCTGTTCACCTCGCGTGAGAAAGCCGCCGCACATATCCAGGCCGGTGCCAAGCGCGTGCTGGTCTCGGCGCCGGCAAGCGAGGTCGATCTCACCGTCGTGTTCGGCGTCAATCATCTCGCCCTGACCGGCGATCACATCGTGGTCTCCAACGCCTCGTGCTCGACCAACTGCCTCGCGCCGCTCGCTCAGGTGCTGGACGACGCCGTCGGGATCGAGAAGGGGTTCATGACCACGATCCACTCCTACACCGGCGACCAGCCGACGCTCGATACGTTCCACAAGGACCTCTATCGCGCCCGCGCCGCGGCGCTGAAGGCGCTGCGGCTCGAGGACATGCGGCTGCCGGTCGCCTATGTGAAGACGTTCCAGGGGCCGGCCACCGGCATCGTGGTCGAGCGCGAGCGGCTCGACAAGTTCGGCCGGCCGCTGCTCGGCGCCACCATCAAGCCGAAGCTCGGCCTCTCGGGCCGCAATTACGGCCGCGTGGTCTATGAGGCGCTGAAGGGCGGGCTCGACTTCACCAAGGACGACGAGAACATCAACTCGCAGCCCTTCATGCACTGGCGCGACCGCTTCCTCTACTGCATGGAAGGCGTCAACCGCGCGCAGGCGGCGTCGGGCGAGGTGAAGGGCACCTATCTCAACATCACGGCCGCGACCATGGAGGACATGTACGAGCGTGCGGAGTTCGCCAAGGAGCTCGGCTCGGTCGTGGTCATGATCGACCTCGTGATCGGCTACACCGCGATCCAGTCGATGGCGAAATGGGCGCGCCGCAACGACATGATCCTGCATCTGCACCGCGCCGGTCACTCGACCTATACGCGCCAGAAGAGCCATGGCGTGTCGTTCCGCGTCATCGCCAAATGGATGCGGCTCGCCGGAGTCGATCACATCCACGCCGGCACGGTCGTCGGCAAGCTCGAGGGCGATCCCAACACCACGCGCGGCTATTACGACATCTGCCGCGACGACTTCAACCCGATGAAGCTCGAGCACGGCGTGTTCTTCGACCAGAGCTGGGCGAGCCTGAATAAGCTAATGCCAGTGGCTTCCGGCGGCATCCATGCCGGCCAGATGCACCAGCTGCTCGACCTGCTCGGCGAGGACGTCGTGCTGCAGTTCGGCGGCGGGACCATCGGCCACCCCATGGGTATCCAGGCCGGGGCGACCGCCAACCGGGTGGCGCTGGAAGCGATGATCCTCGCTCGCAACGAGGGACGTGACTACGTTCACGAAGGCCCAGAGATCCTGGCCAAGGCCGCAGCGACCTGCACGCCGCTGAAGGCCGCGCTGGAGACCTGGAAAGACGTCACTTTCAACTATCAATCCACCGACACGCCGGACTTCGTGCCGACGGCGCTCGCCGCTGTCTAAAGGAGAGCAAAGATGAAACTGACCCAAGGCTGTTTCTCCTTCCTGCCCGATCTCAGCGACGAGCAGATTACCAAGCAGGTGCAATATTGCCTGAGCAAGGGTTGGGCGGTGAACATCGAGTTCACCGACGACCCGCATCCCCGCAACACCTATTGGGAGATGTGGGGTCTGCCGATGTTCGATCTCGCGGACGCTGCCGGCGTGATGATGGAGCTCGCCGAATGCCGCAGGGTGTATGGCGACCGCTACATCCGCGTCTCGGGATTCGATTCCAGCCATGGCTGGGAGTCGGTGCGCATCTCGTTCCTCGTCAACCGGCCCGCGAAGGAGGCTGAGTTCGAGCTGGTGCGCCAGGAGATGGCCGTACGCTCGGTACGTTACACCACCGTACACCGGCAACCTCAGCCGGCTTCCTCTTAGTCGCTTTCCGCTCGGAGCGACTCTTTCTCCCCGCTCCGACTCCCTGGCGGACAACTGCTTCGCCGTCATTTGCGGCGGCGAAGCCTCTTTATTCGAGGTCCAAGATGCTGGATGTGCCGCACACGACGACCATTGAGGTCAATGAGGTGCCTACTGCGTTTGACCTGCGCAAGGAGGCCGAGGCGGCGGGGATCACGGAGACCTTGCACCAGCTCGAACAAGAGTTGATCGGCTTGAAGCCCGTCAAGCAGCGGGTGCGGCAGATCGCTTCGCTCCTGTTGATTGAGCGGATCCGGCAGCGGGCCGGGCTCGTCTCCTCGGCCCCGACGCTGCACATGTCCTTCACCGGCAATCCCGGCACCGGTAAGACTACCGTCGCCCTGCGCATGGCGAAGATCTTGCACGGCCTCGGCTTCGTGCGGCGCGGACAGGTGATCTCGGTGACGCGCGACGACCTTGTCGGTCAGTATATCGGTCACACTGCGCCGAAGACCAAGGAGATCCTGAAGAAGGCGATGGGCGGCGTACTGTTCATCGACGAGGCCTATTACCTGCACCGGCCCGACAACGAGCGCGACTATGGTCAGGAAGCCATCGAGATCTTGCTGCAAGTCATGGAAAACCAGCGCGAGGATCTCGTCGTCATTCTCGCGGGTTATGGCGAACGGATGACCAGTTTCTTTGCCTCCAATCCAGGCTTCCGATCACGCATCGCCCACCACATCGAGTTTCCCGACTATTCGGAGGCGGAGCTGCTCTACATTGCCGAGCTTATGCTGAGGGAGCGCGGCTACCGCTTCTCGGCCGCGGCACGCGAGTCGTTCGAAAGATACATTGTGCTGCGCCGGACTCAGCCGTTCTTCTCCAATGCGCGCTCGGTCCGCAACGCTGTCGATCGCATCCGGTTGCGCCAGGCCGATCGGCTGGTCTCCGATCTCGACCGGATGCTCGAGATCGCTGATCTCGAAACCATCGATCCCTCCGACGTATTGGCGAGCCGCGTGTTCAGCGGCGGAGCTGGCAGCGAGCAGGCGACCGGGAGCAAATGTCCATGACCAGGGATATCGTCATTGCTCCCTCGATCCTGGCGGCGAATTTCGCGCGTCTCGGCGAGGAGGTCGCGGCGATCGACGCAGCCGGCGCTGACTGGATCCATTGCGATGTCATGGACGGGCACTTCGTGCCGAACATCAGTTTCGGTGCGGACGTGATAAAGGCGGTGAGGCCGTTCACCACGAAGACGTTTGACGTTCACCTCATGATAGCGCCCGTCGACGCTTATCTTGAAGGCTTTGCCAAAGCCGGTGCCGACATCATCACGATTCATGCGGAAGCCGGTCCACATCTCGATAGTTCGCTGCAGGCTATTCGCGCGCTCGGCAAGAAAGCGGGCGTAAGCCTGTGTCCGTCGACGCCGGAGGGTACAATCGAATATGTGCTCGATAGGTTGGATCTGGTGCTTGTCATGACCGTCAATCCGGGCTTCGGTGGCCAGGCGTTTTTGGAGTGCCAGATCCCCAAGATCAGGCGCATTCGCGCCATGATCGGCGATCGCCCGATCCGCCTTCAGGTCGATGGTGGTATCACGTGCCACAATGCTGCCGCCGTCGTGGAGGCTGGGGCCGACACGTTGGTGGCGGGTTCAGCCCTGTTTGGCGGCAATATCGCTGCCGAGTACGCCACCAATATCGCGGGCCTACGAATGGCAACTAGGGTTGGCCGGTCCCCGAGTTAGACTTCGGCATGGGTCAACAAACACGCAGGACGCGGCGGCTAGGCGCTATGCCGGAGGGACGATGGGGCCGTCGCGGTGAATTCCTCTGCCGTGCGCTTTAGTGGGAACTGCTCGGCTCGACCTCATCGTGATGAACCGCTGAACCATCACAAAGGCGTCAAGTCGAGCGCAAAAGCCATTGCGACGAGTAGAGAGAGCAGAAGGCCTGCTCCACAAAATATACCAAGAATCTTGAGAGTATCGCCGTCCTCAGCTGGTTTTCTGACCGTGCTGGAAACGACTCTTGCGATTTGCGCGATCATCCTGCAACTCCAATTGGCAATGCCAGACTGAAAGCAATTTATACTGAGAACAGCGTCATCGGGCCAGCATTGCAAGCATGAGAGGCTACTCTGCCTAGACCAAATGTCTGGCGGAGGCTTTTTTCAGATCGTTTTCGTATGCCTGCAAAAGTGCTGTTGAAGCGTCCACTGGCGCTTCGCATTGCGTAGCCTCGTCGCGGCCAGCCGATCTTATTTTAGAAACCCCGATTTCTGGCTCTTACCCAACCTTACCCAAACTCTGTGTCAAAAGCCGCTTAGCCCGTTAGAATGGCGCATAGCCTTCGCCTACCACGGCCTCTGCTAGAGGAGAGGGCGCGTGGTTTGCGGGCCAAAGAGCCCATCGGAGGGAATCATGCCAAGGACGCTAGCCGTTGTTTGCGGTCATTCGGCTCAACTTATCAAAAAAGCTCTCATTAACTCCACCGTGTGCGCCGGGGCGGCACTGGCTGCCACCCAGGCCTACGCAGAAGACATCAACTGGCGGCAATTCGAAGGCACGTCCATCGTCTGGGCCTACGATATTCACCCCTATGCTGACGCTGTTGCGGCTCAACTGCCCGAGTTCGAGAAACTCACCGGCATCAAGGTGACGCCGGAGCTTTATCCGGATGATGCCTATTGGAATAAGCTAACGATCCAGCTCAGCACGAAATCGCCAAGCTGGGATGTCGTCGGCACGGGCATCCAGCCCGCCTGGGACCTTGCCCCGGGCCAACTGCTCGAACCGCTCGATCGCTATCTAAACGATTCAAAGCTCACCTCTGCAGCCTACGACTACAAGGACTTCTTCCCAGCCTTGCGCGAAGCGCTGACATGGAAGGTCAAGGAGGGCCAGATCGAGGCCGGCAGCGGGCAGGTCTGGGCGATCCCCCATGGCTTCGAGAACATCCAGTTGTTCTACCGCAAGGATGTGCTGGACAAGCACGGTATCAAAGTCCCGAGCACCCCGCCGGAGATGTCGGCCGCTTGTGAGAAACTCAAAGCTGCCGATCCCACCATCACGCCTCTCGGCGTTCGCGGCGTAAGGTTCTGGAGCAGCATCCACACGGCTGCGATCTCGATTGCGAGGTCCTATGGCGTGCACGATTTCGTCGTCAAAGACGGCAAACTCGACACGGGCCTGGATTCGCCAGAGTCGATCGCCTTCCACAAAGACTATGTCGACATGATCAAGAAATGCGCTGCTCCCTCCTTTGCCAATGACAATTGGTACCAGGTGGTCGAAGGGATCAATTCAGGGCGGACCGCCATGGCGATCGATTCCAACATGTTCGGTTTCTGGAACGACGTCGCCGGCAAGCCCGCCTCCGGCAAGATCGCCTTTGCACCACCGTTGCGCGCACCGAACGGCAAGAACTTCGAATCCAACATCTGGATCTGGTCTCTGGCCATGAACGCCGCCTCCCAGAAGAAGGGCGCGGCCTGGCTCTTCATCCAATGGGCGACCTCCAAGCAGGTCGAGCTGAACGGTGCCGTTGCGGGCAAGCTCGTCAACTCTCCGCGCGCATCGACCTGGAGCGACAAGGCCTGGCTCGAATACGCCGCAAAGCCTGAATTCAACAACTTCGTCGAGACGTTCAAGACTGTGCAGGACCAGGCGCAACTCGCCTTTACGGCCCGCGTCGGCTTCGCCGAGGCAATGAATGCCTGGGCGGTGGCGATGCAGAAGATGGTCAATGGAGCGGATGTGAAGGCAACGCTGACCGACCTTGCCTCCGAGATCCGTTCGTCGATGTGAAGTCCCAAAGGGGGTGGTAGGCTTGCATGCCGCCCCCTTGGATTTCGATGTCAGTTGAAATGTATTCTTCAGGATTAGACGCAATCGTGACGCTGCAGTCTTCAGTGAGCCAACTCGCTTCGGCGCAAGACGGCGCGGCCAAGAGTGCCAGCCCGCCGCGCCTTGACTGGTGGAGCATCGCCGCGATCGCGCCGGCGGTCTTGATCCTTCTTGGCTTTCTGTTCCTGTTCTTCTACGGCGTATTTCAGTCCCTGACGGATCTCAAGTTCGGCCGGCCACTGGTCCACTTTATTGGCCTTACCAATTACGCCGCGTTGATCAAGACAGACGACTTCTGGAATAGCGTCCGAGCAACACTTGTCTACGCTGGTTCAGCGGTCCTTGCGGAAGCCGTGCTCGGCGTTGCCCTCGCCAAGCTCTTTGCCACCGAAGTGTTCCTGGCACGCGTGATGCGGCCGGTCATTCTGTTGCCACTCGTGCTTCCGCCCATGAGCGTTGCCTTGATGTGGACGACGATGATGGATCCGCAGAGCGGCATCCTGAACTATCTGCTGTCGCTTGTAGGAATGGGCCGGTTTGCATGGATTTCTGATCCCGCGACAGCGATGATTTCCCTCGTCCTGATCGACATATGGACTTACACCCCCTTTTTCACGCTGATCATCTTCGCCGGCCTCCAGGGCATCAATGAGGAGATCAGGGAGGCCGCGCGCGTCAATGGTGCAAAGGGCTGGGCAACCTTCCTCTACATCGAGCTGCCGTTGATCGCGCCCTACATCCTGATTGCTGCGGTCTTCCGTCTGATCGAATCTCTCAATCAATTCGACATCATTTTCGGAACGACGCAAGGCGGTCCCGGCAACAGCACCTCCGTTCTTTCCGTGCGCGCCTACATCACCGCATTCCAGAACCTCGCCTTCGGCCGGGGCGCGGCCCTCATGGTCGTCAATTGGATCATCGTCCTGGCCGGAGCGTTCCTCACGGTCAAGTTGTGGCGATACGTCCGACAACGCGTTAGCTGAAGAGACGCGACATGCGCCTAAATCGCTCAGGATCGACAAATATCGCTCTCAATCTGCTGGTTGGCATCTGCGCGCTCACTCTCGCTTTTCCGCTGATCTGGATCCTGCTGATGTCGTTGAAACAGCAGGGCGAGGTCATGGCCTGGCCGCCCAAGTTCATCTTCTCGCCGACGCTTGAGAATTTCCGGGTGCTGTTCGACGCCGCGCAGGCCGGCGCGACAAGCTATGGCACCATCAAGGTTGATTTCCTCACGCCAGTGACAAATAGCGTCGCCATCGCGCTCGGATCTGTTTTCGTCTCAATGCTCCTTGGCGTGCCCGCCGGTTACGTTCTGGCAAGGCGAGACATCCCGATGAAGGAGGACATCGCCTTCTTCATTCTTGGCTTCAGGTTCGCCCCGGCCTTGCTCGTCGTCATCCCGCTCTTCAACGTGTTCCAGACCATCGGACTCTACGACACCTATCTCGGCATGATCTGGGTCTACCAGGTCGTCACGCTGCCTATGATCGTGTGGTTGAGCCGCTCCTACATCGAGGATATTCCAAAGGACATCGAGGAGGCTGCAGCGATGGACGGGGCCAAACCTGTCAGGGTCATTCTGCATATCGTGCTGCCGCTTCTCAAGCCCGGCCTGATCGGCGCCTCCTTGCTGATCTTTCTGCTGGCCTGGCACAACTTCGCGCTCGGCTTGATCCTGAGCTCCACCAAGGCGCCGGTGACCGTCGCGCTACTCAAGCTGCTCAATCCGGGGGTGCAGTTCTATCCCGTCATGGCTGCAGGACTGGTCGTTACCATGATCATTCCGGTGATCTTGATCGTGATGGGCCAGCGCCACCTCGAACGTGGTCTCACTTTCGGGGCAGTAAAATGAATCCCAGGCCCTTGATGTTCTTTGGAACGACCAATCTCGACCTCTGCTTCAATGTCGAGCGGCTGCCAACGCCGGGTGAAAGTTTGATGGGCAAATTGAACCGCAATCCTGGAGGGAAGGGCGCCAATCAAGCCGTAGCGGCCGCACGGCTTGGACTGAAGCCCCTATTCTACACCCGTCTTGGCGGGGACGAGGCTGGCCAGTCCCTCTTGCAGTCACTGCGCGAAGCCGGAGTCCGTGCTGAGGCCATCACCATTTGTGCCGGTGAGGTCTCCGGCTCGGCCCTCGTCCTGGTGGGAGACGACGGTTCGAACATGATCGTGATCGATCCGGGCGCCAATCTGAATGTGATGCCGGCCATGGTTGAGAGCGCGGCCGCATTCATCGCGCCAGGCGCGCTCGTTGTTGCCGAAATGGGCTTGCCCATCTCCGCCCTCAACCGGCTCTTTGAAATGAAAAGCGAGAAGGGCTTCGAACTCATTTTTAATCCGGCGCCGGTCAGACCCGGGCTTTCGCCGGCGGCATGGCGACAAGTCGATTACGTGACCCCCAACCAGACCGAGGCCTTCGAGCTGACCGGGGTAGAGGTGACCGATTTCGACAGCGCCGCAGTGGCGGCGTCCAAGCTTCTGCACCTCGGACCCAAAGCCGCACTGATCACGCTGGGAGCGCAGGGCGCCTTCTATGCCGACGCGGCGCACTCGTTTGCGCTGCGTGCCTTTCCCGTCAAAGTCGTCGATACCACGGCCGCCGGGGACGCCTTCAATGGCGCTTTTGCCGCTTCGCTCGCTCAAGGCCTGCCTCTGAGGGATTCGGTCAGACGAGCACTAGCCGTTGCTGCCCTGTGCGTAACGCGCCGCGGGGCGCAGGCCTCAATGCCGCTGGCAGCAGAGGTCGATGAATTCCTCAAATCACAAACGATCTTGGAGTTGGAATGACCGAACAGTTCTCAGTCTCAGACAGAACGGTGCTCGTGACAGGGGCAGGGGGCGGCATCGGATCTGCCATTGTGAATGCGTTTCGGGCAGGAGGGGCCAACGTCGTTGCCACCGACGCCAATCTCGAAAGCCTCAGGCAGACATTGGTAGGACTTCCCCATGGCAATGGCGTGTTGCCGATGGCCATGGACGTTTCGCGCGAAGAGGACGTGGCGCGCGTGCTCGAGGAGATCGGAAAACGATTCGGCCGGCTCGACGTGCTCGTCAACAATGCCGGCGTTAAATCTGCCCAGCCGCTCCTCAGCGGGGCGGCCGACAAGATCGAACGCACAATCCAGATCAACTCGGTCGCAATCCTCCGCTGCTCGAAGCTCGCGATCGAGCGCTTCATGACAACCAAGGGCGGCCGCATCGTCAATGTCGGTTCCTCCTTGTCTTCGCAAGGCGCCGTATTCAACTATCAGGCCGGAGGGGCGGACTATTGCCTCTCCAAGGCAATCGTTCACGACATCACAAAGCTCCTTGCTTATGAATGCGCGCCGCTCAAGATCAATGTGAATGCAATCGCACCGGGGATCATCGACACCCCCATGCATGGCCGTCCGCGTGAGGAGACGGAAGCCCGCCATAGCGGCCGAATCCCATTGGGACGGGTTGGATTGCCGAACGACATTGCCGGCCTTGCCGTGTTTCTCGCAAGCCCTGCGGCCTCCTACATGACCGGCCAGATCGTTCACGTGAACGGCGGGATGCTGATGAATGGCTAAGTCCGGCACTCAGCTTCAATGGCCCGAGATCGCCGGTGTCATTTCCGATCTGGATGGCGTGGTCTACCGGGGGAACGCCGCGATCGCGGACGCCATCGAAGCCTTCAAGAGCTGGCAGCGGGCAAAACTTCCCTTCTGCTTCGTCACTAACAATTCGACCCACACGCCGGAAGATGTTGTGCGCAAGGTCGGAGGTTTCGGGCTTTCGATCTCCCCGAGGCAGGTCGTGACGAGCGCCATCACGGCCGCGGCGCTCATTCGCGCCCAATACCCGAAACTGACACGGGCCTTTGTCATCGGCGCGCCATCCCTTGCCAAAGCGATCGAGGAGGCGGGCCTCGAAGTCACCGATGCGAAGCCTGAAGTCGTGGTGATGGGGCTCGACCGCCAGATTACGCATGACAAGCTGCGAATTGCTGCTGCGGCTATCCTGGGCGGCGCCGTGTTCATAGGCACAAACCCTGATCTTCTCTTGCCGACTGCGGACGGCTTCGAACCAGGGGCAGGGGCCATGATCACGGCAGTTGCAGCCGCAACTCAAGTCCAGCCTCTGATCGTCGGCAAACCCGAGACGCACATGATCGAAGCCGCGCTTTCGCGGCTTGGAACGCCACGTCAATCCACATTGATGATCGGCGACCAGATACAGACAGATATCCAGGCCGGCAAGCGCGCCGGCCTTCCTGCCGTGCTCGTCACGACAGGCGTCCCACCTCGCAAGGACGCCGCGCTGCTGCCAGCCGACTTTACCGTGTCCAGCCTTTCAGAAATCGCCGTGAAGGCTGGTGTAGACACCGTACGGCAGAGGAGAGCGTGATGGCCAATGTTCGCCTGGAAGGCCTCAACAAGGCCTATGGCACTATCCAGATCCTGCGCAATATCGACCTCACCATCGATCACGGCGAATTCGTCGTCTTCGTCGGGCCTTCAGGGTCGGGCAAGTCGACCCTGCTGCGCATGATCGGCGGTCTCGAGCCGATTAGCGGAGGACGGCTTTTCATCGACAATGAGCTCGTCAACGACGTGGACGCGGCCGACCGCAATCTAGGCATGGTGTTCCAGAGCTACGCCCTCTATCCGCACATGACCGTCCGGGAAAACCTGGCTTTCCCCTTGCGGATGGCCAAAGCGACGAAAGCGGAGATCGGGAAGCGTGTCGCTGAGGCCGCGTCCTTATTGCAGATCGACCATTTGCTCGATCGCAAGCCACGGCAGCTCTCCGGCGGCCAGCGCCAGCGCGTGGCGATCGGGCGGGCCATCGTCCGCGAGCCCAAGGTGTTTCTGTTTGACGAGCCGCTGTCCAACCTCGACACCGAGCTGCGGGTGCAGATGCGGGTCCAGATCGCCAAGCTCCACGAGCAGCTTGGAAACACCATGATCTACGTCACTCACGATCAGGTCGAGGCCATGACCATGGCTGACAAGATCGTCGTGCTCAAGGACGGCAATATCGAGCAGGTGGGGAGCCCCCACGAGCTCTATCACTACCCGGCGTCGCGCTTCGTCGCCGGCTTCATTGGCTCGCCTAAGATGAATTTTTTGGGCGGTCATATCGAGGCCGCGCACGAGACAGGGGTGGAGGTCAGGCTTGACGCGGGCTCGACCGTCTCGGTCCCCGTTCGGCCGGATCAATTGCTGGTCGGCAAGCCGATCACGCTCGGGATCCGTCCCGATGATTTCTCGCAGCCGGCAGAAGACAAAGAGATCGCTCTCGAGCTGGACGTCGATTTCGTCGAGCACCTTGGCAGCGTCACCTACATCTACGGCAACGCGGGCAAGGAAGCCGTGGTCGCCAAAGCGCCACGGCTCGAGCCAGCCAAACGATCTGGCAAGGTCCGCCTTGCGGCTTCACCAGCCGATTGCCACCTGTTCACGGCCAACGGCAAGGCCCTGCAGCGGTTGCACGCACCGGCAAATTGGAGCTAATTTTCGGGCCTGCCGCACAGGAGGGGCGGCCGGTATGCACAACCGGGTAGAGCAGGTCAAGAACGCAGGAATCAGGCAGTTCTTCCGCAATTCCCGTTCATTCGTGCTCGGGGCAGGCATCGGCTCGGGCATGACCGCAAGGGCGGCCGAACGGGCGGGTGCAGATTTTGTCCTTGCGCTCAACGCTGGCCGTTTTCGCGCCATGGGCGGCTCCTCGCCAGCCTCGATCCTGCCCATCCGCGATAGCAACGAATTCGTCGCCGGATTCGGCCGAACCGAGATCCTGCCCAGCACCAAACTGCCGGTCTTTTTCGGCGCATGCACCTTCGATCCGCGCCTCGATCTCGATCGCTTCCTCGACCGGATCATCCGATGGGGCTTTACAGGGGTTACCAATTTCCCCTCCGTCATCCACATCGACGATTTTAGAAGGTCCTTGCTCGAGAAATCTGGCCTCGGCTACGAGCGAGAAATCGAACTTCTAACAAAAGCCCGTCAACGCGGTTTGATGACGATTGCCTATACCCGCTCCCAGGCCGAAGCGCGGCGCATGGTCGAGGCAGGCATTGAGGCGATCTGCATCAACTTCAATCTCAATCGCAGCGTCGAAAGCGGATCTGATCCATCGATCAGCCAGTCCGAGCTCGCAGCGCGGACCAGCGCCGTGACACGGGTGGCGCACTCCACCGACAAGAACGTCATCTGTCTACTCGGCGGCGGACCCATTACAAAGCCGGACGAACTCCTCGATATCTGCCGCGAAACGGGCGTCCAGGGCTTCATAGGCGGCTCTTCGCTGGACCGGGTCCCGTTGGAGATGTCGGTCCTCGAGGTCACATCCGGGTTCAAGACGATTCATCTCTTGCGCGAGAAAGTCGATCTGCTCGAGCGTCAGCTCCAATTGAGCGGGTTCAGGCACGGCGTCATTGCCCAATCCTCAGTCATGAAGCGGGTGCTCGAGACCGCCAAACGCCTGGCTGCCAATCCTAATCCTGTGCTCGTGTGGGGCGAAACGGGCTCGGGAAAACGCAGGATAGCGAATCTCGTTCACAGCTTCAGCGACCGCAAACATACAAAGGCTGCGCTCTTCCAGTGCCGCGCGGGGCCGGCAGCGGGCAACATCGGTGCATTGTTCGGCGCGGAGCGCGACGAGACCAGGAAGCGCCAACTATCGATTCTTGAAGCTGCAAACGGCACTGCCGTCCTGCTGCTGCATCTGGATCAACTGCCGCGGGATGGCCAGGAGCGTCTTGCTGATTACCTCGAGACCGGCGGTTTTGCACCCCTGAACGGGGTATCGGTCGTGCGGTCCAACGCACGGATCATTGCAACAGCGACAATTGCTCGCAGCGCCAGCCTTCAAACCGTGCTCTGTCCTCGGCTTCTTGCCCTGTTTACCGGGCTTGACATTGCCCTGCCGGCCTTGCCGGACAGGCTCGAAGACCTTCCCCAACTGGTCCAGCATTTCACGGTGGAAGCGAAGGGAGATTCAAACGCGCCGACGTTGGGAATAGAGAATTCTGCCTTCCTGGCGCTTGCCGGGCATGATTGGCCGGGAAACCTGCGAGAGTTGCGCCAAATCGTCAACCAGCTGGTGACGCTGCAACTGTCACACATTACGGCTGACGTCCTAAGGCCTTTGCTGACCGCGTCATCGGCCGTGAAACGGACAAATGTGTTCTCCGAGCGCGAGTGGATCATCGAAGGGCTGAAACGAAACAAGCTCCACCGCGGAAAAACTGCCCAGTCCCTTGGACTCTCCAGGAAGACCCTCTACAACAAGATCAAGAAGCTGCGGATCCTGGAGTAGCTCTGCTCCTCATTATTTTCGCGCTGGCGGCTTCGTGCCGCTCAGAAGCGCGAACTTCGCCACCGGCGCTCCTCGCTTCCCGGCGCTTACCAAATCGACGCCATCGCCAATCACGAACTTGAGCGCTTCTTCCGGCATCTGGACCAGGCCGGCCAGATGCGAGCCGATGCGCCGCTCGGCCATTGCGGTCTTAGAGATGTCGTCCGTCGCGAACAACACCCTGAAGTCCAAATTGGCAAACCATTCCAGACGTCGAAGCTCGATCTCCTGTCCGCTTTCAATGGGCGTCCCTGTCGTTGACCGCTCAATGAGAGACGCCGGCGGGAAGTTGATGATCCCCTTGATCCCGGCCTCTTTCAACGCATCGGCAAGATCCTCCCAGCACGCGAAGGGATCGATCATGACGATCGCGGCGTAAACACCCGCAGATCTCTCCTTTCGGAACGTGCGCAGATCCCGTAACAGACAATCGTTCCAGTCAACGACGGGCAAGGTCGCCATGACCAGCATGGAGCCTTCCGGAAGGCTCCCTAAAGCCGGCGCATAGATTGCTAGGCAATAACCCTCGCGCGTGTCCGACCTGCTTGAAATGAGCTCGCCGACTGCTCTTTGCTTCAACCGCCTCTACCCAATCTTACCCATTTAAACATCGCACTGATCTTATACGGCATTTCAGTTCGGTCTAGAGATCTGCACGACATCTAGGCACGTCAGGCTTCCGACGACGTCTCATCTATCCGCTGGCAGGCCGGCCTCGTCTGCTTCCTCCCTCGACTTACGCCGCTGTTGGAGAGCTCCAGCAGCGGTCTCTTTTTAGAATTCAATTCACAGGCATTGAACCGCGCGAGCTGTCCACCCGCCCGCCACTTGGCACTTTTTGCAATGGGTGAAACAGCGTCCCAAGGGCTGGCGGAGATGACCTTCGCCTGCTGCGCACCGCGTGCGTCTCATGGGCCCGAAAGGACGCCGGACAGAAGATGCCGGAAGAGGAGAGGGGAAGACACGCCGCAGACAGGACAGGCAACCTTGGCTAGAGCCACCGGTGCGCTCCCGAGCGCTTCGAGACATCTACCCAATATTACCCAACTCTCCCCGGCGCGGCACTTATTGAGCGTCTCGGCCGCGTTTAGACCATTCGTATCAAGCAGGATCGGAGAGGAAAGATCGTGTCGCACCATTGCACCGACGACGCGAAGTCGGCCAGGCTTGGGCGCTCGCCCAAGGTCGGAGCCGCTGGCGCCGTTGCAATCGTGGCGACGCTCGATACGAAGGGCGCAGAAGCATCTTATCTCCGAAACGTCATCGAAGGCCTGGGCCGCACGACGGTGGTCTTAGACGTCGGTACGTCCAAGGCAGGGTCGGACAAAGAGCCGACAGATGGCGGCCGCGCCGTTTCTCCCGTCGAGCTCTTGAACGACATTGCCCAATCGGCCCGCAAAATGGTCGATGATCTTCGCCAATCAGGCGCGATCAGCGCAATTGTCGGAATTGCGGGTGGCAAGGGCAGCGCCGTCTTTGGCGAAGTCGTCCGCGATTTACCATATGGCTTCCCGAAGCTCCTTGTGAGTAGCGCCAGGCCCGCACTGCTCGCCGAACTGGCCGTCCATAACGACATCATCCTCTATCCGACCCTTGTCGACCTCTTCGGGATCAACGCCTTCACCCAACGCGTGCTGGACAATGCCGGCCGCGCCGTGGCCGCCATGCAATATGAGCCATCCCGTCAGAGGAGACGGAAGAAAATCGTCGCCATCACGGCCTTCGGAGTTACGACGCCGGCGGCCAATCAATGCGTAAGACGTCTTGGAGAGGCCGGCCTCGATGCGATCGTTTTCCCCGCTAACGGGGCCGGCGGGCGCAAGATGGAACAGCTAATCGCGGCCGGTGAGTTTGACGCTGTAATCGATCTGACCACAACCGAGCTTGCTGACGAAATCGTCGGTGGCACCGCCAGCGCCGGACCGGATCGGCTCAAGGCAGCCGCGGATCGATCAATCCCGCAGGTCGTCGCGCCAGGCGCAGTCGACATGGTCAATTTTGGTCCACCATCCAGCGTCCCCGATCAGTTTCGCTGCCGCCAGTTCTACTCCCATACTCGCTACACCACGCTCATGCGCACAACTCCGTCCGAAAACGCAAGCATCGGCCGGCTTACGGCCGAGCGGCTGTCGCGGGCCGAAGCGCCAGCCATCGTGCTCTGGCCGGCGAAAGGCGTCTCCGACTACGACCGCGACGGCGGCGTGTTCCGTGATTGCAATGCCGACCGCGCTTGGCTGGACGCGGTCAAGAACAATCTGCCGCCCAAAATCACGGTGCGCGAATTGAACTGTCACATCAACGATCCCGAATTTGCCGAGGCGGCCGCGAGTTGGATCCTCGAGCAATTGGCGCAGGAAGGCTGACTGCGATGCGGATGTTTGAGCGAAGCGAAATCCTAGCGAAGATCGCAAGCCAGGTGGCCGAGCGCAGAGCGGTTCTTGCCGCAGGCAGCAGCTGCGGCCTGGTGGCCAAATGCGCTGTCCTCGGGGGCGCGGACATGCTGGTGGTCTACTCTACCGGGCTGTCGCGCCTGATGGGGCTTCCGACCAGCCGGATCGGAGACTCCAACGCGCGCACGCTCGAGCTTGCCGCAGAAATCCGCAACGTTGTCTCTTCCATCCCCGTGATCGGCGGCGTTGAGGCCTGGGATCCCGTTCGGCTCGATCTCGATGCGTTGCTCGACAAATTCTGGGCGGCCGGCTTCTCAGGCGTGATCAACTATCCCACCATCTCGACCATGGGCGACAAATGGCGCGACCGCCGCGGCCGCGTCGGGCTCGGCTTCGAACGCGAAGTCGAGATGATCGCATCTGCGCGCAAGAAGAACATCTTCTCGCTCGCCTATGTCGCAAACCCGGACGATGCCAAGGCGATGGCAAGCGCCGGGGCCGACTGCATCATCCCTCATGTCGGCGCCACACGGGGCGGGCTCGTTGGCCATGAGGAAGGGCGGTCGGTCAAAGACGCGATCAATCGCATCAACGACATCAACGCCGCGGCCAGGAGCGGGCGCTCCGACGTTGTCCTGCTCTGCCATGGTGGTGCGATCGCAGAGCCCGCGGATACGGCCGAGGTGTACCGGTCGACGCAATGCGTCGGATTTGTCGGCGCCTCCTCCATCGAACGAATTCCGATCGAACGGGCAGTAAAGGCGGCAGCCGAGGAATTCAAAGCCGTCCCGCTTCCCCAACATCACTGACCTCAGTTCCAAGAAATCGCAGCGAGGCTGGAATGGACACACCGATGGGCCAATCAAGCAAGGGCATGACCGTGGCGATCGCCCGAAGCGCAAGGGCGGATCACGAATGGGCAACCGACGTTCTCGTAGTCGGGAGTGGTGCAGCCGGGCTCTCGGCCGCCCTCTATGCGGCAAAAGCAGGACTGCGCGTCACTGTCTGCGAAAAATCCGCCCGGCTCGGCGGCACGACAGCTCTTTCCAATGGTATGATCTGGGTTCCTTGCTCACCCCAGGCGCGCTCAGCGAAGATCGACGACTCGCTTGCGAAGGCAAGGACCTACCTGCAGCACGAACTTGGCACCTATTACCGGGCAGGCTTCATCGATGCTTATCTCGAGGACGGCCCAGCTGCACTTGCCGCCCTTGAGGACGGGACAGAGGTCAACTTCACGCTGGCCTCGGCGCCCGATTATCATTCGAGCCAGATCGGCGGCGTCGACAAGGGCCGGGCACTGAGCCCGGCTCCCTATGATGGGCGCCTTCTCGGAGCCGATTTCGATCTGATCGGCGATCCCATCCGGGTTGTGCTTGGTGGAATGATGATCTCATCCAGCGAGGTCAGAAGCTTCCTCAATCCCTTCCAATCCTTTGCCGCCCTCAGACACGTCTTGCGGCGTGTCGGTCGCTACGCGCGTGACCGGCTGGGCCACAGGCGCGGGACAGAGCTCAGCGGAGGGAACGCCCTGATCGCGCGCCTGGTCGTCAGTCTGCGCAAGCACGGCGTCGAGATATGGCCTGGCTCCCCGCTGATAGAGCTGATCAGGGAAGATGGGCGTGTCACCGGAGCCGTCGTCAAGCGGAACGGTTCCGACCTTCGCGTGCGCGCCTCGCATGGCGTCATCCTCGCAACGGGCGGATTTGCTCGCAGCGCAGAGTTAAGAGCCAGCCTCAGCGGTCCCCACCAGCACGATGACACGCTGGCCCATGTGGACGTTGTGGGCGATGGCATTTCCCTGGCGTCCAGGCTTGGAGCTGCGATTGACAACAATGTCGCCTCTGCCGGCTTTTGGACTCCCGTCTCAATTCTCAAGAGCGGCAGCTCCTCCCAAGTGGTCCCCTATGGCTGGCTCGATCGCGGCCGTCCCGGCGTCATCGCAGTGGGGCCGGATGCCAAGCGTTTCGTCAACGAATCCAATTCGTATCACGACATTTGCCTGGCGATGTTCACCAGCGGCTATCCGGCAGATAAGCGATTTTACTTCATCTGCGACCTGGAGTTCGTACGGTTGAGAGGTATGGGACATCTGCTGCCCTGGCCCTGGACCTTGAGGATCGGAAAATATGCGCGCCTTGGGTACATCAAGGTCGGCCGGACAATTCCTGAACTTGCCAAACAGCTGGGGCTAGATCCGGCTGCGCTTGAAAAGACCGTCGAAGAGCACAACACGCACGCTGCTGAGGGGCGCGATCCGCTGTTCAAACGCGGTGAATCCGCCTTTAATCGCACGCTCGGCGATCCGGCCGTGAGCAAGAAAAACCCAAATCTCGGACCCATCAAGACAGGCCCGTTTATCGCGCTTCCAATCGTTCCGGCAACGCTCGGCACGGCCACCGGCCTGGCAACCGACACTTGCGGCCAGGTCCTAGACGGGCAGGAAAGATCCATCGCGGGCCTTTACGCTTGCGGCAACGACATGACATCCCCGATGCGCGGCATCTATCCAGGAGCAGGCATCACCATCGGGCCTGCGATTGTGTTCGCGTACCGGGCTGTCAACGCCATCCTATCGGCGACGCAGCAAAAGACAAAGGCTGCCGCTTCTGGAGCTTGACATCGTTTGCATGGGGCGAGCGCGTGATCGACGAAGCATTGGCTTTCGCCAGGAGCGGCTGGCTCGAAGGCGGCTCATCCAAGGGGTTTGATTTTTGATGCGCCGCTCGCGCCATGCCAAGATCGTCGCAACCATCGGCCCGGCAACCGTCGAGCTCGACCAACTCCGTGCTCTCGATCTTGCAGGTGCCGATACATTCCGCCTGAACTTCAGTCATGGCACCAAAGACGATCACGCGCGCGCCTTTACCGCCATTCGCGCGCTCGAGCGCGAATTCGGCCGACCCATCGGCGTGCTACAAGATCTGCAAGGCCCGAAGCTGCGCATCGGTTCGCTTGAAGAGGGTGAGCTCACGCTGCAGGCCGGCGAAACGGTCCGCTTTGTTCTGGACGGAGCAAGAGGCGGAAAGCAGGCGATCCCTCTGCCACATCCGGAGATCTTTGTAGCTGCGTATCCAGGTCAAAATCTGCTCATCGATGACGGCCGTGTTCGCCTAAGCCTCGAAAAGCCAGGCGATGGCGACATGATAGCGCGCGTCATTGTCGGTGGAACGATCCGCGATCAAAAAGGCGTAAACGTGCCGGGAGCGTTGCTTGATATCTACCCCCTGACCAAGAAGGATCGTGACGATCTCGTCTTCGGCCTAGAGCTGGGCGTCGACTGGGTTGCCTTGTCCTTTGTTCAGAAGCCTTCAGACCTGATTGAGGCACGAGCTCTAATCGGTGAGGCAGCCGGCCTCGTCGCCAAAATCGAAACGCCAATGGCGCTTGATCACATCGATGATATCATCAAATTGTCCGACGCCCTCATGGTCGCCCGCGGCGATCTTGGGGTCGAGATTCCCCCGGAAAACGTGCCTGGCCGACAAAAAGAGCTCATTCGTGCTTGCCGAATGGCCGCAAAGCCCGTGATCGTCGCAACCCAAATGCTTGATTCCATGGTGGCAGCGCCGACGCCGACGCGCGCGGAAGCCTCCGATGTTGCGACCGCCATCTATGATGGAGCCGATGCTGTGATGCTATCAGCCGAAACGGCAAACGGCGCTTATCCGGCCGAAGCCGTCGCCATGATGGATCGTATCATCCGGAGTACGGAGCAACATCGTCTCTATCGCTCCTTGATCAGGGCTGCGCAAGTCGACGAAGAGATTACCCCTCCACACGCTGTCGCAGCGGCAGGCGCAGATCTTGCCGCCACGATCGAGGCCAAAGCCATCATCGGCTTCACGGCGAGCGGGACGACCGCAGCCCGCATTTCGCGCAAACGACCACCGATCCCCGTTCTTGCTCTGACGCCAGACGACATTGTGGCGCGACGCATGTGCCTGTTGTGGGGCGTCCATAGTGTCGTGGCCAGCGATCCCTCCGGCCATGAAGAAATAACCCGGATCGCGGCCGTGGCAGCGCAACGGGAAGGCTATGTGCGGTCCGGCGACTTGGCCGTCGTGGTCTTTGGCCTCCCATTCGGACAAATAGGCGCGACAAACAACGTACGCGTTGCTGTCTGCTAGAACAGTCCGTTCGCCCTGAAACGTCTGTCGAGCCATCTTGATGTCGATCCGGACTGCGGCGAGGCTCTACGCATGGTCGTGCACGAGATGCTCCAAGCCCGGCTGCAACTCCGGCCAGGAGCTTACATTGCCTGACGACCACGAGGCAGCTCTGCGCGGATGGGCGGTTTCGGTCGAAACCGCACAGCCTTTTTAGTCGAATGCCGCTTGCAGCGAGCAGACGGGCTGTATCGCTGGCATGAGGGCCTCAGCGGCAGGCATCTGCGTGCCGCCCGCGGCCTGTTGAACTGGTCCGTCAAGGAAGTGGCCCAGCGGGTGTGCGTCTCCACGGCGATCATCTGGCGGATCGAGGAGTACAGCGACACACCAATGTCCGACGCGCAGAGGGAAAGCTTGAGAAAGACCTTTGTCGATGCAGGAATCAAAGTTACCCTTCCGGTCGTAGGCAAGCCCCGGTGTTCAGCCGCGATGACGCTCCATCGGCAAATCGAGATGGCTATCAATCGTTATCTTTTTTGCAGCGCAGGAGGGCAGCGCCGGTCTCAAGAATCAACAAAATTGAGCTTCCGGCAGCTTCTCCTCGTGTGAAAGTGCTACTCAGGTGCCCCATGCTGGCAAGTCTCGGTCTTATCCTCCTCTGCCAATTGATCGGAGAGGCCATTACGCGCGGGTTCGGCCTGCTGCTGCCTGGTCCGGTCGTCGGGCTCCTGCTGCTGTTGATTTTGCTGCTCGTCCGTGACCGTTTCGCAATCATCGCTCAAGGACCGCTGCGAAACGGCGGCGTTGAGACTGCCAGCAGGGGGCTGCTCAACAATCTGTCTCTCCTGTTTGTCCCGGCCGGCGTGGGTGTCGTGGAAAAACTCGATCTCATTTATGCTCATGGGATAGCAATTGTGTTGATTCTTGCCCTTTCCGTCGTAGTGACCCTTCTCGCGACCGTGCTAACGTTTCGCCTGGTCAGCCGGCTGTTCGGTCATGAGGCGCCATGAAGGACCATGCATTCTCGCTCTGGGTCTATCTGTCGCAATCGCCTCTGCTTTGGCTGACGATCACCTTACTGGTTTATGCAGTCTCGGAAGCGCTGTCGCTTGCCCTCCACCGACATCCGCTCGCCAATCCTGTTCTCCACGCGGTCTGGATCATCGGCGTGTTTCTGTTCGTGACCAGCACGCCATATCCGGTCTATTTTAGCGGAGCGCAGTTCGTACATTTCTTGCTCGGCCCAGCCACAGTCGCGCTCGCTATCCCGCTCTACGAGAACCGCAGGATCGTCCTTGCCTCGATCGTGCCAATGCTGGCAGCCCTCGTTGTGGGCTCGGTCACAGCGGCCGCGTCGATTGTGCTGCTTGCGAAAGCTGCAGGCTTGCCGCGCGATGTTGTACTGTCCCTTGCGCCTAAGTCCGTGACAGCCGCGGTCGCAATGGGGATCAGCGAAACACTGCACGCCGACCCTTCTCTGACCGCCGTCGCGGTGATCCTCACGGGGATCATGGGAGCGATCATTGTCACGCCATTGATGAATTGGAGTGGTATCATTGATTTTCGTGCGCGTGGTTTTGCCGCGGGCATCGCCGCGCACGGCATTGGTACCGCGCGAGCGTTTCAGGTGGACGAGGTTGCGGGCGTGTTCTCGGGGATTGCGATGAGCCTGAACGCGCTGGTTACGTCTTTGCTCGTCCCTCTCGCAGTCACACAATTGTTGCGATAAGCCACCGCGCATGGCCGTTCTGACGAGGCCCATCCTCACTTTTTCGGATAGCCAAACCATCGCGGCAACGAGCGATACTTACTGGGAGGAAAGGCTAGCTTCGCCTCCGAGCTGGGCGACGATCCAATCGGCAAAAGCGCGCACCGCCGAGCGTTGCCGGCTGGCGCGCGGATAAATTAGCCTGTGACCGACGTATCGAATATCGGTTGCGCGGCCGGCCAATGGAGCAACCAGTCGTCCGCTAGCCAATTCGCGCTCCGCTAGAAGCGTTGATTCCAAGGCTACTCCCAGTCCTTCGGCGGCGGTTGCAATCGCCAGGAAACTTCGATCGAATCTCATGCCGTGAATCGCTGGAGCTTCCAATCCATTGGCGGCGAACCACTGATGCCATTGAACTTGCTTCACGTCTGAACGGATCAATGTCTGATCCAGGAGGTCGATCGGCTTCTTGATTGATTTTGCAAGCTTCCGGGAGCATAGGGGAGTGACTGTTTCCTCTGGCAGAGGAACAATCTCGACGCCCTCCGCCCTCGGCGGACCGTAAACGATGTCGACATCGAAATCATCGTTACTGAAACGCGCATAGTCTGTGCTGGCAGCCAAGCGAACTTCTAGCTTCGGATGGGCTGCAAGAAACTGCGCCAGTCGTGGCGTTAGCCATTGCGCTGCAAAGCTCGGAGCGGAGTGAACCCGCACCAACTGCGGACCACGAGCAGCGACTTCCTCCAAGCCGCGGCGGAGCTGATCGAATGCAGCGCCGGTATGTCGCATCAGGTTCTCGCCGGCCGGCGTGAGCCGCACCGCGCGTGCACTGCGCTCGAAGAGAACGGTCCGGAGCGTGTCCTCCAGCTTACGGATTGCATGACTGACTGCACTTGGCGTCAGGTGAAGCTCATTCGCCGCATCGCGAAACGATCCGGTGCGGGCCGCCGCCTCAAAGGCGCGAATTGCCGATATCGGAACATTCGAGAGCATCGCATAAGTGAACCAGATTCATCGACCCATGACAACTGTGCGCTTGTCGGCGCGGAGAGCGAGGGTCATTCCTAGCATTGTCAAGGAAAACAATTTGCGGGAGGAACTGATGCTGCTCAGCGGGAAGACAGCCATCATTTCGGGCGCGGCCTCGCCGCGGGGGATCGGGCTCGCCACCGCCCGGCGGTTTGCCTCCGAGGGCGCTCGGGTCGCAATCCTCGATATCGATGCCGGAGCCGCGGCAGGGGCAGCAGCCACTCTTGGCAAGGAACACCTCGGTTTGCGCTGCGACGTCGCTGACAAATCGTCCTGCGAGCGGGCAGTTGCAAGCGCGGTCGAGGCATTCGGTGGTATCGATATACTGATCAACAATGCCGGCATTACCCAGCCGGTGAAGCTCCTGGACATATCAGCCGCCGATTGGGATCGCATTCAAGACGTCAATCTCAAAGGCGTTCTCTTCCTCTCCCAGGCCGTGATCCCGCATATGCGTGCGCGGAAGTCCGGATCGATCGCATGCATGTCGTCGGTGTCGGCCCAGCGTGGCGGCGGAATTTTTGGGGGACCACACTATTCGGCAGCGAAAGCCGGCGTTCTTGGTTTAGCCAAGGCCATGGCTCGCGAGTTCGGTCCTGACAACATCCGCGTCAACTGCGTCACGCCTGGCCTGATCGGCACCGATATCACGGCCGGCAAGCTGACTGATGAAATGCGTGCGAAAATTCTGGAAGGCATTCCACTCAATCGTCTCGGCACCGCAGAAGATGTCGCCGGCATCTACACTTTTCTGGCCTCCGATCTCTCCGCGTACGTCACTGGTGCCGTGATCGACGTCAATGGCGGCATGCTCATCCACTGAGCCAGCAAGAGAAGGTCCAGATCGATGGAAGCGCCGACCAAAACGTTGACCAACACGCCCAAGCTGGCGGACCGCGCCTATAACATTCGCCGCAATGCGCTGCGCATGGGGGAAGTTCAGGGCCAAGGCTATATCGCTCAGGCGCTCGATATCTCCGACGTTCTCGCCGTGGCTTACTTTCACGCGATGCGCTATCGGCCGGAGGATCCGACCTGGGAGGAACGCGATCGCTTCCTGCTCTCAAACGGGCACTACGCTATTGCGCTTTATGCGGCTTTGATAGAAGCGGGGATCGTCCCCGAGGAAGAGCTTGAGACCTATGGCAGTGACGAGAGCCGCTTGCCAATGTCGGGCATGGCCTCCTACACGCCCGGAATGGAAATGTCGGGTGGCTCGCTCGGCCTCGGGCTCAGCATTGCTGTCGGCATGGGCCTTGGCCTCAAACGCAAAAGGTCCGAGGCGCGGGTATACACCTTGTTCTCCGACGGCGAGCTCGACGAGGGCTCCGTGTGGGAGGCCATCCAGTCGGCGGCCCACTACAAGCTGGACAACCTGATCGGCATTGTCGATGTCAACAACCAGCAGGCCGACGGTCCCTCGACGCAAGTCATGGCCTTCGAACCCTTGGTCGACAAGCTCCAGGCATTCGGCTGGTTCGTACAACGTATCGATGGCAATGATCTCGATGCCGTGCTCGCAGCATTCGACCGTGCAAAGTCGCATCCCGAGCCGAAGCCGCGAATGATCGTCGCCGACACCCTCATGGGGAAGGGCGTTCCTTTCCTCGAGCAGCGCGAGAAGAACCATTTCATTCGCGTCGAGCAGCACGAATGGCAACTTGCCCTTGCCGCGCTGGAAGCCGGGAGGCAGGCATGAAGACCGTCAGATCAGCACCGCAAGCGGGCAAGCCGCGCCTAACCACCTCTGCCATGATCGCCTCGATTGCGGCCGAGGGCCAAAAGACGAAGCCAGCGCCGTTCGGACATGCACTCGTCGAACTGGCACGGAGCCGGCCAGAGGTGGTCGGCATGACCGCCGATCTCGGCAAATACACCGACCTGCACATCTTCGCCAAGGAATTTCCAGACCGCTATTACCAGATGGGCATGGCCGAGCAACTTTTGTTCGGAGCAGCCTCCGGACTCGCCGCAGAGGGCTTCATGCCCTTTGCGACGACATATGCCGTGTTCGCATCGCGGCGCGCCTACGATTTCATTCATCAGACCATTGCGGAGGAAGACCGCAACGTGAAAATCGTCTGCGCCTTGCCCGGCCTGACCTCGGGCTATGGCCCAAGTCATCAAGCCGCCGAGGATCTCGCGTTGTTTCGGGCCATGCCAAATATGACGGTGATCGACCCCTGCGATGCCAGTGAAATCGAGCAGGTGGTGCCAGCCATAGCCGCGCATCAAGGTCCAGTCTACATGCGCCTGCTGCGCGGCCAGGTGCCTGTCGTTCTGGATGAATACGACTATAAGTTCGAGCTTGGAAAGGCCAAGCTGATCCGTGATGGCAAGGACGTCCTGATCATCTCGTCCGGCATCATGACCATGCGGGCACTCGAGGCCGTCCAAGCTTTGAAGGATGACCGCGTGGATGCAGCGGTGCTGCATGTTCCAACCATCAAGCCCCTCGACGCAGAGACTATCCTGCGTGAGGCCAGCAAGCCGGCACGGCTTGTCGTCGTTGCCGAAAATCACACGACCATTGGTGGCCTCGGCGAAGCAATTGCCGCACTCCTCTTGCGTTCTGGGGCACATCCGCCTTTCCGCCAGATCGCATTGCCGGACGAATTTCTCGACGCCGGCGCGCTTCCAACGCTGCACGACCGTTACGGGATTTCCACCGCAGAGGTCGCAAGGCAAATCAAACAGTGGCTTTAGCGCCGCTGGGCTGAGGTCCAACAAGCTGTACTCAACGTTGCCCGCCGCACCTTGCAGCGGCGAACGCTGGCTTTTGCCCAAATGCCGGCACTCAAGACGCGGGCACACGAATGAGCGGAACGGCTGCGCCGCCTGCGCTGAGATCGCCACCGCTAGGTAAATAGAACGAGGAGGAAGACATGAGCGTATCGAAACGCAGAGATATCAGCCGGCGTTCCCTGTTGAAAGCTGCAACGGCCGTACCTCTCTGCGCAATTCTCACTCGACCGGCATCTGCGGCCGAATTCGTTTATAAATTTGCAACCGGCCAGGATCCGACGCATCCGGTGAACGTCCGCGCGCAGGAAGCCATCCAACGCATTCTAGAGGCTACCAGTGGCCGGCTCGAGATCAGGCTGTTTCCGGCCAACCAGCTCGGGTCCGACACCGAGCTCATGACCCAGGTCCGCAGCGGCGGCGTCGAATTCTTTAATCAGTCCTCTTCGATCCTCGCCACCCTGGTCCCAAGTGCGGGCCTGGTGAACACCGGCTTCGCGTTTACTGACTACGATAGCGTTTGGAAAGCTATGGACGGAGATCTCGGAACCTACATCCGGACGCAGATTGCCAAAACTCCGATCATGGCGGTTTCCAAAGCGTGGGATAACGGCTTTCGTCAGGTGACTTCTTCCGGACGTGAGATCCGCAGCCCTGACGATCTAAAGAATTTCCAGATCCGCGTCCCCCCGGCGCCGCTTTTGACCTCGCTTTTCAAGGCGCTTGGAGCCGGCCCGACGCCTATTAACTTCAACGAGGTCTACTCCGCGTTACAGACCAAAGTCGTGGACGGCCAGGAGAATCCGTTGCCGATCATTGCAACCGCCCGCCTCTACGAAGTGCAAAGCACGTGCAGCCTGACCGGGCACGTTTGGGACGGATACTGGATCCTCGCCAACAAGCGCGCATTCGAGCGCTTACCGAAGGATGTTCAGGAGGTCGTGACCCGCGAACTAGATCGCTCCGCCGTCGATCAGCGGGCTGATATCGCAAAGCTCAGCCAGTCCTTGCGCACCGATCTGTCGGCCAAAGGTCTCAAATTTATCGAAGTCGATCGCGCCGCCTTCCGACAAGCCTTGTCCAAGACTAGCTTCTACTCCGACTGGAAGGGCAAATTCGGCGAGGAGGCGTGGTCGCAGCTCGAAAAAGCGGCGGGTCAGCTGTCATGAGCAGCGTGAGCCACGCTCCACATGCTGATGACGGTGGAGCGACCGCCTCGACTGAACGGGGTCCCCGACATTGGGCGGTAACAGCGAACACGATGTTGGGCCACCTCGTCGCGGTCCCAGCCGCGCTACTCGTCCTGGCCGAAGTCGCAATCCTGGCCGCAGGAATCGTAGGCAGATACGTATTCCGCTCCCCCATCGTCTGGTCCGACGAACTCGCCGGTATTCTCTTCCTTTGGCTTGCCATGCTCGGCTCCGTCATTGCTTTCCAGCGCGGCGAGCACATGCGTATGACAGCCATCGTCGGCGTGCTCAGTGCCCAGGTGCGTGCGTTTTTGGACGTGGTGGCGGCCGCAGCCTCGCTGGCGTTTCTTTTGCTCGTCGTTTGGCCGGCCTATGAATTTGCCGCCGACGAGGCCTTCGTCACCACGCCGGCGCTGGAGATCATCAACACTTGGCGTGCGGCGGCGCTACCGATCGGAATTGGGCTGATGCTGATCGCCGCGGCCCTCCGGCTCTGCCGAATTGCCAATCTACGCAGCTTGTTGGCCTCTCTAGCGATCGTCGCCGGTCTCATCCTTGCGTTCGTGCTGCTCGCGCCGGTTTTTAAGCCGCTCGGCAATCTGAACCTTCTGATCTTCTTCGTCTTTGTTGTCGGTGCGATGGTCTTTGCCGCCGTTCCGATTGCCTTTGCATTCGGTCTCGCCACCGTGGGTTATCTCACGCTTACGACGAGCACGCCGGACGTAGTGATGATCGGGCGGATGGATGAAGGGATGAGCCATCTGATCCTGCTCGCCGTGCCTCTTTTCGTCTTCCTGGGCCTGCTGATCGAGATGACGGGCATGGCTCGCGCAATGGTCGGTTTCCTCGCAAGTCTCCTCGGCCACGTCCGCGGCGGGCTGCACTACGTCCTGGTCGGGGCTATGTATCTGGTCTCCGGTATCTCAGGGTCCAAGGCGGCAGATATGGCGGCCGTGGCCCCTGTGCTGTTTCCCGAGATGCGGCAGCGTGGCGCCAAACCCGGCGACCTCGTTGCGTTGCTGGCCGCCACGGGGGCGCAAACCGAAACGATTCCGCCGTCGCTGGTTCTGATCACGATCGGCTCGGTGACGGGCGTGTCGATCTCCGCGCTATTCACCGGCGGATTGCTCCCGGGCGTGGTGCTCGCAGTTATGCTCGGGGCGATCGTGTGGTGGCGCTACCGGCGCGAGGACCTCTCTCACGTCAAAAGGGCGACTGGGCGGGAGATCGGCCGAGCCTTTGTCATTGCTCTTCCTGCGATCGCCTTGCCTTTCGTGATCCGGACCGCCGTCGTCGAAGGCGTTGCAACGGCAACGGAGGTCTCGACCATCGGCATCTTGTACTCGGCCTGCGCCGGTCTCCTCATTTACCGCCAGTTCGACTGGCGACGCATCTATCCTATGCTGGTCGAGACGGCCTCCCTGTCGGGCGCGATTCTGCTCATCATCGGCGCCGCGACAGGAATGGCCTGGGCGCTGACCCAGTCGGGATTTTCAGCCTCGCTTGCCAAGTTCATGACCAGCCTTCCCGGCGGTGTCCCCGTCTTCCTAGCGGTGACGATCGTAACTTTCGTGATTCTAGGCAGCGTGCTGGAGGGGATCCCAGCCATCGTCTTGTTCGGTCCGCTCCTGTTCCCGATCGCGCGGCAGGTTGGGGTCCACGATGTCCATTACGCAATGGTCGTGGTTCTCGCGATGGGCATCGGCCTGTTCGCACCGCCGTTTGGGGTCGGCTACTACGCGGCCTGCGCTATCAGCCGCATTAACCCGGACGACGGTATGAGACCAATCGTGGGATACATGATTGCGCTGCTCATTGGCACGCTGATCGTCGCCGCGGTGCCCTGGCTGTCTATCGGCTTCCTGAAATAAGACTATCCGGTCCCGTGACCGGACCGCGATCGGCTGCCACCTTAAGTGACGCGAGCGGATAGAACTTGCTGGCACCGGCAGCAGTTTATAACGCTGGCGAAGCGAAGCGCCCCGATCAGCGTGTGAACTGGTTCATATGCGCGGCGTGCAGCCTTGGATAACCAACAGAGCGAAGCAGGCTCCGGCTCGGCTGAGGCGGTACGTCAGCCGTTCGTCTTCTGATGAACGCTTGGCCCGCGCTTTGCAGGTGATTCATTGCGCCTAAAGCAGCAAAGTAGGCTGCCATGACGTGGATAGAAGCTTGTGGCTATCTGGCCTCTTCGCTCGTCCTCGTGACATTCTGCATGCACACCATGCTGACTCTGCGGGCCGTCGCCATCTGCAGCAATCTCGCATTCATCGTCTATGCCACTGGCGCCGGTATCTACCCTGTGCTGATTCTGCACTTTATTTTGCTTCCACTAAACGCTGCCTACTTCGTCCGCATGGTCTTGGTACTACGCCGCGCCAAGCTCGCCGCTAATACAGATCTTTCTCCGAACTGGCTTCAGCCGTTCATGCACACACAGCGGATCAAGGCTGGAGAGACAATCTTCGAGAAAGGGGATCACGCCGATGCACTCTATCTCATCGGATCAGGACAAGTCGAGCTTCCCGAAATAGACAAGCTCTTGTATCCAGGAGAGGTTTTTGGTGAGGTTGGGCTGTTCGCCGTGGATCGACGCCGCCGCACGCAATCTGCTCGAGCGGCCAGCGATTTGGAGCTTTTCTGGATCAAGGCCGACGCATTAAAGAGGATTTGCGAACGGAACCCTGGCCTCTCGCTGTACTTTCTTCGTCCTGTAGCCACTCGGCTTAGCTCAAATGCTTCCGAGCGAACAGAGCCCCGGCAAGCCCCGTCCGCGCGTTGCGCTGGGGACATTAGATGAACCGCATACGCTCTCGCTGACACCGCGGTGGCGGGCGTTGCGTAGCTTCTTTGATCTCTACGCTTTGTGGTGAGCGATATTGTAATCTCCCGGCATGCATTTGTGCCGCTGAATATGCCAAGTATCTGAGCGGTAAATTGGATGCGCTTCTTTCCACTGGGCCAGCCCTGTCTGGCCGTTCATAACGCAGCCCTGGAAAGTAAGCGTGCTGTCGAATGCAGAGCTCGTCACGATCTTATCAACGCAATCGGCGGATGCAAATTGGCAAAGCACGGCAACCATCGTCACGAACAAATCGTCCTCGAAATGAAACTCTTCAAAAACAAACTATGGACCTATGGACTGCAATTACCACAAGAGCTGCTCTCGTGCTAGCTGATGGTGGCTTTTTGACCAGCTCATAAAGCAAAGACGGGAAGCGGAGTCAGCAAATCGGCCAACTGGTGGAGGAGCATCGAATATCCAGGCTCAAAGTCTTTTGGGTACGTATGCATCCCTGGGGCTGATAATCGATCGGAATGCAGCGACACTTCCAGCTCCATCCTCCTCCTTGTTGATTGTCTCCTTGGTTTGAGATTTGATGCGAAATCATTTCAGATGAGGTCCTATGAGCGTCAAGGCCGTGATGGCAACAATCCTGCAGCACGAGCTCGCCTCCCGTGGCGTGAACTCACTCACGCGTTCTGATTACGAGGCGGTTATTGAGCAGCTGATCAAAAAGCTGACAGAGCTAGAGTTTGAGCTCCGCTCGCGATCAACTAACGGCTCGCAAGGAGTTCCGACCTAACCAATCACTCAACTCGCGTCGTAGCCGGACGAGTAATTGCCCAACTTCCGTTCGCGGCTCCGCGACATAGGCCGTCCTGGTGGGCGACGATCACGGCACTTCAACTGGCGGCACCGCCATGCTGACCAAAACAAAACATAACATCACCTCGCGCCCTGCCATTTACGTTAACTGCAGCCGAGATTTGCGGAGGAGCCGCCGCCGGGCCATCTCGTGCCTGTCAGCTATCGCTACTGCACCTGGGGCAGGGCAATTTCAAGTAGCTGACGCCGGGGCCGGTGGCCATAATCCTCGGCAAGCCAGCGGCCCCACTTGTCTTAGCTCCTGTTTTGAACTGTTCATGCTCGTATGTATCCGCCCCAGGCGCGCCGTCGCGAAATGCTAAGACCGCGAGCTGCCGCCAACTCATCTGCGGCCTGCACCAGCTAGTTGCTCTGTGCCAAGTGCCGCGTGCCGACCGGAAACGAGTTTCCAACCTTAACCGAATTTAGGCAGATGTAGAGGCACCCCTTCGCAGGGCACATCGAGCTCTTCAACCTGGCCCTTGCCGACCTCTGTCACGCGCAACTTCTTGCCTTCAATCGTGAAGGCGCAATTTGTCGGTTGCGGCCCATCCAGCATGAGCCGGTCCACGACGTTGCCGCCGCGGTCGAGCACAGTGACGTTCTTCTGATTATAGACTGTGCAATAGAGCCGGCCGTCGGTGCCAAAAGCCATCCCGTCGGGCCCCTTGAAGTCAGGATTGGAGTCGGGCTGCAGCACATTGCCGAAAACAACACGTTCAGGCATTGGCTTGCCGAGTACGTCATAGCGGTAGATTTCGCCTGTGAACGATGCGTTGGCATAGAGATGGTCGTCGGGCCCGAAAGCAATCCCGTTGGTGAATCGGATCTTGCGATCGAGGACGCGAAGGACCTTCATGGCCGCGGGATCGATTTCGTAGACGCGGCCGTCCCAATCAAGGTCCATATAGCCCTCGACGAAGGCCTGCCCGTTGATGAAATCCTCAGCCGCCATGCCTGAATCAGTCATGTAGAGTAGTCCGTTGGGGCCGAAGCAGAGGTCATTCGGAAATAGAAAGCGATCGGCGCCTTCGCCCTGCATGCGCCGGATCTCGTTTCCGGCTTGGTCGATGCAAATCAGCGCCCGCAGGCCCGCTTCCGCGATCCAGATGCGGCCGTGGCCGTCCGTCGTCAGTCCGTTCGGGCGGCCGCCCGTCGCGCGAACCACTCTGCGATTGCCTCGCTGATCGAGCCGCGTGATGCACAACGTCGATGCGGACATCTCCGTGACATACATCGATCCGTCGGGGAGGCAGATTGGCCCCTCGGGCGCTCCGATTCCGCTAGCAAAAAGTCTCGATGCCATGCTTTTCCCCCTGCATCCCGTTGTTGGGTTTGCGAACTCTTGCGCTTAGGCGATGACCGAGCCTGTGGCCGGATCGATCAGCACCATCCGATTGAGGTCGATGGCGAGCTGGATTCGCTCGCCATGGCTCTGAACATCATGTGCTTGCAGCTCCGCGACTGCGTCTACTCCGCCGATCTTGATGGTCGTGAAGGTACGAGTACCTGTAGGCTGGATGAGATCGGCGACCGCTGAATAGGGCACCACCCCATCGCGCAATGGTCCGTCGCCGGCTCGGCCGAAATGCTGAGGCCGAATGCCGACAATGACCTCACGTCCCGCCACGCTAGAAAGGGCAGTGGCCTTCGCAGGCGGCACAGTCAGGGACTCTCCGGAACCGAAAACGACAGAAAGCCCGCCATTCATCGCCGTCAGGGTTGCCGGTATGAGATTGATCGAAGGAGAGCCGAGGAAGCCCGCCACGAAGCCCGTTCGCGGCCGCTCGAACAGTTCGAGTGGAGCTCCCTGCTGCTCTATTTTTCCATCGCGTAGCAGCACGATACGATCCGCCAGCGTCATCGCCTCGACCTGATCGTGTGTAACGTAGATCATTGTGGTGGTGATCTCGTGATGCAGACGCTTGATCTCGGTTCGCATTTCGTCACGCAATTGGGCGTCCAGATTCGAGAGCGGCTCGTCAAACAAGAAAAGATCCGCCTTGCGAACGATGGCCCGTCCGATCGCGACGCGTTGACGCTGTCCACCGGAGAGCTGACGTGGATAACGCTGGAGGAGATTGCCGATGCCGAGCATCTCGGCGGCTTCGCTGACCCGCTTCCTGATCTCGATTTCTGGCGTCTTGCGGGCGCGCAGGCCGAACGCGATATTCTCATTGACGGTTAAATAGGGATAGAGTGCGTAGTTCTGAAAGACCATCGCAATGTTGCGTTCGCGCGGACGCAGATCGTTGACGATAGCGCCGCCAATCGCGATCGTGCCGTCGTCCGGATCTTCGAGACCGGCGATCGTCCGCAAAAGCGTGCTCTTGCCGCAGCCTGACGGACCCACGAGCACAGCGAATTCGCCATCGCTGATGGTTAAGTCTAGTCCCCGAACGGCATGCACGTTACCGTAGTATTTGTGCACTCCGGTCAACTTGACGTCGGCCACTCTAATCTCCTCAACCTTTGACGGCGCCGAGCGAGATGCCGCGCACGAGATAGCGCTGCATTACCGTAACTGCGACGAAGATCGGCAAAGTCCCCAGGACGGACATCGCCGCGATTTTGGCCCAGAAGTTCGACTGGCCACCGAAATAGTGCGTCAGCATGACCGGAAAAGTGATCACTTCGGTACGCGTGAGCACCAGCGCGAAGAGGAAGTCGTTCCAGGCGAACACGAAAGTAAAGACCGAAGTCGCCATGAGCCCCGGGCGCACCATCGGGAAGACGACTTTCCAGATGACCTGCCATCGGTTCAGTCCGTCGACGAGGGCGCTTTCCTCCAGCTCGAGCGGAACATCAACGATATAACCCCGCATCATCCAGATGACATAGGGCAGATTGAACGCGGTATAGAGCACGATCAGGCCGAAGTAGCCGTCAACCAAACCGAAATAGACGTAGATGAGGAAGATCGGGAAGACGACCGCAATCGGCGGGATCATGCGCTGGGAAATGATCCACATCGCAAGGTTCTCGCCACCCGTGCCGAAGCGGGCGAGGCTGTAGGCGCATAGGGTACCAAGAATGATGGCAATGGCGGAGCTAACGCCGGCGACGATCAGGCTGTTCAGGATGGCCATGACGTCACCATCCTTGAATAGGACATAATAATTCGAGAACTGGATCTGCCCAGGCATCCACAATGGCGGCACGTGATAGATCTCGTCCGGCGTCTTGAACGAAATCATAAACAGCCAATAAACCGGAAATAGAAACAGCAAAGTGACGACGCCGGCGCCGATATAGCGTAGCACCAGAACGCGCCCCTTCCTGGTGGGCAGCTTCATCAGCCTCATCGCGCAATCTCCATGCGCTTGAGGACAAGCGTGGTAATGAGAGTGAGCAGCGCAATCACCAGGAAGGAGATCGCGGCGGTGTAGCTGGTTTCGAATTGCGAGAAGCCCTGCACATAGGTGTAGAGTGAAATCGTCTCGGTCATCGAGCCCGGCCCGCCTTCGGTGAGGGCCCAGATGATGTCGAAGATGCGCACGAGGTCGAGGCCGCGGATAAGGCATGCAACAGCTATCACGGGCGCGATCGCCGGCAGAATGATCGCGCGAAGCACGCGCAGATACGATGCCCCATCGATCTCAGCAGCCTCCAGTTGAGACTGATCGACATTGGACAACGCAGCGAGCAGCAGCAGAAACATGAACGGCGACCACTGCCAAACTTCGCAGATGATGATCGCCGGATAGACGTAAGCAGGGTTGACGGTCCACAGGATCCGGATCGGTTCGCCGGCGAAAAAGCTGAGTATCTCACCGATGGGACCAAAGCGGACGTCGAACAACAGGCGCCAGGTCGCACCAGCAACAATCGGAGAGATCACCGTCGGCAGCACCAAGAGCGCGACGAAGAGCTGGCGCCCGGGCATGCGGTCGATGAAGAGCTGCGCCATCAGGAAGCCGATCAGTAGCTCGAGAGGCAGGGCGATTGCTGTGATGATCGCGGTGTGGCCGAGCGATGCCCACAAACGGGTATCTCTGAACAACTCCGCATAGTTCAGCAAGCCGGCGAAAGACGTATCATTGTCCGTCATCGTGATGCGCTGGAAGCTCACGATCAACGAGTAGATGAGGGGAAAGAGGCCGACGAGGAGAAGAACCAATATTGCGGGCGCAACGATGAGATAGGGTAGGCGGTCCTCGAGCACACGCCCGAGCCGGCTCGGGCGGCGATGTTCAGTGCCATTAAAGCTTAAAGAGAACGTCATCATCAATCCAGGAATCGCGCCGCACGGGAGGCGGTGCCTCCCGCGCGCCCTCCAAGCCAACTATTGCGGATAAGCGCCTGGTTTTGCTGCCCAGACCTTATAAACCGCCTTCTGGTTTTCAATGCCCACCTTCTCGGTGATGGCATCAAACTGCTGCGCCATGCGGTCGAGAATGGTCTTCGGATCTTCGCCGGCCCAGAGGCTCGAAATGGCCTTGGTCATCGCCTCGTCGTACTTGTCCTGCTGCAGCAGGGAGAGATCGAGCAGGCCCTTCTCGCCAGATGTCTTGATCGTGTCGAGATAGGCAGGAGCATCAGGCCAGAGCGCACGGTATTTCTCGCTCGCGTAGTGCGACAGGCGGAAGGGATCGCGGAGCGTATAGGGGAGCTGCACGCGCTCAAGGCTGGTCTTCTTGCTGTTCAGCCATTGGATGAAGAGATAAGCGGCCTCCTTGTTCTTGCTCGTGGCCGAGACGGACAGGTCGAAACCGACGCCAAGCTCCGGGCGACCGAGGGGCGTGAGCGCATACCCGACCTTGCCGGCGACTTGCGATTTGGGTACCCATTTCAGCGCTTCCTCGCCCGAGCCGTAGCCGGCGGCCCAACGCCCATAAGGGGGCCAGGAGATCGTCATGGCGGTGGTGCCCTGGAGGAACGCGGCCAAGTTGTCGACGAAATTCCATTGCTCCACGCCTGGTGGCATGAACTTGTTCTCGGCCAACATCTGCTTGAAGACCTTCAGGCCGACATCGCTGTTCACCGTCGATTTCATCGTATCGGCATTGAAGAACTTGCCGCCCTCCATGCGGAAACGTTCCTGGAACATGTATTGCGGATAAGGCGCAGTTCGGAAGAAGCCGGCGCCATAGACCTTGGGCGCCATCTTGTCAGTGATGAACTGTCCGATGTCGTCAAGCTGCTTCCAATCCTTGGGCGGAGCGAGCTCGTAGCCGAACTTGGCCTTGAACCCCTCCTTCATCTTCGGATCCTCGAAAATGTCTTTGCGGTAGTAGAGCAGCATCACATCGCCGTCGTCCGGGAAGCCGAAGATCTTGCCGTCATACTGCATCTGGTTGTCGCGATAGGCTGCGGCGATGTCCTGCAACTCGTCGCGATAGCCGAACTTGTCGACATATTTGTCCAGGGGCTCGAGCGCTCCGGCCCGGGCCAGGTCGGGCATCCAGGATGGAATGACGTTCAGTGCGTCATAGGCCCCGGCGCCCGACTTGAAATCCTGCATGATCTTGGTGAACATCTGGTCGGTCGGCACCTCGACCACCTTCACCTTGATGCCAGTGAGCTTCTCCCATTTCGGACCCGAATAGTTGAGCGGGTCGAGCGATTGAAGGCCCGCCTCCCAGACGATACTGATCGTCGTGCCCGCATATTTCTTTGCTGCTTCGACAGCAATGTCGGCGGCATCCTTATCAGCGGCAGGAGCCGATACACCTGTGAGCGCAAGGATAGCGGCCACGCCCAACAATGTCCTGAACTTCATGCCTTCCTCCTCTTCATTTGAGCAATCCTAAGCCGCCAAGGTGGCCCCGGAGCTTTTGCCTCGGCGCGTCGACCGGTTACCCATGCTGGACGTCGACTGCCGCACCGTCGGAGGGCTGTCGAACGAACAGATGAGTGTCTTCTGGGGATGGCCATCCGCGCTCAGGCCGCGCTGCCCGATAGGCACGAACGCGATTTCGCCTTGGTAAAACACGCCTTCCCCCCAAAAGCTCTCGATGTATTTGCTTTTGGCGTCACTCTGCTGTGAGGCGGAAGCGGCCGGCAAATGAGAACTTTGCAACCACCGATGAGCCACATTCACCTGTCAGCAGTCTCTGCTGCGGCCCGCTCAAGCCTCAAAGCTGAAGAAAATCCGGTCAAAGCACGGCGGACCATTGGCCAAGCCAGTTGCGCCCTTGCGAGCCTTTGCTGAACTACGAATACGTTTCTTCAGGGATGGGAAGTACCTTGCCGAATATGGTTAGTTAGTTTGCGAGCGGCATCGCCTATTTTAAGGCGTAACTCGCTATCGACAGGGATTCTTTTGCAAGTGCAATCGCTTGGCGCCCTTTTACGCCATGGTCTTACTTGGCCTGAATATTGCTCAGGGTATGAGAGTTCGACAAAAAGATCATACCAGGGGAGTGGCGCCGCATGGGGCAGGTCACGTCACGAAGTGGCCTCTTGAAAGGCCTTAAGTTGAGAACTGTCTTGTTGCTGGCAGGGCTGACGCTGACCAACATTGCAGCCTGGGGCTGGGCCGTTGCGCTGTTCGCCGGTCAGCCGTCGGTAATGGCAACCGCGCTGCTCGCTTGGGTGTTCGGTCTGCGCCATGCCGTGGATGCCGATCATATTGCGGCAATCGACAATGTCGTGCGGAAGCTGATGCATGCCGGCCGCGCCTCCGAAACTGCAGGTCTCTACTTTGCGCTCGGCCATTCCACGATCGTTCTCGCTTCAATGATCCTGCTTGCCGCCGGCGTCATGACCCTCGGCGGAGAGGGTTTGCTCAAAAACTTGGGCGGCCTTCTCGGAACCTCGGTTTCAGCCGTCTTCCTGCTCGGCGTGGCCGCCGTCAACTTTGCGATCTTCGCAAACTTGTGGCGCACAATGCGTGCAGCGCAGGCCAGCGGCGTCTACGGTGCACAATTACTCGATGCGCCCCTAGCCGGAAGCGGTCTTCTTTCGCATTTGCTCGGCCCGATCTTCCGAATTGTGACGCAAAGCTGGCACATGTATCCGCTCGGATTCCTGTTCGGATTAAGTTTCGACACGGCGACCGAAATTGGCCTGCTCTCCCTCTCTGCCTCTGAGACTGCGCGCGGCCTGTCGCTCTGGCAGGCCATAGTCTTTCCTGCACTTTTCGCTGCCGGAATGTCCCTGGTTGATACCTTGGATTCAGCATTTATGGCCAGCGCTTATCGCTGGGCTTTCGTCGATCCGGCCCGAAAGCTTTGGTACAATCTGACAATCACAGGTGCCTCAGTCGCGATTGCGCTGTTCATCGGCAGCGTGGAAACGCTTGGCCTGATCAGCGATCAGCTTGAGCTCACGGGTGCCCTTTCGAGCCTCGTCGATCGCCTCAAGGGATCACAAGCCATCTTAGGCTTCGGCGTGATGTCATTGTTCGCTCTCGCCTGGCTAGCATCTCTCCTGCTGTATCGCGTTGCATGGAAGGGAAAGACCACTCGAACCGCCTTGCCGACATCACGCGCGACTTAGCGGCTGCAGCGATGCTGTCGAGCCGCTCGAAGCCTGCCGTCTTTGCCCGCTGGACGAGCATTGCAGCACTAAGCATCTGCGCCCTCATGATCGACGCTGAACCTAGCTCTGGAGACAATATCCAGACTAGCTACACCTTGCCTGCAGTCATAGTCACTCGTGAGGAGATCCCACGGCGACCGCGAAGAGCTCCAACGCCACGCTCGGATCGAGCGCTCGGCATAGGGTCCAGTAGCCAGCTGGGCGGGCAAGCCTCAGCGGTATCGGCCAAGAGCAGCGCGGCCTTGGCTCCCGCGTCGAGCATGGCAAGCCAGATCACAGTATCAGGCGAAGACGTCAACGCGCGGCCCGTGATGCGCCCGGGCGAAGTGCTCGAAGCTGTACCGGGGCTCATTGTGACGCAGCATTCCGGCGAGGGCAAAGCGAACCAGTACTTCTTGCGCGGCTATAATCTCGATCATGGCACGGATCTCGCGATCTATGTTGATGATGTGCCTGCCAACATGCGCACTCACGCCCACGGCCAGGGCTATGCCGACCTCAATTGGCTGATTCCTGAAGCGATCGCCGCCATGGAGGTAAAGAAGGGGCCTTACTTCGCCGATGAAGGCGACTTCTCCTCGGCCGGCGCCGTGCATATCGGCCTGATCGACCGCACGGTGAAGGGGCTAGCGCAGATGACCGCCGGCAGCTTTGGATATCGCCGCTTCCTCGGCATGGATTCGACGAGGCTCGGCGATGGGACATTGCTCCTCGCCGGCGAGGCTGGGACCTACAACGGCCCCTGGGACAACCCGGACAACCTCCGCAAGCTCAATGGGCTCTTGCGCTACAGTCAGGGCACGGCCACCGACGGCGTGTCGGTCACGGGCATGGCTTACGCCAACAGATGGAATTCGACCGATCAGGTGCCGCAGCGCGCCATGACGGACGGATTGATGGATCGGTTTGGATCTGAAGACCCGACTGACGGCGGCAACGCAAACCGTTTTGCCCTGTCGGCGCGCGTGGCGCAGAGCGATAATTCCGGGGCCTGGAAGGCGAACGCTTATGTCGTCAAGAGCGAGCTCGATCTCTACAATAACTTCACTTATTTCCTGGCCAATCCCGTTGTCGGCGACCAATTTCACCAGCACGACGGCCGCCTAATGGCCGGCGCTAACATCGCACGGACGATGGATGGCTCATTCGCTGGGCTGCCGATGCAGACGACCTTCGGCCTGCAGTCCCGTTACGACGCCATCGATCTCGCGCTCACCGACACCCACCGGCGCAGTTTCCTGTCCAACGTACGCAGCGATAAGGTCGGGGAAGGCAGCATCGGCGCTTACGCCGAGAGTACGTTGCACTTTTCGGACTGGCTGAGGACCACGGTCGGTTGGCGCGGGGACTATTACGCGGCCGACGTGACGTCGCTGTTCGATGCGAACAACTCAGGCCATGCCAACGCTACGATCGGAAGTCCCAAGCTTCGCATCGTGGTCGGTCCCTTTAACAAGACCGAGTTCTTTTTCGGCGCCGGCTATGGCATGCACTCGAACGACGCGCGGGGTGCGACGACGACGGAAGATCCGAGCGATCCCGGGACAAAGCTGCCGCGCTCGCCGCTGCTGGTCCGCACCAGGGGCGCGGAGGTCGGCGTGCGTTCGAGGATCGTCCCGGATCTCGACACCTCGCTCAGCCTCTTCGTCCTCGACCAGGATTCCGAGATCCTGTTCTCAGGCGATGCCGGCGATACCACGACGGCGCGCGCGAGCCGCCGCTATGGATTCGAATGGACCAACCATTACCGCCCACGGTCTTGGATTGACGTCGACGCCGATCTCGCGATGACCCATGCGCGCTTTCGCGGTTACGACAGCGACCAGGCGGAGGTTTATGCCTCACTCGCCGGCTATCCCGCCGCGCAGATCGGCAACGCGCCCGGCAACTATATCCCTAACGCACCGACCATGATGGCGTCCGCCGGCATCTCGCTCGGCGCGAAGACGGGCTGGTTCGGCGCCCTGCGTTGGCGCTATCTCGCCTCCAGTCCGCTGACGGAAGACAACGCCTTCCGATCGCAACCTACCGGCATCTTCAACGCGCGGATCGGCTACCGCACCGACAAGGGCTGGCGCCTCCAGCTCGATTTGCTCAACCTCCTCAACAGCAAGGCGAACCAGATCACCTATGCCTATGGCTCCCTGCTGAAGACGGACAAACTTTACAATCTCTGTGCCGCCAATGCCGCCCCTGCGCCAGTCTGTGCCATTGGTGTGATGGACTATGTGCTTCACCCGGTCGAACCCTTGACCGTCCGAGTGACCCTAGCGGGCACATTCTGATATCAGTCAGGTCGCGAGTCGCGAAACGTCCGTTCGCCGGTAATAATGGCCGATAGCATGCTCTGACGCGACACGATGTCCTCGCGCACGGCAGCATATACATGCAGGATGACGAAAGTCACAATGAACCAGAGGCCGAGATGGTGCACTGTATGCACGTCTTGACTGTTTGGGAAGATCGAGAACCACCAGCCGAACAGCGCATACCATAAGCTGTCGCGACCTTCGCCCTCAGCGTAAAGTGCAAATCCGGTCAGCATCATCAGGATCATCACAATCACGAACAAGAACATCGCAGTATTGGCCAAAGGATTGTGGCCGACGTATTTTTTCGGGTAGCGCACTAGGAACAGGTACCATCGCAGCTCGTACAAAAGGCCCCAGCGCCAGATCCGGTTGTAGATCGGAAACGCGAACAACTGGCGGGCATACTGGTTGCCGACGAACGCCCAGTAGACGCGATAAAGGAACGCGAAGGCGAGCACCTGTCCCGACGCGAAGTGAACAAATCGGATGTAGCCCATCGTGTACCAATTGCTAGCTTCACCAGGCATCGAGGGAAGCGGCGAGGCGATTAGATAACCGGTAACGGCCAGAAGAGAGATCGTTAGCGCATTTAACCAGTGCCAGATCCGTACCGGTGCCTCATAGACATAGATTGATTGGCGATCCGTGCCGACGGCGCCGACGGCGTCCAGCGTACCCGGAATCTCCGAGATTTTCGTCATCGCATGCTCCTGCATTGAGAGTGATTCGACGCAGCGAACAAACGAATCAGCGCATGCCATCGAGAATATCGCGCGCATGCCGGCGCGAAATCACCGCCCTGCAATTTTTTTCTTCACGCTTCAGCGGCCCTACGCAACGAAGAATTGGAAACCCGCTTTAACCGCAGGTGGAAATCCTGCTTTCATATCTTTATTGAACCTCTTTGCTATTTTCCGCTGCATCCACGTGGGTTCGCGGTCTTTTTCCCTGCATGAGCAGCGAGCTTCCTTACCCGGCGCACGACACTTGCTGCGCGGCAGCTCGCTGCAATTTACCGATGATTAGGAGAGACGGCACATCGTTTGCTCATTTCCAGCTCCAGCGAACCGGGTATTTGCGATATGGATTTGAGCTTCATTCGGCGCGGCGGCGCATCGCGCCGGGCAGGCGTCTTCCAGACACAGGGCCGGATGAATGCAGCGGCCATGAGCTTGCCGAAAAGCGAGCCAGTCATCGCCAACCTGTCAATTCGCCTGAAAATCATGATGGGATTTGCTATCGTTCTGCTGCTGTCGGCGGGCACCATGGCGGGCGCCTGGTTTGGCTATGAGGCGATCCTCGACGGCTTCGACGTTTATCGTATCAGCATGTCGGAATCGGATTATGCGCGCGAAATCGACAGCTCGCTCTCGGCATACCAGAGCAACGCGCGCTATTACGCCCTGACGGGCATAAAGGAGGCGGAAGCTGCCGCGGAAGAGGCGCGACGCTTGCTCGAGCGAACGATCACGGCAGCCAAAACCGAGACTGCAACTCTCAGCTGGCAGCAGTCGATAAAGGAACTGTTCGAAGCCTACCGCGCCTATACCGATTCCTTCAACAAAGTGTTGGCGCTGCGCGCCGGGATCGATCGCTCGGCAGCCACGATGGGCGGACAGGCGCACGTCATCCGGACCGCGCTCGATCAGGTGAAGGCGCCGGGCGCTCAAGCAGAAAATATCATTGAGCGTTTCGATACGATCGATCGCCTCGTAACGACAGAATTGAAGCTCCACGATGAAGTCCTCGCGAGGGACGTCTTACAGAGAATAGAAGGGTTTAAAGGTGCGATCGTGCGAGAGCGTCGCTCGCCGGACGTCGGCGGACAGGCGCTCGACGAGCTCGTCGCGTCTTACCGAGATGGGTTCGCCCGAGTGGAGGCCGCAGGCCAAGAGATCGATCGTTTGATGGCGGACATGTGGAAGCTGCGTCACGGACTATCCGGGGCGGCCGCCTCTCTGAAGCGAGTGGCTTTGGCGGAGCAGGCTGATGCCGAGAAAAAGACCGCGGTGCAAATCATCCACGGTCAATCGGTAGTGGTTGCCCTTGCGCTCGCCTCGATTGCAATTGGCCTCGTGCTCTCCTTTGCGATCGGACGCGGTATCGCAAAACCTGTCATCGCGATGTGCAGCTCGATGATCGAGCTGGCAAACGGCCGCTATGAGATCGTGCTGCCGGGGCTCGGTCGGCACGACGAGGTCGGCAAGATGGCTGGCGCGGTCGAGAGCTTCAAGCGGCAAGCCATTGAGCGCGCCGAACGCGAAGCTGCGGAGATCGAAGAGCGTAACAGGTCGGCGGCCGAGCTGCGGCGCGCTGAGCTCGCTAAATTCGCTGGCGGCTTTGAGGCCGCGGTGGGTGACATCGTCAACGGCATTTCGGGTTCTGCTCAGCAACTCGAAGCAGCAGCATCAACGCTGTCACGCAATGCGGAGGCGACAGGGGGCCTGACCAACGCGGTGGTCGGCGCCGCGCGAGAATCGTCGAGCAGCATTGGTTTGGTCGCCTCGGCGGCCGAGGAGCTGTCGCTGTCGATCAATGATATTCGCACCCAGGTCCGCAACTCGAATGCGATCTCCGGTAATGCGGTAGCCCAGGCCAAGAGCACGGACGCCCGCATCGCGACGCTCGCGCAAGCCTCGCACCGGATTGGTGATGTCGTGAAGCTGATTACAGCGGTCGCAGAGCAGACCAATCTGCTCGCGCTCAATGCCACCATTGAGGCAGCCCGCGCCGGAGAGGCGGGCCGCGGCTTTGCCGTCGTCGCAGCCGAGGTGAAGTCGCTTGCAAGCCAAACCGCCCGTGCGACGGAGGAGATCGGCTCTCACGTCGAAGGTATGCAGCAAGCGACCGGAGATTCGATTGCCGCGATCAAGTCGATCGCCGGCATCATTGGCGATATCTCCGCCATCTCGGGTTCGATCGCGTCCGCCGTCGACCAGCAGACCGCGACGACACAGGCGATCGCACAGAGCGCGCAGCAGGCGGCCTCTGGCACCGCGCAGGTGTCATCCAATCTCGAGCAGGTCAATCGCGAAGCAAGCGAGACCGGCTCGGCGGCTTCCGCCGTGCTGCAATCAGCGCGCGGACTAACCGAGGCGAGCCACCGCCTGCGCGCGGAGCTTGACCGTTTCATGGCCAACGTCGTCGCGGCGTAGTCTGGCTCGCAATGCGAGACGCCTGCGACTACCATTGCGCAAGTGCCAGAGACCTGCGCTAGTCAACGGACAAGCCGGCACCCTCGCGTGGGCAAACCGGTATCCTAGGGATCGTCGATGGAGCATGGTCTGGATCTGGCCGGATTCGCGTTGCACCCGCAACGCGGTGCAGTGTTGGGTGAGGTGCATGCGCGTCCGTTCACGCGGCTCTCCGCGCCTCTCGCAGTGCTGCGATTTGCTTTTTTGGGCCAGGGAGAAGCGGCGGCCGCCGACCGGCAGGCCTTTGTAGGCTTTTGCACCGCGCAGGGCTTGGCGGCACCCGAGGTGTCGGCTAAGCACCACCAGGTGTCAATCGGAGCAGTTTCGCTACGCTGGGAACAGCATTCCGAATTCACGACTTTCACCTGGATCTGGAGTAATGAGGCATCCGCGCTGGCGTTCGCTCCCATCGGTGACGAACTTACCGCATTGATCCGGGCACTGCCGCAAACGGGACAGCTGCTTGTGGCGGTGAGGCTCGAGGTGGAGCAGACCGAAGCGGCCGTCGCGCGCGCTGAGGAGCTGTTTGATAAGAGCAGCCTCGCAATGGCGACAGTCCGCAGCGGCCCTGCGGTCGTCGCTTCCGACTTTCGTGCGGATGCGCAGGGCTTTGTCCGCATTCTCATCTGCAACGACGGCCTGTCGCCGGGCCGGCTTGGCGCTCTTGTGCAGCGCGTGCTGGAGATCGAGACCTATCGCACGCTGGCGCTGCTCGGCCTGCCGGCCGCGCTCGAGCTCGCGCCCTCGGTCGATCACATTGGGCGGCGGCTGGTCGAAGTGCTCCAGGAGATGCAGGGCGCCGAGGACCTCAAGCTCAACAATCACCTCCTCACGGAGCTGACCGCATTGGCCGCCTCATTGGAGCGCGGCGCAGCGGGTAGCCTGTTCCGCTTCGGCGCGAGCCGGGCTTATTACGACATCGTGCAGGCCCGCCTTGGCGTGATCGAAGGAAGCGAGATCGGAGGGCGACCGACCTGGTCGTCCTTCCTTGCCCGGCGGATGGCGCCGGCGATGCGCACCTGCGCCGCGATGGAGGACCGCCAGGCCAACTTATCGATCAAGCTAGCGCGCGCCGCCGATCTCCTGCGCACGCGGGTGGACGTGGAACTGGAGGAGCAGAATCGTGACCTGCTGCGCTCAATGAACGAGCGCACCAAGCTGCAATTGCGCCTGCAGAGCACCGTCGAAGGCCTCTCCGTGGCGGCGATCGGCTATTACGTCGTCAGCCTGTTCGGCTACCTCGCTAAGGGCGCACATGACGGCGGCTTGCATGTCGAGCCGTCACTCGCGACAGCATTGTTCGTACCATTTGCCGTCGGTCTAATTTGGATCATCACGCACCGGATCCGCCAGAGGCACCTTAAACATGAAGGCGCGCCGGGCGATCATGACTGAGTTCCTTCGCGCCGAGGGCTTGCCATTCGAGCCGGGTCGGCCGAAGCTGGTGGAGCTGGAGGGCAAGTGATGAGCCAATCGAACGGAATGACCAACCTGCTCTGGCTGCAAGGCGCGAGCTGCGGCGGTTGCACCATGTCGATCCTCGAAAGCGGCTCTTCCGGCTGGTTCGACGAACTGAGGCAGTTCGGCATCAACCTGCTGTGGCATCCCTCGGTCAGCGAGGAGACAGGCGAGGAAGCGGCCGAGGTGCTCAACTCCGTGCGCGAGGGCAGGGTGCCGCTCGACCTACTGCTCCTCGAAGGCTCCGTTGCCCGCGGCCCGAACGATAGCGGCCGCTTCAACATGCTCGCGGGCACGGGCCGCTCGATCTACCACTGGATGCTAGATCTCGCGCCGCGGGCGGACTATGTCGTTGCGGTCGGAAGCTGTGCCGCCTATGGCGGGGTGCCAGCCGCCGGCGCCAATCCAACCGACGCGGTCGGGCTGCAATTCGAGGGCGCCGATGCTGGCGGCGCGCTCGGCGCAGGCTTCCGCTCCCGGCTCGGCTTGCCGGTGATCAATGTGGCTGGCTGTGCGCCGCATCCGGGCTGGATGATGGAAACCATTTTGGCACTGACGTCCAAGGACTTGTCAGCGACTGACCTCGACACCTATGGCCGACCGAAATTCGTTGCCAACCATCTTGCTCATCACGGCTGCTCCCGCAACGAGTTCTATGAGTTCAAGGCCAGCGCCGAAACCATGTCCGAGCGCGGCTGCCTCATGGAGCATCTCGGCTGCAAGGCGACTCAGGCTGTCGGCGATTGCAACCAGCGCTCCTGGAACGGCGGCGGTTCCTGCACGAAGGGCGGTTATGCCTGCATCGCCTGCACGTCACCTGGCTTCGAAGACGCGCAGAATTTCCTGGAGACCGCCAAGCTTGCCGGCATCCCAGTCGGCTTGCCGACCGACATGCCAAAAGCCTGGTTCGTCGCGCTCGCGGCGTTGTCGAAATCGGCGACTCCGCGGCGCGTGAGGCTGAATGCGACCGCTGATCATGTGGTGGTGCCGCCCGGCCGCACCACGGCCAAGCGCACGCCATGACGAGGATTACGATCGGCCCGTTCAACCGCGTCGAGGGCGATCTCGAAGTCCGCCTCGACGTCGAAAGCGGCCGGGTCCAGCGCGCCGAAGTGACGGCGCCGCTCTATCGCGGGTTCGAGCAAATTCTGGAGGGGCGGCCACCGCTTGATGCGCTGGTGTTGGCGCCGCGCATCTGCGGCATCTGCTCGGTCTCGCAGTCGGTCGCCGCCGCTGCCGCGCTTCGCCATGCGATGGGAACCGAGGCGGCGCCGAACGGTCTGCTCGCCACTAATATCGCGCACGCGGCAGAGAATGCCGCCGATCATCTTACGCATTTCTACATCTTCTTCATGCCTGACTTCGCCCGTGAAGCCTACGCTTCGCAGGATTGGTACCAGGAGACTCGCGAGCGCTTTGCGGCCACCCGCGGCAGTGCGGCGCGCGATGCGCTGCCGGCGCGGGCGCGGCTGCTCGAGACTATGGGAATCATTGCTGGCAAATGGCCACACAGCCTTGCCTTCCAGCCGGGCGGCGCGACGCGCGCGATCGAACTCGGCGAGCGCGTACGGCTGTTGTCGATCGTGACCTCATTTCGCACGTTCCTTGAACGTACAGTGTTCGCCGATACTCTAGAGAACATGCTGTCGCTCTCGACCGCAGACGAGCTCGACCGCTGGCGCGCGGGGCGCAGCGGTGATTTCGCTCATTTCCTCAGGCTTGCCGACAGCCTCGCGCTCAGTGAGCTCGGCAAGGGACCGGGCGTGTTGATGAGCTATGGCGCCTATCAAGGCGCCGATTGCGGACTGTTCCCGCGCGGCATTGTTGGTCCAGACATGGTTGTGGAGCCGTTGCCGCTGAGTCAGATCAGCGAGGACGTTTCCCATGCATGGATGCGGGATTGCTCCTCCGATCCTGCGCACAGCAACACCGTACCTGATCCCGACAAGGCAGGCGCCTATAGCTGGTGCAAGGCGCCGCGGCTTTCGGGCCAGCCGGTCGAGGTCGGGGCGATTGCGCGCCAGACCGTGGCCGGGCAAGCGCTGATAGCCGATCTCGTCGCCCCAAGCGGCACCAATGTCCGCAACCGTGTGATCGCCCGGCTGATCGAGACTGCGCGCATCGCACTTGCGATGGAGCAGTGGACCCGCGCGCTACGACTTTCGGAACCGTTCTGTGCTCCCTCGCAGGAGATGCCCGACGGGGCATATGTCGGTCTCGTCGAGGCCGCGCGCGGCAGCCTCGGGCATTGGGTGGCGGTGCGCGGTGGAAAGATCGAGCGCTACCAGATCATCGCGCCGACCACCTGGAATTTTTCACCGCGCGATTCCCTCGGCGTGGCAGGCCCTCTGGAACAGGCGCTGGTCGGCACCGATGTGGGCGAGGCTGGCGCACGTTCCGTTGCGGTTCAGCATGTCGTGCGCTCGTTCGATCCTTGCATGGTGTGCACTGCGCATTGAAACGGGCTCGGCGGCGTAAACCTCGTTACCGCCTGCAAATCGAATTGTTTCCGCTTCTTTCGTGCAGTGCCGCTCGATCTTCGCGTCTTGCACAATTCAGATCTCGCAACCTTTTGACATTCCTCTAATTTCATTTTGCGCCACGCAGTTGGCCTGCTTCTTGCTGTCCCTAAGCGTCATTGAAAGCCAAAGCTGACGGCGGGAGGATTTATGGGCACGGCGACGGAAACATTTTACAGCGTGATCAGGCGGCAAGGCATCACGCGTCGAAGCTTTCACAAGTTCTGCAGCCTGACCGCGACGAGCCTCGGCCTCGGCCCGCTGGCGGCGAGCCGCATCGCCAATGCGCTCGAGACCAAGCCGCGTGTGCCCGTGATCTGGATGCACGGTCTCGAATGCACCTGCTGCTCCGAGAGCTTCATCCGCTCCGCGCATCCCCTGGTGAAGGATGCGGTGCTGTCGATGATCTCGCTAGACTACGATGACACGATCATGGCGGCCGCGGGCCATCAGGCGGAAGCGATCCTCGAGGAGACCCGTGCCAAGCATAAAGGTCAGTACATTCTGGCCGTTGAAGGTAATCCGCCGCTCAACGAGGGCGGCATGTTCTGTATCGACGGCGGCAAACCATTCGTCGAAAAGCTGAAGATGATGGCCGAGGACGCGATGGCGATCATCGCTTGGGGCGCTTGCGCGTCCTGGGGCTGCGTACAGGCGGCAAAGCCCAATCCGACCCAGGCCACACCGATCGACAAGGTCATCACCAACAAGCCGATCATCAAGGTGCCGGGATGCCCCCCGATCGCCGAAGTGATGACCGGCGTCGTCACCTTCATCACCACCTTCGGCAAGCTGCCCGAGCTCGACCGCCAGGGCCGGCCTAAGATGTTCTACTCGCAGCGCATCCACGACAAGTGTTACCGGCGCCCGCATTTCGACGCCGGCCAGTTTGTCGAGGAGTGGGACGATGAGGCGGCGCGCAAAGGCTACTGCCTCTACAAGATGGGCTGCAAGGGGCCAACGACCTATAACGCCTGCTCAACCGTGCGCTGGAACGGGGGGGTCTCATTCCCCATCCAATCGGGACACGGCTGCATCGGCTGCTCAGAGGACGGCTTTTGGGACAAGGGCTCGTTCTACGATCGCCTCACCAACATCAAGCAGTTCGGCATCGAGAAAAACGCCGATCAGATCGGCATGGCGGCAGCGGGCGCCGTGGGTGCGGCGGTGGCCGCGCACGCCGCCGTCACTGCGGTAAAGCGGCTTGCCAGCAAGCGCGAAGACGCCGGCCACAACAGCTGATCAAAAGACACATTAGGGTAGAAACGATCATGGGTATCCAGACTCCCAACGGCTTCAATCTCGACAATTCCGGCAAACGCATCGTCGTCGATCCCGTGACCCGCATCGAGGGACACATGCGGGTCGAGGTCAATGTCGACGCCGACAACGTGATCCGCAATGCCGTATCGACCGGCACGATGTGGCGCGGGATCGAGGTGATCCTGAAGAACCGCGACCCGCGCGATGCGTGGGCATTTACCGAGCGGATCTGCGGCGTCTGCACCGGCACGCACGCGCTGACCTCGGTGCGCGCGGTCGAGAACGCGCTTGGGATCACCATCCCCGAAAACGCAAACTCGATTCGCAACCTGATGCAGCTCGCACTTCAGGTGCACGACCACGTCGTCCATTTCTATCACCTGCATGCGCTCGATTGGGTCGACGTCGTCTCCGCACTCTCGGCCGATCCGCGCGCGACATCAACGCTAGCCCAGTCGATCTCGAGCTGGCCGCTGTCCTCGCCGGGATACTTCAAGGATCTGCAGACCCGGCTCAAGAAGTTCGTCGAGTCCGGACAGCTCGGTCCGTTCAAGAACGGCTATTGGGGCAGCAAAGCCTACAGATTGCCGCCCGAGGCCAATCTGATGGCGGTCGCGCATTATCTGGAGGCGCTCGATTTCCAGAAGGAGATCGTCAAGATCCACACCATCTTCGGCGGCAAGAATCCGCATCCAAACTGGCTCGTCGGCGGCGTGCCCTGTCCGATCAACGTAGATGGGACAGGTGCTGTCGGTGCCATCAACATGGAGCGGTTGAACCTGATCTCCTCGATCATCGACCGCATCATGGAATTCAACGAAATGGTCTACCTGCCTGACGTGGCCGCGATCGGTTCGTTCTACAAGGACTGGCTCTATGGTGGAGGCATTTCGGGTCAGAACGTGCTCGCCTATGGCGACGTGCCAGAACATGCCAACGACTATTCAGCCAAGAACCTGAAGCTGCCACGAGGCGCCATCATCAACGGCAATCTCTCCGAGGTGCTTCCGGTCGATCACGCCAATCCCGACGAGATCCAGGAGTTCGTGGTCCACTCCTGGTACAAGTATCCCGACGAAACCAAGGGCCTTCATCCTTGGGATGGCATCACGGAGCCGAACTACGAACTCGGACCCAATGCAAAGGGTACCAAGACCGCGATCGAACAGCTCGACGAAGGCGGCAAATATTCTTGGATCAAGGCGCCGCGCTGGAAGGGACATGCCATGGAGGTCGGCCCGCTCGCGCGCTGGGTCGTCGGCTATGCGCAGAACAAGGCGGAGTTCAAGGATCCCGTCGACAAATTCCTGAAGGATCTCGATCTACCAATGTCGGCGCTGTTCTCGACGCTCGGCCGCACCGCGGCGCGCGCGCTCGAATCTGTTTGGGCCGGACGCCAGATGCGCTATTTCCAGGACAAGCTCGTTGCCAATATCAAAGCCGGCGACAGCTCGACCGCGAATGTCGACAAGTGGAAACCGGAGAGCTGGCCGAAGGAAGCCAAGGGCTTTGGCTTCACCGAGGCCCCGCGCGGCGCGCTCGCGCACTGGATCAAGATCAAGGAAACCAAGATCGACAACTACCAGTGCGTGGTACCGACGACCTGGAACGGCTCGCCGCGCGATCCGCAAGGCAACATCGGCGCGTTCGAAGCCTCGCTCATGAACACGCCGATGGTTAATCCCGAGCAGCCGCTCGAGATCCTGCGCACGATCCATTCCTTCGATCCGTGCCTTGCCTGTTCGACGCACGTCATGAGCCCGGACGGCCAGGAACTCGCCAAGGTCAAGGTCAGGTAGGAGGCGGCCATGATGGATGCAATTGCTCCCCCGGTGGAAAGCGAGCCGGACCTGACGGCGATCGCGGCCGATGCTGCTGGCGAGCATGCGGTGGGCCGGCCCACCGTCTATGTCTACGAAGCGCCGGTGCGCATCTGCCATTGGGTGAACGCGTTCTCGATCATCATCCTGATGGTCACCGGGTTTCTGATCGGGACGCCGCTGCCGGCGGTCGAGGGGGAGGCGTCGGCCAACTTCGTGATGGGCTATATGCGCTTCGCCCATTTCGCGGCGGGGCAGGTGCTCGCGGTGTTCTTCCTCGCGCGTATCCTGTGGGCCTTCACCGGCAACCACCATTCCCGGCAGATCTTCTATCTGCCGGTGCATCGCCGGCAATTCTGGAAGGAAGTCTGGCACGAGATCCGCTGGTACGCCTTCCTGGAACGTCAGCCGAAGATGTATGTCGGGCACAACCCGCTGGCGCAGACCGCGATGTTCACGGGCTTCACGTTGTTCGTGACCTTCATGATCGTGACCGGCTTTGCGCTCTATTCGGAAGGAGAAGGCATCGATAGCTGGCAGCACAAACTGTTCGGCTGGGTGTTCTCGATCTGGCCGAACAGCCAGGACGTTCACACCTGGCATCATCTGGGCATGTGGGCGCTGGTCGTGTTCGTGATGGTACACATCTACGCTGCGATCCGCGAGGACATCATGTCACGCCAGAGTATCATCTCCTCGATGATCTCGGGCGAACGGCAATTCCGTGACTGAAACTGGAACGATCTCGATGTTGAACGCCCCAAACGACGACCACATCTTGGTGCTCGGCATCGGCAACATCCTGTGGGCCGATGAAGGCTTTGGCGTGCGCGCGGTGGAGGACTTCCACCGCCGCTACGCCGTGCCTGATAATGTCACGATTCTCGATGGCGGAACGCAGGGGCTCTATCTCGTCAACTATCTGGAGGACGCTGATCGCTTGCTCGTGTTCGATGCCATCGATTATGGTCTGCCGCCAGGCAAGCTGAAGCTCGTGCGCGGCGACGAGGTGCCACGCTTCACCGGCGCGAAGAAGATGAGTCTGCATCAAACCGGCTTCCAGGAGGTGATCAGCGCAGCCGACCTGCTCGGCCGCTGCCCGAAGCACCTCGTCCTGATCGGCTGCCAACCGCTCGATCTCGAAGACTGGGGAGGTCCATTGACGGCGTCCGTACGCGATCAGATCGCACCGGCCATCGAGCTTGCCTGCAAAGTTCTGGCCGAGTGGGGCATCGAGGTGAAGCTGCGCGATACGCCGTTGGCAGACTCCGAGCGCCTGCTCGCCAACGACATCGACCATGCGAGTTACGAGATGCGGCCGGCCTGACCGCCGGAGCGTGCCGGAGAAGACGGATGTGCCTTGGACTGCCGATGACTATCGTCGAGACCGATGGAATTTCGGCTTTGTGCGAGTTTCGCGGCGAGCAACGCCGCGTCTCCGTGCTTCTGCTCTCGCATCCTCCGGCCGGTGCCCACGTGCTGGTCTACATCGACACGGCGATCCGCCTACTTGAGAAAGAAGAAGCGTGCCTGATTGCGGCTGCCATCGACGGTCTCGGTGCAGCGCTCGACGGCAACGATTTCGACTGCTTCTTCGCCGATCTGATCGACCGCGAACCGCAATTGCCTGCGCACCTCCTGACTGATTAAGCGGGTTGTCATCCTAGAATGACTTGGCCGGCTGACCTCAGCCGCTGGCCGAGGTGCTCGCCGGAAGACAAGTTTCTAGTCTGGAAAGAAGGCTTTCGTTTGTAGTGGAAAGTAGCTTATCATTCGCATCCACTCGGCTTGATGGCGTTGAAAATAGATCAGTGAATTCAACTACATAAATCCTGACTGTCCCTGGCACGCAGCTTGCTAACACTATCCCGATCAGAAAGATAAGTCTGTTTTGGGAGGTCAAATGGAATTCCAGGTAGGACGGCATGATCTCAGTCGGCATGGCCTCAATGAGGTCGATGTCGCGACCGTCGATCATTTTCTTAAACATGCCGACCAAGCCGGTGCTGTCGCCGTGCTGCTATCGGCGGGTAATCCCAACCGTTTTCCGGAGGCCATTGATGTCGCCGTAGTGCTGCCTGAGCTGGTTACGGCGTTCGGAGGCCGCCTGCGCGCCGCGATCATTGCACCCCATGCCGAAGAGGCGCTTGGCGAACGTTTCGGGGTGCGAGTGCAGCCGACCCTTATCTTCGTGGCCAAGGGCGAGACGCTGGGGCTGATCGCCAAGATCCAGGATTGGTCAGTCTATGTCGACCGCATCACTAAGCTGATCGACCGCCCGCGCGGGCAAAGCGCAGCCATTGCCGTTACCATTGTTCCCCAGCATCGCGCAAAAGGTGTCGAGCTATGAAGGTCGGATTCTGGGATGCGCCGGAAGGCGCCGAGCAACCCGTCAGCGTGTTCCCTATCGGAGAAGAGAGTCTCAATGCCTCAAGTGGCAGCCTGACGGCGGCCGGCGCACTCGCAAGACTCGCAACATTAGACAGTGTCGAGCTCGCTAAGAACTGCCCCAAAGCCGTCACGCTGCTCTCCAACATCGCGGAGGCCATTGCAGGTCAAAGGGCGGACGCACCCTCGCAACTGTTCCGGCTCGGCAATCTCAACGATCTCGAAAGCAAGCTCGTCGCCGATGTTCTCGGCGAGGGGGAGGTCGGCGGCGTCGTAGCGCTGCCGGACGGATCGCTGGCGCAGATTCAAGAATCGGTGCTCGCAGGGATCTGGCGTGTCAGGATCGAAACTGACGCGGCTTCCGAATATATTGAAGTAGGCGCTGTTCCCGAGATCGTCAGACGCGCAGCAGCCGATCTGACAGCCGCCGATTTCGAAATCGGACAGGCCCCTGAAGGCGCCATGAACGTCCTACCGGTGCTCGCCGAGATCCGCGAGCGGGCGCTAGCCTGGCGTCCTGGCATCCGCTCGCAGATCATCAATTTCACTCTGTTGCCGATGAGCCCGGTGGATATGAGCTTTTTGCAGGAGACTATTCGGAACGGGCCGATCCAGCTTGTCTCGCGCGGCTATGGCACCTGTCGGGTGCTGTCGACTGGCATTCGCAATGTCTGGTCGGTGCAGTTTTTCAACGCCATGGACACCATCATCCTCGACACGCTGGAAGTTGGCGGGGTACCCACGGTTGCGCTTGCTGCAGACGAAGATTTCGAGGATTCCGCCGAACGGCTCCAAGAAATCATTGAGGCATATTTCAAATGAGCGCCTTTGAGAACTTTGGCGTGCGCCAAGACGTCACTGAGGCTGCGCGGCTTGAATGCGGCATCTGTTGGACCGTCTATGATCCGGCCGATGGTGATGCGGTGGCGCAGATCGCACCCGGCACACCGTTCTCACTTCTGCCGGAGGAGTGGCGATGCCCCAACTGCGACGCCCCGAAATCGAAGTTCATGGCGATCGAAACATGACTGCCAGCGCGCCAAGCTCTCCCAGCGACGCCGACGCGGTGACATGGGGCGAGCTATTGGCAGGAATGTATCGCCAGATCGGCGAGCGCGCGATGCGCGATTTGCCAATCTACAACGAGGCCCTCGATGTTGAGGCCATTGGTTTCCGTCGCTTCGAGGGAACGTTTGTCGGCATCATGGTCACTCCTTGGTTCATGAACGTGGTGATGCCGGCGAGCGCCGCTGGGGATAGGTCGGGCGCGACCGTGCGTATTCGCTTTCCAGCCGGTGATATCGAATTTACCCTCAGCGAGGTGCAAATGGGCCGCATCGCTAGCTGCTCGCTGTTCTCGCCAATGTTCCAATTTGCGGACATGGCATCGGCGCGAGCAACGGCTGACGCCGCTCTTGCCGAGCTGATGCTGCCGGCCGACAGCGAGGAGGCGGTCCGCCGGCGCGAACCACCGACGACCCCGATTGATCGTCGGAGCTTCCTGCGCGGTACCTTGACGGAGCGGCCGGGATGAGTCGCCCCTTTCGAAACGAAATTGACATAATGGTGTGGCTCACTGGTACCACAATTTCGGACGTTGCTATCCGGCCACGGAGCCGGCCTCCCCTGACGAGGCTGTTTGCCGGAAAGCCGGCAAGCGCGCTCATCCCTGTGCTGCCGCGCCTGTTCTCCTTATGCTCGGTCGCCCACCAAGTGGCCTTCCTTTCAGCAATCGAGGCGGCGCAGGGGCTGGAGACGATCAAGCCGATAGCGATGCATCGTCTCACGGCCGTTGTCGCCGAGCGCTTAACTGAATTGATACGCGGCCTGTTCGTCGCAGGCCTCGAACTCGATCAGGAGAGCGCACCCGCAGTGCGAAGCATGATACAGGCGAGCACCACTCTCAGTGGTGCGGTTGAAACCGTGCCAGATACCGTGCGCCGCGATGTCATTGCACACGTCAAGGCTGCGCTCCGCGCGCTCGGAGTTTCGGGTGAACACCAGCCTCCGGCGCCAGGCAGCGTACTTTCCACCTATCTGACGCGCTGCGATCGTGAGGTGATGTCATTGCCGGCGGCCGACCAATTCTTTCTGACCCCCGCTGACGATCTTGAGATCGTGACGCGCCTCATGGCTGAAGGGACGGCTTATTCCGAAGCGCCGGAACTCTGCGGGAAGGTTCCGGAAACGGGCGTCTGGGCGCGGCGGGCGCAGCGCGAACAGATTTTGTCCTTAAGTGCTAGCGGCGCCGCGCGCGTGAGAGCGCGCATCGACGAGATCGCCCGGCTCACCTGTTGGCTGGACGCCAGGCGGGACGCTCCCGATAATGGCGTCGTTGCGAGCTATCGGCTCGGCGAGCGCCGGGGCGCAGCGGCAGTGGAATGCGCCCGAGGCCGGCTCCATCACGCGGTTAAGCTCGATGAGGAAGGACGTATCGTCGGCTTCGAATATATCGCTCCGACCGAGTGGAATTTTCACGAACGCGGACCGCTGGTGCGAAGCCTCAAGGGCGCGCTCCTCTCCGCCGGCCGGCAGGGCCAAGACGCGGTGCGGACACTTGTCGGGGCGTTCGACCCCTGCGTCGGATTCAGCGTCAGCTTCCGCGAGGCCAGCCATGCATGAGATGGCCTTGTGCGAGGGCATCATCGGGATCGTCGAGGAAGAGGCGCGCAAGCGCTCGTTCTTGCGAGTGAAGGCGGTGTGTTTAGAGATCGGTGCGCTCAGCCATGTCGCGCCGGACGCAATGCAATTCTGCTTCGAGGCCGTCGCGGCGCGGACCATCGCGCAAGGCGCAAGACTCGAGATCATCGCGACGCCGGGCACGGCCTGGTGCATGGCCTGCTCGCAAAACGTCGAGATCAAGCAGCGCTACGAGCCGTGTCCATCCTGCGGCAGCTATCAATTGCAGGTCACCGGCGGCGAAGAGATGCGTGTGAAGGAACTGGAGGTCGACTGATGTGTACGGTCTGCGGCTGCAGCGACGGCAAAGCGTCCAACGAACATACGCATGATCATAATCAGGATCACGAGCACGCTCATGGAGGTCATCATCACCACCATGGCCCCGGTCACCATCACCACCACCATCACGACGGAAGCCACGATCATGGGCCTGGCGATACGGGCCTGCTCGACTGCAGTGCAGACGCCGCCGGCCAACAGATCGCGGGCATGAGCAGCGATCGCATCATCCAGATCGAACGCGATATTCTCGGCAAGAACGACAGACTCGCCGCCGACAACCGCGCTCGCTTCCGTGCCGACGGCGTGCTCGCCTTCAACTTGGTTTCGAGCCCCGGAGCCGGCAAAACCTCGCTGCTAGTCCGCACCGTCAGTGAGCTGAAGGACAGTTTCCCGATCGGCGTGATCGAGGGTGACCAGCAAACCTCCAACGATGCCGAGCGCATCCGCGCAACCGGCGTGCCGGCGATCCAGGTCAACACCGGAAAGGGCTGCCATCTCGACGCGGCCATGGTCGGTGAAGCCTATGACCGGCTGCCCTGGCTGAACGGTGGGGTCGTGTTCATCGAGAATGTCGGTAATCTCGTCTGTCCGGCGGCATTCGACCTCGGTGAAGCCTGCAAGATCGTGGTGTTCTCGACCACCGAAGGCGAGGACAAGCCGCTGAAATATCCGGACATGTTCGCTGCCTCCGCGCTTATGCTGATCAACAAGATCGATCTTGCGCCCGTGCTCGATTTCGACCTCGCCAGGACCATCGAATATGCGCGGCGGGTCAATCCCAGGATCGAGGTGCTGACGGTGTCGGCGCGCACCGGCGAAGGCTTCCTGGCCTTCTATGCCTGGCTCCGCAAGCGGGCTTCGAAGGCGAAGCCGGCCGAGATGACGGCAGCGGAGTGAGGATGAGCGACAAGGCCACAGCGCGGGACGGACAGCGGCTGCGCCTGCATGTGCGTGGCGCCGTGCAGGGCGTCGGCTTTCGTCCCTACGTCTATGGTCTCGCCACCCGCTATCGCCTCGGCGGCTTCGTCGCCAACGATCCGAACGGCGTTCTTATCGAAGTCGAAGGCGAGCGGGCGTCCGATTTCGTCGCCGCGCTGCCACTGGAAAAGCCGCCGCTTGCCAGGATCGACGAGATCTCGGTTCAGCCGATCGGCGCCGCCGCCACCGAGGAGTTCTCGATTCGCACCAGCGAGCAGGGTAGGGTGTCGACGCGCATCGTCGCGGACGCCGCGACTTGCCGGGAATGCCTGAGCGAGCTGTTCGATCCGGCAAGCCGATTCCACCGCTATCCCTTCATCAACTGCACGCATTGCGGTCCGCGCTACACCATCGCCGAGCGGCTGCCCTATGATCGTCCGGCCACCGCAATGAAGCGCTTTGCGATGTGCGCAGCCTGTGCCGCTGATTATGCTGACCCCGGCAGTCGCCGCTTCCATACCGAGGCGATTGCGTGCCCGCGATGCGGGCCGCGGCTCAGCCATGGCATCGCCGAGATCGCCGCCGCCGTCGCGGGCGGCAAGATTGTCGCGATCAAGGGCCTCGGCGGTTATCAGCTCATCTGCGATGCTCACAATGATGCGGCCGTGCGGCAACTGCGCCTGCGCAAGCAGCGCGATCAGAAGCCCTTCGCCGTCATGGTCGGTACGCTGGAGGCAGTCGCCGAGTTCGCCGAGGCCGACGCTGTCGAACTTGCGCTGCTCGAGTCACGGCCGCGGCCGATCGTGTTGCTGACGTCGCGCGGGCGCCTTGTGCAGTCAATCGCGCCGGAGCTGGCGCGCATCGGCATCATGCTGCCGGTCGCACCGCTTCACCACCTGATTTTCGATGCGCTGAATGCGGCGCATGCGCCGGTCGGCGAGAGCTGGGCGATTGTCGCGACCAGCGCCAATCTCAGCGGCGAGCCGCTGCTGATCGATAATCGCGAAGCGGAGCAACGACTTGCCGGCATCGCCGATCTCATCGTCACGCATGACCGCGACATCGTCACCCGCGCCGATGATTCCTTGGCTGCGGTGGTCGCCGGACGGCCCCAGTTCATTCGGCGTGCGCGAGGCTATGTCCCGGAGCCTGTCCGGCTTGCGCGCTCGGTGGCGCCCCTGCTTGCCGTCGGCGGAGCGCTGAAGTCGACGGTGGCGGTGACGCGCGGCAACGAGGCCTTTGTCTCCCAGCACATCGGCGACCTCGACACCGCAGAAGGCATCCGATTCTTCGAGGAAACTGTGGACCATCTGCTGTCTACCCTCGACGTCGAGCCTGTCGCCCTGATCCACGACTTGCATCCGAACATGGCATCGACCCGTTTCGCCGAGGCACGCGGGACCAGGCTGATCGCGGTCCAGCACCATCACGCCCATGCGGCCTCGGTGATGGCGGAGCATGGCATCGCAGGTCCGGTGCTTGCCTTAGTGCTTGACGGGTTCGGCTACGGCAGCGACGGCGGCAATTGGGGGGGCGAACTGCTTGCCTGTGAAGGCGCGCGGTTCCGGCGGCTCGGGCATCTGGCGCCGCTGAAGATGCCGGGCGGCGATCGGGTCGCGCGCGAGCCGTGGCGGATGGCCGCCAGCGTGCTGCACGCGCTTCGGCGCGGCGATGCGATTGCGTCTCGCTTTGCGGCACAGCCGCAGGCCGCGCGCCTATCGGCTCTGCTCGAACAACCCGGTATGCCCACGACGACCAGCGCCGGCCGGCTGTTCGATGCGGCCGCAGGGCTGCTCGGGGTCTGCACCGTACAAACCTACGAAGGCGAGGCTGCCATGAAGCTAGAGGCGCGGGTCCGCGAGCCGCGCGTTGTGTCCGGCGGCTGGGTGATCGAGAATGGCGTGCTGTCGCTGCTCCCATTGCTCGACCGTCTGGTGGTCGATGCGCCGGATCCCACCGACGGGGCCGGGCTGTTTCACGGCACCTTCGCTGCCGCTTGCGTCGATTGGATCTCCCAAGCGGCTCGTGAGACCGGACTTGAGACCGTCGCCTTGAGCGGCGGCTGCTTCCTGAACGCCCGCCTCAGCACCGGGATTTCGCGCGGTTGCATCGCTGCCGGGCTCACCCCGCTCTTGCCGCGCCAACTGCCGCCGAATGATGGCGGCCTAAGCCTGGGTCAGGCCTGGATCGCGGGGCTGCAACTTCTCGAACACCAAGGCTTAGAAGGAACCGCCTGATGTGTCTTGCCATACCCGCCGAGGTGACAAAGCTCCTGCCTGACGACATGGCCATTGTGTCCATCGACGGCGTCAGCAAGGAGATCTCCGTCGCGCTCATCGAGGATCTCGCCATCGGCGACTACGTGATCATCCATGTCGGCTACGCGCTTACCAAAATCGATCCGGAAGAGGCGCAACGGACGCTGGAATTGCTGCACGAGCTTAGCGCCGAGGCCCTGGGAGCCATGCCATGAAGTATGCCGACGAGTTCCGCGACAAGGAGATCGCGCTCGGGCTTGCGAACGCGATCCAGTCCGAAGCAGATCCGCAGCGCCCCTATCGCTTCATGGAATTCTGCGGCGGCCACACGCATGCGATCTCGCGTTATGGCCTGGAGGACATGCTGCCTAAAAACGTGCGGATGATCCACGGTCCGGGTTGCCCGGTTTGCGTACTGCCGGCGGGGCGCATCGACATGGCGATCCGACTGGCCGAACGGCCCGAAATCATCTTCTGCGTCTATGGCGATCTGATGCGCGTGCCGGGCTCGCAAGGCGCCTCGTTGCTGAAGGCAAAGGCGAAAGGCGCCGACATCCGCATGGTCTATTCCACCATCGATGCGCTCAGGATCGCCGAGGAGAATCCGCAGCGCCAGATCGTATTCTTCGCCATCGGCTTCGAAACGACGACGCCGCCCACTGCGGTCATGATCCGTTTGGCCGAAAAGAAGCAGCTCGCCAATTTCAGCGTCTTCTGCAACCACGTGCTGACGCCGCCGGCGATGCAGAACATCTTGGAGAGCCCGGATATTCGCAACATCGGCCGGGTCGAGATCGACGGCTTTGTCGGACCTGCGCATGTCTCGACTATTATCGGGACGGCTCCTTACGAGTTCTTCGCGGAAGAATTCGGCAAGCCGGTCGTGATCTCGGGCTTCGAGCCTCTCGACATGATGCAGGCGATCCTGATGCTGGTGCGGCAGGTCAATGAGAACCGGCACGAGGTCGAGAACCAGTACAGCCGCGCTGTAAAGCGTGACGGCAATCTGCGCGCCAAGGAGGAGGTCTCCGACATTTTCGAGCTGCGCGACCAGTTCGAATGGCGCGGGCTCGGGCAGGTACCCTATAGCGGCCTGAAGCTGAAGCGCGCTTTCGCGAAATACGATGCCGAAGCGCGCTTCGACATGAAGGAGCTCCGCGTTGCCGACAATCCGGCCTGTGAATGCGGCGCCATCCTGCGCGGCGTGAAGAAACCGGTCGATTGCAAGCTGTTCGGCACGGTCTGCACGCCGGAAACGCCGATAGGGTCTTGCATGGTCTCGTCCGAGGGCGCCTGCGCTGCGCACTGGACCTATGGCCGCTTCCGCGACCATCAGCAGAGGCGGGCATCATGAAGGCCCATCAACGCAAGCTCGACATCAAGAACGGCTGCGTAGACCTGTCCCACGGCTCTGGCGGCCGCGCGATGGCACAGCTGATCTCGGGTCTTTTCCACTCGGCCTTCGGCAACGAATGGCTGGCGCGCGGCAATGACCAGTCGGCCTTCGATGTCGCAGCCGGACGCATGGTCATGACGACCGACGGTTACGTGGTCTCGCCGCTATTCTTCCCGGGCGGCAATATCGGCTCGCTCGCCGTGCACGGCACGGTCAACGACATCGCCATGGCCGGCGCGCGGCCGCTCTACCTCTCGGCGAGCTTCATCATCGAGGAGGGCTTTCGCTTCTCCGACCTGAAGATGATCGCGGAATCTATGGGCGAGGCGGCGCGCGCGGCCGGCGTCCATATCATCACGGGCGATACCAAGGTGGTCGAGCGCGGCAAGGCCGACGGCCTCTTCATCTCGACCGCCGGCGTCGGCGTCGTACCCGATGGCCTCGATCTATCCGCCGAGAAGGCTCGCGTCGGCGATCGCGTCCTGATCTCCGGCACGCTCGGGGACCACGGCGTCGCTATCATGTCGAAGCGGCAGAACCTCGCCTTCGAGACCGAGATCGTCTCGGACTCAGCCTCGCTGCATGATCTCGTGGCAAAGATGGTCACCGCAGGCGGAGAGGGCATCCGCCTGATGCGCGATCCGACCCGCGGCGGGCTAGCCGCCGCGCTCAACGAGATCGCCCAGCAGTCTGGCCTCGGCTTCCGTGTGCAGGAGGAGGCGATCCCAGTGAAGCCGGGCGTGGCCGCGGCCTGCGAACTGCTGGGCCTCGACCCGCTCTATGTGGCCAACGAAGGCAAGCTGGTTGCAATTGTGGCCCCGGAGGCGGCCGCTGCCGTGCTCGCGACGATGCGCGCGCATCCGCTCGGCTGTGATGCGGCCGACATCGGCGAGGCCGTGGCCGACGATCACCATTTCGTGCAGATGGCGACGAGCTTTGGCGGTGGCCGGATCGTCGACTGGCTGTCGGGCGAACAACTGCCGAGGATCTGCTGAGGCCGGTCATGCGCATCCTGCTTCTCACGCACTCCTTCAACAGCCTGACGCAACGGCTCCACGTCGAGCTCAGGGAGGGCGGCCACGAGGTCTCGGTCGAGCTGGATATCCACCCCGACGTTACGCGCGAAAGCGTGGCGCTGTATCAGCCAGATCTGGTGATCGCGCCGTTCCTCAAGCGCGCAATCCCCGAAGATGTCTGGCGTAGCGTGCGCTGCCTGATCGTCCATCCCGGTCCGCCCGGCGACCGCGGTCCGGCGGCGCTCGACTGGGCGATTCTGGAAGGTGTTTCCAATTGGGGCGTGACTGTGCTTCAGGCCGACGGCGGGTTCGACGCTGGTCCGATCTGGGCTTTCAGAACCTTCCCGATGCGGTGCGCGGCTAAATCCAGCATCTACCGCAACGAGGTCACGACGTGCGCGGTCGCGGCGGTGCTCGAAGCCATTGCAGCAATCGAAGCCGGACAGCCGACACCGTCGCCGATGCCTGCCGATGATCCCCGCATTCGGGTGCGCGGGCCCTGCCGGCAGGCCGACCGGATGATCGATTGGCAGCACGACACGAGCGAGACCGTCCTGCGCAAGATCCACAGTGCAGACGGAATGCCGGGCTTGGTCGACAGCTTGTTCTTCAAAGATGTCAGGCTGTTCGACGCCCACGAGGCGCGCGGCATCTCCGGTGTGCCCGGAACCATTGTGGCGCATTGCGATGGAGCCTTGGCCCGGGCCACGGTCGATGGTGCCGTCTGGATCGGCCATGTGCGGCAGCTTGTACCGAAAAGCCTGAAACGATCCGCAGCAAAGGTCTTTGCGGAGCAGGCGATGCGCCTGCCGTACCGACCCGATTGCGGCTATGCGCCCATACGATATCGCGAGCAGGGCGAGGTCGGCGAGTTGCAGTTTTCCTTTTACAATGGCGCCATGGCGACCTCTGACTGCGAAGCGTTGTTGAACGCCTACCGAGCTGCGCTGGCCCGCCCAACCAAGGTGCTTCTCCTGACCGGTGGACGTGATTACTGGTCCAACGGCATTCACCTCGCCGAGATCGAGGCGGCTGACAGCGCTGCGGACGAGTCTTGGCGCAACATCAATGCGATCGACGATCTTGCGCACACTGTCATCGAGACCACCGATCGGCTCGTCGTTTCCGTCATTCGCGGCAACGCCGGGGCGGGAGGGGTATTTTTAAGTCTCGCTGCCGACGAGGTCTGGGCGAGCGATCAGGTCGTCCTGAATCCACATTATAAGGACATAGGCAATCTCTTCGGCTCGGAATACTGGACTTATCTGCTGCCGCGCCGCGCGGGTGCAGCGAACGCCACCCGGATCACGCAATGCCGCCTGCCGATGGGCGTGGCAGAGGCGGGGCGCCTTGGCATCATCGATCGTGCTCTGTCGGGCGGGGAGCTGGCGGAGGGCCGCCTCATGAGCCTTGCCGCGAGCATGGCGGCGGATGAACGCTTTGCGACGCGTCTTGCTGACAAGCAGCGACGTCGCGCAGCGGACGAAGCCCACAAGCCCTTGCAGGCCTATCGCGACGAGGAGCTGCGGCGGATGCGGCTTAATTTCTACGGATTCGATCCGAGTTACCACGTCGCCCGCTACAACTTCATTCACAAGGTGCCGAAGTCGCGCACGCCACTCACAATCGCACCCCATAGGTCGCCTCGCGCGCTCGACAAATCTACCCGCATGGCGGTGCGCATATGAGCTTCCAGGGTACTATTTTGGTAGTCGACGACGAGGTCAGGTCACAGGAGGCGCTACGCCGCGTCCTCAACGAGGATTTTGAGGTACTCTGCGCCGGCAGCGCAGCAGACGCTGAAAAGCTGCTCGAAGGGGAGATCGTCCACGCCATCATCTGCGATCAGCGCATGCCGCACGAATCCGGCGTCAGTTTCCTCAAGCGGGTGCGCGAGCTCTGGCCCGATCCGGTTCGCATGATCATCTCCGGCTATTCGGAATCGGACGACATCATCGCAGGGCTCAATGAGGCGGGCATCTATCAATACATCACGAAGCCCTGGCAGCCGGACCGGCTGATCGACATTGTCAAGGAGGCGGTCCAGCTCTATCGGCTTCAGAAGGAGACAGAGACCGCAGGGGTCGACGTCAAAGCAACGCCCGAGCACATCAAGAGGGTCGTTTCGGTCAAGCGCGGCGCAGCTAAGCATCTCTATGACTTCAACCGAATTGTGCACGCCCCGGACAGCCCGATGCATGCGGTCATTGAACTCGGCCGGCGGGCGGCCGAATACGACATCTCCGTGCTGATCACGGGCGAATCCGGAACCGGCAAAGAGCTGCTGGCACGCGCGATCCACTACGGCTCAGCCCGAGCCGGTAAGGCTTTCGTCGTTGAGAACTGTGGGGCGCTGCCTGACGAGCTCCTCGAAAGCGAGTTGTTCGGGTGTAAGAAGGGCGCTTTCACAGGCGCCTACCAGGATCGCATCGGTCTGTTCGAAGTTGCCGATGGCGGTACCATCTTCCTTGATGAAATCGGAGAGACCTCGCCGGCGTTTCAGGTGAAGCTGCTCCGCGTGCTGCAGGAGAGCGAGATCCGTCCGCTGGGCGCGCAACGTGTAAGGAAAGTCGACGTCCGTGTGGTGGCAGCCACCAATCGGGATCTTGAGGCCGAGGTGGAGGCGGGCCGCTTCCGCCGTGATCTCTATTACCGGCTGGCGGCGTTCCCGGTTCACATGCCGGCGCTTTGGGAGCGGCCGATGGATATACCCTTGATCGCAGAAGGAGTACTGTCTCAAGTCAAGACTTCCTTCAACCGGCCAGGTCTGCGCTTTGCCTCCGCTGCTCTTGAGGGCTTCGTCAAATACCTTTGGCCAGGGAACGTGCGCGAACTGCAGAACGAGATCCAGCGTATGGCCGTGCTGGCTGACTCGGACGAATTGCAGGCTCCCACGCTGCTCGGCCGGCGCAACGGCAGGCGGACCGCCACGGGGGTCATACAGAACCTGAACGGCGCAGCGAGCCTGAAGGACAGGGTGGAGGATCTGGAGAAGTCGGTTATCATCAACTCCCTGGAGAAGTATGAGGGCAATATCAGCCGGGTTGCCAGCGAGCTCGGCCTGTCCCGGGTAGGCCTGCGGAACAAGCTGTCCAGGTATGATTTGAGAAAAAATGGCAAAGGCGACGCATTCTCCTGACGGATCCGACTCGCTGCTCAAGTTGATCAGCGATCGCGGTGCTATCGAGTTCGACCACGAGCGTGAGGGCGCTTGGATCGAAGTCATCCGCAAGATGGATGAGGTTTATTCCGACCTATTGCGTTATGAGGTCGATCTGGAACACAAGAATGCCGAGCTCGAGGAAGCTCAAGCATTTGTCACCAACGTCATCGAATCTGTCTCTGATATCCTCATCGTTTGCGACGCGAAAGGCCAGATCCAGCAAGTCAATTCCGCTTTACAGCGCACGCTTGACCGCGCCAATGACGAAATCGTCGGCTGGAGGATGGCAGACATCATTGACGCTGCCGATGGCGCCAAGCTCATGTCGCTCCTCAAGCCTCGGAGCCCGTCCGAGGTTGTGGATGGCGAACTCCGTTTCTTGACCGAAGGCGGCAGCTCAGACCTGTTCGCAATCAACAGCTCGCCCCGACACGACCATCGGGGCCGCTTCATTGGCGTGGTTCTGACTGGAAGGCCTATCGGCGAGCTTCGCCGAGCCTATGAAGCATTGCACACGGCTCATCAGGAGCTACAGCGAGTGCAGCGTCAATTGGTAGAACAGGAGAAAATGGCAAGTCTCGGCCGACTGGTGGCCGGTGTCGCTCACGAACTTAATAATCCCATCAGCTTCGTCTATGGAAACGTGCACACCTTGATGCGCTATCGCACGGCGCTGACATCCTACCTTGATGCCGTCCACGGCACATCGATAAGCTCCGAAGCTGCAGCCTTGAAGAAAAGCCTCCGCATTGACGCCATTCTAGAGGATCTCGGCCCGCTCCTGGACGGGACAATGGAAGGCGCCGTGCGCATTAGCGAAATTGTAAAAAACTTACGCCGGCTTTCCCTCAGCAAGCTCGGGGAGTTTGATCGCGTCAACATCGAGCCTCTGATCAACACCGCCGTGCTCTGGGCAGTCCGCACGAAGCAGGTTCGCCTCGACATTCACATGGACATCGAGGCGGATCTTTGGACTTGCGGGAATGAAGGGCAGCTCCACCAGGTTATCGTAAATCTCGTCGAAAACGCAATTGACGCGACGCGCGGCACTCAGGAGCCACGGCTAAAGATATCGGCTCGCCGCAATCAGAACGAGATCCTGATTCGTTTGTCCGATAACGGGCCCGGGATCGAACAGCACAACATAGGTCGCATATTTGAGCCGTTCTTTACGACCAAGCGCGTTGGAGAGGGCACCGGGCTCGGCCTTTGGATCAGCTACGGAATCGTGCGCGAACATGGTGCCGAACTGACTGTTGTCAACGCACCAGAGGGAGGGGCAATATTCTCCTTCGCTCTCCCGGCGGCGTAGAGTTAGTCAGGGCTGCGACGGTTCGGCGCCGCTTCCGCCCTCAGGGCTTCTAATTTACTCGCTAGCGCGAGGTTCGGCCGCTGGCCAGGCTGTCGGCCAAGCCGGATGCGGAGGCTGTCGGCGCGAGATTAACGATCTCGACGTCCTGGAGCGCTAGCGCGTACGACCACATTCGACGTTCTCGTCAACAAGGCCGGTCAGTCGCAGCGTAGCAACATCCTAGACCTTGCGTCTGACGAAATCCACGCGCTGCTCGACGTCAATCTGCGCGCGGCACTGCACGTGAAACGGCTGATCGTGACAAGAATGCCGATGCGCGCCGCTACGTGGTTGACGTCTGGTCGGTCGCTGGCCACTACGCCTTTCCAGAACGCCCTGGCTTTCTTCATCCCTAGCCATCATGCCACCAAGGCCAGCGTATTGCGCGTTCGCGGGCTGAGCCCCGTTCTTTACTGATCTCGCGCTCGCGTCACCGAGATCTCGCCCGGTCGTGTGGCGACAAGCATCTTTAAGTGCGTTCGATACACTTCAACTCCGAGGACATCGCCCATGCCGTTGCCATCGCGCAGGTGTCACGGAAAGAGCACCTCCCTTTCCCGCTCCGGAGCTCTAATAATGGAGACCGCCATCGAGACTGCCGCTCAGCGGTTCGCGAGGCCCCGCAACGCACAATCAATGGATGGCGCGTTTTGTCCTAGCATGGGCCATTTTTTGTGCTGAGGGTCGGCCTATGCCTTGGATGCATACTGACCTTGATAGAATGAATTTGATCCAAAATAGCCCGCCCCTTAGCGTTGCTAATTAGCACCGTCGAGCTGTGGCGGCAGGAAAGCAACACTTTACGAGTTGCGAAACTGCCGCCCAGCTTCCCGTGTCGAGCCCAAGCACGCTTCGCGGTTTGCCGTGCTGGCCAATGGAAGACGTCGGTGCCGCGTCATTGAGGTCTAATTTCCTACCCTCAACAGCACGCGGCCGAGTGAAACACGTGCCCCTGAAGGCAAGGGCTACCAATAGGGAGGAGAAATAGATGGGACCGTGGCGAGTAAACGGGTTCACCAGTCAAATCGCGAAAGTTGTTGCCCTATCAGCAATTGTAGGGCTTTCCATTGCCTCCTGGAGGGTAGTGAGTGCAGCAGAGATCCAGGTGCCCGACGCAGTCAAAACGGCGGGAGTCCTGCGCATGGGTCTCAGCAATGCATTGCCACCGCTGCAGTTCAAGGATCCGGAGACGGGCGAATTCAGAGGGATGAATGTAGATATTGGCCGGGAAATCGCAGCACGTTTGGGCGTCAAGGCCGAATTCAATGAAATGCTATTTGCGCAGTACATCCCGTCACTGCAGACCGGTCGGATCGATATCATCATGGGTGGACTTAGCGACCTCCCTGAACGTCATTCCATTATGGAGATGGTCGATTACTTCAGGGATTTCTATCAGGTCTACGCACTTTCCAATTCTCAGCTAAAGGAGTTGTCCGATCTTTGCGGTAAGCGGGCCGGCGCCATTCGGTCCACTGTTTGGTACAAAGTGATGCTTGCAAAGAGCGAGTCGGACTGCGTTCAGAAGGGAATGCCGGCTGTGAAGTTGATTGGCACCGAATCAACGCCAGATACGCGGCTGCAGCTAACGCAAGGCCGAATTGATGCAGCACTGCAGGGCTTCGTCGAGGTTCCTTACATGATTGCGGAGTCCAAAGGCCTTTACAAGACGATCGGCGAGCCCTTCGCGCCAGAATTCAAGGCAATTGGTGTGCGTAAGGGCGATGTCGCGCTGCGTGACGCGATCGCCGACGCTCTGGATGCGATGATTAAGGACGGCACTTATGCAAAGATCCTGGCTAGATATCAGTTGAGCAAACTCGCTATTTCGGAAGTATATCTAAATTCGGAACCGCGAAAATGAGCGCGGTGTCAAACAAGCCTGTACGATCGAGCAGCGGTTCCTCCACTCTCTTTTCACGGCCCGATCTGTCGTTGGTCGAGATCGTGCCGCCGCGTTACGTCGGCCGCTGGATAATGGGCGTACTAGTTCTTGGTCTGTTGGTCCTTATTGTAAGGGCCTTCGCTAACGCGCAGATCGAATGGAACGTTGTTGCCAAATACTTAGCGGCGCCTACAATTCTCGCGGGCTTCTGGCATACGATGATCTTGTCCGTGCTGGCGATGATTGTCGGTGTCGCGCTCGGCTTGGCTATCTCGATTATGCGAATGTCGGATAATCCGCTCCTAGTCATCGTCGCATTTGGCTACCAATGGTTCTTTCGCGGGACGCCGGTAATCCTCCAGCTTCTGATTTGGTATAATCTAGCCTTAATCATCCCAGTCATCGGCATTCCCGGTCTGTGGACGGCCCCGACTGTCGATGTCATCACGCCCTTTTGGGCCGCGCTGCTTGGCCTTGGCATCAATCAGGGTGCCTATACCTCGGAGGTCATTCGCGCCGGAATCCTCTCGGTTGATGCGGGCCAGCACGAAGCGGCACAGTCGATTGGCATGACCCGTCTACACGCGCTCTGGAGAATCGTCCTACCTCAAGCAATGCGCGTGATAGTTCCGCCGATTGGTAACGAGTTTATTGGAATGGTAAAAATGACGTCACTCGCCAGCGTGATCCAGTACACCGATTTACTTTACAGCGCACAGAACGTGTACTTCGTCAATCAGCGCGTGATTGAGCTACTGATCGTAGCAGGCGCTTGGTATCTCCTCGCTGTCTCCATTCTCACGCCGCTTCAGTTGCTGCTCGAATGGCGGTTCGCGCGGGGAACATCTGTCGTGAGGGTCCGATGACCAAGCCTTTGCTCTCAATGAGAAGAGTTAAGAAGCGGTATGGAAATCTACAAGTTCTGGACGGCGTCTCCCTCGACGTCATGCCCAATGAAGTAGTGTGTTTGATCGGCTCATCAGGCTCAGGCAAAACGACGCTCTTGAGATGTATTAATCAACTGGTTTCCGTCGACTCAGGACATATCTGGATAGACGACGAAATCGTGGGCTATCGCCAAGTGGGGTCGCAATTGCGGCCACTAGGCGGTGCGGAACTCGCCCGCCAGCGGACGAAGACCGCGATGGTGTTTCAACGATTTAATCTCTTTCCCCATATGACTGCTCTTGACAATGTCATTGAGGGACCCGTGCGTGTCTTAAAGCGCAATAAGGCTGACGTCGTTTGTGAGGCGGAAGCCCTCCTAGCACGCGTAGGCTTATCCGAGAAGCGTAACGCGTACCCTTCCAGCCTGTCTGGCGGCCAGCAACAACGTGTGGCCATCGCGCGGGCTATGGCTATGCACCCGCGCCTTATGCTCTTCGACGAGCCGACATCTGCACTCGATCCTGAACTCGTTGCCGAAGTCCTCGCGGCGATGAAGGAATTGGCACGCACCGGCATGACTATGGTGGTCGTTACGCACGAACTTGGATTTGCGAGCGAGGTCGCAGATCGCGTGATCTTTATGGAACAAGGCCAAATCGCAGAAGAAGGCACTGCCCGAGAGGTTCTTATGCACCCCAAGGGCGCAAGGACCAAAGAGTTCATTTCGGCGGTGCTCGATTAACACGCAGCATCTCTACATACGACCAGAGAGGAATTGAGGAACGAAATGGCAAAGGAAATCGCTTTCGCCGCACTCATACATGCAGCCGGTAGCGCAAGTGCCGCGTGGCGCCATCCAGATACGGATCCAAAGAAGGCGTTGAGTCTTCAGTACTACACAGAGCTCGCAAAGCTATGTGAAGCAGGCCGCTTCGATCTGATGTTTCTAGCGGACAGTCCGGGCGTTGATGTCGACAATCTCCACGCAATGGCGCAATGGCCACGCGGGCAAAACGTACTTGAGCCCTTGACGCTTCTCTCTGCGCTAGCTGCGAGCACAGAAGAGCTTGGCCTCGGCGCCACGGTATCTGCGAGCTTCACTGAGCCGTTTAATATCGCCCGGCAATTCGCATCGCTCGATCACCTTTCGGGAGGGCGAGCAGCGTGGAACGTTGTGACGACTGCAAACCAGTATTCATGCCGCAACTATGGCTATAAGACGATGCCGCCACACGACGAGCGCTATGCCAGAGCCAGAGAAGCCCTGGAGGTGGTCCGAGCTTACTGGGATACTTGGGACGATGATGCCTTCATCTTCGACAAGGCAAGAGCTATGAACTTCGATCCGAACCGATTTCACCACGTTCGATACGAAGGGAAACATTTCAAGGTACAAGGCGGACTCAATATTGCACGTGCTCCGCAGGGGCAACCCGTCATTATCCAGGCGGGCGCGTCCTCGGTGGGTAGGGAATTTGCCGCAGAAACCGCTGAGGTCGTCTTCGGAACGGGCGCAACTCTTGAGGAGGCTGCGTCCCTCTACAAGGATATCAAAAGCAGGATGGCGAAGTACCGCCGTGATCCTTCCGAACTTAAGGTACTCGCCGGCTTCCGCGCGATGGTCGGTTCAACCGAAGCAGAAGCGAAGGAAAAGCTTCGCCTACTAAACAGTGTGATGCCGATTGAAGCCAAGGTCGCGTATGTCAGTACGGACCTTGAAGTCGACCTGTCGAAGCTGCCACTGGACGAACTCGTTCCCGAACAGATGATCCCGACTTCCTCAAACCTTCATCAGGGTTATTTCAATATACTTGCGGACATGATCCGATCGCGTAAATTCACGCTAAGGGAGATTGCACAGCGCTACGAACGCGGATTCGAGATTTTCTGTGGCACTCCAAGCCAGATCGCCGACGAGATGGAACGTTGGATCGACAATGAAGCTGGAGATGGGTTTATGATAACGTTCCCTTACATGCCGACCTGCCTGGAAGATTTTGTGTCGATGGTAGTCCCCGTGCTCCAGGAACGCGGACTTATGCGCAAAAGCTACCGCGGCAAGACACTTCGCGAAAACCTCGGGTTACGCTATCCCAAAAACGTCAATACGAAACGTCCAGCTACAGGCGTTCCATAAGAGATCTCGTGGCGCGCCGCCTTTGTCGAGCCTTTCAATGCGCATACAAAAGGGCCGCGGTGCAACAAAGCGCCGCGGCCTTTCTTATTGTGGGAGCTGAAGTTCATCCGTCGAACGACTTGACGCATGGCCGAGAATACCATTTGATTTATTCGAATCGGGCTTATGCATCTAAAATGTAAATTTGTTTGGGCGGCATATGGCTAGAGCGCTCAGTTCCCGCGAGATCGATGCGTTTCGGGCTATGATGCAATGTGGGACAACGCTTGCCGCAGCCGAAATTCTAAATACAACGCAACCGTCGGTGAGCCGGCTGTTGGCGCAAGCGCAAGACGCTGTGAAATTTCGACTGTTCGATTATCGACGGGGCCGTTTGGTTCCAACCCCTGAAGCCAAAATGCTCTTTGAAATCGTCCAAAAGCACTATCTTGGCTTGGAAACGATACAGCAAGCCGCTGAAAGTATCAGGTCATCCGGCACCGGCCTATTGCGCATCGCTGCCACTCCGTCCCTGGCTATGGGCGTTATTCCAACGATCATGAAGGCATTCCGGCAGTCTAGCCCCGGTGTGAGCATCAACCTTCAGACGGGAGGGTCGCTGCAGATCAGAGACGGGCTCCTCAATGGCATTTATGATGTTGGCCTGACGACGAGCGGAGCTCATTTCCGAACAGGAGAGTTCGAAATCGAGGTGTGTGACGAATCTGAGGCCCTATGTGCGGTCTGCGCAAACAGCCCGCTTGCTTCGAAGAAGGAGGTTGCGGTCTCTGATTTTCAAGAGGCAACGCTGCTCACTCTCAATCGTGGAGACGATCTAAGTGATTTGTGGCGTCAGACACTCGCGCAGCACGGCGTGAAACCCTCGTCCGAGATCGAGGTCACCTATTCGGCGATCCTCTGTTCGCTCGCCGCCGCCGACCTTGGCATCGGCGTCGTAAGTCCCTACATCAAACCGCTTATTTCCGATAACGTTCGATTTGTTCGTATTTCGCCGAGAATCTCGGTTAAGATGTTCGCAATCTTTCCGGGACATCTTGTGAAGTCATCGCTGTCGCAGCGTTTCACGCGTAGCTTGAAGGAAACGTTCCTGCACAACGACCCCCATGTCGTGAAGTGCGGCGACTGCACGGAGTAAGCCCCCTAGCGGGATTTCGGATCGAGCTAGGCAACTCTCGCGGGCCGACGTGCCCGCCAAACAATCCCAATGCTATATCACCCGCGTATAGAGCGTGCAGCAAGAAGAATTGGCTGACGCGTTTAGCCTGACTTAATGTCCCGCAGAATGCCCGAGCTGGTGCGACTGTCGCGCAGCGCTTCGTGGGCGAGTGCAAGACCGTAGGGCAAGGCCGCGGGCGCTCCAAGGAGACTGACACGTGCTTGATGCAATCCAGCTTGAATTGATTTGGCGAAGGCTGATTTCTCTGACTGAAGAGGCCGCTACGACGCTGCTGCGTACCTCCTTCTCATCCGTCGTTCGCGAGTCTAATGATTTTGCGTGCGTTCTCATGGATGCCGAAGGACGCTCGTTAGCGCAACCCGCTAACAGCATTCCATCCTTTATCGGTACCGTTCCGCGGACGGTTCGTGGCTTTCTCAAACAGTTTCCACATGAGACCCTCTCCGAGGGCGATATCCTGATCACCAACGATGTCTGGCTTGGCACCGGCCATCTGCCCGATATCACGGTAGCCAAGCCCATTTTCTTGAATGGCAATATTGTTGCGTTCGCTGGGTCGGTCACGCACGCTCCTGACATTGGTGGACGCATCCGTTCTGCCGATGCACGCGAGGTGTACGAGGAGGGATTCCAAATCCCAATGATGAAGGTGGTTGAGGCGGGTCGAATGAACCGCACATTTGAAAGCCTGCTTCGCCAGAACGTTCGTACGCCAGATCAGACGGTAGGCGACCTTTATGCGCAGTTTTCTGCACTGCATCTGATGGAGGTGCGCCTCATTTCTTTGCTAAAGGAGTGGGAGCTCCGTTCATTCTCCGAAGTGTCTCAACAGATCCGCGGTCGGACGGAAGCCGCGATGCGGCGTGCGATTTCCGCAATACCGGATGGCGTCTATCATGCCACCGCCGTCAGCGATGGATTTGAAAATAGCATCGTGTTGCGGATGGCGCTTAAAGTTCATGGTGATGAAATCGAGGTTGATTACCGAGGTACAGATCCTCAAGTGCAGCGCTCCATCAACGTCTGCGCTGCTTATACGACGGCATACACTGCCTATGGAATCAAAGCCGTTCTTACGCCCGACACGCCAAACAATGACGGTGCGTTGGAACCGCTCAATATTCATGCACCTCTTGGCTCAATTCTTAATTCAAAGCCGCCCGCAGCGGGCGGGGCACGCGCACTTATCGGACATTTCCTGCCGGCGATGGTCTTGCGTGCGCTGTCACAAGTCGTGCCGGAGAGAGTCATCTCCGACGTCGGCTCACCTCTCTGGTGCGTAAACCTGGCCGGCGTCAAAGAGGATGGAAAGACTTTCGCTAACTTATTCTTCCTGAACGGAGGCTATGGGGCCAGCGCGGCCTCGGACGGCGCAAGCGTGTTGTCTTGGCCGAGCAACATTTCCTCCACGCCCGTCGAGGTGCTGGAACGAACCGCGCCGATCAGAATTTGCCACCGCCGAATCCGATCGCGGACAGCGGGCAGCGGTCGGTTCACAGGGGGGGCTGGGCAGGAGTTTCTCTTCGAGAATCTAAATAAAGGGCCTACCATAATTTCCTTTATGGCTGAACGAACTAAGCCAGAAGCTGTGGCGAATGGCTTAGCAGGCGGCGATCCCGGCGCTGCCGGTGAGATCCAGATCAACACCGTTCGGGTTGATCCCAAGATACAACACACTATCGACTTTGGTGCCCGCGTTCTGCTGCGCACACCTGGCGCTGGCGGATTTGGTGTTCCGATCCGCGCTCAGGAAGCGCTGGCCGAAGCCGATGGCGCCAAAGATTTTGTATAAGAAGGGTTAGATCCGATATGTACTCGCTTGGTATCGATATTGGCGGCACGTTCACCGACATTGTCCTCTATTGCACTGATGATGGTCGCGTTGTCGCACACAAGGAGCTGACGACGCCCCATGATCCAACAATTGGAGCCCTCGCCGGCGTAAAGCAGGTCGTTAACGCCAGCGGCACCGATCCCGATCAGATTGGTCGCGTGGTCCATGCGACAACGTTGTTCACTAACGCTCTCATCGAGCGTCGTGGCGCAAGGACCGGATTGATCACAACGAGCGGCTTTAGGGATACGCTCGACTTACAGCGGGAGTTTAAATACGATCTGTATGATCTATTTCTGAAATTGCCAAAACCATTGATTGAGCAGGATGATCGCGTTGAAGTTAATGAACGCACCTTGTTCAACGGGCACATCCAGCATCCACTCAACGAAGACGAACTTCTAATAAAAACACGCCGGCTGCTCGACAGGGGCGTCACTTCGCTGGCAGTTTCATTCTTGCATTCATATGCCAATGGGACAAATGAACTGCGAGCCAAGAGCCTAATCGAGCGGCATTTCCCACAAGTCCAACTGTCGATCTCGTCCGAGGTCTGCCCACAAATCCGGGAGTACGAACGAACGTCAACGACCGCCGCGAACGCGTATATCAAGCCCATTGCAGACAAATATTTGCGTGAACTCGAGGTGCAGCTAAAGGCCTTTGGAATACCAGGAGCACTTTTCATGATGCTCTCAAACGGCGGATTGACGCATATCGAGGAAGCGCGCCGTACGCCGATCGAACTGTTGGAGTCGGGGCCGGCTGCTGGCACATTGGTGGCCGCGTATTTCGGCAAACGCTCCGGATTTGACAATGTGCTTGCCTTCGACATGGGCGGGACAACTGCAAAGCTTGGCGTGATTGAGAACGGCGAGCCCCTGATCGCGTATCAGTTTGAAGCGGCTCGCCAGAAGCGGTTCGCCCCAGGAAGCGGATTGCCGGTGAACATCTCGACTGTTGAGCTTATCGAAATCGGTGCGGGCGGCGGGAGCATCGCACATGTTGATGAGCTAGGAATGCTCAAGGTGGGGCCGCAAAGTGCGGGATCGCGACCTGGCCCCGCCTGCTACCCGAACGGCGGAACTGCGCCAACGGTTACCGATGCAAACGTTGTTTCGGGGGCGATTGACGTTGATAACTTTGCCGGTGGCACTATGGTTTTGCGCCGCGGAGCTGCAGAGGCGGCGCTCACAGGCGTCGGGCACGCCATAGAGATGCCATTCATCAAAGTGGCGAATGGCATTCAGGCCATTGTTAACGAGACGATGGCAGCCGCCGCGCGTGTCCATGTTGCTGAGCGAGGCCACGATATAACTAAGTACAAGCTCATCGTGACGGGCGGTGGCGGCCCGATGCACGGTTGTGACGTCGCCAGACGTCTCGGCATCAAACAGGTTATCTGTCCGCCGAATGCTGGCGTCGCGTCGGCACTCGGCTTGTTGATTGCACCCGCGCGTGTTGATCGCTCGAGAACGCTTGGCGCCCTGCTGGGATCGATGGAAATCGAGAAACTCGAAGCAGCCTTCAGGCGCCTGGAAGACGACACAAGGCGCGTGATTGCGCAGGCCAGATCTCCGCACAGTACACTTCAGATGGAGCGCCGCGCCGACATTCGCTTTGTGGGCCAAGGGTCGGAGCTGGTAACAGGACTGCCCGTTGGACCCTACAGCGAGAGCGAACGTGAAACTATTCGCGCTGCGTTCATCCAGACCTATAAAGGTATCTTCGGCGATATCATACCCGATCTTGATCTTGAGATTATGAACATCCGTGTAACCCTGAAAGAAGTACGAGAACCCGCGAAACTTGGTCGGATGGAAGACCCTCCTCGCTCGGAGGGATCTCGCTATCGACCCGTGTATGATGATGCAACTCGCGCTTGGGTTAAAGTCCCAGTTCTTCGACGATCGGAACTCGGGATTGCAGGATCGATCGAAGGCCCGGCCCTTTTGGATGAGCAATCATCAACACTAGTTGTGCCGCGCGGGAGCCGCATGACGTTGGACGCCTCTGGCAATGTCATTGTTCAGCTCAGGGATGATGGTGACAGTGTTACCGTTCCAGTAGCAGAGCACGCCACCGAAATCGGGGCGTAGGGCTCTAATATGCAGGCCTGTCACGTCACGGCAGTCGCGTGGCGCCGCAGGATGTCATGCCGGGAGGCCTTCGGATCTCGAAGTCAACCAAGGCGCGAGGCAAGCTCTCGGATGGAAACGATCATACTCGCCCCCTCAGTCGCGTTCGTATGCATGCTCTAGCGACACCACCGGGCGGCAACGCGCGAGCCAGGAGGTGTCGAGCACGATCCGCCGATCGATCGGCGGTGTTGTGCGGTAGAACGGTTTTCTACCGTTGCCCTTCTGTAACCGGCATGAGCCCCCCACCTGGGCATCGCGCGAATGAGCTGCGATACAGCCTGGCATGAACTGTTTTTTGGA
>NZ_JAKLTZ010000082.1:0-1011 GCF_022012555.1 Bradyrhizobium zhengyangense | reverse complement strand
TCAACCGGCTACGTGCTTACTTCGCCCCCGATCCCGCCAACCTGCCGAACGTCGTGGTGCAGCTCGTGCCGCTTGCGACCTACGAATGCCTCATCGGTACCGCCGAGACCGGAGGTGCCGCATGAGCGTAACGAACACGGTTGATGCCGCGCGCCTCAATCTGTTGCTCAATGAGCTCCGTCTGCCTGCCATCAAGGTGCTGTGGGCGCAATTTGCCGAACAGTCCGACAAGGAAGGCTGGCCGGCCGGCCGCTTCCTCGCGACCATCGCCGAGCACGAGATTGCCGAACGCGGCCGCCGTCGGACCGAACGACACCTTGTCGAAGCACGTTTGCCCACCGGAAAGACCTTCGACAGCTTCGACTTCGAAGCTGTGCCGATGATCTCAAAGGCGCAGGTGATGGCGCTCGCCGCCGGTGACAGCTGGCTGGGCAAGGGCGCCAATTTGCTGTTGTTCGGCCCGCCCGGCGGCGGAAAGAGCCACTTGGCGGCAGCGATCGGCCTGGCCCTCATCGAGAACGGATGGCGCGTCCTCTTCACCCGGACCACCGATCTCGTGCAGAAGCTCCAGCTAGCGCGACGCGAGCTTAACCTCGAGGCGGCCATCAATCGTCTCGATCGCTTCGATCTCCTGATTCTTGATGATCTCGCTTACGTCACCAAGGATCAGGCCGAGACCAGCGTGCTGTTCGAGCTCATCAGCGCACGCTACGAGCGCCGCTCGATGCTGATCACCGCCAATCAGCCATTCGGCGAATGGAACAGGGTCTTCCCGGACCCCGCCATGACCCTGGCCGCTATCGATCGCCTCGTTCATCACGCCACCATCGTCGAGATGAACGTCGAGAGCTATCGCAGACGGACCGCCCTCGAACGAAAACGCGGTCCCGGACGGCCGCCATCGCACGCGACATCCAAAACCGTCGCTGATTGACGCTGCGCGACAATCAGAGTTCAACAAAACTCTTGCGCGCGACAATCATCGCGGCAATCATCATCAGGCCGCGACAC
>NZ_JAKLTZ010000081.1:0-1046 GCF_022012555.1 Bradyrhizobium zhengyangense | reverse complement strand
ATGTCGTCCTGGATCAAGCACCGGCATCGGCGTCTCGTCGCAGAACACGCGCGGCGCAGCCTGAATGATCCGCAGCTGCAGCTCATAAAGGCTCCTGAGCCACAAGGCGGTACGTTTGACCCAACCGCGAGTGTCGCGCGGTCAAGATGGATGCCGTGGCCGGCCAGGATCTGAACTTGCCGGTACAGCGGCAAATACCGGGCGAACTTCGAGACCACCACATGGCTCACGAGGGCCGTCGACGCCATGCCGCCCTCAATCAGGCGCGGCAGCACTTTGGCTTGGACCACGCCATCGGTGCAGCCGCGGCAGCCGTATTTGGGACGGATCGTGCGCAGCACGCGCAGGAGCGCCGGGATCACTCCAACACCTCGCTGACGTCCTCGCCGATCTTGTGAAGCTGGCCCTGGCAGCACGGGCAGGCCGTCACCTCCGGCTCCAGGACCTGCTCACAGCGCGGCAGATGCTTGGGCAACGCGCCGATGTTGCGGCGCGCCTTCTTACGTAGCTTATCGGACGGCTTCACCGCAGGTGCATCGTCGTTGGCAGCTGCCGGCGGCGTGACACTGGTCTCAAGATCGTCAAGCTCAAGCTCAAGCTGCTCGGCCACGAGCGTGGCAAGCCGTTCCGAGCGCTTCCCGAAGATCATCTCCTTGAGCGTCTGCATCGCAACACGCAGCTTCTCGTTCTCGGCGTCGAGCGCGAGCACCATCTCTGTTAGAGCGGCGGGATCAGTCGAGAGGACGTCCGGGCGAATCGCCATAAATGGACCATACATCCGCGCGGCGCAGGCTCCAGCGAAATCCTCTCCTCTCAGCCGACAACGGCCGGCTGCTTCACCGGCTTGGGCGAGACGCGCGTCCACTCGAGTCCGTCGAGCAGCATCGCGAGCTGTGTCGCAGTCAGATGCACCACGCCTTCGCGGATCGGCGGCCAGGTGAAGTGCCCCTGGTGCAACCACTTCGTCATCAGCACCATGCCGCTGCCGTCCCACGCCAGAAGCTTCACTCTGTCCGTGCGTTTGCTGCGGAACACGAAGACGTCCC
>NZ_JAKLTZ010000080.1:0-1048 GCF_022012555.1 Bradyrhizobium zhengyangense | reverse complement strand
ATGTCGTCCTGGATCAAGCACCGGCATCGGCGTCTCGTCGCAGAACACGCGCGGCGCAGCCTGAATGATCCGCAGCTACAGCTCATAAAGGCTCCTGAGCCACCAGGCGGTACGTTTGACCCAACCGGCGAGTGTCGCGCGGTCAAGATGGATGCCGTGGCCGGCCAGGATCTGAACTTACCGGTACAGCGGCAAATACCAGGCGAACTTCGAGACCACCATATGGCTCACGAGGGCCGTCGAGGCCATACCGCCCTCAATCAGGCGCGGCAGCACTTTGGCTGGACCGCGCCATCGGTGCAGCCGCGGCAGCCGTATTTGGGACGGATCGTGCGCAGCACGCGCAGGAGCGCCGGGATCACGTTCAACACCTCGCTGACGTCCTCGCCGATCTTGTGAGGCTGGCCCTGGCAGCACGGGCAGGCCGTCACCTCCGGCTCCAGGACCTGCTCACAGCGCGGCAGATGCTTGGGCAACGCGCCGATGTTGCGGCGCGCCTTCTTACGTAGCTTATCGGACGGCTTCACCGCAGGTGCATCGTCGTTGGCAGCTGCAGGCGGCGTGACACTGGTCTCAAGATCGTCAAGCTCAAGCGCAAGCTGTTCGGCCACGAGCGTGGCAAGGCGTTCCGAGCGCTTCCCGAAGATCATCTCCTTGAGCGTCTGCACCGCAACACGCAGCTTCTCGTTCTGGGCGTCGAGCGCGAGCACCATCTCCGTTAGAGCGGCTGGATCAGTCGGGAAACGTCCCGGGGCGTATCGCCATAAATGGACCATACCTCCGCGCGCCGCAGGCTCCAGCGAAATCCTCTCCTCTCAGCCGACAATTGCCGGCTGCTTCACGAGCTTGGCCGAGACGCGCGTCCACTCGAGTCCGTCGAGCAGCATTGCGAGCTGTGTCGCACTGAGATGCACCACGCCTTCGCGGATCAGCGACCAGGTGAAGTGCCCCTGGTGCAACCACTTCGTCACCAGCACCATGCCGCTGCCGTCCCACGCCAGAAGCTTCACTCTGTCCGTGCGTTTGCTGCGGAACACGAAGACGTCAC
>NZ_JAKLTZ010000008.1:0-303632 GCF_022012555.1 Bradyrhizobium zhengyangense | reverse complement strand
GAAGCCCGGGCGGAAGGTCGATCCCACCGCGGGCGACGCCTCCGACGGTGCTGTTCTCGGGCTCTGGCGAGGCCCGATAGATCCTCGAGCAAAACCTCACCGATCGCCCTCTTCGCCTTGGGAGGTGATCTCGGCCGCGCGCCTCTCGCATTCCTCGGCGAGATCAGTGAGACGCTCGACCGTGTCCGGATCCGTGATCGAGGCAACAAGCCTCCGGCACCGTTCGGCCTGCGCCAGCAATTTGGCTCTCTCATTCTCCATGGAAGATAACGACCGCTGCTCACTGCAGTTGCTCGCCGTCTGCGCCACATCCGCGAGCTCAAATCGCCCAGCATGTGAGACCCAGTTCACACGGCGCCACGCCCCGTCCAGCTACGGTGTCCTCTCCCGTTCTTCGGAGAAGACCGATGTTTGTCACCTTGGCCAGAGCGCTCTCACAAGCGACCCGCGCGGAAGTCGATACCGAGGAGCTGAAGATCGTCGCGATCTTCTGCGGCGCCGGCCTGCTGCTGTCATTGTTGGCGGCCATGGCCTTCGGACTCAGCCTCGGAGCCGAGCCGTTCTGAGCCTCGGCTCCAGCGCGTCCTAGTCTCGCGCCCGACGGAGAGCCGCCCGCAGCTTCTCGCGCTCCCGCTCCCAGCGCGTGTCCTCGGCCTGAGCGCGCTCGTCGAGCGTGGCCCGCTCGGCTTCGATATCAGCTACTCTCGCGTCGTGCGCCCGCTTGGCCTTCTCGATATCGGCTTGCGCCTGGGCGACAGCCTTGTCGCGGCGGGCGCGGTCCCTCTCGCGAGCCGCTTCCTCCTTGCGTCGCTCGGCGTCCTGTCGGCGCTGCTCCTTCTCGAAATCCTGCGCGGCTTTGCGCGCGGCCTTGTCGTCGATCTTGGCCGGGCGCTTCGCAGGCTTGGCCTGACGCCGCTTGGGACGTCTGGCGCCTTCCTCTTCCGCCAGGTCGGTCGGCAGCTCGGCGTGCTCGGTGAAACCGCCGGTCGAGCCGACCGGACGCCGCAGCACCACGCCCGGCTTCGCCATCGTGACGGCGACGATGTCGGGGTCGTCCGTTTCACGCGCGGCGCCTTGATGGAAGAGGTTGCTGCTGGCGCCCCAGGCCTCCAGCGCCGCCTTCATCGATGGCGCCGCGACCGCCTGGTCGTAGAAGCCCAGCGACGTGACGTAGGTTTTCAGTTTTCTCGCCATTGAGCTGCTCGCTCAGCCTGTCGTGAACAACGACGCTACGCAGGAGGGCCGGCCCGTGTTCCCAACCCTGGGAGACGGTCCGAACTCCGCCCCGCTGCCGAGCCGCTCAGCCGATGCTGCTGCGCCTGCAATCCGGCCGAACAACATCTACGCTCCTGAAAACGCCGTGAATCGCTTGAATCTCGGATACCTCGCGGGCCCGTATTGTGCCACACTGGTAAGCGAACAGCGCTATCCCTTGAGAATCGATGCTTCAACACACGACCGATCTCGCGGCCTTGGCCGAGGCACTCAGCCGATCGTCGGACTATCGGGTGCTGCGCCGCCTGGTCCCGCGCATACCGTTGTCCCGGCCAGCGGGGCAGGAAACCAGGACCGGCATCCTGCTCGACACAGAGACGACCGGCCTCGATCATCGTAAGGACGAGATCATCGAGCTTGGGATGGTCAAGTTCGACTACACGCCGGACGGTCGGATCGTCGGCGTCAGGGATACGTTCGCCGCCTTCAACGAACCTTCCGCCCCCATCCCGCCCGAGATAACCGCGATCACGGGCATAACCGACGAGATGGTCGCCGGCCAGCGGATCGACGATGCTGCCGTCTCCGCGTTCGTCGACGACGCGGTCATCACGATCGCGCATAACAGTGGTTTCGACCGGAAGTTCGCGGAGCGCTATTGGCCGGTCTTCGAGCACAAGGCCTGGGGCTGCAGCGCGACCGAAATCGACTAGCGAAAGCACGGCTTCGCAGGCGCGCAACTCGGCTACCTGTTGACTGGGGTTGGCTTCTTCCACCAAGCGCACCGGGCGGTCGACGATTGCCACGCTCTGCTCGAGGTTCTCGCGTTCGAGCTTCCGGATACGGGCGCGCCGGCGCTCGCGCTACTGCTAGAGACCGCACGCAAGCCGATGATGCGCGTATGGGCGGAGCAGTCGCCGTTCGAGCTCAAGGATTCACTGAAGCGGCGCGGCTACCGCTGGAACGACGGCAGCGACGGGAGACACAAGTCGTGGTTCATCGATGTCGACGAGGCCGCCATCGACGACGAGATCGCGTTTCTGCGCAGCGAGATCTACATGCGCGACGTCGAGCCCGGCGTGCAGCGGCTGACGCCTTCACCCGGTTTTCCTGCCGGGCATAGCGCGATAAATCCTTCAGGGCGTCCATCCTCGCGTGCCCAAAAGAACGCCGTGATTTCTGCCGGCAGCATTGAAATCGTAGATCTTCAGGTCGGACCAATCGAGCTTTCCTTGAAGCTCGGCCAGAGACTCCTTATCCAACTTCTCGTACACCTGAACGGCGAAAAGGATCCGCCTAGCGGCAAAGGCGTCGCCGAACTCCGCGATGATCTTGGTTATGGGAGGTTCTGTCCGGCGCAGATCGAGGCCTTCCATCTCATTCAGCGCAGTGCCCCAAGGCGGCGCCACGAAGACGATCATGGCCTCATCGGGCGCGGTATGGAGTTGACCCAGCATGACGCTGTAATCGCCGCACTTCAGATCGATGGCCCGATCGAGGGCCGCGAGGTTTTGCTTGGTCAGCTGAAAGACCTGAGGGTCGAACTCGAAGGCGATCCCGCGCGATCGCGGCACGTGCCGCAATATCCAGTACAAGGTATTGCAAGAGCCTGCGAAAGGATCGACGACGACCCACCGGCCCGGTGCCGGAAGCGACGCCGCGACGGCCGCGACGTCCTGCCCGATGCGGTCGGCAACGGCATCTCGGGTGCACTCGACGGCGGTCCGGCCGAGCAAACGCACCCCGCGCGCGTACCACTCGGCCGGCTTCATGCCGTACAGCCGGACGAAGTCGGGATCGGAGAAGCTGTCGCTACCGTATCGACGGACCTCGTCCAAGGTCAACAGCTGGTTGCGCTTCGCGCCGTGCAACAGCAGCGCTCGGTCATGAATCGGTGTCTCGGATTCCTTCGAACGCTCATTCATGTACGGAAGCTCCTGCGATCGACGTTTCCAATTTCAGCACGCTGTCAAGGCTCGGCTGCCACGAGCAGACCCGGACGAACGAAAAGGACGGTCAGCGCAGCGATGCGATAACCACGAAGGACTCCTGTGGAAACGTCAGCCTGCCGTTCGCGAGTATCGAGGGATCCAGACGGGCCGCCACGTCGTCGGCGATAGCCGCGATCGTGCGCTCACGTCCGGCGTCGTCCTCTCTCGTCAACAGTGCGGCCATCGGGGTCGCCGTGAGCTGGAAGCGAACGTAGTCGAGCGCCGATGGAAAGCCGATCTCCTTGGTCACGGTCTCGACACCCACACGGTCGAAGCCCGTCTGGCGCACCCAATTGCCCACCTCGTCGGCGTTGCACGTAAGATGCTCGGCACGTTTGGTCCGCGAGGCCTCTGGCCCGAGAAACCCATCCAGCGCCTGAACGAAAGCGTTCGCCGCCGGAGTGTGCTCGATTGCGCTGTAGACGCTGAGCCCGAGGCGTCCGGACGGCCTGAGGACGCGAGCCATCTCTCGGAGCGCCTGCGGTCGGTCAGGAAAGAATTGCAGTCCGAGTTGGCAGAGCACGAGATCGAAGCTGCGCGTTGCGAAGGGCAAATCCAGCGCGCTGCCCTCGGTCCACTCCACGTCGCTGGATTTCGCCCGGGCCACGGCCAGCATGGCCCCGTTGAGGTCTATGCCGACCAGCCTTCCGACGTGGCCGCGCTCGGCCAGCCGTCGCGCCACGACACCGGTCCCGCACGCCACGTCCAGTACGCTTTCGCCCTTCGCAGGCTCGATGCGATCGAGTAGATCATCGGCCCAGACCGACGTGATGGCGGGGACGAGATACCGTTCATACAATTCGGGAGCGCTGGCATCCATCTGCCAATGATCGTGAACTGTCATGACACCCTCTTGAAATTGGCCGGGTGAAACCGAGAAGATCAACAAATATTCCCCATGCTGACCGATAAGGACGGCCAACACAAGGTCTCTAAAAGTATGCTCGTCTTCCGGCGGAGTGTCGACGTTTGGCAGAAACCGGCGAAGACTGGCCGCTGGTTCAGCGTCCCAAGCGCTTCTCGACCCGCTTGCGGCTATTGCCGACCTTCTTGACAGCCTTCTTCACGGCCGATGCCGAGCGGCCGGTCTTCTTCGCTTCGTAGCGGACTTCGTAGTCCTGTCCCTTGGCGACGCGCGCCCGGTCCTGCTTGCGTCCACGCGCTGTCTTCTTCGCTGCCGCCATTGGCTCCTCCTCTTTCGAACTGACGGCGATGCAACGCTGCAAGGATTCGGGGGTTCCTGAAACGAATCCTGCCGTCCCGGCTTGAGTCCACCAGTTGCGTTGGAGTTCGTTGCGTGGCGTTTCAGCGACGTAAACCGGCGGCGGTCGGCGTGAAGGCGCCGTTCCCCGGCTTCGTAGAACCGGCCTTGGCATCATCGATCGAGAAGGTGCCGTCCGGGGCGCGATGGATTCACGAAATCAAGTTCGATGGCTACCGGGTCCAGGTCCAGCTGGCGAACGAAGCCGTGAGGGTATTCACCCGCCGCGGCCACGACTGGACCAACCGCTTCAAGAAGGTCGCCGACGACGCCTGGCACATCAAAGCGGGGTCGGCGATCGTGGACGGTGAAATCGTGGTCCCCGCCGCGGACGGCACGACGGACTTCTCGGTCCTTCAGAACGAACTGAAAGGCAAGTCGACCAGCATCGTACTGGTCGCCTTCGATCTCCTGTACGTGAACGGCCGCGACCTCCGGAAGCTGCCGCTCTTCCAGCGCAAGACCGAACTCAAGAAGATCATCGACGGCACCGAGATCCAGTTCAGCGAAAGCTTCGAGCTTGAAGGTGCCGACATATTCGCACACGCCTGCAAGATCGGGCTCGAGGGCATCGTTTCGAAGGTACGCGACAGCGCATACGCCAGCGGCCGCGGCAACAACTGGGTGAAGAAGACCTGCGCGCAGCGGGAGACCCTGACGATCGCCGGCTTCGCGCTCGACGAGGGGAAATGGGACGGCATATACCTCGGACGGCGAAAGGGCGACGACCTCGTCTACGCAGGCAAGGTCGATCACGGCTTCGACAAGGTTTCGGCTGCCGAGTTGCAGAAGCGTCTGAAGCCGCTGATCCGGAAGACCCAACCCTACGCGAAGCGGATCGCACACAAGGGCATCTGGGTCGAGCCGAAGCTGTTGGCCGAGGTCGAGTACAGGGCCAAGTCCGCCGAAGGAAAGGTCCGGCATCCGTTCTTCAAGGGACTGCGAGAAGACCTTTGATTTGGTTTCGAAGAGCCGCTGCGCTTCGATCCGCCGCGGCTCCTGCTGCTTGGTCGGTCTAGATAGCCCGGCCGCTCCTGCCCGCCATCAGCCCATAGACGAACAGTACGATGATCGCGCCGATGACGGCGCCGACCAGCCCCGCTCCTTCGCCAGGCCGATACCAGCCGAGCCCCTGACCGAGATAGGTCGCCACGAACGCTCCCACGACTCCAAGGATCGTGGTCAGAACGAAACCAGTCGGCTCGTTGCCGCCGGGCATGATGAATTTCGCGATGACTCCTGCGATGAAACCGATGATGATCGTCCAGATGATGCCCATTTTCCCTCCGAGTGCGCGTTGTGTTAACCAGCCGACGGAGAAGGAACGCGTCCATCGGGCGTGTATTTGTCCACGGCAGTCGGCAGCTCGCGGGACAAGCGGTCGAGTATCTCCTGCTGCGACATTCCAGTCTGCTGTTCCAGCTTCTGCAGGACATCCGGACCGATCGCCTGCTTAAGTTCGGGCGGCGTGACCTCCCGGTTCGGCCCGTGATCGACCCAGGACTGCGCGGCGTCACCCTGACCGTTCTGTTTGAAGTGCTCGAGAAGTTCGCCGATCCCGCCGTTGAGCAGCGAACCCACGCCACCGCCGCCGACGAGGCCGCCCAAGTTGCCGAGCATGCCGCTTAGCGAATCCTTGTTGCCTGCCGCCGGCTGCCCGGTGGTCGCGTTGCGAAACATCTCCGCCAGCTTGTCCCGATTCTGGTAACCGGCGAGAGCGAGCATGCCCAAGAGGGCGGTCATCGATGGCATTCCGCGGCTCATTTTCCGCTCCTGTATTCGATCGTTGTCGCGTGCAAAAAAAGGCGGCCCGCTTTGGAGGCGGGCTGCCAACCGATTTACCGTACGCCTGTGCCGTAGAGTTGGCGCTCGCGGCGGACCTCGTCCGCGCCGTAAGGTTGCGCCGCGGGATCGTAGCTCTTCCACCCCGACTTTTGCCAAGCCGCGCTGCGGTCGCGCAGATTGACGGCGGATTGGTCGAGGATTGCTTCGTACCGCGCACGGTCGCCGTCAGCAACGCGGGCCGAAACCATCGTGCCGCCGCGCCTTACGCCTTCGGCATAGAGAGGTGCTTCTTCCTCGGAAACGCCGGCTTGCGTCAGCGCACCGACGACTCCGCCCGTGGCGCCGCCGGCGACCGCGCCCAGCGCCGTCGAGGCGAGCCATCCGGCCGCGACCACCGGACCCAAGCCCGGAATGGCCAGCAGTCCAAGGCCAGCGAGCAGACCGGCTGCGCCGCCGAGACCCGCGCCGACGCCGGCCCCCGTGGCAGCACCTTCGGCACGATCGTCGACACCGTCGCGGTCGCGATCGACTTTCTTGTCTGTGCTGTACCAGTTGTCCGAATTGTTCGCGACGATGCTCACCTCCGAATGCGGCAGACCTGCCGCTTCGAGGCTCGTCACCGCGCGCTGTGCGTCGGAATAGTTGTCGTAGAGACGTGAAATCGTAACGGTCATTTTGAATCCTTGTCTGCGTTCGCTACTGCGCTTCAGTGTTACTTGGCCGCGTTGACGTTGCCCTGAAAATCCAGGCTGACGTTTGTCGATGTGCCGCCCTTGCTGGCCTTGCCGCGCCACACGCCGTTGTCGTCCTTCTTCAGGCCCGTGACGTCGGTGTAACCGGCCTGCTCGATCTTCGATTTGGCTTGGCCCTCGGTGAAGCTGTTGGCCCCCGAAACCGGTTTGTCGGAATTGTTCTGGCCGGAACTGTTGACCGCGTTGTTGTTCGGGCGCTCGGTCGCCGGCGGATTTTGCGCGAACGACGGACCCGTCAGAAGCGAAGCGGCCGTCAGCAGCAGAAGAACTTTCTTGTTCATGTCGTCCTCCAGTATTGGCCGGGCACAACATGTGCTGCGCCCAGAGGTTCCAAGTTTTCCCGGTCGGATTGACGCAGCACTCAGGCCGTGACGCCGACGCCGCGAGCCCGCCGCGGCGCCGGCGCCGGAGAATGAGACCCATGGCTGCTGATCGAACCATGAGGGGTAGCCGGCGTTTACTGACATCATGTCAGACGCTTTCGACTATTTCCGCGCCTACGCAGTCCGGGCTCTTTGTAAGGCGCGAGCGATGCCGAAGGGCCGGATGAAGCACCTGCAGCTTGTGGTCGGCCGGATCTATAACCTTCTCAAGAAGGAGGCGGCTTACGGCCCGAACACGCAGCACCTCGAGGATTTTCGCGCGGCCCGGAAGCTGGAGAGCTCTCTCGATCGTCGGTCAAGCGACCGCCCCGGGGGTCGCCTTACTCCGGCGGCGCCGCGAAGCTCGGACCGGGAGGCTGGCTGAATGCCTTCGCTCGACGCGCGCGATGTGGCAAGTCTCCTGCGAGAGTACGCGCAGCGCACCGCCTTGCGAGGCGGCAATCCCTACCGGGCGAAAGCCTACTCTCGGGCCGCCGACAGCCTGGCGGCTCTTGCCGTCCCTCTGGACGTGCTCATCGCCGAAGACCGGCTTATGGAGATCCCGGGGGTCGGCGACGCGATAACCGACATCATCACCAAGCTTCACATAACGGGCAGTCATCCCAGCCTCGAAAAGCTGCGGAAGGAGATTCCCGAGGGCGTGCTCGAGATGCTCGCTGTGCCCGGCCTTCGTTCGGAGAAGGTGCTGCGCCTCTACAAGGATCTCGGCATCGCTTCGCTCGCGGAATTGGAAGCCGCTGCCAAGGACGACCGCATCAAGAAGGCAAAAGGACTCGGCGCCGCGCTGCAGACCAAGATCCTGCAGAACCTAGCGATCGCCAAAAGTGGAGAAGGTCGCCTTCACTTGCACCGTGCCGCCGCCTTGCTCGAGCACGCGCGTGATTCCATCCGGAATGCCCGGCCCGAACTCAAGCGCGCGACGTTCGCCGGTGATTTCCGTCGAGGCTGCGAACTCGTCGGCGACCTCGTAATCGTTGCGGAGGCGGCCAAGCCGGACAAGACATCGACGCCACCGGCCGACGGGCTGCAAATCCGAGTATCTGACCGCAAGCACTTCGGCGCTGCTCTCCTCTTCGCGACAGGCTCCGCCACTCATATCGAACAACTCCAAGCTTTGGCTGCGGAAAAGAGGATGCGATTGGAGCCCGACGGCTTGCACAAGGGGCGCACCCTAATCGCCAGCGAGGAGGCGGAGATCTACCGCGCCCTCGGTCTGCCCTTCATCGACCCTGAGCTCCGGGAAGGGCGCGGCGAGATCGAGACGGCTCTGAAAGGCAAGCTTCCAATGCTCGTCACCGATCAGGACCTGCGCGGCATCCTTCACTGCCACACCGATGCCTCCGACGGCACCGAGACCCTGGAGACCATGGCGAAGGCGACGCGCCAGCGAGGCTTCGAGTATTTCGGCGTCGCCGACCATTCCAAGTCTGCCCACTATGCGGGCGGTCTCTCCGTCGAGGAGATCGCGCAGCAGCATCGGGAAGCCGACCGGCTGAACAAGCGCTTCGGCAAGGATTTCCGGATTCTGAAAGGCATCGAGTCCGACATTCTGGCCGACGGCTCGCTCGACTATGACGACGACGTGCTGGAGCGCTTCGACTTCGTGGTGGCCAGCATCCACGGTCGCTTCAAGTTGGATCGCAAAGCGCAGACGCAGCGCCTGCTTGGGGCTATTTCCGATCCCCACACGACCATCATCGGCCACATGACCGGGCGACAGCTCCAGCGGCGGCCGGGCTACGAAATCGACGTCGAGAAGGTGCTGCGTGCTTGCGCGAAGCACGATGTCGTCGTCGAAATCAATGCCCATCCATGGCGGCTCGACCTGGACTGGCGCTGGCACCAGGCGGCCCTCGACTTCGGCTGCATGCTGAGCATCAATCCGGACGCGCACTCGATTCCCGAGCTCGACCACATGCACTGGGGCGTCCTGATGGCCCGCAAGGGTGGTGTCCCCGCCGAGCGGGTCCTGAACGCGATGTCGCTTTCAGAGATCACGCGCTACCTCCGCCAGAAGCGGCGCTCGCTCTCGCGGGCGGCCTGATCGGCGTATGCTGAGCGTTGGGAAGCAATCAAAAGTTTCCCGGACCGACCGATTATTATTGCTGACTGAGAGATACCGATGACAGACATTTCTAAGATCAAGGGACACATGGACGTGATTTCGTCGGATAGGAAGATGGTCGGAAAAGTCGATCATCTGGACGGAACCGATAAGATCAAGCTGACGAAGCAGAGTTCGCCGGACGGTCAGCATCATCACTTCATTCCGCTCTCATGGGTCGATCACGTCGATCAGCACGTGCATCTCAATAAGACAGGCGCCGACATCACCTCACACTGGCAGCACGCTCAAAGCTGACCAACCGACCGGTCAACCCATGCATCACTGCGGCAAAGGCGTCCAAAACCACGTAGGCGCGCCACCTGCCCGACTCTAAGAACGGTCCCGCCGCCGGCCCGTTTCCAGCGCGAAGCCAAGGAGCAACAATGACGGATCAGGCACGATATGGAGCGCTGAAGGGCGCAGCCGCGGCAGGCGCATTCGCTCCGGTCGGACCAGCGGGGCACATTGCGCTCGGACAACATCGTAGGCACCACTTCAGCAAAGCGACCCTTGACCGCATAGTCCTGGTGGAAGGCCACGGCGTCGAAGGCGACGCCCACGCCGGCGCGTTCGTTCGGCACCGCTCCTTGTCCGTCGCCGCCTGCCCAAGTTCCGGCAGTTCCATCTGATCCCATCCTAGCTCTTGGCGTCCCTTCTTGATGCCGGCTTCGAGGTCCCTGCGGGCGACCTCGGCGAGAACCTCACCACTGCCGGTCTGGACCTCGAGCGGATGACGCCACATCGAAGGGCGCCTCGCTCAGTGCCTTGCGGCCGACCTGCGGCAATCTGAAACCCATCACAGTAGACGCACTAGCTTCGCCCGAACTGGAACAATTGTCCAAGCGATCTAATTGAAGTTTGTTACGACTTAGCTGGGATGACACGGAGTTTTCCTGGAGAAGCGTGTAGTTGATCAGGAAAGGTGCTTCACATGGATCACGGACGAAAATCATCAAAAGCGGGGGAACAGGCCGCTGAAGGCTTGCGCGAGGCGACTGCTAAGGAAGAAGCGAAAAACGAGACCAAGTCGGGACACGATCTAGCTAAGGGCGCTGACCGCTTTGAAGAACGATCTAAAAGCTCCGATGGAAGAAGCGCAAAAGAAAAACAAAAAGGGTGAACGTAAGACCCGGCGTGGCGTCCGCCACTGGCTCATCTGCGAAGCGGTCCCGAGCCAACGAAAGTCCGCTCATCGAAGTACACTCCGACAATGCTCTCGGAGCGTTCGTCCGGTGGACGTTTTGGAGAACTGAATGGGCCGCACGTCGAGTTTGCCGAAACGCCTGCAGCCGATGCTCGCGACCTTGACAGATGATCCGTTCGACGATCCCGCCTGGGTCTTCGAAGACAAATACGACGGCTTCCGTATGATTGCCGAAATCAGGGACGGCAGGGCCGCTCTCTACAGCCGCAACGGCAAGCTTATCAGCCGCAGCTATACCGAGGTGGCCGCAGCGCTCGAGATGGTGAAGGGCGACGCCGTGATCGATGGCGAGTTGGTCGCGATCGGAAAAGACGGAGTATCTCATTTCCAGTTGCTTCAGAATGCCCTCCGCCATCAAGCGAAGCTGCTGTATTTCGCCTTCGATCTCATGTTCGCGAATGGAGAAGATCTGCGGAAGCGGCCTCTCCTCGAACGCAAGGAGCGGCTCAAAACCATTCTGCCGCGCCACGGGCTGATCGGTTTTAGCCGCCACCGCAAGGGGAAGGGCAGGAAGTTCTTCGCTGAGGCCGAGCGCGATGGGCTCGAAGGCATCATGGCGAAGCGCATCGACGGTGCATACGCGTCCGGAAGCCGGACTCCGGACTGGCTCAAGATCAAGACCGCGAAGCGCCAGGAGGTCGTCATCGTCGGCTTCACGGCGCCAAGGCGCACCAGGCCTTTCTTCGGTGCCTTAGTTCTTGCTGTCAGGGAGAAGGAGTCCTGGCGGTACATCGGGCATGTGGGAACGGGCTTCAGTCACCAAACGTTGGCGGAGCTTCACTCTAGGCTAACCCGGCTGCAAGTGGCGAAGTCGCCTTTTCCTGCGAAAGTGAAGGATGAGACAGTCACGACCTGGGTGAGACCTTTCTTGGTAGCCGAGGTAAAGTTCGCAGAGTGGACCACCAAGGGTGAACTGCGCCAGCCCGTCTACCTAGGCCTCAGATCCGACAAACAGGCGAAAGACGTCGTGCGCGAACAAGAGCGGCTTCGCTCATAGGATTTCAGCGACCTAGTTTCACGCGGACCTCCGGGCGAGGAAGAATGGCAGGTACCCCTCCTATGAATCCGATGTGAGTCGTCTGATCTTCCACTCTTGGCAGCTCGAGGGAACGACGCTCAGGCGGGACCGTTCGAAAGACGTTGCAGAATTTCAGACCGAAAGGAGCGGCTGGTGCGCATACTCTTCGTCGAGTATGACTCGCTGATCCGGGAGCTCGTGGTGGAGGCTCGACGTCATCCACGCCTCGACCGGCGGAGAGGCACTGGCATCGTGCGGGCGAAGCGCCGCCGATGTTCTCATCACCGACGTGCAACTGCTGGGAAGCGTCGATGGATGGCAGATCGCCGAACGCTCAAGCAGGATCCGGGATTGCGGGTTATCTACGCCATCGGCTTTTCGCCGGTCGCGCCTCGTCCGGCGGCAACGTGTTCCTGCGCAAGCCTTTCCCACCGGAGGTAGCCTTGCGAAACATGTCCGCTAACTTGCGCGATTTTGGTAACCCGCGATTGCGAGCATGCCCAAAAGGGCAGTCATGGATGGCATTCCGCGGCTCATGTTAGGCTCCTAATTTTCCAAACGGGGGATCGTGGTTGCGCGAGAGGTCGGAAGCATGGGCCGGCAACTCTCACAACTGTTTGGTCTTTTCCTTCGCGGCCTGGGTGGCATCAGTCCCCGCTTGCCTCATCCGATCGACTGCCTCGGCTCCCATGTCGCTCGCTTCGGCCACGAGCGTATCGGCAGCTTCGCGCAGCGCCTGAGACACGGCGGATCCGCGCCTGCTCAGATCATCCTTCACTTCGTCGCTGACCTCGCCGATGTAGTTGTCTTCTATCTGAGACGTTCGAAATGCGCTCGCAAGTGCTGCGCCTATCGCCAAGCCAACGGCGCCGATTACCAGGGGCTGTTTCTCCATGACGTCGCCGATTGAAGACTGAGCTTTCGCCAAGGTGTCTGCTGTCGGTAGAGGACTTCCCATCTGGGCGAACTGTTCGCGAGCGTAAGCCACGCCTTCGTCGGAGCGGTCGCGGACGCTGTCCGTTGCATCAGACATCGAGCCGACCGCAGTATCGGCGGCTGTATCTACCGTCCCGCGCGAACCGCTCCCTTCATGATCCATGTCCGGGGCGGTCGGAGGAGCTGCGGTCCGCTGCAAGCCCGAGGCTGCAGCCCGCAGATTGGTCGCACCGGCGCCGACGACGTCTGATGCGACGGTGGCCGCGGATCGCGCAGCCCCCTTCAACTTCGCGTCCCCGAGCATCAGCCAAAGTGCTCCGCCGCCGATCAGCGCGGCGGAAAGCGGGTTCTCTCGGGCTGCAGCAAGGAAACTATCAAAAAAGCCGGTTTGCGGGCCGCTCATCGCATCATTCCCTTCACGGTGTCTTTGTCCTTTTCAAGCTGCCTTATGGTCTTCCGCGGAGCCAGGCTGCGCGCGTCCAGCCGCTTGATGCCCATGGCAAACAAAGCGCCCGATATGGCAGCGGCGACAATCGCGGAAGTCAGGTAGGCTAATGTTGGCGACCACCCCCCGTTGATCAACGCGGATGCCAGGGCGAACAACGCCATGACGATGGCCGGGATGACAAGGACGGCGCCCCCGGCCAAAAGTCCAAATGCTTTGCCGAGCCTTTGCACCTTTTCGCCAAGTTCGGCCTTCGCCAGGTCGACCTCATTCTGGAAAAGCTTCGTGACCTGAACCAGCGCATCTCCGACAAGGCCCGAAATGTTGCTAAGATCGCTTTTCCCCGTTTCGATGTCGTGCTCGATGCTCATGATGCGCTGCCGTCCTGCGAAGGTGGCTTCTGCTGCTGTCCGGTCGGTGATCCCGTAGAGGTCTGGCCACCGAAGTCCTTGCTCGCATAAGCGGCTCGGCCGCCGGATGAGCCAGCTTCCGCGCCTGTCGCCGAGCCCGTCCGCTGCGCGGTCGAGCTGCCTCCCGAAGCCTTCAGAAACCGTACAGCGGCGAACCCAGCCAAGACAGACAGGCCAAGAAAAGCCGCGGGTTGTCGCTTCGCAAAATCGGTCGCACCGTCGACGAGGTCGCGAAAGCTGCCGTCGCGAACCTTTGCGGCCGCGTCTTCCACATAATCGGCGGCTGAGTTGATACCGCGTGCGGCAAATGGCACGTCAGTTTGGAATGCGCCGGCGGCCTGGCGGAAGTTTCCGGCCAAGCGCTGGATGAAATCGGCGCTGGTCTGCTGCTGTTCTCGTGCCCGTTCTTGGATCTGGTCGACGGTGCCGCTGGCGACGTTCTTGGCTGCATCGGTGGCTTCGCTGAACTTGTCCCGTGCCATGTCCGCCGATGCCTGCAGGGCTTCTCCGGCGCGCTGCTTTATCTCGGCCCCTGCATCGCCGATCTGTTCCTTCAGACCGATGGAGGAGTTGCTCTTACCTTTGTTGAAGTTGGCCGGCTTGATGACGTCTGAATCGCTCATGGTGTATCTCTCAGGTGCTAGAATTTCGGGAGGGGCTGAACGCCGCGTCGACAACTTCTGCGGCCGCTTCCTTGAGGTTGTCGGCCAGATTCCGGGTCATACGGCTCGCGTGCCGCCCCAGATCGGCTTCACTCACGCTCCTTGTCGCGGCATCGGCGGCCGACAACGTCGCATCCTTGGTCGCCTCCAAACCGGATTCAGCTGCTTCGCCTGCAGCGCGCTTCAGGCTATCGCTGGCGGGGCCGGCCGTCCGGTCTTCGAACTTCGTTTCCGGCAGGGCCGCCGCGATTATTGCGCCGATGGCGATGCCAAGTCCTCCGATCAGCGCGGCATTATCACCGATGATCTGACGCGCTTGTTCTGGAGCGGCGTTCGCCGAATCCTTGATGGCATCCATCCCTCTGGTGATGTTGTCACCGATCGCCCCTGCGGCCTCCGTTGCTCGAGCCTTGAGGTTGTCGGCTGATGTCTTGGCCGCATCCATGGCATCGTTGACCGCACCAGCGGCCCGCCCTTGGGACTCGGAGAGTTTCGCCTGCGCCCCACTTTTCGCTTCCTGCACCCTCTCGGCAGTTTCGTCGATAAACTGACTAGCTCCATCCATCACGGGCGACACCGCTTCAGCAGCCCGGTCGCGCACGCTCTTGGAGGTAAGAGCGAGGCCCGCAGTAATCATGAGAAGCGGCAGGGGCACCCCTCGGGCCAATCGCAGCAGCGGCACAGCCACCGCGGTACCCGCGGCGACCGCGCCCAGCGGGTTATTCATCATTTTCTGTTTGAGCTCTTTGACCCAGCCTTGAGCCGTGTCGCTCACATAGTCCGACACTTCCGATTTAATTCGCTGAGGCGTGACCATGTCACGCAGATCCTGCTTCGTGTCGGATAGTCCCTGCTTCAGACGGTCGACCGTGGCCGCCAGCTCCGCCCGGTTACGCTCGGACTCGCGTCGTAGCTCATCCACCGATCGTGTCATGTTCATCCTCTTGGGCTTATTTTTGGACACTGCTTCGAGGACGAACTCGCCTTTGGTTAGATCGTTCCTAGTTGCTCGTCCGGCGCTCTCGCGATCAAGAACGCTCGAAAGCAGGACAGACAGGTCTGGCGAATCCTTCCGCAAAGGCACGGAGGAACGGCCCTGAGTACTCCGCTGAACCGTCCACGTCCGGTTCTATCGCCGCCCACGTCGGCGGCATCGCCGCCTTCCCGGCTTCGCTCTCTTATGTCCCTCAGGTCCGGGAAGCATGGCGGCGGAGATTGGCGGACGACCCGTCTGCAACATGCTCGCCGCCCTCAAGCTGGGCCTTAGTCTCCCGGACAACAAGGAACGGGGCGAGTCTCCCCCTCGCGAGGTGAGCCTCGGCGCGACCAACATGCCCTCCAAGGTGCGATGGACTGCAGCTCCCTCGTGGCGGCGGCCGATCGCGTGCTCTAGGCCGCCAAGGACAGCGACCGCGATCGACTCGTCACGGCGATCGCAGAACTGACCGGCCTCCGGACGCCCTGCGTCCTCATCGACCGCTTCCGGGCCGGCGGAGCGGTTGCGGGTGGCGATACCGCGCGGATTCGGCTCACGTCCACATCGTTTCGCGCCTTATCGACTTTGTAAGAGCCTGGTGCACAACCCGGCAACCCCATCTCCGAATCGAAACGCGTTCGGTAGTCGGGCGGGCATGGCCGGAAACAAGGTAACGGCGGTACGCTTAGGGCTGGGGAGACAATCGACAGTCCGGGACTAACCAAGCCGCCGCGCCCAGCCGGCGGTTTCTTTTTTGACCTCGATATCACCTCAGGAGGCGTTCGCCCTCGCCCGTTCGCGCGCCTCGCGACGACGTTCGCGGCGTTCGCGCCGCCGCTTGGCACGGTCAGTAGGCTGAGGCAGGGGACGAAGCTGGTTTGGAGTGACTATCGGAGCCGTAGCCTCCTCGACGAAAGGCGCCTGAATCGGTTCGGGCGCGGCGGGGCGAGCCTCCATGAACTCGAGCACTGCCCTCCCATTGGCCGTGATCTGCCATCCGCCGCTGATGCGTTCGACCAGCCCTTGTGAAAAGATGTCGAGATCCGGAACCCGGGCGGCGAGGCGCTTGGTTCGATCCGCCCATTCGCGGCCACTGGTCGCCAGGATGGCCATGTCGCGCTTGAGGTCTTCCATGAGGGCGAAGCCGTCCGAATAGCTCACCAGGATCTTCAGCACCGTGACCTGGAAATTCACGCCCGCCTCGACCGATCAGCGCGACATCGTGGGTGCGCGCGAAAGGGCATCACGGCCTACCTGCCTGAGTTCTTCCAGCGATACCTCACCTTTGGTAGCAGCCTCCAGTATCTTTGAGGCAACATGGGTACGCGCTCCGATCTCGCGGTGCGAAACGCTCTCGCAAACTTCGTTTAAGACCGCGCGCATAGCGCAGTAGTTGTCGGATCGAACATGAATGCCCCCAGAAGGGAAGACCCCATCATAGCCAACATTTCGCGTGCCGTTAACGATTGCGATAGGCCAGTTGGTCTGACCGACCTTTTGGAAATTGGCTCGACGGTGGACTTACCTTGCAATATCGGGCAATTCGTAAGGCTATCTTCGAGATCAGGAAGTCGCGTGTCGAGACCTCACAGAGCCTATAGGCAGGTCGTTCTTTCGATGTCGGTAGTCATGCTCCTGGCAGCTGGCGCCGCGGCCCAGGAGGACAAGAAGACCGACGACGACAAGCCGGCCGATCCGGACACGGGTGAGAGCACCGTGGAGGAAAAGACGCTCGGCATTCTGCCCAATCCGCTGCAGAAGTACGGCGTGAAGTTCGCGGCCACTTACATAGGCGAGGCGTTTGGTAACGCTACCGGCGGCCTGAAACAGGGCGCTATCTACGAAGGTCGCCTCAACGTCGCGGTGGATGTCGACCTGCAGAAGCTCGTCGGCATCGACAAGCTCACTTTTCACGCCAACATGTTCCAGATCCATGGCGACGGTCTATCGCGCAGTAATCTTCAGAACTTCTTCGTCGTCAGCGGCATCGAGGCCTTGCCGTCGACGCGACTTTACGAAGCCTATTTCGAGAAGCAATGGGGCGCAAAGAAAGTCTCGTTGAAAGTCGGCCAGCTTGCCGCCGACAGCGAATTCTTCAACACCAAATATACTGACGTGTTCACCAACGCCTCGATGGGTTGGCCCGCGATCACCTCGTTCGATCTTCCCAGCGGCGGACCGTCGCCACCTTTGGCGGCTATGGGCGCAAGGCTGCTGGTCAACGTGACTGACCAACTTTCGCTTCTGGGCGGGATCTTCGACGGCGACCAAGCCGGACCCGGCTCAGGCGACCCGCAGCAGCGCAATCGCTACGGCGTGAATTTTCGCGTCAACGATCCGCCGTTGCTTCTAGGTCAAATCCAGTACGCCTGGAACAACAAGAAGGGCGACCCGAACCTGACCGGCCAGGTCAAGTTGGGCGGCTGGCGCCATTTCGGCTCTTTCGCCGATCAACAGCTCGCGTCTAATGGCGTCTCGTTCGCCGCTCCCGGCACTAGCGCGGAGCCTCTATTGCTGGCAGGAGATATCGGTGGCTGGGCAGTGTTCGAGCAACAGATCTACCGGGTGCCTCACAGCGACGATCGTGGGATCGGTCTCTTCGCAAGGGCCGCTGGCGCGCCCGCCGATCGCAACCTGATCGATCTCTACGCCGATGCCGGCCTCGAGTTCATCGGCCTTCGCGACGACCGGCCCTACGACAAATTCGGGATCGCCGCGGGTTGTGCGCATGTCTCAAAACGGGCGCAGGCGCTCGACGCCGACTACCGGACGTTGGTCAATCCAAGCTGGCCGATCCGAAGCTTCGAAGGATTGCTGACGGCCGTCTATCAGTATCAGATCAGGGATGGCTGGACGGTACAGCCGAACTTTCAATACATCGTCCACCCCGGCGGTGGAGCAACATTACCCGTCGGCCCGCTGGCGGGGAAGATTCTCAAGAACGCTTCGGTGTTCGGCCTCAGGACCACACTCAAGTTCTAAGACGACGAGCCCATGAACATCGTGGCGACCATGCCAACGATGCAGAGAGCCATCGCGGCGGTCGCCGCCCAGCCCAACCAGTACAAGGGCCCGGTGACGACAAGCTTGCCCATGACCTTCGGTCGCCGGACGAGCACCATCAGAAGGACCATCACAGGCGCGGCCAGCACTCCGTTGACCACAGCGCTCCAATAGAGGGCTTTGATCGGATCAATCGGGGTGAAGTTGAGCCCGATACCGCAGAACCCCGAAAGTGCCAGCACGGAGTAGAACGCGATGGCCTCCTTCGGCTTACGGGACAGACCGACCTTCCAGCGACGCCCTTCGCCAATGGCGTATGCGGTTGAGCCGGCCAGGACAGGGATCGCCAACAGTCCGGTCCCGACGATGCCGAGCGCGAAGATGAGCTCGGCGAAAGGACCTGCGATCGGCTTCAAGGCTTCCGCCGCTTGCGCCGAACTTTCGATGTCGGTCTTGCCCTGGGCGTGAAGCGTCGCCGCGGTCGTCACGATGATGGAAAGCGCGATGAGGTTTGAGAAGGCCATGCCGATCATCGTGTCTAGCCGGATACGCCGGAATTCTTCCGGTGCGTCAGACGAATCCTTCTTTAAAGGCTTCTTGTCGGCGTCGATTCGCTGCTCCTCGGCTTCTTGCGACGACTGCCAGACGAAGAGATAAGGCGATATCGTCGTGCCGAGAATGGCGACGAGCGTCGTCAAAAACGCAGCGTCCCAGCTTACGCGGGGGATTAGGACGCCCTTCAGCGCCTCCTCCCAAGGCACCTTTACGACGGCGAGAGCGATCACGTACGCGAACAAGCTAAGCGTCAACCACTTCAGCACGGACACGTACCGGTCGTAATTGAAGAAGATTTGGGCGAGGACCGACAGAGTGCCGAACAGCACCACGTAGGCGATGCCGGGACCTCCGATCAAAAGCTTCAGCGCGTCCGCCATCGCGCCGAGATCGGCGGCGATGTTGATCGTATTGGCGACGAAAAGCAGTCCCACCAGACTCCAGACCCAAGCTGCGCCGAAGTTCCGGCATACATTCCCCGCGATGCCGTGGCCGGTCACTCGCCCTATCCGTCCGGAGATCTCCTGGATCGCAGCCATGAGGGGGTAAGAGAGCAGCATGGTCCAACCGATGCCGAACCCAAGCTGCGCGCCGGCCTGGCTGTAGGTGCCTATCCCGGACGGATCATCGTCGGACGCGCCGGTGATGAGGCCTGGTCCCAGCGTCGAGAGAAAGTTGCGGACGCGGAACGTCTTTCGCCTCTGAACCTTCGGTTCGATCGCCGCATCCATTCGAATGGTTCTCCAAACATTCTGGGACAGTCTCTCATGCGCAGAACTAAGTCATCAAAGTGCTCGCCCGCCCGGGCGCTCGGCCAAGGAGGGAGGATCGAAGGCTGCTAGTGTCCGCGTCGCTCCGGGTAGGGTAGGTTCCGAACGGCGCCTGATAACGGGCTGGAACCCCCGACGTTCCTTAGCCGGGAGCGGCGAGATCTGCTTGCGGACTTGCTGGTAAGGGCGGCCTGATAGTGTCACGATGTGCTATCGACAAATCCGGGCGTGTGTCATGCGATCGCAGGTCCGGCTTCCCGATCCGATCGCCGCCGTCTTCATCACGGAGCAGCTCGCCGACCGCCAGACTGCCGCGCCTGACTTCCTGCGCGAAAAACTTGCCATTCAGAACCTTGCTGGGTGATGTCCGACCATCCGGATGAGGTGCTGCCCGGCTGGTCAAACTCGGCATGGAAATCTGCGGGGCTCACTCCGCCGGCATCAGCATCTTCGAGCCGGAAGTCGGCCAGTTCCGCTGGTACGCGCTCGCGGGCGAACTGGCGACCTTCGACGGCGCGACGACTCCGCGGAATTTCAGCCCCTGCGGGGTCTGCCTCGATCTGGCCCAGCCCATCCTCATGGAACATCCAGAACGGGCCTACGACTGGATCCGAGACGCGGGAATCACGGTGCCCGAGGTGCTGCTCGTCCAATTGACCATGAAGGGGGCGGACGCGGCTTCAGCAAGCCGGTGCAGACCATATTACGCTGATGAAAGGGGAACGGCGTCGACGGCGATGCCACCCGGACCTTGAAAAGATGCCGCTCGGCACACGCATTGTACGCGATCGTCGAGCTGACGGGCCTGCGGACGCCCTGCGTGCTCATCGATCGCTTCAGGACCGGCCTAAAAAGGCAGGTCGTGTGCCGATAAAAACGGACCCTGCATTCAGATGCGGCGTCATGGACGTGGTGCGAGCGGGCGGACAAGTGGCAGAGTCATCCTGCCTGATGGATATCAAAAACGCATCCTTCGCTATAGCCCCGTGGCAAGCCGGAGGAACCAAGCCGCTACACCTCCGTTGGAGCTGGCTTTTGAGGACAGGTCCATGACGAAGGGTGACGAACTCCACTACGGCGCTCCCCGGAACGCAGTCCATCTCTGCGTCGACATGCAGCGGATGTTCGCGGGAGGTACGGATTGGACGATGCCGTGGCTGCCGCGCGTCCTGCCGAACGTCGTCGCGATCACCTCCGCCCATCCCGAGCGGACAATCTTCACGCGCTTCATCCCGGCGCAAAGCCCAGGCCAGGGCGCCGGCATGTGGCGGCGCTACTACGAACGCTGGAGTTCGATGACTATCGACCGGCTCGGGCCGGAAATGGTCGATCTGGTGCAGGAGCTCGCCCGCTTCGTCCCGCCCGCGCGCACTTTCGACAAGTACGTCTACTCGCCTTGGACAGGGAGCGGCCTGCATGCGCAACTTCGCGAAGCCGGCGTCGAAACCGTCATCGTCACAGGCGGCGAAACCGACGTCTGCGTCCTCGCAACCGTATTGGGCGCGGTCGACTGGGGCTTCCGCGTGATCCTCGTCGTCGATGCGCTTTGCAGCTCGGCCGACGAGACGCATGATTCCATGATGAAGATCTACATGAACCGGTTCGGCCAGCAGGTGGAGTGCGTCACGACCGAAACGCTTCTCGCCAACTGGCCGGCCGACGGCCGGGCTAGGTCCCTCTGATGAACCGTTCCTACGTCGTGCAGATCCTCGTGCCGAAGGAGACCGGCAAGGGCGAGCCGGTTTCCAAGGAATGGTTCGACAAATTCCTGCAGAAGCTGACCGACGAGTTCGGCGGGGCTACCAGCTACATCCGGGCCCCTGCAAAGGGCCTGTGGCGCAGCGGCGACACGACCGAGCGCGACGATATCGCGGTCGTCGAGGTCATGGCCGCGAAGCTCGCACCGGAATTCTGGCGGTCCCTCCGCGAGCGGCTCGAACGAGAGCTCTCGCAGGAGGATCCAATCAAGAGGAACGCCATGGGATCACCAATGACATCCAAGACGCTCCATGCTCCGGTGGAGTTCTTCGCATTTTGACTGCGGACATCGCAGCCGTATCAGGATGGCTGCGATGGAATGCTCGGATCGAAAACGTCGTGAAGTGCACATTTTGAGTAATTTGAGCCGATTCTCTCGCCCTGCGAATTCAATCTTCGATAGCGAAACCGTTTCTGGACTATGGTAGTCTGTGTTCTATCACAGCCCGGTCCGTGGCTTTTATCTGTGATGAGAACGCCGGTAGCGCTCCCGCCTTCCTCGAAGGATAGGAGCGCGCCATGGCAAGTCGGCGTCGTTTCAAGCAAACAAGATCGCTCAAAGATCGGCTCGCGTCGTTCGCCAAGGATGCGCGAGAAAAGGCGTCGTCTCTCCCGCCTGGCGCAGAGAAAGACGAGCTGCTTCGCAAGGCGGGACAGGCTGACACCACGGCCCGCGCTGCGATCTGGATCAATTCGCCTGGCTTGCAGCCGCCGAAATAACGTGAAGGATTATCAAGCCTCCATTGAAAAGCTTCGCAAGGATGCTGCCGAGGCGGCGCTGATCCGCGACTCGGCTATGGATGAAGCAAAACGTGAAGTATTCAATCGTCTATGGGAGCACCTCAATCGTCTCGCTGATGAATGAGCAGGCGCTCCGAAAGGGGCAGACATAAGAGAAAAGGATCTACCTAAAAAAGCCTCCTGCTCAAAAGGAGCCCGAGGGGCTGAACGACTTTCGAGAGTTGGCCCGCGAGGGCATCGAGGAGCAGCGCGAGCAAGCGCAACAAGGCTTCCGGCGAGTTCATAGGCGTCAAGAAGCCCGCGAAGGGCAAGAAGGCTGCCAAAAAAATACAAGGGCGTGCGGGTCGAGAAGAAGGCCGCGAAAAGAAGAAGGCGCGACGATAGGAACGGACGACACAGGCGCCGGTTGAGCGCAACAACTCTGGAGGTTCGCCGTGAAAATAGTCCCGTTGATAACAGCAGGCCTGATCGTCCTTTCGACTGCCGGTGCCTCGGCGCAATCAGGCGGCGCTCCGAGCGGACGAGGAGCGGTGACCGGTGATCCCGCGGCCAGCTCGACAGCGCCGAACGCGGATCCGCGCAGCACGACTGGCATGTCACCAGGCTCGCGCAGCGGTAGCGGCACGTCCACGTCCGGCGGGAAGGATGACAACGGCGATCAGGGGCGAGACAGAATGCCGGACAGCAATATGGCAGTAAGGCCGCAGAGCGATCAGCCGCAAAAGCCGCACTGACCCCCGATAGGAACGAGGCTGGCACCCAGCCGTTGGTTCCTTGAGGTGCTGGCATCTCCGCCCCCTGAGATGTCGGTACTGAGAGCCCCGTGGCGCCGCCGCTGCGGGGCTTGTCTTTTAAGGAGCCTACGATGAGTGACCGTACAGGCAATGAACCTTCGCCGTTGATTATTTTCGGCATCGCGATCGTCCCCATCATTGCGGTATTGGCGTGGTTCGCTTTCTGATCGCGACATTCAGCCCCACTCGGGCGCTAAATCGCGCGAGGCACCTATGAAGATCGACCTACCTGGTGATTTCTCACATTATGCGCAGATGACATCGTCCGCTCAGCAATTCTACAAAGAGGCGGCGGCCTGCCGCGAAGAGGCATCTCGAAGCCTCAACGCTGTCGATCGCGAGGGCTGGGCAAAGCTTGCCCGCGAATAGGCGGAACTCGCGCTCGCGGCGGAGCGTGGCCAGATTTTCCGTCGGCGGTAGGGTGGCTGCATCCCAAGGACGTGCTACTTGCTGGATTGAGCTTCCGAGCGCAGCCCCTTCAAGGCGCCGATGGCCGTAAGCGATGCCGCCGGGATTCTAGCGTCGTGGGCGAATTTCGCGAGTGTCGTGAATGCTGCCTCGCCGGATTCGAGGATTGCGACGCGTGCTTCCGAGCCCGCCTCGTCCGATAGTTGGGCGCTCGTCTCATGCCCCGCTGCGCTGGGTGTGCCGACCTTCCTTGACCTCTTCCACGATCTTGGCGCAGAAGGCCTCGAGATCGCCCGGGTTGCGCGAGGTGATGATGCCCTGGTCAACGACGACCTCTGCATCTTCCCACTTCGCACCGGCATTCGCGACGTCTGTCTTAATCGACCTAAAGGACGTCATCTTGCGACCTCTTGCGATTCCGGTCTCAATGAGAAGCCATGGGGCGTGGCAGACGGCCGCCACGACCTTCTTGGCATCGAAGATATCCTTGATGAACTTCAGCGCCTTGGGCTCGACGCGCAGGAGATCCGGATTGATCTGCCCGCCAGGCAATACGATCGCGTCGTAGTCGGCGGCCGACGCCTCGTCGAGCGTCTTGTCGACCTTCACGGGCCGACCCCAATCCTTCTGGTCCCAGCCCTTGATCTCGCCGACGGCGAGCGACACCACATCGACCGTCGCGCCAGCTTGCTTCAGGCGCTCTTGCGGCACTTCCAACTCGGCCTGCTCGAAACCGTTCGTGGCGAGAATGGCGATCTTTTTGCCGGTCAGATCCATGGGTCCAATCCTTCATTTCGGGGTTTCCTCCAACAATCGATCGTCTCGAGCATCGTTCCTGAAAAGCCGGATCGGGCGGGAATTATGACCCGACCGTCGCGGCGACGGTAGAATTGAAAGCAGCAGGAGAGTTTCGCATGGCCGACAGGTTCCACGGCAAGGTCGTTGCAGTCACTGAAGGGGCTTCCGGCATCGGAGAAGCGACAGCGCGCCGCTTCGTTACGGAGGGCGCGAAAGGCGCTGGTCGACCGCGAGGAAGCCTCACTCGAAAAGGTGGCCAGAGCCTGCCTGCCGACCAGGTCATGGTTCAGACGGCCGACGTGTCGGATTCGCGTGCCGTCGATGGAATGGTCGCGGCCGTCGTCCGCCCCTTCGGACGGCTAGACGTCATCGTGAACAACGCCGGCGTCCGTGAAGATCCCGCTTCAATCACTGACGAGAAATGGCGGAAGGTCATGTCGACCGACATCGATGGCGTGTTTTATGGCTGCCGCGCGTCGCTGCCCACCTCGAAAAGACCAGGGGCGCGCTCGTCAACACGGCGTCGGTCTCTGTGATCGGCGGCGATTGGGGCATGAGCCCATACAACGCGGCGAAGGGCGTCGTGGTCAATCTGACGCGTGCCCTCGCCCTGGACCTCGGCAAGAAGGGCATCCGCGTGAACGCGGTCTGTCCCAGCCTGACGGGAACCGGCATGACGGAAGATATGATGGACGACAAGAAGCTGCTGGCAAAGTTCGCCGAGCGGATCTCGTTGGGTGGCGTCTGCGAACCGCAGGAAGTCGCCGCGGTCATCGTGTTCCTGGCAAGCGACGACGCGAGCTTCATGACCAGTGCCAACGTCGCGGTCGACGGGGGCGTATCCGCCTCCAATGGACAACCGCCTCAGGAATAGCCGTCGAGCGTCGTCCACCGTTCTACTTTGCGAGCGCCGTGTCGTCGAAGCGTGCGTAGAGGGTGCTCGGTCCTGAGTACACTTCGACGCACCCGGCCTCCCGCAGCGAATGTTCGGTAAATCCGCCGCAGAGGACGCCGATCGTCGGGATTCCGGCCTTGCGGGCCGCGATGGCATCGTACGGCGTGTCGCCAATCGCGACCGCTTCGGCTCCTTCGATGTCTAGCTTCTTTAGCACGACCTCAAAGATGTCCGGGGCTGGTTTGGATTCGTCGACGTCTTCTGAGGACGTCGCGACGTCTACCAAACCTGAGATGGCCGCGATGTCGAGGTACTTCTTCAGTTCATCCTTCTTCGCCGAGGAAGCCACGGCGACGCGGAGACCGGTCTCGCGGACGCGCTGCAGGAGTTTCGGAACAGCCGAGAAGGGACGGACAAGGGGCAGATAAGTCGACTTGAACCAATTGCCGCGCCACTCCTCCAGATCTCTGCCGTGTTCATTCTGCTGCTGCTCGGACAGAAAAACGGGAATCAGCTTATCGCCGCCTTTCCCGATCTGGCTGCGCACTTGCTCGAAGGTGACGTCGTGACCGAACTTGACCATCGCTTCTTGCCAAGCGAGCGCGTGGAGATCGACCGAGTCCAGAAGCGTGCCGTCAAGATCGAAAATGGCTGCTTTAGGCAATTCGAGATCCTCCATGACTGAAACTATCGAGCGACACGTACCACTCGGCGTAGCGTGTGTTCTTCACCCATGCGCCGGTTGAGGTCTGGAGCGCCGTCGTTCCAACATAAGGTCCACGGTCGCCCAGCGCGCGCTTGGCATCGTCGACGGCTCGACGCGCGGCGGATTCCGCATTCGGATCCGACGACGGCCTCGCGTCTCGATCGCTCCGGATCTCGTTCCGCTGAATTGGCGGAGCCCGGTCCTACCCTTCCTTCAACGCCGACTTGACCTCACGCACGGCCAGCTTTCGCCCCCGCGATCACGCGGACCTTTGCGTCTCCGCCGACCAGCTGAGAACTCAGATCATCGTCGGCCGGCATGACGACGATTTCCGTCTCGGGCTTCGAGTTCAGCGCCAGATCGAGATCGCCGGGGAAATTCGCCAGCGCGAGCCATCCTCAAGCTCGACGAGGTGGCTCTCGGAGTGCGATCTGATCTTCATGGCGCGGCCCAGAGGTGCCCCGCGCTACTTCTGCCCCGATGGAGCCTGGGTGTTCGAATTATTCGGGTTTTGCTTATTGGCTTCGTGATGTCCGACCGCGCATCCCGCCGCAGCGCCAAGTTTGCCATGGCCCGCCATGTGGCCAGCGACGCCGCCAACGATGGCGCCCTTGATACATCCTTTGGCTTCCGCCGGTGAAGCCAGCGCGAGCACGGACAGGCAGGTGATGACCAAGATTGTTCTCATGATCGTTCTCCGATTTGGCGACGTTCGGAGAATCAAGTCGCATGGGGGATCGTCGTTCCGCTCGGGCAGCCGATGGTCGCTGATTGCACGGTTCGCAGCACCGGAACCTCCCATTCGTGCCTCGCTGGGGAAATTCCTGAATCCCGAGATCCGGTTTTCCTCAGGGCGGCGGACTCGGAAACGCGCGCGCGGCAAAAGGCCGGCACAGAGTCTGGGGCTTGGACGGTGGCGCTGCAATCCTCTCCGAGTCGAAGCGGCCCCGTGCGTGCTCCCGAGAAAAAGGGAACCTTAACCCACCGGTCGCAACGTCATCTCAACGCCGACGGGCGAACCACAGTCCCAACACGAAGGCCGTCAGCGCGGACGCTTTCGTCATCGCTGCGGTTTCGCTGGCGTCCATGCCGTCCTCCTACGTCTAACAAAGCAAGCGTCTTGGGACCCACCGGTTCCTGGCCGACTTGCGTTATCCCCGGCGCTTGGTTTCCTTACGGTCGCTTCCACTGCCTGTTGCCCGGCCCTCGCAAGAGGAGGGGGTGCGAGCAATCGACCGCGAATAAGAACTGTCGATTGCGGCTCTCGGACGTTGACGGAACGTGCGGCGGTCGAGGCAAGAGACTGGACTGGCCCGCTGCCGCGAGCGTCGGCTGTCATCGTTGTTGAGGAATTTTGAGCGCTCCGCGACGCCGATCGCTTAACGTGCCTAGCCTAGGCAGATAGCCGCACGACATTGGCCGCCACTGTCTTGCGATAGTTGTCAATCACGTGACCCGAATGCCCGCCTTGAATGAGAATGTTGCGGGCTTCCGCCATCGCGTTGACCTTTTCGTTCACCATCAGGAACATCTCTTCAGATGTGCCTTTCCCGGCCGCGATAAGCTTCAGGCGCATGTCGATGACCTGCATGGCGTCCATCATCAGCGTCAGGGCGGGATACCAGAAAAGCATTTTAGAACTCCGGGCCCAGATGTTGAGCCGATTGGCCATATGTCCCTAACCAAGCATACGGCAAAACGGTTGTTCCTAAGTCAGACCTGGCACTCCGGGACGGTATTCTTGGGCGCGAGCTCCGAGCAACGATCCAGGCACGTGGGCTGTCATCAGGAACGACACGTGCCGCTCTCCATTATCGGACGGAGGGAAACGTGGTGTCATCATCGAATGCCGACCGATTCACAAGCAAGGCGGAGGAGTCGCCACCTGGCGGCACGGGCCGGAAGCGAAGCGGACAAGAACGCCTGGCTTCGGCTCGCTGAGGAGTGGGAAAGGCTTGCCGAGCACGCGTCTCAGGGACGGGGCATCTTCGACAGGTACGATTAGCTCAGGAATAGTCTGCCAGACATGGAGAACCTTGTCGCCTATCGTAGGCTGCTTGGGCTATCGACGATGAGAGGCATCATGTCGCGGCGCTCATCATGAGTGCCTTAGCGAGTGGTCGGCGAGGTCGGGCCAAAGCAGGGCCCGCGCTGCGGATCGGTACGGCCGGGTGGAGCATCGACAAACGCTATGCCGGCGGACTTCCAGCACCAGGAAGTCATCTCGAACGCTATGCGCGACGTCTAAACGCCGTCGAGATCAATTCCTCTTTCCGAAGAAGGCACAAACCAAGGACATACGAGCGCTGGGCGAGTTCGGTGCCTGAAGACTTCAAGTTCTCTGTGAAGCTCCCGGAAGAAATCACCCACGATCGGGGCCTGGTCGGCTGCGATGAAATCCTGAAAATCTTTGCGGCTGAAACTGCGGGCTTGGGATCGAAACTCGGGACGTGGCTCATTCAGCTGCCGCCGAAGCTCGCATTCGACGCGAAGACATTCGACAGCTTCTTCGACTTGGTCAACGGATGCAGCGATGCCATGGTCGCGGTCGAGCCGCGGAATGCCACTTGGTTCACTGAGGAAGTCGAAAGCAGATTGATTGAACGACGCGTCGCGCGGGTGGCAGCGGATCCCGCTAGGGTGCCGGGCTCCGGAGAGCCAGGTGGTTGGCGCGGTCTGGCCTATTTCCGTTGGCACGGGTCCCCCCGCATGTACTATTCCGACTACGACCGCCAGGCCCTTTTCTCACTGGGGCGGCGTCTCGAAAGCGCTCGCCTTCGGGGAGCCGAGACGTGGTGCATCTTCGACAATACGGCGGCTGGGGCCGCATTGGGAAATGCTCTGGAGCTATCGTAGCTGTGGCGATGTTTCAGAGCTCGGGACCACGCAACCCGTTCCGGAATGACCAAAGAGCCAAATGAATCAACCGACGGGCAAGGAACGGGCTGTTTCGTAGGGACTTTCCCATGTCGGAGCTGCCGCGGCTTTCGCGAGCGCCTAGGGAGGTCGCATGAACAAGCTGGTCAGCTCCGTAATCGGACGAGACATCGCAGATGGCGGCTTTGTTCGCGTTCGCGGAGCTCGAGAGCATAATCTCAAGGACGTCTCGGTCGAGATTCCTCGCAATGCGCTCGTGGTGTTTACCGGCGTCTCCGGATCCGGAAAGTCGTCCTTGGCTTTCGGGACGCTGTATGCAGAGGCCCAGCGTCGCTACCTCGAGTCAGTCTCGCCGTATGCCCGGCGGCTTTTTCACCAGATGGCAGTGCCCGAGGTGGATTCAGTAGAGGGGTTACCACCCGCGGTGGCATTGCAGCAGCAGCGCGGCTCGCCGACCACGAGGTCGTCCGTCGGCAGCGTGACCACGTTGTCCAATCTGCTGCGTATGCTCTATTCTCGTGCCGGCGACTATCCGCGCAAGCAGCCCTTGCTTTATGCGGAGTCGTTCTCGCCGAACACGCCCGAGGGTGCCTGTCCCACCTGCCATGGCATCGGCCGGGTCCATGAGGTCAGCGAACGCACGCTTGTGCCCGACGACTCCCTCACCATCCGGGAACGGGCCGTGGCCGCATGGCCGACGGCCTGGCAGGGCCAGAACCTCCGGGACATCCTGGTGACCCTTGGCTACGACGTGGACCGGCCATGGCGCGAGCTTCCGAAGCGGGATCGTGACTGGATCTTGTTCACTGATGAACAGCCGACCGTGCCGGTCTACGCCGGATACACAGCAGCCGAGACGAAGCGGGCTCTGAAGCGCAAGGAGGAGCCGAGCTACCAAGGCACCTTCACGGGAGCCCGAAAATATGTCCTGCAGACCTTCGCCACGACGCAGAGCGCAATGATGAAGCGACGGGTATCGCGGTTTCTTTCGAGCTCGTACTGCCCTGTCTGCGGGGGTAAGCGGTTGAAGCCGGAGGCTCTGTCGGTCACCTTCGCCGGGATGGACATTGCTGACATCTCGCGGTTGCCGCTCAAAGGCTTTAACGAACTTCTGCGATCGCATGCGCTCAGTGGGGGCGCCGCCTCCGGCGACCATCCCGAAAAGGTTTTGGTGGTCCGGCGGATCCTCGAGGACATGCTCGCGCGCCTTGACGTATTGCTCGATCTCGGGCTCGGCTATCTGACGTCGGAACGTAGCACACCGACGCTGTCCCCGGGCGAACTGCAGAGGCTGCGCCTGGCGACGCAGGTTCGATCAAATCTGTTCGGTGTCGTGTACGTACTGGACGAGCCTTCGGCTGGTCTGCATCCGGCGGATACCGAGGCGCTGCTGCGCGCGTTGGACCGTCTCAAGGCTGCCGGCAATTCGCTGTTCGTCGTCGAACACGAGCTTGACGTTGTCAGGCGAGCGGACTGGATTGTCGACGTCGGGCCGGGCGCCGGAGAGCACGGCGGCCAGATCCTGTACAGCGGACCGCTGTTGGGCCTCGCCGACGTGAAGGCGTCGCGAACGCGATTATATTTGTTTGGTGAGGCCGAGAAGCGCATCAGAAAAACGCGTTCAGCAGCCAATTGGTTGAAATTGCGGGGAGTGGCCCGTAACAATCTTGATAGCGTCGACGTGGACATTCCCCTTGGCGTGTTCACATGCGTCACTGGAATATCAGGATCGGGAAAATCCAGTCTCATAAGCCAGTTCCTGGTGGACACGATCAGCGACGGCCTGGGCCAGCGCGTGGACGTCATCGACGATGATGACGGTCTCGAAGCCCCGATTGAGACCCTGGGTGGGGAGATCACCGAAGGGTTCGACCAGATCAAGCGTCTCGTCGTTGTCGACCAGAAGCCGATCGGGCGCACGCCCCGGTCGAACCTTGCAACCTACACAGGCCTGCTGGACCACGTCCGCAAGCTCTTTGCATCCACGAAGCAGGCGCGCGTCAGGCACTACGATGCCGGCAGGTTTTCGTTCAACGTCGCGAAAGGGCGATGCGAAACCTGCCAAGGTGAGGGCTTCGTCTGTGTCGAGTTGCTCTTCCTTCCCAGCGTTTATGCGCCTTGCCCGACCTGCAAGGGCGCTCGCTACAACGCCAAGACGCTGGAGATCAAGATTCGCGGCAATTCGATCGCCGACGTGCTTAGAATGACCGTCGACGGAGCGTTTAAGTTCTTCTCCGCCGACGAGTCGTTGCGGCGATCGCTGGGTGTCCTCAGCGAGGTCGGCTTGGGCTATATCCGGCTTGGCCAGTCTGCCACGGAGCTGTCGGGAGGGGAGGCGCAGCGTGTCAAGCTTGCCACCGAACTACAGCGGGCTCAGCGAGGGGGTACGATCTATGTTCTGGACGAGCCGACGACAGGGCTGCATCCGTCGGACGTGGCGAAGCTGATGAAGCAACTTGGCGGGCTCGTTGAGGCTGGAAACACCGTCGTCGTCGTCGAACACGACATGTCTGTCGCCGCGGCCAGTGACTGGATCATCGACATCGGCCCGGGGGCCGGCGACGAGGGCGGCAAGATTGTTGCGGTAGGTACGCCGGAGCAGGTTGCAGCCGACTCTCGAAGTCGAACGGCGCGGTATCTCGCTGATTGCATCGGCGGCTCGCTCGATCGAGCTTGAAAGGGTGTGGGTTCGGGCTTAGAGGTATTACCTGCCTGCGGCTTCATTTGGTGGAAGAGAAAGCGTGGGCGTGTCCAGCGAACTCCCGCAAGAGCCAATGTGAGCGCGGTATATTGGGCTATCGCCGTGGACCGCGCGGCTTCGAGGTGCTGCTGGTTCACCCTGGCGGTCCATTCTGGCGCAACATGGACGAGGGCGCTTGGTCGATACCGAAAGGAGAGATCGACGGTTCGGCCGAAGAGAGGGCCCATCGCGAATTTGCCGAAGAGCTCGGCCCCGCAACCACGATCGGCTCGCTAGAAGGTCTGGGAGGGGTCCAGCAGCGCGGGGCAAGCGCGTAATCGCCTTTTACGGTGAGGTAGACTTCGATGCGACAACGCTATCGAGCAACACCTCGAGATCGAGTGGCCGCTCAGGAGCGGTCGGCGCCAGTCCTTTCCGGAGATGGACTGCGCTGAATGGCCCGATCTGGAAACTGCGAGGTCGAGGATTCTGTCCGGCCAGGCTGAGCTCATTGATAGGCTCGCCGCAGCGTCATGGCGCTCTACTAACTATAGTGTCCATTGCAGTCCGTTCGACTGGCGACGCCGAGGGCTTCAAGACCATCGCGATCATCCTGGCGCACGCGGCGCGGGTTGGGCCAAGCGCGGCGGCGCTCATCCTAATCTCGGCCACCGGCAGGAAGCTCAAGGATCCTTCTCAACAGCGTCCAGGTGACGGTACTGAAGTCCCCGGTGAGCTATCCCGACGGTTTCGCGGCAATGGCCGATCTCAAGCGGGATATGGCGATCCTTGCGACCAGCGGCAGGGACTGGATCGAATGGACCAAGCGCATGGCGGCTCGCGTCCCCGACCTGGACATCTTCTCGCAAGGATTGATCGAGCGCTTGAACGGCGGCTGGCGCGTCAGCGAGAAGGGGCGCGCGATCCTTGCTATCAAGGAAGCACGGCCGTCCGAGTCGGCGACGCGTGGCGAATCTGGTGTAATCGAGCAACCAATAGAGGGCGCTCCCCGACCTGCTGCCTCGGTACGGCTCGGGCGGCCCAACCGCCAACAGCGACGCCAAGCCGCTCGAGAACGGGCCCGCGCCAAGCCCTCCTAATTGAAAGACTCCCCGATTGCTTCAGCGGCGCGGGCGGCGTTCCACCCCCAAAAGACAAACGGCCTGTCCAATCATCGGGCAGGCCGTCCGAGCGAAAGTCACACGTGAGTTCAGGAATTACTGCTCGGTGCAGACCTTAGTGGTCTTCACGGCTGACTCCGCTTCGGTCTTGGTCTTGTAAACGCCGTCGCCTACCACGGTCGTGGTGGTGGTCGTGGGCTTGGTGTCCACGACGGTGCACTTCTTGGTCGATGCATCGCGCACAACGTAGAATTCGGCGGCGCTGGCGGCCTGGGTGGCGAAGGCGAAGGCGGCGAGAGTGCCGCACAGGATCAGCTTCTTCATGATTTCTCCTCCAATGGTCTCTTAGTAGTCATCGCCAACGGCATGGTGGGCCGGAGGTTCCGCTTATTCCCGATGACCATACAGGCAAGCAGCAGTGAGTTAGCAGGAAAACGCCATCATTTCGGAGGGAACAACTGCCGAAAATTCCCGTTGATTCCGCAGCCGCTAATGCTGCGGCCGATTGCGGGTGATGATGCCTCTGCTTAGATATTTTTTGTTCACCGGGAGCGTCCTACTGGCGCTGCTTTCCGTCGCCGATCGCTATCTTCCGCCGTCGTCCGAGACCGTCGCGCCGATCGACGTCGACCGCTCCATCATCCGGATCCGCTCGGCGCAGCATCTCCCCGAAAAGATCGTGTTCAACACTGCGCATCCGCCCGTCGTCGTGGCAGCCGCGCCACTCGTGAAGGATCCCGGCGACGACAATCTTAGGCGGTCGGTGGCGTTGGCCACGGACGAGGTCTCTTCGCCGGCCGGACCGTCGCGAATATCGGCGGCAAAAGGAGTGCCGCAGCGTCACGCGGTCACCCCCAACGCCGAGTCCGGAAGGAGCCCGAGCGTAGACTGGTTGCAGAAGATCGCGGATTGTTTGGCGCATGGTGAATGAAACGAACGTGGAAGGCGGGCGAGCCCCCCGCAACGAGGTCGTTGTGATCGGGATAGGCGGAACGAACTTTAGGAGAGAAATATGAAAGCAATCGGAGTGACTGCGGCTGTTGTGCTGAGTGCGATGGTGACGCTTGCGGGGCCAGCGTCGGCAAGGTTGGGAATGGCGCCATCATCTGCCCCGCAGGACGAAACGGTGATCCAAGTCCGCGGGGGCGGACACGGCCTTGGGCACCATGGCTGGCATGGCGGACGCGGGCATCATTACGGCTGGTTCAGGGGCCGCGGCAACCCGCATCGCTATCGTTGACGAACCACCGTGACAGAGGCGCCGCAGCGCGTGCGCCTCTGCCACGGGCGCTTGGAGAGAAGCGAAGCAACATGGATCAGAAGAAACCGCTCAAACAGGTACTGTCAGATATTCGATCAACCGGCGCGCAAAATCCACCCGCGGCCACTTCGTCAGCGAACTTCGAGCATCTGAGCGACCAGAGCATACTACGTCTGTACGAAAGCATACGCCATCAGGTCGAGGCCGATAGAGCGATGGGCGGCAGGTATCGCCTGGTCGGAGAGGCGGCCAAGACGAGAGCGCAGGTGCTGCGGGCCGCATTACTGCAGCGTGGACTGCAATTCAAGGAAATCCAATGGTAGCAGGAAGAAGTCCGCCCGCTCTTCACGCGCCGCAAAGGTCGATCTCCACGGCGATCGGAATGGTTTCTAGTGTCTTGAATCTGAAGTTCAGCGGACTCCAAATCGACTCGAAGATGGCGGACTCTCCCCTTTTGGGGAGGATTGGTTATGGGTCGACGCTTTGCTCCGCTGGAACTGAATGAGGTTGAACTCACAGAGTTGAGGTCGTTAGCCGCGCGCCGAAGCACGGCCCAAGGCCTGGCGCAGCGGGCTCGGATCATCTTGGCCTGCGCTGAAGGCGAGCAGAGCAAGGTAGTTGCGGCCCGCCTGGGTATCGATCAGGACACGGTCGGCAAGTGGCGCTGGCGCTTCGCCGAGCATCGGCCTGAAGGTCTTTGGGACGAGCCGCGATCGGGAACGCCGCGCACGATCGAGGATGCCCGGATCGAAGCGGTAATTGTCCGCACCCTTAAGACGAAGCCGCCTGACGCTACCCACTGGAGTTCGCGGGGTATGGCGCGGGCCAGTGGGCTATCAGTCTCAACAGTCCAGCGGATATGGCGTGCCTTTGGCCTGCAGCCGCATCGGTTGGAGACCTTCAAACTCTCAACCGACCGCGACTTCGTCGCCAAGGTGCGTGACGTCGTCGGCCTCTACGTGGCTCCGCCCGAGCGTGCTATCGTGCTGTGCGCCGACGAGAAGTCGCAGATCTAGGCGCTGGACCGCAGCCAACCCATGTTCCCGATGCGACCTAATCAGGCGGCGCGACACAGTCACGACTACAAGCGGCACGGCGTCACCTCGTTGTTTGCCGCGCTCGACATTGCAACAGGGCGGGTCATCGGCAAGTGCTATGGACGCCATCGCGCCAAAGAGTTCCGCAAATTTCTCGATTCGAAGCCGTTGTTCCGGGCGATCTGGACGTCCATCTCGTCATGGATAATTACGCAACCCACAAGACGCTGCTAATCCGCAACTGGCTGGCAAAGAGGCCGCGCTGGCACGTGCATCTGACGCCTACAAGTGCGTCCTGGCCCAATCAGGTCGAACGCTTCTTTGCCCTCATCACAGAGCGCAAGATCAGGCGCGGCATCTATCGCAGCGTAGCGGCGCTACGGGCCGAGATTACGTCCGTCATCGAACTTCACAACGCAGACCCACGGCCGTTCCGTTGGACCAAATCAGCCGACGACATTCTCCGCTCAATCGAACGCTTCTGCGCTTACAACTCGCCCGCGAAGGTCTAAAATGCCACGAACTTTTGGTTCAGGACACTAGCGCCGAGTTTGGTTTTGAGCATGGACGTCGAATTGGCCGCCGTCTTGTAGGAAACGCCGAGTTCTGAGGTGACTTCCGCGATCCGGCGACCTCGCTCCAACAGATGTCAGAGAAGCAACGGTCTGCTCCCAAAGGCGAGAGGAGATGAAGCGCTCTCCCGCGCCGCTGCGCCAGTTCGGGTCCGGATCGATCGGAAGACCAGTGTCGATCACGGTCACGTCGGAATGCTTCCTGCAAAAAGCCAAGATAGCCGGTATTTGCTGCGGACGCTTCCGAATCTGGACGGAAGCGTCCGCAGCAAACAGGGATCAGCAGCCCCATATGACCACTCGATGATCATCGAGATCAATACCTGCACGATCGTCGTCCTATGCTTCAAGAAGGGCTTCGGAGGGAGAATGTCGAACTCGATTGGAGTTTCCTGGTAACGGCAGCCAATCTTTGAGCGGTCCAGGACGCATTCTTAGCATTCTTCTTCAAGAGACGTCCCCTCAACTGGAGCGATCGCAGCTTCTGAGCCGCGCGTCCTCGGCATGATGGGATTAAGCTTCGGCGACGAGGGCGACTTCCATCATTGAACCTGGCTTCTACGCAATCTCGTCTCGCCCATTAGTTTTCCGGGAAAAAGTGGAAACCTTGGCCGTGGCAGGAGTTGCCGTCGACCAGTGTTTGACGGAGCCGGAAGATGGTCGACGACATCCCGCTGAAAAAAGCCGTGGATACCGTGTGGTCCCTCTATAGAGCGAAACATCGCGACATCGATGCCGCTGACAGCCGTCGCTATTTGATGGAACGTCATCTTCAAGGAAGGTGCGAGGCGCGCGTAAACGAGGTCGACGAACTCACCGGGTTCGGCCTTGCGTACCTCGACCGTCTCCCAGACGAATGTTGAGGCTCATGGAGACCTTCGCCAAGCGAATTGCCGAGGGCACCGCCCGACCGGAGTGGACGCTCCTAGCAATCTCCGAACTATTATCGATTGCCGTCGTGCTGCTGCTCCGATCGTTTTTTCCGGTTTAGGGGCATTCATGCGCATAGCTCAGCTGGCCCCCCTTGCCGAGAGCGTTCCTCCCAAGCTCTACGGAGGCACCGAGCGGGTCGTGGCTTGGTTGGTGGACGAACTGGTCGAGCTCGGACACGACGTTACACTCTTTGCGAGCGGCGATTCCAGGACGAAGGGCCGGCTCCATCCGGTATGGCCGCACGCTCTGCGCTTAGGGCGTCAGGGCGTCGATCCCAACGCGGCTAGCGCGGTGCTGCTGGAAGCCATCGCCAAGCACGCAAAGGATTTCGACGTGATCCACGCGCACATCGATTGGCTGCCGCTTCCGCTGCTGAGCCGTCTTGATGTCCCCTTTCTGACAACGATGCATGGGCGGTTGGACCTTCCGGGCCTTGCCGACGTCGTAAGACAATTTCCCGGGGCCGGTTTCGTCTCGATATCGGACAATCAACGCGTGCCGCTCCCAGAAGCGAACTGGATTGCCACCATTAGGCATGGCCTACCGTCCAACCTGTTCAAGCCGTCTTTCAGCCCTGGATCCTATCTCGCCTTCCTCGGCCGCCTCACCAAGGAGAAAGGCCCTGAGGATGCGATCCGGATCGCGCGGGCGACCGGGCGCCCGCTGCGCATTGCCGCCAAGATCCCACGTGGCGAGACCGGATACTTCAAAAAGAGCCTCGAACCGCACATCGACGGCCGCGCGGTCCAACTTGTGGGAGAGGTGAACGACGCCAAAAAGCAGCCGTTCCTCGCCGACGCCGCGGCCCTCCTGTTTCCGATCGATTGGCCAGAGCCTTTCGGTCTCGTCATGATCGAGGCGATGGCCTGCGGAACTCCCGTGATCGCCTACCGATCCGGGTCCGTGCCCGAAGTCGTCGAGGACGGCGTGACGGGTTTCATCGTCGAAAACGAAGACCAAGCGGTAAGGGCGGTTGGTGACCTTGGCCGTCTGGACCGGCGCACGGTGCGCGCCCGCTTCGAAGCGCAGTTCGCGGCAGGCCGAATGGCGCGAGATTATGAACGCGCATACCGCAATCTGATCGCCGCATCGAGCGCCAAGGAAGCCCGTTTTCGCGAGGATCCGGACTCATCAAAGCCATGAAAAGGTAGGGCCATGTGGTTCAAAAAAGCCAAGCTGGTTGCCGTGCTGCTGATGGTCGTGGCCAGGCCGGCGTGGAGTGCCGAGATGGGGTCCGCCGCCATCGATGCTGCCGAACCGACGAACAAGACCTTATCGAACACAAAGCCGACGCCGGCGGGGGTTCGCCTGCAGGTGCTGCTCGACCGGGCCAAATTTTCGCCAGGCGAGATCGACGGAAGGTTCGGCGAAAACGCCAAGAAGGCGCTGAGGGCCTTCGCGGAAGCGCACCAGCTGTCAAGCTCGGACATTCCGACTGATGACGTCTGGAACGCACTCCACCCCGATGATCGGCGGGTCACGGCAAATTACACCATCACGCAGCAGGATATCGCCGGGCCGTTTCTGAAAAAACTCCCTTCAAAGATCGAGGAAATGAAGGACCTGCCGAATCTCGGCTTCACCAGCCCGCGAGAAGCATTGGCCGAGAAATTCCATATGAACGAGGAACTACTGTCGGCGCTCAATCCCGGACGTCGCTTCGACCGTGTCGGAGAGACCATTGTCGTCGTAGATGTCGGCGGTGAAGAAGCCGAGGCGTCCTCGAAAGCGGACAGGGTCGAAGTCGACAAAAGCCGTCAGACGGTGAAGCTGTTCGACAGGTCGAATGCGCTGATCGGCTTCTACCCGGCAACGGTTGGAAGCGAAGAGAAGCCCTCGCCGACCGGGACCTTGAAGGTGACCGAGATCGATAAGAACCCGACCTACCGGTACAATCCGGACTATCATTTTAAAGGCGTCCGCTCCCGAAAACCTTTCACCATCAGGCCAGGTCCCAACAACCCGGTGGGCACGATGTGGATCAACCTTTCCGCCGAAGGATACGGGATCCACGGCACACCGACGCCGGGCAAGGTTTCGAAGGCGGAATCCCATGGATGCGTCCGCTTGACGAACTGGGATGCGGAGCGGGTCGCCGCACGCGTGGCGAAAGGTACAGTGGTCGCTTTCCTAGAGAGTTCCGATCGAAAACAGAGACCTTGAGCTATGCCGGGGATATGGGAGCTTTCCTCACATCAAGAGGCAACTGCCACAATTTCCCGAATGGAACATCGCGACTTTTGGAACGTTCGCCCCGGTCGTTTTTCGAACGTCGAAGGAGTCGAGAATGCGTAGAAATCTGTTGCTCTCCACCGCGGCCATCGGGCTCATGCTGTCGTCCGGTCTCGCTTACGCTCAGTCGTCGAGCGATCGAAAAGAAGAACCGAGGCGCGCCGAAGAACCCGCCAAGGGTGCCGTGCAACGCGGCCAAGAATCGACCCAAGAGCGTGAGCCGAGCGCGCAGTCGCGCGGCGAACGCGCGCAGGGCCGCGAGGAGCAGGGCCGTCCCGACACGGCGGAGCACAATCTGCCCAAAGGCAGCGAACAGGCCAGGGATTCTCGGGAGTCGCGTGAACCGAAACGTGACGCCGAGAGGGCGAAGCAGGGTCGCGAAGACAGCAAGTCCAGCGCCGAGACGAGGGAGAACTCCCCGACTCAGAAATCCGCAGCAGAGACGGAGAAATCCAAGAGCGGAGCCGCCGGCCAGCAGAAGGAGCGGGCGGGTGCGGCGAACCAGAGCGAGCGGAACCAGCCGACCCGGAATTCTGCGGAGAAGCAGCCCTCCGAACAGCAAAGCCGCCCGTCGACTGCGACGGATACGAACCGCCCCGCCTCGACCGGCAATGCGCAAAACACTTCGCCAGCGGGCGGCGCTCAGACCAACCAAGCCACTCGGGAAAACGGAGTGCAGGGCGATCGGCAGGCCCGGACCACGCCGGAAAAGCAGGTGCGCTTGTCGGAAACGTTCAGTCGTGAAAGGCTGGCCGCACCGGAACGCGATCTGAACATCTCGATCCGGGTCGGCGAGGCGGCGCCCGAGCGTGTCCGCCTGAATCGGCTTCCGCCCGAAGTCGTGTCGATCGAACCGGAGTATCGCGACTACGAATACTTCACCACGGACGACGACATCGTCATCGTAGAGCCCGGCACGCATCGGATCGTCAGCCAGGTGCCTCGCGACCCCTCACGCGCGCGCGCCGAAATGAACGGAGGATCGCAGTCCAGCGGAGCAAGCACGACGGTGGCCGGCGGCAACGTGAATTGCAAGATCATGCGTCGTGATGCATCAGGAAACGTCGTCGAGGTCGAGCCTTCGACGGTCGGTTCCAGCGCCCGCTCCGATTCGTTGAGCGTGACCGTCCAGCTTCCAGGCGGCGGTTCGTCAGGGCCGATCGCTTTGGGAGCTCCCTCCGGCGATGTCGTGGTCGCGACCCAAGGGCAAAGCGACTGCACGGTAACGCTCGAGCCGCAGACACGGTAACGGCAATCCTCATTCAAGCGGCCGTCCCTTGGTGACGGCCGCTCCATCTGAACGGCGGTTCCTGTCGGACAGGATTTCGTTCCGTCGAAAGTTCGCGACAGAGCCGATCCAACCAGCCAAACTCTCTTCATGTGCCGCTTAGATACTTTCCTGTCCCGGGATGTCCCGAAGAGCCTTCCAGCTGGTCCGCTCGAAAGCGAGACGCCGGTCGGAATGCAATTGCCGAGCGCGTCGGATGCGGGCTGGGCCGAAAGGAACGAGCTGTCCAGATCTTCTGCAATTTGCGGCTTCTTCGGTCGGCTCGCCAGAAGTCCGTTCAGATACTTGAACATTACAGTGCTCGCGACCTCTCCACAGTTGAGGAAGTGACAACGTGCTAATACAGACCAGATCGACATGCGGGTACTGATCGTCGACGACCATCCCGTTGTCGTGATCGGCTGCCGAGCCTTGTTTGAGTCGGACCCCTCCGTTGAGATCCTGGAGGCTTCCGATGCAAAGGACGGCCATCGTACGTACTTGCAGAAGCATCCCGATGTCACCGTGGTTGACGCGAGGCTTCCAGACGTTACTGGCTTCGAGTTGGCCCGGCGAATCCGCAGGGATGATCCGGCCGCTAAAATAGTCATGCTCAGCGTGAGCGAAGATCCGGCGTTTGTGGTGCGCGCTGTTGAGATGGGCATTCAAGGATATGTCTCAAAAAGCGATGATCCCCGGCTTTTGGCCACGGCCATTCGGAAGGTTGCAGCCGGTGAGCGCTTCGTCTCACCGCGTTTGGCAGAGACGACGACCTTCGCGGGAGCGGCGGTCAAGGCTAGTCCCTTGACACAGATGAGCCCACGCGAACTCGAGATCCTGAGGCTTTTGGGTCGCGGCGGCCGCATCTCAGAAGTCGCGTCCGAACTCGGCATTTCATATAAAACCGTTGCCAACACGACCTCCGTGCTGAAGTCGAAGCTCGGCGCAAAGAATCACTCCGATCTCGTCCGGATTGCAGTCGAGATCGATTTGCACCGCTGAAGAAACGGTTGGGGCCCGTTTTTCGGCCATAAGCGCATCAGAAATTCTACGAAACGCGCTTCCATCCTTGATCGCAAATGCGGGGGTACAGATCGCTTCAAGTTGCATCTCCGCGGAGCGGTAACCTCTGACGGACGGATAAGAGGCAATCCATTTGGAGCCGTCACTACTGAACGACCTCATCGTCAAACTGTCCGTACGAATCCATTTCACAATTAGGAACTCAATCAGTCGAGCGGACTTAATTTGCTTGTCATGCTTTGTGCGAGGCCGAGCGAAGGAAGCCCATGCGTCGCGTTCGACTGGTGATAGCAGATCGACGTCCGATTGTTCTCCAGGGTTTTGCATCGCTACTGGGCGCCCAGCCCGATTTCGAAGTAGTTGCATGCTGTCTTGATGGAGCAAGTTGTCTTGCGGCCATACGCAGTGTGACCCCAGATGTGGTGTTGCTGGAGGACGGATTCACCGATGTAACCGCCTCCGACATCCTTGCCATCGCGGACGTCGAAGGTCTCTCCTCCCGGCTGGTGTTTTTCACTGCTACCGTCGCCTGCGGCGATCTCGCCAGTGCACTTGCGACGGGTGCTTGCGGCGCGATTCCGATGAACGCCAAACCAGAGGCGCTGGTTCAGTACCTAAGGCTAGAAAAAGCGGGATCAGACCTGGCGAGGGTCGGTAACGAAGCTAATGGAATTGAATCGTTCGGCGATAACGTTCAGGCGGTTTTGACCGTCAACGAGCGGACGATCATGGATCTCGTCGCCGAAGGTTTGTCGGACAGTGAAATTGGTCGGGTCCTGGGTGTCTCTCTGGAGATCGTCAGGATTCACATCGACCACGCGCGACAGAAGCTTGGAATTAACAACCGGACTGAGCTCGCCGCGCTGGCGCTGTCGCGCCGTTATGGCGCGATGAGTATCTTGACAGCTGCGCTCCTGGCAGCGTTGGACGATTCGCCCGGTCATGCCGCAACCGAAAGTTTCACGGTCATGGCCGAAGACGGCCGCGCGGAGATCGTTACCTTTAAGATCGGCCGCAAGGAAGCAGTATCAGGTGGCCCCCCGGGCAGAAGCGCGAGCAAGGACCGCGCCGGCGTCGCAGCGGGGACCTCGTCGCCGACTGGCAAGCTCGTCGACCCCGTGGCCGAGATTGCTGCGAGCGTATTTGCCCAGGCAGCACTCAACGCGCCGAGGCCGGGTTCGAGCAGCTACAGCATCTTCATGGTTGCGGCTTTCGCCGCCTTGATCTACGAGCTCGATGGTGCCAACCATGCCGTGCAGGCGTTCGATTTCGGCGATGGCATCGTAAATTCATCTACCGCAAGCGTCGTCAACGGATCAGCATCCGCGCTTCCTGGCTTCGCAAATTTTGGCAGTATGGCGGTGTACGGTGAGGCGTTTGCATTCGAGTTCGCCCAAGGCGATATAACCGCCACAGACCACAGCGAGCTTTATGTCGGCAACGCCCATGCGGAAGATGGCGGCAGTGGCCGAGAAAACGCTATTCATCTAGGTTCCGGGGCAATTGATTTTGTTGCGGTAGCGGCGCAGGAAGCCGCGGAACGTGACGCCACGCAGACAGGCCGGGAAATTGATCAGGGTCGCTCGCAATCTGATTTGTGCACTCCCGACAACAACTCGGAAGCCGCGAAGCTTGAGGCCCCGCGAGACGATTTAAATCACGGTCAATCGCAGAAAGCCCTGCATGAGTCCGACCATACCTCCGGAGCCGCCAAGGGGCACGCCAAGAATGAGGATGCAGTAGACAGTTTAAATCACGGTCATTCGCAGAAAGCCGTGCAAGAGTCCGAACACACTTCCGGAGCTGCAAAGGGACACGCCAAGAATGAGGCCGCTGTAGACAGTTTAACTCACGGTCAATCGCAGAAAGCCGTGCATGAATCCGGCCACACATCCGGAGCCGCCAAGGGGCACGCTAAGAATGAGATCCCAACAGAAGATTCCAATCACGGACAGGCGCACGGCGATTTTCAGAATTTCGAAGATCGCTCTGCGGCCGGCAAGCAACACGGACAGCATCCGCAGGCAGGTGATTTCAATAGTGGCAAACCGCAGCACGATATGCCAATGGCGCCCGAAAATTCTGCCAGCGACGCACATTCGGGATTAAAGAACGAGGGCGGACCTTCTTCCGACAAGGCAGAGCGGGCCACATCAGTGATTGCCACTAAACTTGGCGATTCCTTTCATTTTAAAACTGGCGCCGATAATACGTCGTCAGACATGTATGACCTTCAGCAATTGAGCCTCGGAAATGGAAAAGCTCATGGAGATGGTCGGCATGCTATTGCGCCCGAGGGGCCGCCAGATACGCACCATGACCACTCCTGGCACGTCGATCTTCATGCGGCTCACGATCTGATTGTGTAGCAAATACTGAATGGCCGGGCCTGGTTCATGCTTTCTACGCTGCCAGCGATGAACCAAAGAGTTTCTGCGCATTATCCAGCAAATAGGGTGATGCAAGCGATGTCGAATTTTGTCACGCTGCTGGTCGAGGACGACTCTCTGCAAGGAGAGCTTTGTTGCCGACATCCTGAGAGGCGAAGGTTTCGAAGTCGTCGAATGCACGACGGCCGAAGCGGGCGAGGTCATTGTGACGCCGACCGGCGTCGATTTGCAGGCGCTGATCGTCGATCAAAATCTGGCCGGCGTGATGAAAGGCACCGAGCTTGCAGCCTACGCTCGTTCGAAACATCCACACCTGAATATCGTTGTGATGTCCGGCGATCGCCTAGGGTCACTGCCGCGCGATACCGTTTTCCTGCCAAAGCCGTTTCAAGCTGAGCGTTTGCTTGAGGCTGTACGCGATTAGCGCGCCGTCGACCGGGGGTTCAGTGGCCGCCTCAATGACAAGCACGCCGGTGAGATCGAAGACTGCATTCCGCCTGCGGGAGTTGCTTGTGGGAAGGCTACGCCCGACCCGTCAGCTGTAATTCCATAAGCGCTATTCTCTGCAGAATCACGATGTCTCGCTCTCCACTTTTGGCCGTGCGCAGGATTGATTCAGCAAGAATGTTGACGTGCGCCGAATGGACTGGCTCCGGCAGCGTAGCCAAGGCAGCGCGCAGAGCGGCGGTCATAGCCTCGACCGTATCTGGGGAAAACGCCGCGTTGGCAAAGTTTTGCATAATTTGGCACTCGATGCGCCCATGCGCCTGAAACAATGGTCTTTCGGACGTGCAGTTCCGCCTTGAAGGTTTTTGTCCTCGCTCGGTTTTGCGATTCCGCTTTAATAAACGGCCGGCTTATTTTTTGCCCCTGCTTAGGAAACGTCGCGTTTCCCGCACGTTGATGACAATAACAACCTACGGAGGACCTTCCATCATGCGGCTATTAGCACTCGCAGCACTCGTGGCGATCTCCAGTGTGACAGGAGCCCTTGCTCAACAGGCGACGCCATCGCGGAGCCTCCAGGACGAGGCGGATAAGGGCATCAAGACACAAAACTCGGGCGCCTCGGGCTACGTCGGTGAACAGGACAAGCCCGGCTCGGCTTCGCATATGCCAGGCGATGCCAATCGATCGGATACAGCTGGCACGGTTTCAACAGCTCCAAGCGCCCAGAATTCTGGAGTCGGGATTAGCGGAGCGCCTGGCGGCAAGAACGGTCCCTCGCAACAGGGTACGGTTGGCTCCGCGTCGCAGAACCTCTCGGTGCAGGAACAAGATCCGGCGAACGTAAAAGGCCTGCCAGGAAACAAAAGCGGCCCGCCCGCAAAACGATAACGCACAGCGCCTAACGCTATTGCCCAACATCGGCAACGATGTGGGGTTTTCACTCTTAGGAACGAAACGGGGGAGTGGGGCTTGGTCGCCGAAGGGAGTAACCCTGTCAATCGGCGTCAGAGCCCTTATTCCCCGCCGAAACACAGCCGGGCTTTCGGATACCGACGTTCGACGAGCTGCTGCGTTAGAGCCTGCCCACAGTCGAGCAGCCCAGGTACTCTGGGGCTGGTGAGGAGTAGAGGCACCGGGGCCGAGAGCGCACCAACTCGCATACACCAGCGCGCTACTCGAGACCTTCTACTGTGTGCAGCCTTTGCGCGCCCACAAATGTGAAGTTCCGAGATTAACATCGCGACACGTTTCAATTTCACAGGAACTGCGGAGAGTTGCCTGTTTCCCGGTCATGCACATGTCTAGTGTCGTCGAGCAATCCTTCGATATTGCCTGGGGCATTCTCGCGAAGTCCGGAGAGATCTCGCGGCCCGACGCGACTGCCACCTTCCTCCTTGAAAGCGTCCGAACGCAAATGAGGATGGGTGAGTTTCGCCCGCTCATCGAAGCATGGCGCGCTCACGGGTAGAGGCGCCGCTCATACTCCGACGATCTAGAAGCTACTCGAAGCCAGAACAATCCGGTCGATCTCCTGGCCGCCCTCCGTAACAATTGCAATCGAATTTCCATCTCGCACCAAATGGGGCTTTTCGGTCGCGAGAGCGCGCGCCAGTGCCTTGGCGTGGATCCGCGCCTCGCGGTTATCCGCGCAATCCTGGCCGAGGACATCATGAGCAGGCGTATCGCCCACGAGATGGAAATAGAAGCGGGCCATGGCCTTCATTCATAGAGGGTGCACATGCCGAGAATGGGTTAGTTGTCAGCGCGTACCGATGCGTTGATGTCGTGGGCAGAAACCGGAAAAATGCTCCGCGTCCAACATCCCCATTGAGTCCGGTTGTCACCCGGCAGTGCATTGAGCAACGCGGCTCTGTACGCAAGGTTGCTAAACGCGCACCAGGCTCAAACTATCTTGCTTTAGAACATTGGTGCCCAGTAGGAGCCTCGGCGCAGTCCGCGAAGGTGGGTCACCAAGAGGCCTCCGCGATGCTACCAAGTCACGAAGAGCCATTAATCCTGCGGCGTGCTCCAGGAAGGGTGATGAGCTGAGGCTGCTGTCGCTTCGGAACGGAGGCGAATCCAACCGTCGCGGCGCAATCGTAGATCTCGCTCGGTCTGTCTCATGTCCAGTTTTGAACATTGGCGTGGTGATGTTCATGCGCGTGCTTTACGGCTCATGAACGTTCAGCAGGGCTGCACTTGTCGGCTCCGCGGCATAAAAAACCCCGGCGCTGGGGGATCAGCGTCCGGGGCAGTACACCCACAGTTCGGGCTCGGTACTGCCGAGCTATCAAAGGAACGATGCATCGCCGATAGAGTTCCGCAAGCGCCGCGACTTAAGCACCTCCCGGTTTGGGACGAGCGGACCGCTGAGACCGCGTTAACATTAATTAGGTTCTGGATTAACTTCGCGGGCGAGATGGCAAGCTCCTCACTTGATGCGCTTTGTCGTGACCAACCGCAGCACAATGCCGTACTGCCAAGCCCGAACCCTTATCGCGGCCTCACTCCTGTTCAGTTCTGCGGAGATCTGGCTCGGTCGCCATCCCGCCTCTGCCATGGTGACCAGCCGCTCGTGCTGTTCCGTTGTCCACTTCTTCAACAGGGGGTAGGTGGATTTCATGTTAAGAGCGGGCTCATGTAGACGGCTCAAACCGCAAGATAAGGGTGGCGGGGCAGTCAAAGTCTCTTCACCGTAGGATCTCGCGAGCATCAGCGATATCCGATTCAGCTGATGCGTGATATGGGTACGATTGCTGCGTGCGCTCGGTGCAAAAGTGCACACAGCTTAATCCTAGACGACTCCCCTAACCCATTTCGCGAAGCTTTAGAGGCGTGTGTATCGGCAGAACCTAACGGTTAATCGCTCAATAAGACATCGTCGGAACGTCAACGCCGCGGCATCTTGGAGCGAGGAATTTCGGATGGGGCTCAAAAGAGGACTGCTTGGTGCGGTGGCATTTGCATTGGTTCTCACCGCAACAAGCGCAGCGTTGGCGACAGAGGAGGGAATTTGGCGGGTTCAAAAATCATCTGGCGAGGTTTGGATCGCTGCAATCGGGGCGCAGCCCGCGGCACTGAAACAGGAAGACGCACAGCAGCCTTCGACGCCGCAGGCAGCTCCGCCCCCCAACCCAGTCCGCGCACCTGAACCCGAGCTTAGAGAGGCGGAGGCGGGACACCAAACCGGAACATGAGTTCGCCCGTTTCCTGAAGGACATGGGAGCTTCCCATCCCGTCAATACTGCACGTCCATCAGTAGGCGGGCCGAGATCTGACTTCGGTCGCGAGCGTGCAGCTGCCACGCGCTCAATAGCCGGCCAAAGGTCTTAGGAGACCGCGCGCAAACGGGACTCCTTATCGTCCTTGGCGGCAAGAAGGCTTCGGGGGCGGCCGATCAGATAGCCCTGCATCTCGTCGCAACCTTCCTTCAGCAGAAGAGACATCTGGGCGTCGGTCTCGATTCCTTCAGCGAGTACCGGAAGCCCGAGACCATGGGCAAGGCCGATGACGGCCCGGACGATGGCGAGCGAGCGATCACTTTGGCCGAGCGCCATTACGAAGGACCGGTCGATCTTGATCCGGTCGAGGGGAAACGCCTCCAGGTACGACAGCGAGGAGTATCCCGTGCCGAAGTCGTCCAGAGCGATTTGAACCCCGAGCGCCTTGAGCGACTGCATCGTATTCTTGGCGCGCGCGATGTCCTCGATCAGCACTCCTTCGGTGATCTCAAGCTCGACCCGCGAGGCCGCCAGGCCGCTCTCGCGCAGCGCCTTGCGGACATGCGCATCGAGATTCTCCCGACGGAATTGCGCCGCCGAGACGTTGACGGCGATCCTGAGAGGTTCGGTCCAGGACGCCGCCTCCCTGCACGCCTCCATCAGGACCCAGTCGTCGATCTGCGCGATCGAGCCGCTCTGCTCGGCGACCGGAATGAACTCCCCGGGCGGAATGATGCCGCGAAGAGGATGACGCCAGCGGACCAGCGCCTCATAGGCCTTCAGCGTGCCGTCCCGGTGCTGCTGCGGCTGATATTCCAGAAAGAGCTCTCCTCGCTCGACGGCCGCCCGCAGATCGTGGTCCAGCGCCCGCCGCTCTCGCAATTGCTTGTCCATGGCGCTGGTGAACAGGCGGATGGCACCCCGCCCTTCATGCTTTGCGCGGTAGAGGGCGGCATCGGCGTTCGCCAGCAGCGAGACCGCGTCGTTGGCATCCCGTGGATAGAGGGCTATTCCGACGCAGAGATCGATCTTCAGCGCGTGACCGTCGATCTCGATCGGCCGCTCGAACTGGGTGCGCATGCGCGTGGCCAGCAGTTCTGCGGCTCCGGGTAAAGGAGGCCGATCGACGATGCCGATGAACTCGTCGCCGCCGACGCGCGCGACGTAGGCCCCTTCCGCCACCTCCTTCAGGCGTCTTGAGGTCTCCCGCAGCACGGCGTCGCCGACGGCGTGGCCGAAAAGATCGTTGATCTCCTTGAAATGATCGAGATCGATGCAGAGCACGGCGAAGGGGCTGTCGGTGATCCGCGCTCGTTCGATTGCGGATCCAAGGTGTTCATCCAGGGCCGTTCTGTTGGGCAACTCCGTCAGGGCATCGTGTCGCGCCAGATAGCTGATCTTCTCCTGGGCCCGGTTCCTGTCCGTCACGTCGAAGGCGACGGAAACGTGCGCTGCCCGTTCGCCATAGACGAGAGGCCGGGATTCGATGACGACCTGGATGGGCTCGCCGTCGGCCGTTCTGTGCAGTTCGAAGTCACTTTCCGCGCTGTCAGCTTCCCCGCACTGAAGTTGCCCCTCGATCATGGTAAGGAGAGCTTCGCGGGGGTAACCGTAGTGACGGCACATGGCGCCGTTCACCGCGATCAGTTGGCGGGTGTTCGCATCGGCGACCCACATCGGAAGCGGGTTCTCCTCGAAGAGAAGTCGGAAGGATGCTTCCCGCCGCTTCAGGTCGGTGATGTCGATCCGGATGCCGATGCTGCCGCCGTCCGCGGTGCGCCGTTCTTCGATCCGAACCCATCGATCGCCGGGCAAACGCTGCTCATGCGAGTGGCGAGGCAGCGCATGCCGGGCGAGGCGTTCGGTGAGCCACTCGGCCTCCCGGCCGATCGCCTCTGGATACTGCCCGGCCTCCAGACCCGTCCGGATGAGCGCCTCGAACGGCGTGCCGACGGTGAGGGCACTGCCGCTGATGCAATAGAGCTCCGCGTAGCGCCGATTCCAGAGGATCAGCTGATCGTCCTTGTCGAAGATGGCAAGCGCCTCGGGAACGACGTCCAGCGCGTTGGTCAGATGGGCGTGGGCGGCTCGAGCGCTCGCTTCCGCCTGCTCGGCTGCAGCCTTCGCTTGCGCAAGTGCCGTTTCGGTGCGGTGCTGCTCGGTGATGTCCTCATGGGTCGCGACCCAGCCGTTGCCGGGCATTGGGCGATGCCGGATGCGCACGATGCGGCCGTTTGTCAGTTCGACCGTGGTGTCCGAATCCTCGGTGATGACGGGAGAACTGTTACGCCAGACCAGATAGTCTTCCTTGGACATCCTGGGGGCGCTGCCCACGGCATAGCGCAGATCGACGATGTCGTTCAGCTTCATGCCCGGATGGACGGCGTCCGGATCGAGGTCGTAGATCTCCAGGTACTGCCTGTTGCAGACGATCAGGCACTGGTCCTCGTCGAAGAAGCAGAGACCCTGTGACATGTTGTTGAGCGCCCGGTCGAAGCGCTCGGCCACGGCCATCGCAGTCTTCTCCGCAACGCGTGCGCGGTCTCCTTCCTCGGCCAGTCGGCCGTGAGTTCCGACGAGTTGAACGAAGGATCGGAAATTGGTGCTGATCATCCGTCCGAGCAGGAGGAGCAGCAGCAGCAGATTGATCCCCAGCGAGATCATCATGCCATCGCCCGAGAGCAGCAGCACAGTCGCGATCGGGGTGCCGGCGATAATCATCGTCAGGAGGGATGCGGGCGGAAAGCTGCCGAGGCAGTAGGCCGTGCCTACGCAGCCCATGAACACGAGCAGCGCGACCGGCGCGCGGAGCTCCGGGTCGACGACCCCGAACAGCGCCAGGATCCAGAGCACGAAGCCCGTGTTGAGGACGATCGCGACGACACGGGTTCTGACGAGCTCGCGATAGGCGTGCTCGGGGGTGAATTCGACGCCGCTCAGGCGAAGCCACTGGATCAGCCGGACCATGCAGATCGCGAGCAGTAGGGCCGGGACCGCAAACCGGAGCCACGGCGAAACGTTCGACGGGAGCACTAGTCCCACGCTGATGCTGTCGATCAGCAGGACCGCGTAGAGAACCGGCACCTGCTTGCGCAGCACGCGGAATTGCTCCACGAGCAGCGAACGACCGAGCGGATCGGTCGTGCTGCCCACGGAGAAGGCGGCGCGCATTCGAGAGAACAAGTCCATCGGGAAATCCCCAGCAGATCAACAGGCTAGGGACCAAGTGTCGAACGACACGTAAAGGTGGCGACCGCCCGCCGGACTAGATGATGTTTTGGTGACGTTGGTCTTAACGCGTCTGGCGCAATTGCGAAGGAACCGCTTCGCGAGGGTTGTTTCGGGCGGGCTCATCGCGCGGCCGATGCGGCTGCTGCGCCCGCTAGTTGCTGATCGGGGTCGAGAATGTTCTGAAGACAGGGTAGGCGGCCGCCGCTATCTACCAGGAGCGAGAGGCTGATGCGCGCGACCACGCCGGTCCAGGCGCGCTCTTCGCTGGCTGGATAGTTGATAGTGACCAGGCGAGCCGAATTGCAGCGGTCGTACCAAACCTTGTCGCCCTTGTAGCTGGAGAGCGCGAAGAAACGCGACGTCACCCGCTTGTACTGGATGCGCGCAGGCGGCCCCTTTTTCTAAAGGAAGGCTGCCGGTGAATCGTTGGAGACGTTCGGAGCAGCCTGTATCGTGATGTTGGCCCGGCCGTTGAAGGTGGAAAAAAGCTGCCCGTATCCGTCCGGCTTGCTCTCGGCTTCGGTGAAGATCCGTCCTTATGCCAATTCGGAAGCCGCGGCCCGCAAACTGGTGGAGTTGGCGACCGGTGTCGCGCCGGTCCAGGACGGTCGCATTCATATCGAAAATCAACGCACATTCCTGTTCGCGCTGAAGGCAACAGGCAGCAAGTTCGGCGCCTGCCTCGAGTTCGCCGGCGAGCGAGGCTGGGCTCGAACTGCACGAGAGCGGCACCTACGTGCGGATACTACCGCCAAGCATTAATCTGTTTCCGCGTCAGTAAAGCAGCAGCACCGGTAGCCACGCTGCCAGCGACGCACAGAGACCGATACCCAGATAAGGCAATGCAAGGCGCATCGGCATCCCTCCGAGACGCCAAAATACATCGCCGCGAGCTTCGCACATTCGGCGGCGACCGGCCACGAATCTCCAGTTTGCGTCGACAACGTGGAACCACCGGCATCGCAGGCCGATTGATAACCCGCCGAGCATCGCCGCCGATGCTGGCGGAGCGGCCCCGGTCTACTTGCCCCCAAGCCCCCCAACCGGGGCCGACTCTCCGACCCTAAAGAGCGGCATGTGAGGACTGCTATGCCAAAGTATTTTTTCCACGTTCATCATGGCCACACCGAGCTAGACGAAGAGGGCGAGGAGTTGCCCGACAAGCATGCGGCATGGCGGGAGGCGACGGTGACCGCGGGACAGATTCTGCAAGGCCTCGACGGCAGATTGCGCCCGCAGGAGGACTGGAGCATGGAGGTCGTCGACGAGTTTCAGAACCCGCTCTACACCCTGCGCATCAGCGCCGAGAAGCCGAAGTGACGAAGCTTGTGATAGTAGCGGCGATCGTTCTCACGGCGCTCATCGCGTTTTCGGTGTGGGTGATCGCGCTATGACCTTCGAGACATCGAGTTCTTCCAATCCGGTCGCCTGCTGGCATTCGCATGGCATGCCCGCCCCGCACTGACATCCCTTCTCATCCCAAGGCTGGAACGGGTGGTTTTCGCAGACCCAGCCCAAACCGAAGCAGATCTGACAATCTGGATCTATCAGGTGACCAACTCCAGCGAGCGGTCGGCACAAAATTTCTTGTAATCTCTGATGGCCGTGTTCGAAAGCATCAATACCCGACGCTCACCGCGACGAACCAGTTTTTCCACCGACTCCAGCAGAACCTTGCTCGCAACCGACGGATCGCCGAGGTCACCGGTGCGCTCAAGATAATCCCAGGCGATCTGAATCGAATTTTCCATGACGACGGGCAAAGGCTCACTCATCGAAAAGAAACAAGTCCGAGGCGGGCATGTTCCTCGGGGCTCCCGATTTGAACCCAAAGCCGGTCGTGCAGCTAGGTTGTACGCAGCTGGAAGTCGAACCTCACAGGCGTGCGAGGATGTCGGACAGCGTCAATGCGAACATCGCGGCCAGGAACACCAATCCTGCCATCGCGGCAAGCCGGATCAGGGGTCTGGCGGAGGCCAGCTCCATGAACAGCAGGACCACGAGCATCGATTTGGCGATCGCGATCACGATGCCGCTCGCTGTCGTTATCCGGCCCATGGGAATGTATGCGGAGACGAGGCTGAGTAGCAGCAGCGCCATCAGCGCGGCCCAGATCACCAGATTTCGCGTCCACAGGCGGCGGACGGTAAGGCCCGATTTGTCTGGCTCGCTCACGACGAACGTCCCGGTAGATAGATCAGCGGATACAGGAAGATCCAGACGATGTCGACGAGATGCCAGTACAGCGCGGTGACCTCGATCTCAGGATTCTCCGTCACCGGAAGCTCGCGGCGGAGCAACACCCAGACCAGGCGGCCGACCAGCGCAATGCCGATCGACAGGTGGATGGCGTGGACCGACGTGACCAGCCAATAGAATCCAAAGAACAGCTGCGCTGCTCGCTCCGGTAGCGCAAATCCAGCGCCCGGGACCAGATGCTTGTCCATGTCTTCTTTGTATTCGAAGCTCTTGATGACGATGAAGGCGAGGCCGAGCAGCGCGGTCACCACCAGGCATGCGATCACCAGCCGCCGCAGCCGCGCGTAGCTCTCCGCCCCTTGCGCTGCGACCGCAATGGTGAGGCTGCTGGTCAGCAGCACTGCCGTGTTGATCGTGCCGTACCAGATGTTCGTCTCGCGGCCGGCCGCCGCGAACGCCGCCGGATGCTCGATCCGGCAGACCGAGTAGGTCAGCATCAGGGCGCCGAAGAACAGCGTCTCGCTGGCGAGGAATACCCAGATGCCGAACTTGCCGGCTTCGCGCTGGCGGCTGAAATCGACCCAGGGCTCTCGCAGCATTGCGGTTTCGTCACTCATTGCGTCTCTTTCGCGTTCTGCATTTCCGGCGGATCGGTTCCCGCCGACATGCCCTCGGCGTGATAGTCGTAAGGCGCCCGGTCGATCCGGGGCTGCCAGTCGAAATTCTTCGGCGGCGGCGGCGAACTCGTGGTCCATTCGAGGCCGGTCGCACCGAACGGATTCCGGCCGGCCTTGCCGCCGTAGAACAGCGACCAGGTGAGGTAGAAGAGCGGCAGCAGATAGGCGATGGCGAGCACCGCCGCGCCGGCGGAGGACATGACGTTGTAGATCTGAAATTCCGCCGGATAGGTGTGATAGCGCCTGGGCATGCCGAGATAGCCTGCGAAGAATTGCGGCAGGAATGTCATGTTGAAGCCGGCATACATCAGGATCGCGGCGAATTTCGCCCAGCTCTCCGGATAGCGCCGGCCCGTCACCTTCGGCCACCAGAAATGCATGCCGGCGAAGAAGGCCGAGACCGAGCCGCCGACCATGATGTAGTGGAAATGGGCGACCACGAAATAGGTGTCGGTGACGTGGACGTCGACCGGGATCGACGCGAGGAACAGCCCGGAGAGACCGCCGGTGGTGAACAATCCAACGAAGCCGAGCGCGTACAGCATCGGGGATTCGAAGCTGATCTGCCCGCGATAGAGCGAGGCCGTCCAGTTGAACACCTTGATCGCCGACGGCACGGCGATGATGAAGGAGAGGAACGAGAACACAAGGCTGGCGAGCGGCGACTGGCCGGAGACGAACATGTGGTGTCCCCAGACGAAGAAGCCGATGCCGGCGATCGCGAGCATGGCATAGACCATGAAGTCATAGCCGAAGATCCGCCGCCGCGCGAAACAGGGGATGATCTCGGACACCACGCCCATGGCCGGCAGCACCATAATGTAGACCGCCGGGTGCGAGTAGAACCAGAACAGGTGCTGGAACAGGATCGGATCGCCGCCGCGCGCGGGATCGAAGATCGGCAGGCCGAACACCCGCTCGGCGATCACCAGCAGCAGCGAGATCGCGAGCACGGGCGTCGCGAGCACCATGATCAGCGACGTCGCGTAGATCGCCCAGACGAACAGCGGCAGCCGGAACCAGGTCATGCCCGGGGCGCGCAGCATGTGGGTGGTCGCGATGAAGTTGACGCCGGTGGCGATGCTGGCGAAGCCGACCACGAACACGCCGGCGGCGGCGGCGAACACGTGGGTGTTGGAGAACATCGAGGAATAGGGCGTGTAGAACGTCCAGCCAGTGTCGACGCCGCCGGCGACGAGGGCATAGACGGTGAACGCGCCGGCCGCGATGGTCAGGTACCAGCTGAACAGATTGAGGCGCGGGAAGGCGACGTCCGGCGCCCCGATCATCAGCGGCAGCAGGAAGTTGCCGAGGGTGTTGGGGATCGACGGCACCAGGAAGAACCAGACCATGATGATGCCGTGGAACGAAAACAGCTTATTGTAACTGTCCGAGGTCATCAGCCAGCCGTTCGGCTGGAACAGCTCGAGCCGCACAGCGGTGATCGCCGCGCCACCGAGGAAGAAGAAGATGGTGATAGTCACCGCGTAGAGGATCGCGATGCGCTTGTGATCGGTGGTGGAAAGCCAGGACCACACCGTCGATCCGTGGCGCAGGTAATCCGGGCGCGGCGGCAGCGGCAGCTCTCCGGCGAGCAGGGAATCAGTCATTGGGCGGCTCCTCCCCGAGCGAGCGGATATAGGCGGTCAGGCTCTGAATCTCGCCGTCGTCGAGCAGCCCCTTGAAGCTCGGCATGATCGGCTCGAAGCCGGCGACGACGTCGCGCTTCGGCTGCAGGATGGAGTCGCGGAGATAGGCGTCGTCGGCGGTGACAGTGCGCCCGTCGGCGAGCTGGACCGCGCGGCCATAGAGGCCGGCAAGGCGCGGCGCGTGGACATTGGAGGATGTGGCGTGACAGCCAGAGCAGCCCTGCGAGACGAACAGCTTGGCACCTTCATGAGCGAGGTCGTCGCCTTCGGGTTGGCGGGTCAGCCATTTGGCGTAATCCTCGGGCTGCATGACGACGATCTCGCCACGCATCGCCGAATGGTTGGTGCCGCAATATTCGGCGCAGAGCAGCGGGAAGGTGCCGGTCTTGCTCGCCTCGAACCAGATGTCGGTATCGCGTCCGGGCACCACGTCCTGCTTGACGCGGAACGCCGGCGCGTAGAAGGAGTGGATCACGTCCTGCGAACTCATCAGCAGATGCACCGGCTCGTGCAAGGGAACATGCAGCGCGTTGATCTCGCGGGCCCCGTTCGCGTGCTGCGTCTTCCACATCCACTGCTTCGAGACCACATGGATCTCCAGCGCATGCGGCGGCGCCGCGAGGCTACTGAGGTCGGCGGAGGAGGCCCACCAGAACAGGAAGGCGAAGGTGAGGAGCGTCGCGAGCGTCCAGCCGATCTCGAACTCGCGGCCGAGAAACTCCGGCATCGGACCGCGCTTGGCCTTCGATCCGCGCCGGTAGCGCACGGCGAACAGCAGGATCAGCCCGAATACCAGCACGACGGTCGCCCCGGACAACGCGAGCAGCAGGTAGAAGATGTGATCCACCGTGACGGCGTGCGTGCTGGCCTCGGGCAGGCTGAACAGCGAGTTCATGCCGAAGCTCCGCGTCGTCTGCCGCGCACCAGCAACAGCCCGATCAGACCCGCCATCGCGGCGACCGTGGCGCCGCCGAGAAGCTGCAGGATCACCGCGATCCTGCTGGTGTAGATGCCGTGCACAGCATCGAATCCGTAGCATAGCAGTGCGATTCGGCCGGGGAGGCCGCCGATGCGGCCGTTGCCGGCCTCGAGCAGCGCGAGACGCAGATCGGCGGGCTGCAGCGCAAGGCTGGAGAGCGAGCGGACGACCCGTCCATCCGGTGCGAGCGTGACGAAGGCTGCCGGATGCGCGATGGCGTCACGGCTGCGGTCGAATGCGGTGTGATAACCAATGCTGTCGAGCAGTGTGCGGACGCTGCCGGGCGATCCGGTCAACACCGATGTCCCGGCCTGGCCGATCTGTCCCTCCGTGAAGCGCCGTGCGTCGTCGCGGCTGTCGCGCGGATCGATCCCGACGATGACGAGGCTGTAGTCGCGTCCCGCTGCGAGCCCGCTCTGCTGCAAGGCAGAACTCGCGATCGTCAGCGCCGGCCCGCAGATCTGCCGGCAGGTGAAGTCGGCCGGGATCAGCAGCGTCGGACGCCCGGCGACCGCATCGCCGATCGACACGGGACGGCCGTCGAGACCGGTGAATTGCAAGGCGAGTGGGACATGCGCATCGGCTCGCGGATCGAAGGCGACGCGCCCGATCTCCTGCTCGGTCAATCCGGCCCGCGCAAGCGCTGGCCACAGCACCAGCGAAAGAACGAGGAGAGCCCGCCTCATGGCTTGCCTCCGTCGGCAGGGGGCGGTTGAGCGTCGTGATCCCCGATCGCATCATAGGCATGCGGGCCACGGCCGGCGATGAACTGCATCGCCTGATCGATCGGGATGCGCGCCTTATTGTGGTCGCGATCCACCCAGGCATAGCCGGAGAACCGGGCCTGCTGCTCGGCCTCGAAGCGCGCGAGGTCGGCCTGCGGCGATGTCTGCAACGCCGGCGCCGGAAACCGCCGCTCCGTGCGCGGGAAGAAGGCGCCCGGCACCTGCACGTTCAGAAACAGCAGGATGCCTGCCATCGCGGCCGCCACGAACAGCAGGAAGCCGCCGACGATCGCCAGCACAACGAGGTTGTCGACGTCGGCCGGCTGCGGCAGCGCGCGATGTCCCATCTCCTCAACCGGCATGGCGCTTGCCTCCGAATGCGAGGCCTCGACCGAACAGCATGGAAGACGCGGTCAGGATGACGAGCGAACCCAGGCCGGCCAGGGCGACGGCGGGTTGCCGGGCAAACGCGGGCAGGATCAGCCAGGCGAAGTGCAGGCCGGTCCCGAGCAGCAGGAGAACACCGACGGCACGCAGGCCGGCACGGCTGGCGCGTACGCCCGCGAGCAGAAGCATCGTGAACGGCAGAACTGCCCCAATGACGAAAGTTGCGATCAGCACCGCAGCCCATGTGTCGGTGCCGCGCTTGAGGAACCACGCCGCCTTGTGCGGTAGATCGCCATACCAGGCGACCACGAACGTCATGTAGGTGAGATAGACAACGCCCAGCAGCGTGAGCATCAGCAGCTTGCCGATGTCGCTCCTCGCCCGGCCTGCGACATTGGCGATCCCGACGACGGCCAGCACGGCGAGCGCCGCCAGCAACTGCTGGATGGCGATCATCGATGCGAAGGCGGTGGACACGTAGTGCGGCTCGACCGACAGGAACCAGTCGATCGCGACCACGCTGATGGTGAGCCCGAAGAAGGCGAGGCCGAGCCCGGACAATAGCCTTCCGCCGAGGCCGGACGCAAAGATCACTGCCAGAACCGACCACCCCGCTAGGGTGACCACCGCGCGCAGGATGAAGGATGCCTGACTCAGATACCAGGCCGCGACATCCGGCTTGATCTCGCCGGGATCCGCAGCCCAAGGATAGACTGCCGGCAGTGTGGCGAGCACCGGAACGAAGGCGATGGCAACGAGCGGCATCATGGCGGCGAGCGGACGCAGGACCGGTGCAGCAGCGATGCCCCAGACCCCGCCGGTCAGGCGGTGGATCAGCAGCAAATTCATGCTGCCGACCGGGGCGCAGCTCCAGATGGCGAACGCCAGCAGCCAGCCCTGCAGCAGGGGTGGATAAATAGCCAGGCGCCCGAGAACGAGCAACAGCGCGGCCGTGAGCGTCAGCAGCGCAAGCCCGGCCGCCGCATGCCGGTTGCCGAATGCCGACAGAGTCTGCCTATGCGATGCCGCGATCATGGCAGCTTGCTCCTCAGCTGCGGGACCTCGGTCATATCGGTCCGCTGCGACTGCTGAAGCGCGCGGATATAGGCGATGATGGCCCAGCGGTCGCGCGGCTCGACGCGCGCGGCATAGGAATACATCGCGCCGTAACCGTTGGTGATCACGTCGAAGAAGTGCCGGGCGTCGGCGGCGCGCAGCCGGCTCGAATGAAACGACGGCGGGGCGGGAAAGCCGCGCTGCACGATCATGCCGTCGCCATGGCCGGAGAGTCCGTGGCAGGGCGAACAGTAGATGCCGAAACGCTCGCGGCCGCGCGCCAGCAGCGCCATGTCGACGGGCGGCGGCGTCGCGACCTGCCGCGCGCGATCGAGCTCGCCCTGCGCGACCGCGCCCTGTGGCGGGACCTGGGCCTCGGTGCCGTCCCTGAACAGCGCCGCCTTCGTAAACGTGCCGTAGCGGTTCTGCTGCGTCATCGAGTGGTCGCCGCAGCCACCGAGCGCGGCGGGCAGCATCATCAAGCAGAGCAGCCGGCGGATCGTCATGGCGCGCGCAGCTCCGTCACCACGACCGCGCCGGCCTCGGTGAGTACCGTCCGCAAATCTCTGGGATCGGCTTCGGAGGCGGCGACCAGGATGTAGCGATCCTGGGTCGCGCGCTCGAAACCCGGGATTTCGAACAGGGCATCGTGCAGCCGCGGCAGGCGGCACGACCGCAGAAAGGCGATCACGCCGGTGAGGGCGGCGGCAAACACGCCAACCTCGAAGGGGACCAGCAGGAACACCTGCCAGGAATTGAGCGGCCGGCCCCCGCTGTCGATCGGATAGTCGATCACGGCGCTGTACCATTGCAGGCCGAACGCGAAAGCGGCGGTCGCGAGCCCGCCGATCAGCATCGCCACTCTTATCCGCGAGCGATCGAGGCCGAGCTGTTCCGCCAGCCCTTCGATCGGGTAGGGTGTGAAGGCGTCCAGTGCGGCATGGCCCGTGCTCTTCACGCGCCGCAAGGCCGCTTGCAGTGTTTCGGCGTCGAGGAACTGCGCTACCAGCGTCGCGGTCATGCGGCGGCCTCCTCGTGGGCGAGTTCGCGCATGTCGAACATCGACACGCTCGGGATCAGCCGCATGAAGAGCAGGAACAGGAGGGCAAAGAAGCCGAGTGGCGCGATCAGGAAGCTCCAGTCCCAGAAGGTAAAATGGAAACTGCGCCATAGCGAAGGCATGTAGTCGTGCGACAGCGTATTCCAGACGATGAGGATACGCTCGAGCCACATTCCGATGTTGATCGCGATGGCGACAAGAATGAGCACCGGCAACGAACGTCGCGCGAACGGCCACCACAGGAGCTGAGGCACGAGGCAGTTGCAGGTCAGGAGCGCCCAGTACAGCGGCGCGTAGGTGCCGGTGAACTCGAAGCGCACAACGGCGCGGTCGGCATGCTCGCCGCCATACCAGCCCATGAACCACTCGGTCGCATAGGAATAGAACATCACGATGGAGGCCATCAACAGGATGCGGGCCATCGCGTCGAAATGCCGGGGCGTAATGATGGCCTGGAGGCCGAGCCCCCATCGGATCCCCGCTGCGAGCACGACGACCATCGCGAAGCCGGAATACATTGCGCCGACCACGAAATAGGGCGGGAAGATGCTCTCCTGCCAGCCGGGCATGAGGCTCGCGGCGAAATCGAGGCCGACGATCGAATGGACCGAACAGACCAGCGGCACGCCGAGCGCCGCCATCGTGCTGTGCAGCGTCTGGAGCCGCGACCATTCCCGCGCCGAGCCGCGCCAGCCCAGCGCGAATGCGCCGTAGACGAGCTGGGCCCCTCGCCGCGGCGCGCGGTCGCGCAGGGTGGCGAGGTCGGGGATCAGGCTGACGTACCAGAACAGGATCGAGAACAGCAGATAGCTGACGATGGCCCAGAAGTCCCAGACCAGCGCGCTGCGCCATTGCGGCCACAGCGCCATCGTGTTCGGATAGGGCGCGAGCCAGTAGGCATAGATCGGCCGGCCGAGATGAATGATCGGCATCAGCCCGGCGATCGCGACCGCGAATAGCGTCATGGCTTCCGCAAAGCGGTTGATCGAGGCTCGCCATCGCTGCCTGGTCAGCAGCAGCATCGCCGAAATCAGCGTGCCGGCGTTGCCGATGCCGATCCACCAGACGTAATTGGCGATGGCCACGCCCCACACGATGGTGGAGTTGACGCCCCAGATGCCGATGCCGCGGTAGAACAGCCAGACGATCGCGACCAGCAGCCAGAGCACGAACGGCGCGGTGGCGAGCAGCGCGAGCCACCACCGTTTGCCGAACCCGGTGAACAGGGGGTCAGCGATGGCCTGGGTGATCGCGACGTCGTCGGCGCGCTCCGCCGAAATCCAGCGATGCGCGGGCGGCTGTTGCGGCACGAGGACTTGGCTCATGTCTACTCCTCCGCGGGATTGCGCAGGTCGGCCAGATAAGTGGTCCGCGGCCGCGTGCCGAGATGCCCGAGCAGGGCATAGTGGCGCGGATCGGCCTTATCGCGATTGATCTCGGCATCGGTGTGGTTGAGGTCGCCAAAGCTGATGGCGCGCGTCGGGCAGGCGTTCTGGCAGGCGGTACGCACCTCGTCGGGACCGAGCGTACGATTGTCGCGCTCCGCGCTGCGCCGCGCGCCGCTGATCCGCTGGACGCAATACGTGCACTTTTCCATCACGCCGCGGGCGCGAACGGTCACTTCCGGATTCTTCTGCCCGCGATAGGAGTCCGCGCCGAGATTGGCGTACTCCTCGCCGTCGGCGTAGCCGAAGAAATTGAAGCGCCGGACCTTGTACGGGCAATTCGCCTCGCAGAAGCGGGTCCCGATGCAGCGATTGTAGACCTGCCCGTTGAGGCCCTCGTGATCGTGCACGGAGGCCGCGACCGGGCAGACCGGCTCGCACGGCGCATGCTCGCAGTGCATGCAGGGGACCGGCTGGAAGCCGAGTGGCCTCCCGTTCGCGGCCCCGTGATCGTAGACATCGACGCGCATCCAGTGCATGTCGCGTCCCATCGCGATCTGCTCCGGTCCCACGACCGGAACGTTATTCTCGGCCTGGCACGACACCACGCAGGCATTGCAGCCGATGCAGACCGACGTATCGATCACCATCGCCCAGGCATGGCCGTCGCTCGACTGGATGGTTCGCGGCATCAGGCTCGGCGTGTCGTCCGAGGCTGCCGCGGCCGGCGTATGGCCGAGCTCGTACAGCGGATAGAGTTCGCGAACGTCGTCCGGCGTCCGCACCACGTTCTGCGTCGTGAGGATCGGCTCCCGGCGGCCGGTTCGCGTGACCGAGACGCCCGCAATGCGCCAGCGATTGTCGGCGCTTCGCAGCGCATAGGCATTGGCGCCGACGCCATTGCCGATCGCGCCCGCGCTGTGCCGGCCTCCGCCGAGCGTGAGCGTGCCGACGCCGGCGGCGGCCCCCGGTTCGGTCAGAACCGGCACGTCGAGCGTTCGGTCGCCGGCGCCGATCGTGACGATATCGCCGGAGGCGATGCCGAGCCTTGCCGCGTCGTCGGGATGCAGCGCGAGCGCATTGCCCCAGACCTGCTTGGTCAGCGGCTTGGGGCACTCCTGCAGCCAGGCGTTGTTGGCGAAGGAGCCGTCCCACAGGCAGGGATCGGAACGCAGGACCAGGGTCATGCCGCCGGCGTGCGTGTCCTGCGCGTCGCCGCCCGGCATCGGCAGTAGTTGCGGGGCCGCGCTGACGGCGGCGGCGCCGGGCCCGGCCATGATGCCGTCGTGCAGCGCCTGCTTCCACCACGCCTCGAAATCGCCGGTGGCCGCGCTTTGCCAGGTCTGCCGCACCAGGTCGTAGGCGCTCGCATCCTGCTCCCCGGCGAGCCAGGCCAGCAGCTCGTGAACGCCGTGGCTGCCGTAGAGCGGCCGGATCAGCGGCTGGACGATGCTCGCGGTGCCGTCGCTGGCGCGCAGATCCGACCAGGCTTCGAGCGCATGATGCTGCGGAACATGCCAGGTTGCGAGTGCCGCCGTCTCGTCGACATACTCGCCCATATGCAAACGGAACGGCGCCTGCTGCAGCCGCGCCCCGAATTGCAGATCGGCCGGCGCGTCATAAACAGGGTTCGCGCCGACGATGACAAGCTGGCGCACGCGCCCCGCCGCGAGATCGCCCGCGAGCTGTTCGAGGGTGGCGGCCTGCTGGCCCGACGGCGTGCGATCGATCGGCTCGATGAGACGGACTGGTGCATCGATCTGCGCGTTGATCCAGTGAACCAGCGCATGGATCTCCTTCGACAGCGTCGGTCCCGCTATGACGAGCGCTGCGCCCTTGTGGGCGCTGAGGTCCGTCGACATCTTGCGCAGCAGCGCGCGCTCGCGCTCGGGGAGCTCCGTTGCCCCTCGAGCTTCACCGAGCTCCCCCGCCAGACTCATCGCGAAGCGTTCGATGGCCTCGGGTCGCAGTGCCAGCCGCTGGTCGGCCTTGGCGCCTGTCAGCGTGAAGCCGCTTTCGAGGCAATAGAGACGCGAGAAGCTGTTGGCATCGCTTCGGCCTTCGGCGAAGCCGCGGCCGTGCCGGATCTGGTCGGGCCCGTGCCCGATCGGATCGGCATCCAGCGCAACGATCACGCGCGCCTTGGCGAGGTCGGCTACGCCGCGAAGCGGCCGGCCATGCGCGAGCTGGCTTCCCTGGCGCGCGTTGTCGTCGTCGGTCGGGTCGTAGGCGTGCCACGCCGCGGCGGGGAACGCCTGGAGCAGGGCATCGATCTGGCGGAGCGCGGTCGGCGATGTGGTGCGGCCGGTCAATAGCCGCAGGCCGTCGCCCTGACGATTGCGGGCGTCGGCGAGCTGGCTTGCCAGCGCACCTTGCAGCGCTTCGCGCGACGCAATGGCGCCGTCATGAAGGATGGTGCGCGAGCGGTCCGGATCGTAGAGCGACAGCACCGCGGCCTCGGCGAACACGTCGGTGGCGCCGAGACTGCCGGGATGGCGCGGATTGCCTTCCACCTTGATCGGCCGTCCGTCGATCGCGGTGACGATGACGCCGCGCCCTAGTCCGGCAAGTCCGAGCGTCGTCGCGAATTTCAGCGGCTCGCCGGGAACGATCCGCTCCGGCATCCGGATATAGGGGAGGATCTGCTGGTCCGGCTTGCTGCAGGCCGCGAGGCTGCTGGCCATGCTGGTCGCGAGCAGGCTGAGGGCCTGGCGCCGGTTGAGCTTGCTGCGCCGCGCCGGTTCGGGCCGCGTCGGCAGTTCGGTCAGCGGTGGCATATCGTGCAGTCCGTCAGATGGTCTGTGTGGATGTGATAGGTGGCGGCGAGCCTCGCGCCGGCCTCGGCCTGGTCCTTCGGGGCGTGCCAGTTGGGGTCGAACACCGCCTCGGTGGGACGCAAATGCGGCGCGGGGTTGCGATGGCAGTCGAGGCACCATTGCATCGTCAGCGGCGCCGCTTGCCGCATCAGCCGCATCTGTCCGACCTCGCCATGGCAGGTAGTGCAGCCGACGCCCTTGGCGACGTGAACCGAATGATCGAAATAGACGTAGTCCGGCAGCCGATGGACGCGCGTCCATGCGATCGGCTGGCCTTTGGCGAGGCTCTCGCGCACCGGCGCCAGCATCCGCGCGTTGGTCCAGATCTGCGAATGGCAGGTCATGCAGGTCTCGGTCGGCGGCATGCCGGCAAAGCGCGCCTTCTCGACCGAGGTGTGACAGTAGCGGCAGTCGAGCCCGAGCCCTGAGACATGATGCTCGTGGCTGAACGGCACGGGCTGGTTCCGCGTGACGTTCTGGTCGGTCGCATAGGGCGAGCGCATCAATTGATAGGACAGGCCGACGGCCAGCACCGGAGTTGCTCCAATCGCCGCGATCACCAGCATGGCGATCGTGTTCGCGCCGGGACGAAAAAGCTGCATCCGTCGGCCCCCTGCCGTAGCCGTGCCGTCACGCGCGAATGCGAACCGGGACCGATTTTGCCGCCGGCGTCTTGGAGTGCTTGTCGTGGTGCGACAGCGGGATTAGCGGATTCATTTCCGGGTAGTAGGCGCCGACGCAGCCGTCCGGCAGCTTGAACGGGGTCACCTTGAGCGGTCCCACTTCGCGCGCGACGCCGTCCTCGGCGTCGCTGACCAGCGAGACCATCTGGCCGTCCTGCAGGCCGGCGCGCGCGATCTCGTCCGGATTCATCAGCAGCACGTCCCGCGTACCCTCGATGCCGCGCAGGCGGTCGCTGTAGCCGTAGATGGTCGTGTTGAACTGGTCGTTGCTGCGCATGGTCAGCAGCCGGTAGCGGCCGGGCGCATCGGAAAAGCCGGTCGAGGTCAGCGTGTCCGGCACGGTGAACTCGGCCTTGCCGCTTTCGGTCTTCCAGATCCGTTCGCGGGCCGAGTTGCCGCGGTAGAAGCCGCCCGGCGTGAACATCCGCGCGTTGAAATCGTGGAATTCGTCCGGATAGGTTTCGGCGATCTCGTTGCGGATCAGGTCGTAATTGCCGACCCACGCATCCCAGGTCAGCTTCGGGTAGGGCCGCAGCGTCGCCTTGGCAAGACCCGCCACGATCGCGACCTCGGATCTGAGATGCTCGCTCGCCGGTTTGCGCAGCCCGATCGAGCCCTGGATGCAGCTGAACGTGTCCTCCATGGTGACGGCCTGCTGCCCGCTCGCCTGGACGTCTTCCTCGGTGCGGCCGAGGCAAGGCAGCAGATAGGCGGCCTTGCCATGGATCAGGTGGCTGCGGTTGAGCTTGGTCGCGATCTGCACCGTCAGCTCGAGGTCGCGCCAGGCCTGCTCCATCTTGGCGCGTTCGGGAATCGCACGCACGAAGTTGCCGCCCAATCCGACGAAGGCCTTGACCTTGCCGGCGAGCACACCCTCGCAGGTCTCCACCGTGTTCATGCCCTTGTCGCGCGGCGGCTCGAACCCGAACTGCTTGGCGTATTTGTCGAGCGGAACCAGTTCGGGCTTTTCCGAGATGCCGACCGTGCGCTGGCCCTGCACGTTCGAATGCCCGCGCACCGGCGAGATCCCGGTGCCGTCGCGGCCGATATTGCCTTTCAGCAGCAGCATGTTGACCAGCATGGCGACGTTCTGGAAGCCGTGCACGTGCTGGGTCAGCCCCATGCCGTAGATCCCGATGACGCGGTCGGCCTCGACATAGACCTGGGCGGCACCTTCGATGACCTCCCGGCTGAGACCGGAGGCAGTTTCGATCTCGCTCCACGGAGTTGCCCGGACCTTGGCCTCGAACGCCTCGAAGCCCTGGGTGTGCTGTTCGACGAAGGGCGCATCGATGACGCGTTTTCCCTGCTGTTTGGCCGCATCGTCGGCGGCGAAGACGTGCTTGCAGATGCCGACGATGACCGCGATATCGCCGCCGACTTTCACCTGGTGATACTGGCTGCTGATCTGGGTGCTGTGACCCGTCAGCATTTCGGTCGGGCTTTGCGGATTGACGAAGAACTCCAGGCCCTTCTCGCGAACCGGATTGAAGGTGATGATCTGCACCCCGCGCTTGGCCGCGTCCTGCAGCGGATGCAGGAAGCGCGGGCTGTTCGATCCGGTGTTCTGGCCGAAGAAGAACATCGCATCGCAATTGCTCAGGTCGTCGAACACGACGGTCCCGACCCCGGCGCCGATCAGCTTCTTGAGCGCGACCGACGTCGTCTCGTGGCACATGTTCGAACTGTCCGGCAGGTTGTTGTTGCCGTAGACGCGCGCGAACAGGGCGTAGAGATAGGATGTCTCCAGGCTGGCGCGGCCCGACGAGTAGAACACCACCGACTTGGGATCGAGCGCCTTCAATTGCGTCCCGATCGTCTGAGAGGCTTCCTCCCAGGAGCAGGCGACGTATTTGTCGGTCGCGCTGTCGTAGCGCAGCGGATGCGTCAGCCGGCCCTGCTGCTCGAGGTCGTAATCGCTCCAGGCGAGCAGGTCGCTCACCGTGTGTTCGGCAAAGAAGTCCGGCGTGCAGCGGCGCGAGGTCAATTCCCAGAGCGTCGCCTTGGCGCCATTCTCGCAGAATTCGAATGCGTGATAGTCCGCCGGCTTGGCCCAGGAGCAGGACACGCACATGAAGCCCTTCGGCTTGTTCTGCCGGCGAAGCGTATCCAGTGCGGTCGGCGAATCCCATTCCTTGCCGAAGATCCGCGCGATTCCCTTGAGAGACCCCCAGCCGCCAGCCGGGCCGTCATATTCGACCGTTTCCGTTGCGTCGTTACCAGCTTCGTTGGATTGCACCATGGTCATGCTTCTCGTCGGGAAGTCGTCAGCCGCTTCGCCAACGTATGTTGATGGCTGCGGTTCCTCGGCATGAACTTTCGCTGGCGAGGCCGCGCGAGGACAAAATCCTCAATGCGGTCATAGAGATCGTTCGGATCAAGGGAAATTCGTCGGCGTGCCGGAACGAAAGTTTGCGCGCTGCCGTACGTTGATACGCGCCTGCAGCCGGCGGGCTGCGCCGATCATTCGTTCAGATGGCGCGAGCAGGGGAACCGCACGGAACCTGTGCCGCGCGGCAACGTTCTTCATGCGTGTCAGCGCGTCGCTGTCAAGCGACGTGAGCGGCTGCTCGATACAGATGAGCTTTGCCTGACACGGAAATGGGCCGGCGCACCGAGACGCCAGTGTTGGAGCGCGCCATGGACGATCGCTGTAGCCTCGACAAGCCCGAGCTGGTGTGGCGCGGGCGCGAGCCTGTGGCGTCGTCGCGCAGCGTCGCCGAGGAGCGGCCGGTCGCCCTCACGTTCAACGGATCGACTTACGCGGTGATGATGGCCTCGCCCGCCGATCTCCTGGATTTCGGCATCGGCTTCTGCCTGAACGAAGGCCTGGTGGAGACGGCGCGCGACATCCTCAGCATCGAAACCGTCGACCTCGCGCTCGGTTGCGAGGTGCGGATCTGGCTCGCGGAGGCCCATGCCGAACGTCTCGCCAAAAGGCGGCGCGCGATGGCGGGGCCGGTCGGTTGCGGCCTGTGCGGGATCGAAAGTCTCGAGCAGGCCTGCCCGCCGCCGGCGCGCGTTGCAGCCCCCGCCAAATTCCGTCCCGGTGATATTCTGAGGGCAATGGGCGCGTTGCGGCCGCTGCAGCGGCATCACCAGGCGACGGGTGCGATGCATGCCGCGGCGTTTTGGGACGGCAACGCAATCCGTATGGTGAGAGAAGATGTCGGGCGTCACAACGCGCTGGACAAGCTCGCCGGCGCGATCGCACGAGCCGGGCTGACGACCTCGCGCGGTGCCGTCCTGATGACCAGCCGGGTCTCCGTCGAACTGGTGCAGAAGGCCGCGCGCATTGGCGTGCCTCTTCTCGTTGCGGTATCGGCACCGACGTCGCTGGCGATCGAGACCGCCGAGCGCGCCGGCCTCACCTTGATCGGGATCGCGCGCGACGATGGCTACGAGATATTCAGCCACGCCGACCGCTTGAAGTTCGAAGCAACGGAGCCTAAGGCCGAGCTCGAACGGCTTGCCCGCTGAACACCATTCGTTCGGTCTCGTACCGACTTCGCGGCTCGACCGATCTCGCAAGCGGAACGACCGAGGCGCATCGGCGCTATTGCTGGCATCCCATCCACAACAAGGAGACAGCGATGAAAACGACGCTTCTGGCGACCTTCCTGCTCGCCGCAGCCGTATCCAGCCCGGTGCTTGCTCAAACGTCCACCAACTCGACGAATGTTTCGCAATCCACCGCGAGTTCGAACCAGAACCAGGCGATCGAGAAGATCCAGGACGACTTGAAGAAGGCCGGCTTCACCGACATCAAAGTCGTCGCCGAGTCCTTTGTCGTGCAAGCCAAGACCAAGGACGGCAATCCCATGGTCATGACCATCGGCCCTCACGGCATGTCTGTGTTCGAAGCGATGAACACGACCACGACGGGGTCAGGCTCCGCTAATACCCACAGCACGACCGGCCCCAGCACCTCGAACAACGGCAATACCTCGAGCAGCGGTACGGCTTCGAAATAGAGCCGGCGCGCCGGGCGCAGGTCGCGGCGTTGTGAGGGCCGCCTTGGCGGCCCGAGGGAACCCGCCCCAGGTGGCTGCGTACTCTCCTTAGTCCCTCGTGGCGAACCGTCGCGGGGACCGGGGAGCAGCGACGATGCAGGACGGTCAGGCGGCAAGTTTGCTTTCAGGGTCGACCGAGGCCCTGGAAGTCAGGCCGCGTGCCGCCCAGAACCGGCTGCTGAGGTGCATCCCGGATGGCGAATTGACATTGCTTCGTTCGATCGCGACCGAGGTTGAGCTGAAGCCGCGTCAGGTCCTGCATCACTGGCGATTGCCGATGGACCACGTCTACTTCGTGGAGCGAGGCTTGATATCCGTGTCCGTGAAGGTTGAAGCCAATCGGTTCGTCGAAGCCTGGCTGGTCGGCTCCGAAGGCATGATCGGCGCGCCCTGCGTTTTGGCGCCGGAGGATCCGACGCCGCACCGGCGCATCGTGCAGGTCGCCGGAACGGCGCTGCGCATTCCGGCGCAGACATTCGTTGCGGCGCTCGACGACCTCACCGTGCTCCGCAGCGTGATCCTGCGCTACGTCAACCTCGTCCTGTTCCAGACCTCGCAGATCGGCGCCTGCAACGCGCTGCATTCGGTGAAGCAGCGGCTCGGCCGCTGGCTCCTCGTCGCGGCGGCGGCGATGGACTCGGACGATCTGCCGATCACGCATGCGGTGCTGGCGCAGCTCCTTGGGATACGCCGGGCCAGCGTCAGCGAGTGTCTCGAGACGTTCGAGCAGGCCGGGATTATCCGCAACACCCGCGCAGCGATCCGCCTGACGAACCGGAGTGGCCTCCAGCATGTCGCGTGCTCGTGCTCCGGACTGATCCAGCGCGATTACGACCGGCAAATCGGCCGGTTGATCACGACCTCCAGCCCCGAACACCCGGATGAAAGCTGAACCCGCGGGACGCTGAAAAGAAACGGCCAGCGCGCCCTCCCAACAAGAAAGAAGACCATGATCCCCGACTGGCTTCATGTCGTGTCGCAGGCCTGCCTTCTCGCTGGGATCGCGTGCGCGATCGTCATCGCGATCGACCTCGCGCGCCATCGCCAGCGCATGTGGATCATGAACGTGGTCTGGCCGGTGAACGCTCTGTTCGGTACCGTACTGACCTTGTGGTTGTACTATCGCTTTGGGCGGCTCGCATCGCGCGACGCCGACGATAAGATGCACGGCGACAAAGGTCGCCAGACGCCGTTTCCGATCATGGTCGCCAAAGGTGCTATGCATTGCGGGGCCGGTTGCTCGGTGGGAGATCTCATTGCCGAAGGCCTTGCGCTGGTGTTTCCGGTCATCGCGATCTGGGCGGGATGGAAGAGCCTGTTTACGGAGAAGATCTTCGCGATCTGGGTGGTGGATTTCGTGTTCGCTTTCGTGATCGGCGTCGCCTTCCAGTACTTCACGATCAAGCCGATGCGAGACCTCTCGCCGGGTGAAGGAATCGTTCAGGCGGTGAAGGCCGACGCGCTGTCCCTCACGGCCTGGCAAGTCGGTATGTACGGCTTCATGGCCGTCGCGCAGTTCGCGATCTTCCGGCACGCTTTCGGCGCGAAGCTCGAGCCCGTCATGCCCGAGTTCTGGTTCATGATGCAGATTGCGATGCTCGCAGGATTTGCCACGAGCTATCCCGTGAACTGGTGGCTCATCGCGACCGGCGTCAAGGAGCGCATGTAGCGGCGCGCTGCAGCTTAAAACGCGTTCACGTTGCAACGTTCATCGTCACGCGACGTTTAAAGCGCGTAGGTCGGCTGATCTGGAGCACATGTCATGAATGTCAGCGAGTTCGTATGGCATCGCCTGTCCGAGTGGGGCTTGAACCGCGTCTATGGTTATCCCGGTGACGGCGTGGGCGGGCTCGATGTCGCGCTCGAGCGGGCCGGCGACAAGATGGAATATGTCCAGGTCAGGCACGAGGAAATGGCAGCGTTCATGGCCTCGGCGCATGCCAAGTTCACCGGCCAGGTCGGCCTCTGCTACGCGACTTCAGGGCCTGGCGCGATCCACCTCCTGAACGGGCTCTATGATGCGAAGATGGATCATGTCCCCGTGGTGGCGCTGGTCGGCCAGCAGGCCCGCAGCGGCCTTGGGGCCAGCTATCAGCAGGAAGTCGACCTGCAGTCGCTGTTCACCGACGTGACCGAATATGTCGCGCTGGCGAGCGTGCCGGAGCAGGTGCGCCATCTGATCGATCGCGCAGTCCGCATCGCGCACGTCAAGCGCGCTGTCACCTGCGTGATCCTGCCCAACGATCTGCAGGAACTCGACTACAAGGACCCGCCGATGGCGCATGGCGCGACGCACACCGGCATCGGCTACGCCGGGCCGGCGAAGCTGCCCGACGAAAGCCTGCTTCGCGCCGCCGCCGACGTGCTCAACGGCGGCGAGAAGGTCGCCATGCTGGTCGGAGCGGGCGCATTGGATGCCACCGACGAGGTCTTGGCGGTCGCCGAGCGCCTGCAGGCCGGCGTCGCCAAGGCGCTGCTCGGCAAGGCGGCGCTGCCCGACGACCTGCCCTTCGTCACCGGCTCGATCGGCCTGCTCGGCACCAAGCCAAGCTGGGACTTGATGAAGAACTGCGACACGTTCCTGATGGTCGGATCATCGTTTCCCTACAGCGAATTCCTGCCGAAGCCCGGGGATGCGCGCGGCGTGCAGATCGACATCGACGGCAGCCGGCTGAGCCTTCGCTATCCGATGGAAGTCAACATGGTCGGCGACAGCGCGACCACGTTGCGCGCCTTGCTGCCGCTGCTCAGCCAGAAGAAGGAGTCCGCGTGGCGGCGTGGCATCGAAAGCGGCCTGAAGGACTGGTGGCAGACGCTGGAGGCGCGCGCGATGACCTCGGCCGAGCCGCTCAATCCGCAGCGCGTGTTTTGGGAGCTGTCGCCGCGGCTGCCGGACAACGCGATCATCACGGCGGATTCGGGATCCGTCGCGAATTGGTACGCACGCGATCTGAAGATGCGGCGCGGCATGAAGGCCTCGTTGTCGGGCGGGCTGGCCTCGCTCGGCGCGGGCACGCCCTATGCGGTTGCCGGCAAGATGGCCTACCCGGACCGCACCGTGATCGCCTGCATGGGCGACGGCGCCATGCAGATGAACGGCCTCAACGTGATGATCACGATCTCCAAATATTGGCGGAAGTGGTCGAACCCGCGCCTGATCGTGCTCGTGCTCAACAATCGCGATCTCAACCAGGTCACCTGGGAGGAGCGGGTCCAGCTCGGCGTCGGCAAGACCGAATCCACCCAGAGCATTCCCGACTTTCCCTACCACCGCTATGCCGAGTTGATCGGGCTGAAGGGTATCTTCGTCGATCATCCGGATCGCGTCGGCGCGGCGTGGGACGAGGCGCTGGCGGCGGACCGGCCTGTGATCCTGGAGGCCTACACCGATCCCAACGTGCCGCCCTTGCCGCCGCACATCACGCTCAAGGACGCCAAGAACTTCGTCAGCATGATTCCCTCCGAGCCTGAACTCGGCAGTGTCCTCAAGAACAGTGCCAAGGAGCTGCTGGCGAACGTCCTGCCCGGAAAGGAATGATCGTGTTGTCCGGCGCTCGCATCGACGGCGTCCGTGCCATGGCCTTCAGGATTCCGACCGACAGGCCTGAAGCGGATGGGACCATCAGCTGGGATTCGACGACGCTCGTCCTCGTCGAGGTGTCCGGCGGCGGTCGGATCGGCTTGGGCTACACCTACGCGAGCGCATCGCTGGTCGGTCTGATCAAGGGCAAGCTCGCCTCCGTCGTGACCGGCCTCGACGCCCTGCATCCGCCGGCCGTCTACGCGGCGATGATGGGTTCGGTCCGCAATCTCGGCCAGAAGGGGCTCGCGGCGACGGCAATCTCGGCGCTCGACAGCGCGATCCACGATCTGAAGGCCCGCCTGCTTCATCTGCCGTTGTTCGTGCTGCTGGGCGGCCTGCGCGATTCGGTGCCCATCTATGGAAGCGGCGGCTTCACCTCCTATTCCAACGAGGAGCTTTGCCAGCAACTGGCCGGATGGGTCGCGCGCGATGGCTGCGCCTTCGTCAAGATGAAGGTCGGATCGAATCCTGCGGAAGATCCGGAACGCGTCCGCCTCGCCCGCGCCGCGATCGGCCAACGCGCGGCCTTGTTCGTCGACGCCAACGGCGCCTATGGCGTACGGCAGGCGCTGCAGCAAGCATCTCTGTTCGCCGAGCAGGAGGTTGCCTGGTTCGAAGAACCGGTCTCTTCCGACGACCTCGCCGGGCTTCATGACGTTCGCCGACGCGCGCCGGTTGGAATGGACATTGCGGCCGGCGAGTATTCCTACACGATCGACGATGTGCGGGGCATGTTGCAGGCCAGGGCCGTCGATGTGCAGCAGGCCGACGTGACCCGCTGCGGCGGCATCACCGCGTTCCTGCGGATCGCGGCGCTGTGCGAGGCGTTTCACGTCGACCTGTCTGGACACTGTGCGCCGGCGCTGCATCTTCACGTCGCCTGCGCCGCGGCGCGCCTGCGCCATCTCGAATGGTTTCACGATCACGTCCGCATCGAACACATGCTGTTCGATGGTGCACCGGTGCCGGCCGCCGGCCGCATCCGCCCCGATCCGTCGCGGCCTGGAAACGGCCTGACCTTTAAACACAAGGATGCGGCGCGCTATGCGGTGTCGGAGGCGGCATGACCGAGTTCGATACCGATCGCGGATCCCTCAACGCGGGCCTGGCTATCGCGGGTCTGTTAGCCGGCTCGGTGTTGCTGCTCGCGGCCGGCCGCGCGCCTGCAAACGGACATCGGAACGGACGCGCCGCAGCGCTGCCTCCGCGGCGCAGCTCGCGGAAACGCCCGACCGTCGTTGCCGCGCGGCGCCTGAACCGTGCGGCCGGCGTTCTCGCCGCTTCGGTGCTCGCCGACAGCAGTGTCGAGCACTACCGGGGCTCGTTCAAGAACAAGGCGATGTACACGCCGCTGATCGTCTCGGCATCGACTCTCGCCACCAGCCTGCACGGCACCGCCGACGCGCGACCGGCCGCCCATTGGTTCAGGGATGCGACCTACTTGACGGCCGCGGTGACCGGCCTGATCGGGACCGGCTTCCACATCTACAACGTCGGCAAGAAGGTGGGCGGGTTCAGCTGGCAGAATTTCTTCTACGGCGCGCCGATTGGCGCGCCCATGGCGATTCTGCTGTCCGGCCTGCTCGGCTTCTGCTCGGAGCGCGTGCGCGAGAGCAGGAAAGGGACGCGGCCCGAGATTTTCCAATTGCCGGCCGGACGAACCATGGCAGCGGTGATTGGCGCGGGCCTGCTCGGCACCAGCGGCGAGGCGGGCCTGCTGCATTTCCGCGGCGCCTTCCACAACCCGTTCATGCTGCTGCCGGTGACGCTGCCGCCGCTGGGTGCGGCGCTGCTCGGCCGGGCTGCGCTAGCCGGTCCAGGGCAGCAGCATCGCGCGACGCGCTGGTGGATGCGCGTGCTGGCGGCGATGGGATTTGCCGGCGTTGGATTGCATGCCTACGGCGTGTCTCGCAACATGGGCGGCTGGCGCAACTGGAGCCAGAACATCCTAAACGGGCCGCCGCTTCCGGCGCCACCGAGCTTCGCCGGCCTCGCGCTCGCCGGCCTTGCTGCGCTCGAACTCATGGAGGACCATCCCGATGCATGATCGCGGCCGCCCCGAACCTCGTTATCCCGGCTACGATGTGCTGACCAAGCGTCAGGGACCGTCCTGGAATGAGCAGACCCGCCGCGTCGTGTCGCAGCGCCTTGCCGTGCCTGCAGAACCGAGATTCTTCACGCCGGACGAATTTCGCACCGTCGCTTCTGTGGCCGCGCGGATCGTTCCGCAGCCCGACGGGCGTCCGCCCGTTCCGGTCGCGGCGCTGATCGACGAGAAGCTGTTTCGTGGCGCCTCGGACGGTTATCGGCCGGAGGGCATGCCGCGCGAGCGCGAGGCGTGGCGGCAGGGATTGCAGGCGCTTGATGCGGAGGCGAAGGCGGCCTATGGCGCGGCGTTCCACGCCATCGGCGCAGCACGGCAGGATGGTCTCCTGGCCCGCATGCAGAGCGGCGACATGACTTCCCCGGCCTGGGGCCGCATGTCGCCTCAAGACTTCTTCAAGCGGCGCATGGCGCGCGACGTCGTGCTGGCCTATTACGCGCATCCGACCGCCTGGAGCGAGATCGGCTGGGGCGGGCCGGCAAGCCCGCGCGGCTATGTGCGCCTCGATTTCGATGAGCGCGATCCCTGGGAGGCGGCGGAAGCCGGAAGCGGCGATGCCGTGGAGGTGCGCCGGATCAATCGCCATGTCGGATAATCCGCAGCACACCCCGCGGGCGCGGCGCGGACGGGCGCCGGACGTGTTCCGGCCCGGCGGCTGGGTGCCGATGCGCGAGTATGGGGAAGACGAGACGGTCGATTTTGCCATCGTCGGGACCGGGGCAGGCGGCGGCACGCTCGCCTGCAAGCTGGCGGAATACGGCTTCTCCGTCGTCGCGTTCGACGCTGGCCCGTATTTCCGCCCGCTGGAGGATTTCGCGTCCGACGAGTCCGAGCAGACCAAACTGTACTGGACCGACGACCGCATCGTCGACGGCGCCAATCCGCTCCAGCTCGGCAGCAACAACAGCGGCAAGGCGGTCGGCGGCTCGACCGTCCATTTCGCGATGGTGTCGTTGCGCTTTCGCCCCGAATGGTTCAAGTCGCGCAGCCTGCTCGGCTATGGTGCGGACTGGCCGCTCGACTGGCGCGAGATGTGGAACTATTACCGCGAGGTCGAGCAGGCGCTGAAGATCGCCGGGCCCGTCAACTATCCCTGGGGCCCGCCGCGGCCGCGCTATCCCTATCGTGCGCATCCGCTGAACGCCGCGGCGCGCGTGCTCGCCAAGGGCTGCGAGGCGCTGGGCATCGGCTGGACGGAAACGCCGCTGGCTACGCTGTCGGCGCCGCGCGGGCTGGCTCATCCTTGCGTCTATCGCGGCTTCTGCGTCGCCGGCTGCTCGACCAACGCCAAGCAGAGCGCGCTGGTGACATGGATCCCGCGCGCACTGGCGGCCGGCGCCGAGATCCGCGATCTCGCGATGGTCGGCCGGGTCGAGGTCGATGCGGCCGGGCGCGCGACCGGCGTGCACTTCCATCGTGATGGCACCTGGCATTTCCAGCGGGCGCGGCATGTCGTCGTCGCGGGCTACGCGATCGAGACGCCGCGGCTGCTGCTGAATTCGACCAACGGACAATTCCCGGACGGTCTCGCCAACAGCTCCGGCCTGGTCGGCGAGAATTTGATGGCGCAGTCGAACCAGGCCGTCTGGGGCCTGATGGACCAGGAGATCCGATCTTACAAGGGGCCGCCCTCGCTCGCGATCACCGAGCACTGGAACTACGAGGACAAGGGCAAGGACTTCTTCGGCGGCTACAGCTACATGAGCCAGGGTCCGCTGCCCCAGCTCTGGGCCAACACGCAGATGGCCGCGCGCGGCCTCTGGGGTGCGCGTTTGATGTCCGACATGCAGAACTACAACCATGTCGCGGGGCTGAAGATCGTCGGCGAAATGCTGCCGCAGGAGAACAACCGGGTCACGCTCGCCGATGAGGTCGATCAATTCGGGCTGAGGATTCCGAGGGTCACCTATTCCTGGTGCGACAATGACAAGCGCCTGATCGCTCATGCTTTGAAGTTCATGACGCAGGCTCTGCAGGCGGCCGATGCACGCGACATCTGGACCCAGGAAGACGACACCTGCCATCTCAACGGAACGGCGCGGATGGGCAGCGATCCCGCGCGCAGCGTCGTGAACGCGGATTGCCGGAGCTGGGATATCCCCAACCTCTGGATCTGCGACGGTTCGGTGTTCCCAACCGTCGGCGGCGCCAACCCGTCACTGACGATCCAGGCCATCGCCTGCCGGACCGCAGATCGCATCCGGGATCTGGCCGGACGGGGAGAGTTGGATCAACCTGCAAGGAGACGCTATGCAGCACAAACTGCTCAATGACGGGCATAGTCAACGCACATTCGCGGTGGTGCTGGACACCGGCGATGATGTGCTGAAATCCCTGCAGGGCTTCATCGAAGATCAGCGCATCGCATCCGCGCAGTTCACGGCGATCGGCGCCCTCAGCGATGTGGTGATTAAATATTTCGATTGGGACACGAAGGCCTATCGCGACATCGAGGTTCGCGAGCAGATCGAGGTCGCGTCGCTGGTCGGCGACGTGGCCACCGCACCGTCGGGCAAGCCCGCCCTGCACGCCCACATCGTCGTCGGAAAGCGCGACGGCACGGCCATGGCCGGGCATCTCGGCACGGCCCATGTGCGGCCGACCCTCGAGATCATCCTGACCGAGAGCCCCGCGCATTTGCAGAAGCAGATGGACCCAACCACCGGGCTCGCCCTTATCCGCATGGAGCAGTGACATGAACCGGCTGCGGGTGATGGCGATCACCGGAGCGTCCGCCGGCGTCGGCCGTGCCATCGCGCACCGGTTTGCGCGGGAGGGCTGGCGTATCGGATTGATTGCCCGCGACGTCGGCGCCCTGGAGGCGGTCGCGCGCGAGGTTCGCGAACTCGGCGGTTCGGCCGTCGTCGCGGCCGCGGATGTCGCTGATCCCACGGCTTTGTTCGCTGCGGCCGAAGCGATCGCCAAACCTTTCGGCGGCATCGACGTCTGGGTCAACGATGCCATGGTGACGATGTTTGCGCCGGTCTGGCAGATGACGCCGGAAGAGTTTCGCCGGATCACCGAGGTCACCTATCTCGGCCAGGTTCACGGCACCATGGCCGCGCTGCGCCACATGCGGCCGCATGACCGCGGCCACATCATCCAGATCGGGTCGGCGCTGGCCTATCGCGGCATTCCGCTGCAATCGGCTTACTGCGGCGCGAAGCATGCGATCCGGGGCTTCACCGATGCGGTGCGGACCGAATTGCTGCACGAGGGCAGCGCGATCCGGCTGACGATCATGGAATTGCCCGCGGTCAACACGCCTCAATTCGACTGGGCGCGAACGCGGATGCCGCGGCAGCCGCGCCCGGTCGCGCCGGTCTTCCAGCCCGAGGTGATCGCGCGGGCCGTGTTCGAGGCGGTGCGCCAGCCGCGCCGCGAAGTCTGGATCGGCACCAGTACGCTAAAGGTAATCCTCGGCAACATGCTGCTGCCGGCCTTCCTGGACCGCTATCTGGCCAAGGTGGCCTTCAAGGGGCAGGAAACGGCGCAGCCGGTCGGATCCGATCGCGCCGACAATCTGATGACGCCGGTCGCCTCACTGCATCGGACCCGCGGACGGTTCGGCAAGGAAGCGGGTGATCACGCGGTGGTGACGAGCGGCGGGGTCGCGCGGATCGCGCCGGTGCTGATCGGAGGGTGTGTTGCGCTCGTTGCCGGGATGCTCGCCGCGAGTACGGCGCAAGGGCGCGGTTCGAAGCAAGCCTTCGTGCGGCGAACGGTGCGTGACCGCTAACAAAGGTTAGCTCTGCACGCCGATATAGGAACGCGCCGCGCGGGACCGGTTTGTTGATACGAACAGCCCGCGCGCCCTGTCGGCTTTCGCGACCTCGCGCCCGGACGCTATCCCCGAAGCAACAATCAGGAAGGCGCACCATGCAAACCAAAGTCCGAAATCAGATCTCGAAGGGCGTCGTCGCCGTCGCCGGTGTCTGTCTCATGACGATTGCAGGCGCATCCGCCGCGCCGCAAGGCAAGGCCAGCAAGCACGATCAGCATTTCCTGGTCGAAGCCATCCAGGGCGACCTCTCCGAAGTGAAGGTCGGCCAGCTCGCCCAGCAGAAGGCGCAGAGCGACCAGGCCAAGCAGTTCGGAAAGATGCTCGAGCAAGACCACTCGGACAATCTGAACCAGGCGCAGCAGCTCGCCGACGCGCAGGGCGTTCAGGCGCCGAGCGAGCCGAACAGCGAGCAGAAGGCGATCTACGACAAGCTGAACGGGCTGTCCGGCGCGCAATTCGATGCCGCCTTCGCGCGTAGCATGGTGAAGGACCACGAGGAAGACGTGCGCAAGTTTCAGAGGGAAGCAAAATCGCAGTCACCCGTCGCCGATTTCGCCAAGCGGACGGTTCCGTTGCTGCAAAAGCATTTGGAGACGGCCAAGTCCCTTCAGAAGAGCGCGTCCCGGTAGAGCTGGAAGACGTCGCTGCGATGACGTGAATCGCGATAAAGTTCGGAGATTTTCGTGAGCAGAATTCTCGTTATCGCATGCGCCTGGCTTGCGCTTGCACGGTCGGCGCCAAGGCGCAGCCGGCCGGAGGCGCCCCCAGCGGACGCGGGAGGCCAACGGACTGATCCGACGCTCTTTCGGCGACGACGTCACGGCCGTCGCCAACCTGATGGGCGATCTCGTCGGCTCATCCTTCGTCCGCCCGGAGTGGCGACCTCCAATCTCAATGGGCCGCCGCTCGCGACGCCACTGGCATCGAAATCGCCGGGGATGGCTCAAGTCGTGGTCTCGCAAGTTTCATCGGAGGAACTTACCGCCAAGCTGCGCATTTCTTGGGCATCAATGTCTCAAGGAAGGAAGCTCCATGGCAGAAGGATTCGCACAGACGGCGGCAAAGGAGATCGTCGAACCGTCGGTTGCCGGCGTGTCATGGGCAGCCGTATTGGCGGGTGCCGCGGCTTCGCTCGCCATAACCCTCGTCCTGCTGTCCTTCGGCTTGGGCATGGGCTTCGCGGTCGTGTCGCCGTGGGGCAATTCGGGCGTATCGGCGACGACGTTCAAGATCGGCACAGGCCTCTATTTCATCGTGATGGCGATATTGTCGTCCTCGATCGGCGGCTATCTCGCCGGGCGTCTCCGGACGAAGTGGGTCGGCGTCCACACGACCGAGGTCCTGTTCAGGGACACGGCCCACGGCTTCCTGGCCTGGGCGGTCGCATCCGTCCTCGGAGCGATGCTGTTGGCCTCACCCGCCACTACGCTTCTCGGCAACGCTCTCGACGGCGCCGCTCAGGGCGCGGCGAGCGCCGCGAACTCCGGACCGATGGCCGGTTACGTCGACACGCTGCTCCGTCCCAACGATCCGTCCGCACAGCCACAGGGACAATCTGATCCGCGGCCAGAGATGGTGCGCCTGCTGACTACCGACTTCCGTACCGGAAGCGATGTGAACGCGAACGACAGGGCCTACATCGCCAAAGTAGTGGCCGCGCGCACCGGCCTCAGCCAGGCCGATGCCGAGAAGCGCGTGAACGACGTCGTGACCCAAGCCAAGGCCGACCTCGATGCCGCTCGCAAGGCCGCGATGCAAACGGCCATCTGGCTGACGCTGTCGCTGTTCATCGGTGCATTTTCCGCGACTCTTGCCGCCACGGAAGGCGGCGGACTTCGCGACGGGACATGGGGGAAGAAACGCTCCGCGACCGCTCAATCATCACTGGCAATAAACTGAGGAGATAGAACTATGCCCATTTTGCTTTGGCTCGTCGGCATTCCGATCCCACTCATCATCCTGATTATGCTGCTTCGGTGACGTCACGGCCGTCGCGCGCTTTAGGCGTGCGGCGGCCGCCCTGTCCCCCCTCGGGACCTGCAACACGACGGCCGACGTTCAACACACTCCACGCCAGCGCCTGCGCCGGTCGTGAGCATAGAAGCTCATTGAACTCGGTGGAGATACTTTTGGACTTAATCATCGGACTTAGCCGCTTACGCCCTGAGCCGTTCCTGAAGAGCTCCGGAACGGGTGCGAAACACAGGCGTTGCGCGGCTACTGGCATGGGCGCACGGTTGTGCACATCACAGCCCAGTTCTGGCTACTGGCTGTGATGAGAACGTCGATAGCGCTCTGCCCTCTCGAGCAAGGGAGCAGCGCCATGCTGAAGCGGCGTCGTTTCAAGCAGACGAAATCGTTGGAAGAGCGGCTTGCCGGAGAGGCAAAACGCCTGCGCGAACAAGCCAGATTGCTTCCAGACGGGCCCGCACGCGAGCAAGTCATCCGGAAGGCCCGGCAATGTGAGACTGGCTCGCATATGAGCGGGTGGCTGGAGTCGCCTGGATTAAAGCCGCCCGGTTGAGGCCACTGAACCCAGCAACTGTTGCTCCAAGGGGGCGTTGACCCTCATGCAGAATCGTTCGGTCAGGAGTTCACTCTCATAGAAGCGACCTCTGATACGGGGTCCACAACCGAGATTTGGCTTGCCCTGGCTAAGCCAAATCAGGCTGTGACGCTGGTCCTCGCGGCAGTTCCGGAGGGCTGGACAGCGCAAATACTTCCAGCCGTGCTTTCCGAAAAGCAGCAAAGGATGTTCGAAGAAGTCGAGCTCAAGCCGGGCGAAATCTTTAGGCTCTCGCACGAGTAAGCACACTTCGCCACCGATCACAGCTACTCGACCCAGGATCGAACTTCAGTCCCGGTTGCTTGGCGCGGCGCGGGGCCGCCCCGGCACACGGCTGGCGGCACGGCTATCATCGATAAGAACCGGAAATAAAATATGTCCGACAAGAGAAGACCCCCAGAGAGCGAGCAACAACCGTCGATCACCATGTCCGACGACGACAAGAGATCGGTGGGCGAGATGAGTTCCGGGTCCGCGAAGGTCGTCCACGAGGTAGTACGGCTGCAGGGAGACGAAGAACTCAGCCGACCTCTTCAATCGCTGATACTTTCCGGCTTTGCGGCTGGCGTGGCGATCTCCGCGTCGCTTCTGGTCGAGGCGTCGCTTCACATGCATATGCCGAAAGCCGAGTGGGCCGACCTGGTTGTCTTCCTCGGCTATCCGGTTGGCTTCATCATCGTCATTCTGGGCAAACTTCAGTTGTTCACGGAAAGCACGGTGACGGCGGTCCTGCCGCTCGCAACCCATCCTACTTTTCGCAATCTGCGACGCCTGCTCCGGCTGTGGATTGCGGTATTCGTGGCGAACATGGCTGGCACCATGTTCGTCGCCTTCTTGATCGCGCGATGCATCGTCGTCAGGCCCGATCAGCTTGTCGCAGCCATCGAAGTTTCAACACCGATCATGGCCCACGATTGGCTAACGACGCTACTACTCGCCACACCGGCGGGCTTTCTCATCGCATCGATCGCCTGGACACTGCCGAACGCACGCGGCAGCGAGTTCTGGGTCATCCTGATCGTTACTTACGCGATAGCGCTGGGAGGGTTTAGTCACGTCGTAGCGGGTTCGGCAGAAGCCTGGTTGCTGATGCTAACCGGGCAGGCCACGATCGCCGCAACCTGCGGCTTTATACTTCCGGCTCTCCTCGGCAATCTCATCGGCGGGACCGGCTTGTTCGCTGTCGTGGCGCACGGGCAGGTCCGCAACGAAATCGAAACGGGAACCTGATCCAGATCGCGCCTCGCGCTTCACAGGGCTAAATCTACACATTTTTTGGCGAGCGTGAGGGTAAAAGGAACGAAACATCTGGAGGCAGAATTAGTCGCTGGACGCCGACTTGCGGCGGCGGCAGGCGGCCCCCGGAAACCGTTCAGTATGGAACGCTCCATAGTTGCGGTACTGAAATGAAATAGCCTTCGCAGCCGCAGCCATCTTCTCGGGCTAGAAGCACTCTTGCGATGATCTGGATCAATGCACTTCGGTCAGAGCGTTCGGTGATTGCGCTCTCGGGCCAATCGGCCAACGGGGTGGTGTTGATGAGGGAACCTCGCCACTAAGCGGTTCTTCTCCCAAACCTGAATGTCTTTTCCGTCAATGTACTGACGCGCTTTTTCGATGGCCTCTCGTCAGCACACTTCAGCGGTTGCGGCGGTTGATAGATGTGGCCGTCGGCATCAACAAAGTAGATGAGGTAGGCTGGCATAGCCAAACTCCCGAAGAAGGCGGGAGCGCTACACTCTCAGTCACCGATAGCGGCCTAGGATGGGCGGTGATACGAAAACTGTAACACAATTAGCGAAGTTTGGACGAAATTTGTGCACTCACCTCTTCGGAAACTTTGGCCGCATTCCGCCGCGCTTACCGTAGTTTGACGGATGCGGCCGATGGTTTGGCCGTCTTCGAGGACCGTGAAAATCGTCGGGATCGCCGATTGCGCGGAGGGTGAGCATGGTGATTTACGTCAATGCTGCGCGGAGTTTGACTGCTGTTCGGATACCATCATAGCCTCTCATCGTCGCCCATGGCTGCTGCTTTCGGGGCAGGGCAATTGAAAGTGGTCGGCAGGGTCGCTGGTCATTTTGGGCGGACGCTGGCGGCCCCCCTTGCGCCTATGCCGGGCGGACGGCGGATGAACCCGACGCCCGGCTCTGGCCCGTCCTTGATAGAACAGCGCCATGGCTTAGGTGAAGGGCTGGGGCCGCCCGCTCGATAACCCCATCAAGCTGCGCGGCCATTGCTGGCTGGCGACGACGAGCAAGCGTGCCGACGGCGACGTGACACTGCGACATCTTGCCGTCACCAATTTGGGTAGCAGGCAGTGCGGCGTTTGACCTGTATCAAATGCGGAGGCCTGCGCGCGCCACTAACGTGCTCGGCAGTTGCGCAGGAGTGAAGATCAAGGTCCTCCCTTAAGTAGGACTACCCCGCCCTTCATTCCTTTTCGCCGCTCGCAACGAGACCGGCTCATTTCAGCCGAAAGGTCGCCGACGCCGCTCGTCCGCTAGTTGAAATTGCGATCTCGAACTGAAAACACGGCGCTGCTCAGGGCGCGTAGACCAGCGAGCAGGGTTTAGGCATCCTCTCGGGCTGGAAGCACTCTTGCGATGACTTGGATCAATGCACTTCGGTCAGAGCGTTCGGTGATCGCTCGGCGAGTTTGCGCGTCAGCCAACGGTCAATGTAGTCCTTGAGATCGCCGACGCAGCGGAGGGTCCGTTTGGCCGACGATACTGCCGTCGAACTCAGAGCGGTCGTCCAACAACTTTTACGCGCAGACGATGACAAAAATCTTCGAGCACCGTCTGTAAATTTTCGTGCGCCACGAGCAGATCTTCCGCTTGTTGGCGCTCCGTCGTGCCAAAGCGGTGGCTATTGCGCATGCTTCTGACGCCGCTCACCTTCTCTCGGCCCTCTGCGACTTTCTTCTCGGCAAAGTCAAGATGCTCTAGATCATGCGCGAGCTTATGCAGCTCTGCGACCAATAGCGCGGTGATGTCCCGTCTCTTGTTAGGCGTCAGATCACTGCTGCTCAGAAGGCCAATGAAGTGATCGACGTTGGCTTTGGCAACAAATCGGTGCAATCGGACCCCCTAGTCCAAGCTCCAACTTTAGGCCCCATTTTGCAGCGGCCCCGGACGGCAGGAAATATATTTCTCGCGTATTCTCGTGCGCGTGAAAACAAACGGGCCGTGCGGGTGGGTCAGGGATGCTGCCTACCAAAGAGGCTGTCTTCGCCCCTGCGCAGTCGGCCGCGGCCCCCGCTATGTCCGGCAGTACTACGGCGGGGACGACGGGTACGTGGTCCGCCGAAGCTACGGCTACTATGGCGGCCCGGGCTACTACGATCGTGGCTACGGCTACTATGGCGGTGGCCCGAGCATCGGCTTCAGCTTCGGCACCCGAAGCTGGTGATCTCGAGAAGGGGCCGCTCTCGGAGCGGCCCCTTCGACGTCATCCTCGCTTTCGCGGAGAAGAGAGATTGTCTGCTGTTGCGAAGCTCCTGAACCAGAAGGAGCAGTTGCTCACGCGACTCGACAACGATCCGGGCCTGAACGAGCGCGCCGAAATCCAGGCGTTTCTCGCGAAGATCGAGACGGGGCTGAAGTTGGTGGGCAAACCAGGATTCCGCTGCTGCCGCGGCCGACGAATAGTGCTCGGCGAGCGATTTCCCTGAAGCTTTTCCGAAGGGCATCCTGCCGGGGATGAAGTCGGCCCCAGCTCTGGGGCTAGGGGGCTATGAGCTGGGGCCAGTACGGGGTTCGCCCTGGGGCAGGGGCACTGGAAAAACTTGGCGCTGGCGCCTTCGTTCCTCGGTTCGGAGCGAACATTCGGTTGCCCGAGCAGCTTTCCGTGGCTCAAAGCGTCACCGAATGAAACTTCAAGACGCCTTACTTGCCGATCTTGCCCGCGACCTCTCGCGCTAACCGCTCAGCTCTGAGACGTCTGTGGTTTTCTTGAAACTCTGGATCGGCCTGGCTGTCCGCGATCGTTTGCCGAGCGCCATTCGGGTTTTGGGCCTTTCGGTCCGCCTCGTCGGCGACCTGCTGCTGGGCGGAGCGTTTCCGTTCGGTCAATACTATATCCCTACCCCGTTGGTCGGGGTCGTATCGCCTTGCAAGACGGACGCGACAATTAAAGGAAAGAGTCTCGTGTCACTTCGCGTAACCCTGTGATCGGAGCCACGCGATCCGACGCTCGCCATTTATCCATTCGTCAATTTCGGCTTTGCTCGTGAAGCCGGTGATTTCTCGGGGTTCTGCCCCCGGATACTCGGCAATAATTGTCCAGTCGCCCTCTGAGTTACGGAGTGGTTTGAAGCTCACTTTTACTTTTGCCATGCCGAACTATGCAGGAAAAGGCGCGAAAAGGGAACCTCATGTAAGCATTCAAGCAACTTGCGGCCACGGCCGGCAGTTATTGTTCTGTCGTGCAAATGAGGAGGCGTTTGCATTTCCGAGCATCTCGGGTCGCTCCCGTGATCAGTCATCGGGTTTGACCGGCTCTTAGCTAAGGAACAACTACACCAACCATGATGAGAAGAACCGGCAGCTTCTTCTTGAAGTCTCTCAACTGCTGATGTATGATCTCAACATCGATACTGGCCGAACAACTGTTCCGCTTTCGCCTCAGTTCCTGACGGCGCGCACGTTTCAGACATTCTCCAAACATCGACTAACCGGAACGCTGGCCGCAAGTCCGCGCGCCAGCTCCTGCGCGTATGCGAAAGGAAGACCTGATGAATACAGGTACAGTGAAGTGGTTTAACACCCAAAAAGGCTTCGGCTTTATCCAGCCGGAAAACGGCAGCAACGACGTTTTTGTTCATATCAGCGCGGTCGAACGCGCGGGTATGGGCACTCTGAACGAAGGTCAGACGCTGTCTTACGACGTCGTCGCAGACCGTCGCACCGGCAAGTCTGCTGCCGAAAATCTTCGTGCTGCTTAGTTAAGCGCACGACAGACCTGTCGCTCTAGCCACGGATGTACTGGCTGAGCTTGTGGTCCTGCCCCGCGCCTGAGTCATCAGGGGCGGGGTTTTTGCTTCGCCTTCGAGCGTCTGGAAGCGGGCTTGTCGTGGCTTCTTTTCGATCGTCGGCCCCTGTGATCGCCTGGCTAGTAGACGAACAGATTGAAAAGGTGGGACCACGAGGCGTCTCTGTCTCGGACCTCAATGGGCTAGATCGAATTTCGAAGTGGCTTAATTTGTCTTTCGGGCGCATAACCGTGCATGCTCGAATCTCATAACCGATCCTGTCGGTGCGGCGCCGTCTATAGCCGAACTGAGGCAATAGCCCCCGGTAGGCAGATCGCCAGCTTCGAATGCGCGGTTTGCGGAGCGACCCTGGAATCGTGGAACACTGCTTGTGTGCCCACCTACAGGTTGATTGTCGGCCCCGTTGGGCATTCTCCGTCCGAAGGATGATTCAACGGGCAAATGAACCAACAGCCGGCGATCGCATTGGCCGTTCATGGCAGAGTCATTTGGCAACTCCTTTACAATCGTTGAAGTGAGGTCGGACGATATATCGACGGAGCCGATAGAGCAGCTTTGGATTGCGTTCGCCAAGCCAAGCCAGGCCCTGACTTTGGTACTCGCAGCCGTCCCTGAAGGCTGGACAGCTGAACTTCTGGCCCACCCCCTCACGCAACAACAGCAAAGGTTGTTCGAAGATCTAAAACTTGGGCCGGGGGATATTTACAGACTGCCAGAGTAGTGCACCGGCCGCTGGCGCTCTCGACATGTGACGCTGCAGCCTGCTGAGCCATCCTGGTCCCGCCGGCACGCGCGTCATTCCTTTGGTGATATCGCTCACCCCTTTCAGCGGTTTGTTCCAGCTCTACAGGAAGCCATTCGCGAGTGCATTGGGCGGCGGTGCATCCGAAGAACGTGTCAGCGCAACGCAGGAGATTCAATGAGCATTGTAAAGCGGCATCTCGCCGAGCAAGAAGAGCGCCTGGTTCTAATCGAGGAAATTTGCATCGATAAAGGAGCGCTTGTTTTGGATACCGTCACGGACGAGGTCTACTTCTCTGCAGACGAAGAGGCTTACAAGAACGCGTACGTGACCGTGTTTCGGGCCTGGGCCAAGGGCACGATCAACGGCACAGCGGAACAGATATTCGAGGCTACAAAATCCATTCTTGAGGACTAGAGTATCCTTATTCGATATAAGAGCCAGAGCCGGAGCGACATATGCGTTACGTCCCACGCTCTACGCTAGAGCAGCCGCAACCTTGAGGTAACACATGCCATACGCTTATAGGCTAAATGAAGAGGTTCGCCACCAACCCCAAGGTCCGCAAGGACGTGCCACCATTGAACCGCCAGTGATTTACACCATCATCCAACATATGCCGATCGAGTCCGATGGACGAGTTAGATACCGCATCAAGTGTAAGTCGGAGAAAATCGAGCGGGTCGTTACGGAAGATCAGCTTTCGTATTTTCAATGATCTTCTGATCCGAAACCAACAATCCGACGAAAATGCGGACGATGGTTCGAACCGGATAAGCTGCCTCGCACTTGCTATTGTCGACCGGCGTCCGGGTTACCCGCTGGCAGCGGATGAACGTTGGATTCGCTTGGCAGGGGTCAGGAGGAAACATCTTACGACGGCGGATGAAGCAGACCGAAAGGCGCAAAACCCCGTTTGGTGAGCGGCAAACGATAGCGGACAGCACGACGATCCCGAATTCCAGCAAACGATAAACGTCTCAGGGCTGAGCGCCTGGCGCGAGAGGCCGGGCTCAAAAGCAAGAATTGACCCAACCCATTCGAGCGAAGGATCCGATCGAAAAAGATGACAAAGTTAGTTGGTGAATACGAACCGCCGAAACCAATCAGTAAAGCGGAGCGTGAAGCACGCAAGGCCTTCCGCCAAGTCGACGCGGAGAAGGCCATGTCCGAGCACGCGCTCGCCCAGAGGGCCTTTGCTCAGAATCGAGAGCGACTGAAGGCCGAGCGGCTGGCACGGGAAGCCGTAGCGAGCCCGGTGCCAAAGAAGCAACCCAAGGCGAAGAAGAAATGAACCCGCACGGACGGCTACAGGAGTCGACCTTGCTGGACTCTCGCTGAAGCTTTCGGCGACTTGGCGCCGATGGCAAAGTGAACCCGCCAATGTCAGCGTGGCTTTCGACGTAACCGAACGAAATCGAGCACAGCAGCGGGTGAGCTATCTCGCGAGTCATGATGCCCTCACTGAGCTCCCCAACAGGGCCGCTCTGGACGAGCAGCTCGGCACCGCTGTCGAGCGCGCGCAGATCACCGACGGCGCCTTCGCTGTGCTTTGCATCGACCTCGATCATTTCAAGGAGATCAACGACCGTTTCGGCCATGCCGTCGGCGACGCCGTCCTTCGCGAAGCCTCAAGGCGGCTGCAGGAGGCCGCGCAAGGGGCGTACGTGGCACGCGTCGGCGGTGACGAATTCATCGGGATCGCCGATCAGTTGCCACTACCAGCGACCGCCGAATTGCTCGCCAGGCGCATGCGGAAACGGTTCGAGCAACCGATCGAGGTCGAGGGTCATGCGCTGAAGATCGACCTTTGTGTCGGCGTCGCCCTGTATCCGAGAGATGCGGACAATGCTGTAGCGCTGTTGTCAAACGCGGATGCAGCGCTTTATCGGGCCAAGCACGAGGGCAGGGGTGCCATTCGCCTGTTCACCAGCGCCATGGACCAACAGCTGCGCAACCGCCGTGCGCTGGAGCACGATCTGCGAGGCGCTGTTGAGCGGGGGGAGCTATACCTGGAGTATCAGCCGCAGCAGGACCGCAACGGCTCTCTGATGGGCTACGAGGCGCTGGTTCGCTGGCGGCATCCGGTGCGCGGCGTCATTCCACCTGGAGACTTCATTCCGATCGCCGAACAGAGCGGCACGATCGCGCAAATTGACGACTGGGTCCTTACGGAGGCTTGCCTGGAGGCGGCTTCCTGGGATCAGCCACTACGGGTCGCGGTAAACGTCTCGGCCGCTCAGTTCCGGCGCGAAAACCTCGATCGGCAGGTCCGCCAGGGGCATGGGCTCGGAGTTCCGGTTCTCGCGGAAGGAATCGAGACGAACGCTCAGATGGCTCTCCTGGTTCAGGAGGGCTGCGACGAGATGCAGGGATATCTCATTGGTCGGCCGCGGAGCCTTCTACCGACGAGACAAATGAGGAATGCTTCAAGTCAAGCGCATCGTCGTGCAGCCGCTGCTGAGTGAAGGTCGTTTGCTGCTTGGCTCGTAAGAGTCGGCCGTGAATCAAGGGGCCAACGCAGCTTCGCAAGACCAGGACAGGATCCTTTCCAATCGTGCCTTACACTAGGCCCGCTTTTTCTCTCCCCCTGCGGCCGAAATGACGGCGACGATGACGAGGCCGGTTACCAAGAGCCGGATGCCGGCGCTGACTCCAAAAGTGTTCAACATGGTCAGAAGCAGGACGAGGAAGAGCGCCGCGCCCCATAGCCCCGTGACATTGGCTTTGCCGCCGGCAACCGAGGTGCCTCCGATCACGACTACGGCGACAGAGGCGAGCAGATATTCATTGCCGATGTCGACGTTCGCGCCCCGGAAATAACCGGCCAGCAATGCCCCGTCGAGACCGCCAAGCGTGCCCGACAGCGCGTAGGTGGCAAAGCGCACCCATCCGACCTGGATTCCCGCGAGCCTTGCTGCCCGAATGTTCTGGCCGATCGCCAGCACCGATCGGCCATAAACGGTGCGCTGCAAAGCAATGCCGGCGGCCACAGTGAACACCACCGTGAGAATGGCGAGCAAGGGAATGCCGAGGATCTGGATGTTCGTGAAATCGGCAAAGCCCGGCGGTGGTTTGATCTGCAGACCGCGCCCGTAGCTGATGTCGATCGATTGGATGATGAAGCTCGCCGAAAGCGTCGCGATGATTGGTGGGATGCTTAGCGCGCGGATCAGGAGATAGTTGACGACCCCGATGGCGAGCCCGCAGCCGAGTGCGGCGGCAAGGCCGAGGGCGATCAGACGGTCATCGCCGGCCATCACGGTCATCGCCACCGCGCTGGAAAGCCCGATATTGGCCGGCAACGACAGATCAACGTTGCCGGGACCGAGCGTGATGACGAACATCTGCCCGATGCCGACCACCACCGTGAACACCGCAAGCGACAGCGCCGCGATAAGCATGCCACCAGCGCCATAGCCGCGAGTGAAGGTAATCGCCGCGATCCACACGACGGCCGCGCCGAGATAGGACCACATCCAGGGATTCGTGGACAGCCAACGGCGCACCGCCATCATTGCTCGACCTCCCTGCGGCTGATCAAAGCGCGCGCGGCGAGCACCACGATCAGAATGGCGCCGTTGGCGGCGACCTGCCAGTCCGGCGGAAGATGCATGAAGGTGAGAAGCGGGGAAGCCGCCAGCGCCAGCGTCAGCGCGCCGATCACGGCGCCGATTGGGGATACCCGTCCGCCGACGAATTCGCCGCCGCCCGGGATGACGCCCGCGATCGACAGCAGGGTGTAGCCGTTGCCGATGTTGGCGTCGCCGGACGTCGTGATGCCGATCAATGAGAGCCCCGACAGCACGCCGAACAGGCCGGCGCACGCGTAAAGTACGATCTTAGCCTTCAGCAGCGACCAGCCGGCGCGACCGATCGCGGCGGCGTTGCCACCAGATCCGCGCAGGATAGCTCCATAGGATGTACGCATCAGGCCGAAATACGTGACCGCAGCGATGATCAGCGCGGCCAGCACCGGAAACGGAACCAAGGGCGGCTTGGCGCTCATCGACGCCAACAGCCAGTCCGGCGCCCGACCGCCGGGCTTGGGCAGCAGAAGTACGGCGAGACCTTGCCAGACGAAGTTCATGCCGAGAGTCACCACGATCGACGGCAGGTTGCGCCAATAAATCAGCGCACCGAGCGCCGCATATACGCCGACGCAGCCCAACAGCGTGAGGGTCCCCAAGATCGGGGTGTCGCGCAGCCAGGTCGCCGTGACGCAGCCGACGAAACCCACGAAAGCGCCGATCGACAGGTCGAGGTCGTTGCCGGTAATGATGAACATCTGCGCGACCGTCGCCAGCGCGATCGGGATCGCCAGATTTAGCATTAGGGTGAAGCCGAAATAGCTGATCGCGCGCTGGTTCAGCCAGGCGATGGCCAGCAGCACCAGCACCAGCGACAGGGCTGGCAGCAACGCGCGCAGCAGCCGCGGTGAATCGGTCTTGCCGAAAGGCATGAATGCTGGGCGGGCCGCGACAATCGACTTGGCCGTCATCTCGGGTCGGCCCCGACGAAGGAGGACTGGATCACCTTTTCCTCGGTCAGCTCATCGCGGGCGAGGTCGGCGACGATAGCGCCATTGCGGAACACGTAGACATGGTCGCACTTCTTCAATTCGTCGGTCTCCGTCGTGTACCAGATGAAGGTCCGCCCGCCGCGCGCCTCCTCGCGAATGAGATCATAAACTTCGAGCTTGGTGCCGATATCGACGCCGCGCATCGGGTCGTCCATCAACACAATGCGCGCCTCCGACCCAAGCGCGCGTGCAAACAGCGCCTTCTGCTGGTTGCCACCTGACAGTGATAGAATGTTATTGTGGATATCGGGAGTGCGGATCTTGATCCTGTCGCGCCAGAAATTGGCCAGCTTGTCCTCCAGCCGGCGCGAAATCAAAGCTCCCTGGCGCAGCTTGCGCAATGAGCATATGCCGATATTTTCCGCGATCGACCATAAAGGGAAAATGCCGTCGGCTTGGCGGTCGCCGGCCACCAAAGCAACCGTTGCGTTGACCGCGACGCCTGGGCACTGGCGCGTCGCAGCCGCGAAAATTGTTAGCAGCAACTCGGTCTGCCCGTGGCCGGCAAGCCCGGCAAGGCCGATGATCTCTCCCTCGTGGGCTACCAAGTCTGTGGACCCGCCCTGCTGCCGCGGGCGCGCGCGAACATGCAGGCGAGTTTTCCCTCGCGCCAAACGGTCGCTGGCGTTCGCCTCGGTCGGGCGCGGTTCTGAGCCGCCCATAGTGGCTACCAGCCGGTTGCGGTCGAAGGCCTCGGCGCGATCAGCCGCGATGGTCCGCCCGTCACGCATTACCACGATCCGGTCACTGTTTTGCAGGACCTCGCCGAGCAGGTGCGAGATGAAAATGCAGCTGATGCCGTCGGCGACGGCCCGCCGCATGAAGGCGAGCAGTTGCCCGGCAGTGTGACTATCGAGCGAGGAGGTCGGCTCGTCCAGAATCACGAGACGCACCGGCTCATCGGTCGCAGTGAAGGCCCGCGCCACCTCGACCATCTGTCGGCGTGCAATCGGAAGATCCTGGATCAGGTCGGAGGGGCCGACGCCGTGACCCGGGAAGATCTCGTCGAGCTTGCTTGTGATCAGCGCGCCAGCCTTGCGACGCCAGTTGAGGCCGGTCAGTGCCGGATGAAACACCCGCGCGTTCTCGGCCACCGTCAGGTTGGGGCAGAGCGACAGCTCCTGGAAGACGCACCGGATGCCGAGTTGCTTGGCCCGCGCCGGCGAGTAGACGCTCTGCTCGTCGCCGCCAATGACCACGCGTCCACGATCCGCCGCGACAGTCCCTGCCAGTATATGCATCAGCGTGGATTTCCCGGCGCCATTGTGTCCGACCAGGCTGAGGCACTCACCACTCCGGACTGTCAGATCGACGCCATCCAGCGCACGGACGGCGCCGAAATGCTTTTCGACGCCGCCCAGTCTGACGATATCAGATTCTTCGAGGGTCATTCACTGCCTGCGAGCAGCCGTCAGCCATGGCCTCATCACTTCATATTGGCTTTAATTGCGTCGATGGCGTCCTGTTGGGAGTATTCGTGACTCGCGACACTGCCCTTCGGGATCTTCGGCAGTTCGGCTTCGAAGTCGGCCTGAGTGAAGGCGAGATAAGGCACCAGAAGATCGTGTGGAACCTTCTTGCCATCCAGCACCTGCTGAGCGACCCAGAATGCCAGTGTCGATACGCCCGGTGCGATCGAGCCGGACCATGTCGTGTAACCGTCCTTGGCCTTCTGCTCCTTCCACCATTCCAGCTCGTCCTGCCGGTTGCCCATGATGATGGTTGGCCGCGGCTTGCCAGCCGCCGCGAAAGCTTGGGCCGCTCCGTAGCCGTCGCCGCCCTGGTCGACCACGCCGACGACCTCAGGCAGCGAAGGCAGCACGGTAGCAACCGCCTTTTGCGCCGTGGTCTGGTCCCAATCGCCAGTCACCGATCCGACGATCTTGAACTCTGGATGATCCTTGACCCCTTCAAGGATGCCGTTGTGGATGGCTTCGTCAATGGAGGTGCCAGCGAGGCCGCGGATTTCCAGGAGGTTTCCGCCCTTGGGCTGGAACTTCGCCATCTGCGCCACTTCCTGCTTGCCCATGTCCTTGAAATCCACAACGACACGGTAGGCGCAGGGTTCGCTGACGATACCGTCGAAAGACACGACGACGATGCCGGCGTCGCAGGCCTGCTTGATGGCGCCGTTGAGGGCGTCCGGCGAAGACGCGTTGATGACGATCGCGTCATAGCCCTGCAGGATCAGGTTCTGGATCTGCGCGGCCTGGGTCGGCACTTCCTTGTCGGCGGTGGTGAACACGTCCGCTGCGGCGACGACCTTGTCCGCGACTGCTTTCTTCGTGACGATGTCATAGCTCTTGAGCATCGCTTGGCGCCAGGAATTGCCAGCGTAGTTGTTGGAGAACGCGATCTTTTTGCCGCTGGTATCGGCCAGGGCCGATCCGGCGAGGATCGCGCTGCCGATAGCTGACATGGCCGCGAGTCGGATAGCAGGTTTCATGGTTTCTCTCCCAAGTCATTGTTTGATATTCTCGAAGACGAGAGACTGCACACGAAAGGCTGGCGGAAAAGCAAGTCCCCGCCCGAGGTCGCGCTTCCCCGTTAGTCTCATTTTCAGTGATCCTCCGTCAAATGGTAAGTCCCCCGCAGTGCGGCAATAATTTTGAGGCTGCGCTACCACCCGACACGGTTTTATGCGCTCGCCTACGCTCCTCTACGACGCCGGTGAATTAAGCCCGCGGCTGTCTATCGGGAGTTGCTTACGTCAAGGCGCTTCCATGCGCGATAACGCGAGCGCCATGGCCAAGTGAATCTCGACAACAGGCGTTGCTCAATCGGGCGTTTCAAGCTGCCCGTGACGCTCTTTTTCATTTGGAAACACCAACCAACCTATTGAAATGACTGGATCGGGAATCGACCATCTCTTCCAAATGCGCTTTGAAATCGTTGAATAATCAAGCAGGTTTTGATTCCGCCATCCTGACGTTGGTCGAACCAAACGTTGCCAATGAAATCTAATATCTGCGACCGGCTTCCGTTGTTCATTTGGAAACTGGCATTTGGAAATGGCACTCCGTCGACGACGAAGGATCTAACTAATCCCGGCCCGCATCCAACTCCCAAGGTCCTCAGCAGCTCTCGTTTTCGTCTATGAAAGCCGCAACGAAATCGCAACGAATTGGGTGAAACGACCGCGAACAGAACGGGGCTGGCGTGACTGCCACATCCAGAAAGATCAATAGCTTAGAAGATGCTCACTGCGTTCGGGACGCAGGGGGCGGCGTGGATTAAATCGCAGACTCTCGACGAGTTCTCACGTCGAGACCACGTCTGCAAACAGCGCAGCCATGTTGTCGAGGGTGCGAATCGACTCGCGATCAGTCGTGTCCATTCCTGTCGCCTTGCAAAGTCTCTTGGCTCACGCCGCACCGCCGCACGAACCGGGGTTCAATTGTGCGTCAGCCCCTCATCCCGCAAGAAACCCGCCATCCACGGCGACAGCGGTGCCGGTCGCATATTGCGAGGCCGGCATGCAGAGGAAGGCGACTGCGCCCGCGATGTCTTCCGGCTGTCCCCAGCGCTTGAATGCGGTGCGGTCGGCAATGCGCTGATAATGTGCGCGATCGGCGCGGCCGCCGGCGTTGATCGCGGTCTCGACATAGCCGGGCGCCACCGAGTTGACGCGGATGCCTTGCTCGGCCCATTTCAAGGCCAGCGCCTTGGTCAGCATCACGACGCCGCCCTTGCTGGCGCAGTAGGCGGGAATCCGCGGCAGCGCCAGCGTCGCGTTCATCGAGGCGATGTTGACGATCGAGCCCTTCGTCTCCGCGAGCCGCGGCTGAAACGCCATGCAGGTCCGGAACGTGCCGGTGAGATTGACGTCGAGGACCTTCATGAAGGTCTCGATTTCGAATTCCTTGTCGCGCGCGAGGATCCCGGCGCAATTGATCAGGGCGTCGACGCGCTGGTGCTTCCCCGCGAACGACGTGACGGCAGCATCATCGGTCACGTCGAGCGTTGCGAGCGCCAGGCCCGCGCGCGGCTTGAGGAGAGTGCGGGCGAGATCCGCCTCATTGGCGCCCGTGGCCGTTACCGTCGCGCCGAGGTCGCAAAACTGGTTGCTGATTGCTGCACCAATGTCCCCGGCGCCGCCAATCACGATGGCATGGAAGCCGGGCGCGAGGGAAAAGTTCGAATTCATGGGAAGGTCTCTCACTTCAGGGACTTCGGAGGCGCAGCGGTGGATTCGCGCACCACCAGCGAGAAATCGATCTCGCGATGCATGATGGCCTGCTCGCCAGCGAGACTGCGCACCAGATATTCGCCGGCACGCTGCCAGGTTTCTGCAGTCGGCACCTGGATCGTGGTCAGGCTCGGCCGCAAATGGCGGCTCCAATCGAGGTCGTCGAAGCCGACGACGGACAGGTCGCGCGGCACGGAGAAGCCGTCGCGCTCGGCTTCGAGCAGCACGCCGTAGGCGATGACGTCGTTGCCGCAAACCACGGCGGTCGGGCGGTCCTTGAGACTCAGGAGATAGCGCGCCGCCTCGCGGGCATCATCCAGCGTATAGGGCACTTCGACGTGCCATTGCGGAGGCAGCTCGATGCCGTTTTCGGCAAGCGCGCGGCGAAAGCCGGCGACGCGGGCGCTGGCGCGGTCGTTGTTGCGCTGGAGCGCTGAGACGATGCCGATGCGGCGATGACCGAGTTCGATGACATGCGCGGCAGCGCGATGGGCAGCGGCCTCATTGTCGGTGCCGACGCAAGGATAAGGCCGGTCCGGCTGGTAGATGCCGACATTGATGAAGGGCATCGCATTGTCTGCCAGCAGCTTGCGCAATGCGTCGTGATGGCAGTCGCCGCGCAGCACGAGGCCATCGACGCCGCGGCTGATCAGGTTTCGTGCCTGCTGCAGCTCTATGTCGAGATCGTAGCCGCTGGTGGTCAGGAACAGCATGTAGCCGACCGAGGAGAGATATTGCTGCAGCGAGGCGATGCCGCGCGCGAACATAGTGTTGTCGATCGTCGGCACGATTGCGCCGAGCGTGCGTGAACGCCGCGACGAAAGATTCCGTGCAGGCGCATGCGGAATGTAGCCGAGCGAGTCGATGGCCTGCTCGATGCGGGTGCGCAGGGAGGGGCTCACCGCATCGGGATTGTTGAGAGCGCGCGAGACCGAGGCCGTCGAGACGCCGGCCCGGGCCGCCACGGCGCGGATGCCTTGTTTCGCAGATTTGGCGTTGCTCAGTCTCATGAATGTAACGTTACATAATGCAGCGCGAACTGCAAGGTAGCGAGAATGTAGCAAATCTGCCGAAGATTGTGCGGCTTGTCCACCGCTTGACTCCACGATTACGAGGTCTATTTTGTAACCGTTTTCAGATTGTGCTTAAGCGCGTTCAAAATGGTCCGCCAGCTTAAGGCGGCCAGCCGGGAGGAGAGTTCGATGAAGGCCAAAATGCTCGCGACGCATGTCGCGTTGCCCGTTCTCGCGATTGCCGTCAGCGCGCAGGCGCATGCGGCCGATTTCGACTGGATGAAGTTCAAGGGCAAGACCGTCACCTTTCTCGCCAACAACAATCCGGTCTCGCAGGCGTTGCTGACCTACAAGGCCGATTTCGAGAAGCTGACCGGCATGACCCTGAAGGTCGACGGATATCAGGAACAGCAGATGCGCCAGCGTCTGGTCACGGTCATGAACGCCAACAGCGACGAGGTCGACGTCTACATGACGCTGCCGTCGCGCGAAGGCGAGCAGTTCGCCGCCGCCGGCTGGTATGCCGATCTCACCGCGATGGCCAAGAATGACGTCGCCAAGGATTACGATCCCGCCGGCCTAAGCCAGGCGCTGCTGAAGGCTGCGACTTTCGGCGGCAAGCTCACCAGCATGCCCATGAATCTCGAAGGCCCGATCTTCTATTACCGCACCGACATCTTCAAGAAGTGCGGCCTCGAGGCGCCGAAGACGATCAAGGATGTCGAGGCTGCGGCAGAGAAGATCAAGACATGCGACAGCACGGTGACGCCCTTCGTCTCGCGCGGCCTCAAGCCCGCGGTCGCCTACACATTCAGCAACCTGCTGCACAATATCGGCGGCTCCTACATGGCCAACGGCAAGTCGAACCTCTGCTCGGCCAAGGGCAAGGAGGCGCTCGACACCTATAGCCGGCTGCTGCGCGATTTCGGACCGCCCGGCGTCGTCAACTACAGCTTCCAGCAGATTTCCGCATTGTATCGCGGCGGTCGCGCCGCGATGGCGTTCGAATCCTCCAATGAGCTGCGCACCGTGATGGAAGGCGGCGCGCGCCTCAAGGACACCGGCCTGCTGCCGTTCCCGGCGGGCGATGCCGGCCAGGTACCGACCACGATCGGCTGGGGCATGGCGGTGTCCTCGCACAGCAAGCAGCCGGATGCAGCCTGGTACTTCGTGCAATGGGCGACCAGCCCCGAGGTGCAGAAGAAGATGGCGCTGCAGGGCATCGCGCCGCCGCGTCCCTCCGTTGCCAACGATCCCGAATATCGCAAGTGGATCGACGAGGAGCCGGTGCGCAAGGAATGGCAAGCCGCGCTCGACGTGCTTGCCACCAAGGGCTCGTCCGAAGTCGGCTATCCCATCGTCGCCAATCCGCAATCGCGCGAGTTCATCGGCCAGGCGGTGCAGGATCTGATCCTGAAGCAGAAGCCGATCGACCAGGCCTGCGCGGATGCCGACAAGGCGCTGGACGCGCTGATCTCGCTGAACTGACCGCCTGATGCCGGCAGGCTTGCCGCCTGCCGGCACCTAACCCGATCGAGGACAGGAATACATGTCGGACACGGCTGCGACACTCACGCAGGACCGGCAGAAGCTGGAAATGGCGGCGCTCTCGGCACCGGCCGTGGTCTTCACGGTCGCGATGATCGCGTTTCCGGTCGTCTATACGATCTGGCTCGGCTTCCAGACCTTTTCCTCGACGGGCAAGCAGTCCTTTGCGGGCCTTGCCAACTATTCGAAGCTGATCTCCGACGTCGAGTTCTGGCACGGACTGTGGGTCACGATTGCGCTGTTCGTGCTGTCGCTGGCGCTGCAACTCGTCTTCGGCATCTGGCTCGCACTGGTGCTGTTCCACGCCAAGCGGCTGCCTGGGATCGTGCGCTCGCTGTTCATCTCGCCCTTCATGATGCCGCCTGTCGTGGCCGGCATGATGTGGCTCGTGATCCTCGATCCCTCGCTGGGCGCAGCCAACTACGTTCTCCAATCGCTCGGTCTGCCGCCGTCGGACTGGCTGGCTTCGCCGTCCCTAGTGATTCCGACCGTGGCGCTGATCGATAGCTGGCAGTGGACGCCTTACGTCGCACTGATCGTGCTGGGCGGATTGCAGTCACTCCCGCCGAGCGTCTATGAGGCAGCCCAAATCGACGGCGCATCGCCGTTCAAGACCTTCCAGCGCATCACGTTGCCGCTGCTGCTGCCGACCATCGTCACGGCGGCGATCCTGCGCAGCGTCGATCTGCTGCGCTTCTTCGACATCATCTACATCACCACCCAGGGCGGTCCGGGCAATGCGTCGAACACGCTCAACATCTATGGCTTCCGGGTCGGCTTCGAGTTCTTCAACATCGGCTATGCCAGCGCCCTGATGCTGACGCTGACGGCGATCGTGTTCGGCGCTGTGCTCGCCTTCAACCGCCTCCGCGGCGCAGTGGCGTGGTGATGTCATGAACGATGCCGCCAACACCGACCGCTGGATTCGCTGGCTCAATACGCTGCAGCTCGTGATCGCTGGCGTGTTGATCATGGCGCCAACGGTGTGGATGGTGCTGTCCTCGTTCAAGCCGTCTTTCGAGGTGACAGCCTATCCGCCGACGCTGGTGTTCTCGCCGACGCTCGACAATTATGTCGAGCTGACCAGGACGACGCCGTTCCTGAGCTACGCGCTCAACAGCCTCATCGTCACCGTCGGTTCGACCGCGCTCGGGTTGCTGTTTGGAATCCCCGCCGCGTTCGCCGTCTCCTGGACGCGGATCTCGTGGCCGGCGATCCTGACACTGGCGGCGCGCATGGCGCCCGGCACGCTGTTCCTGCTGCCCTGGTACGTTATGTTCCGGCAGATCGGCATGATCGGCTCCTACACCGCGCTGATTCTCAGCCATGCCGTGATCACGCTGCCGATTGTGATCTGGGTTCTGCTGCCGTCTTTCGACGGCATCCCGCGCAGCGTGTTCGAGGCCGCCCAGGTCGACGGCTGCAGCGTCACGCGCATCCTCTGGCGCATCGCGCTGCCGCTGGTGGCATCCGGCGTCGCTGTCTCGGCGATCCTCGCCTTCGTATTCTCGTGGAACTACTTCCTGTTTGCGCTGGTGCTCTCCAATGGCGACACCAAGACTCTGATCGCGGCGGCCTTCAACTTCATCGGCGAAGGCTCGACGCAATGGGGCGCACTCATGGCTGCAGCGACGCTGATCGCGTTGCCGCCGCTGGTGCTGGCCGCCCTGGTTCAGCGCTGGCTGGTGTCGGGGCTGACGCTCGGCGCGGTGAAAGGCTAGGTAATTGATGAACATATCATCCCGTCCGAATTCGGTCATGCAGGCCGCGGTCTTCCACGGCAGTGATCGCATCACCATCGAGCGCGTGGCGATGCCTGATGTCGGTGCCGGCGAAGTCCTGGTCCGTGTCTCCCGCACGGCGCTGTGCGGCTCCGACTTCAAGCTCTGGCACAAGGGCGCCGAGTTCACCGCCGGCCACGAGATCTTCGGCGTCGTCGAGCAGCCGGGCCATCGCCTGCATGGCCGTCGCTGCGCCGTCTATATCCCGCTGCATTGCGGTCACTGCGCCGCCTGCAAGCGCGGTGATACCCAGATGTGCCTCGAAGTCTCCAGCCTGATCGGCTGGAACAGGCCGGGCGGCTATGCCGAATATGTACCGGTGCCGGAGAACTGCCTGCTGCCGGTGCCCGATGACATCGAGGACAGCCTCGCCCCGCTGCTGCTCGACACGATCGGTACGTCAGGCCATGCCGTGCGCTTCGTCAGCCGGGTGGTGTCGGCGAGCGAGGCTGGACCTGTTCTCGTGATGGGCGCGGGGCCCGTCGGCCTCGGGGTCGTGCTGGCGCTCCGCGCGCTCGGCTACGACGATATCTACGTCGCCGATCCCAATGCGGCGCGTCTGAAGATCGCGCAATCCTTCGGCGCGAAGGCGCATCCCGTCGGTGACACCTCGAAGCGCTTCGCCCTCATCATGGAGTGCTCGGGCGCGCACGCAGCGCGCAACCTCGGCATCGAGCTCGTGCTGCCGCGCGGCGCGCTGGTGCTGGTCGGCGAGAACGCCGCGCCCTGGACCATCGAGGAAGGCAAGGTCTTCCGCCGCAAGGACTTCTATATGATCCGGACCTTCTACTTCCCGGTCTCGGATTTCGAGCCGAATGTCGAGCTGCTGCGTAGGTACAAGGACGAATACCGCGTCCTCGTTGACGGCGAGTTCGGCCTCTCGGCTCTGCCTGAAAATTTCGCCCGCTTCGCCAAGGGCGAGCTGATCAAGCCTGTGCTGGCGCTGGACTGAGCGATCATGGCCTCGATCTCGATCCGCAACCTCACCAAACGCTACGGCAATTTCACCGTGATCCCCGACCTCAACCTGGAGATCGCGGACCACGAATTCGTCGTGTTCGTCGGCCCGTCTGGCTGCGGCAAGTCAACCTTGCTGCGGATCATCGCCGGCCTCGAGCCGATCTCATCGGGCGACCTCTATATCGGCGACAAGCGCGTCAACGGCGTGCAGGCCGCGCACCGCGATATCGCCATGGTGTTCCAGGATTACGCGCTGTATCCGCACATGAGCGTCTACGACAACATGTCGTTTGCCCTGGAGTTGCGGGGAACGCCGAAGAGCGAGATCGACACGCGCGTGAAGCGCGCGGCCGCCCTGTTGCACATCGAGCCCTATCTCAATCGCAAGCCGAAGGAACTCTCCGGCGGGCAGCGCCAGCGCGTCGCCATGGGCCGCGCCATCGTGCGCAATCCCAAGGCCTTCCTGTTCGACGAGCCGCTCTCCAATCTCGACGCCAAGTTGCGCGGGCAGGTGCGCGCCGAGATCAAGGCGTTGTCGCAGGAGCTGAAAACCACTATGGTCTTCGTTACCCACGACCAGATCGAGGCCATGACCATGGCCGACCGCATCGTGGTGCTCCAGAGCGGCACGATCCAGCAATACGACACGCCCGAGACGGTCTATGAGCGGCCGGCCAATCAGTTCGTCGCCGGCTTCATCGGCTCGCCCGCGATGAACTTCTTCCCGGTCGAATGGCGTCAGGAGCGCGCAGTTCTCTCGGAAGGTGGAGCGTTGGTGCCGTTGGAAGGCGAGCCGGCGGCCCGGCTGAGCAAGTCCGGCAGCGCCGTGCTCGGCATCCGCCCTGAGCATTTCGCCGTCGCGGCCGATGGAGCCGATGGCATTGCCGTCACCATCAAGCTGGTCGAGCCGCTCGGGTCCGACACGCTGATCCATTTCGACCTCGCCGGCGGCTCGTCCATCGCGCGGGTCGATCCGGCGCTACGGCCGAAGGTCGGCGATCGCATCAATCTGCGGCCACAGCCGGGCAAGACGCATCTGTTTGACCCGGCAAGCGGAGAGGTCCTGCGGTGAGTGCGTCAGCGAAGATCGGAGATCTCGCGAACGTCGCATCCGGCGCGAAGCCCGTGCATGTGATCTGCCTCGGACTATCCGCGCTCGATCAGGTCTGGCGCGTTGATCGGCCGTTCGCAGGCGGTAGCGAGAAGATCAAGGCCGTCGCGTACGGCACACTCGGCGGCGGTATGGCCGCCAATGCGAGCGTGGCCGTGGCCAAGCTTGGCGCCTCCGTCGCGTTCTGGGGCCGGGCAGGGAACGATGCCGCCGGCCATGAGATGAAATCGGCCTTTACCGCTGAAGGCGTCGATGTCGAGAACTTCCGGCTGTTTCCCGATGGACGTTCCTCCGTCTCCGGGATCATCGTCGATAGCTCAGGCGAGCGGCAGATCGTCAATTTCCGCGGTCTATTCCCTGAAGCCGCAGACTGGCTTCCGCTCGACGCCGTCGCGCGCGCATCCGCCGTGCTGGCCGATCCGCGCTGGGTCGAGGGCGCCGCGACGCTGTTCCGCGAAGCGCGCTCGCGCGGAATCCCGACCGTGCTCGACGGCGACATGGCTGACCCCGAGGTGTTCGAGCGGCTGCTGCCGCTGACCGATCACGCCATCTTCTCCGAGCCCGCGCTCACCGCCTTCGCCGGTTCGGCCAAGGACGAGTCTCTCGCAGCGCTTGCGCGCTTCGGCTGCCGCGTCATTGCGGTGACGCGCGGCGAGGGTGGCGTCAGCTGGTACCAGAACGACGAACTACAACGGCAGGCAGCCTTTAGCGTCGACGTCGTCGACACCACCGGCGCAGGCGACGTCTTCCACGGCGCCTATGCGCTGGCGATCGGCGCCGGTCTCGACGTGCGCGCCGCTATGAATTTTTCGGCGGCAACGGCCGCCATGAAATGCCGCCATGCCGGCGGCCGCAATGGAATCCCCACCATCAACGAGTGTCTTGTATTCATGAGGACGAAACCATGAGAACGATTGGAAAGAACCGCGGCCTGGCACGGCTCGCTGACGCGGATGGCCGCTTTCGCATGGTCGCGCTGGATCAGCGGCCGCCATTGTTCGATGCCATCGCCAAGGCAAAGGGCATCACGCGGGACCAGGTCGAATATTCCGATGTGACTGCGGCCAAGCGCCTGCTGGTCGAAAACCTCGCGCCGCATTGCAGTTCGATGCTATTCGACCCGAATTTTGCGGTACCCGCCGCGATCGATCTGTTGCCGCCGCGCTGCGGCCTGATCATGACTCTCGAAGAGCACCGCGTCGAGGAGACCGCCGGCGGCCGCAAGTCGCGCGCCATCACCAACTGGAGCGTCGACAAGATCCGCGCCATGGGCGGCGACGCCGTCAAGGTGCTGGCGTGGTACCGGCCCGATGCCGATGCCGCGGTGAACGAGCACCAGAAGAAGTTCGTGCGCGAGATCGGGGAGGACTGCGCCCGTCACGACATTCCCTATGTGCTGGAACTGCTGGTCTATCCGTTCCTCGGCAGCGCCAATCACACTGCAGACTACGTGGAATCGCCCGGCAAGCTTCCGGCCCTCGTTATCGACAGCGTGCGCGAATTTGCCAAGCCCGAGTACAATGTCGATCTGCTCAAGCTGGAGAGCCCGCTGGCGGCCAACAGCCTGCCGGCCCGTGACGGCGGCGCAGAAGCCAAGGCCGCGCAAAAGGAGTTCGATGCGATCGGCGACATCTGCCGCGCACGCAATATTCCCTGGGTGCTGCTATCCGGCGGCGCTGCGCCCGAGAAGTTCGAGCGCGTGCTGGACTATTCCTATGCCGCTGGCGCAAGCGGCTTCCTCGCCGGCCGCACCATCTGGCTCGACGCCGTCCTCAAAAACTTCCCGGACCGTGCGGCGGTCGCGGCCAGCCTGCGCAAGGATGGTCTCAATGTGCTCGACCGGCTTAGCGAGCTGACCACGGCCAAGGGCTCCCAGTGGAAGGCGCGCTATCCTGGCTTCACCGACATCAAGCAGGAAGGTGACTTCGCGCGCGCCTACTGAGATGATAGCGGTGCTGCGTGCTCTCGCAGGATCTGCAACATGACTGACAGCTTCACCATCCGCTCGATGGAGGCGTTCTGCTATCGTTACCCGCTGGCAACGCCCATCGTGACGTCGTTCGGGAAGATGCTGAATCGTCCCGCCGTCTTCGTTCGTGTCGTCGACGAAGACGGCGTGGAGGGATGGGGTGAAGCCTGGTCCAACTTCCCGGCACCGGGCGCGGAGCATCGTGCCCGGCTGGTCAACGAGGTGCTTGCGCCCGGCCTCGTCGGTCGCAAGTTCGAAGATCCCGCTCGGGCCTTCGAGGCCATGAGTAAAGGTACCGAAGTCCTTGCACTTCAATGTGGCGAGCCCGGACCATTCGCGCAGGCAATCTCGGGCATTGATCTCGCACTGTGGGATCTTTTCGCGCGGCGTCGGAATCTGCCGCTGTGGCGATTGCTCGGCGGCCAGTCGAGCAAGATCAAGGTCTATGCCAGCGGCATCAATCCCGGCGGCGCCGCGCAGACGGCTGAAGCGGCGCTTAAGCGCGGCCATCGTGCGTTGAAGCTGAAGGTCGGCTTTGGCGCCGAAACCGACATTGCGAACCTCTCGGCGCTGCGAACCATCGTCGGTGCCGGCATGCTCGCGACCGATGCCAATCAGGGCTGGTCGGTGGATCAGGCGCTGGAGATGCTGCCGCGGCTCTCCGAGTTCGATCTACACTGGCTGGAGGAGCCGATCCGCGCCGACCGGCCGCGCGAGGAGTGGCGCAAGCTGCGCGCGAACGCAAATATGCCGATCGCCGCGGGCGAGAACATTTCCAGTGTCGAAGATTTCGCGGCGGCTCTCGGGGACGATGTGCTCGGCGTGATTCAGCCCGACATCGCAAAATGGGGCGGGCTTACCGTCTGTGTAGAACTCGCCCGCCAGATCCTGGGGGTAGGCAAGACGTTCTGTCCGCACTATCTCGGTGGAGGCATCGGCCTGCTTGCGTCTGCACATCTCCTTGCCGCTGTCGGCGGTGATGGCTGGCTGGAGGTCGATACCAATGATAATCCGTTGCGCGATTTGTTTTGTGGCCCGGTTGCCGATGTGAGGGAGGGCACGATTGAATTGAACCAAAATCTCGGGCTTGGAATAGTGCCTGATCTCTCCGCTATCGAGTGCTATCGCAGCATCTAGGCCAGAAGATGAGGCTCCAGAGTTTCCGGCGGCCAAATCGAAGGTCATGCGGCCTGCCGAATTCTTTCTTGCTGCTCGCCCAGAGTGTTTGGCTCCAACCGGAATTGGGGTACGGCTCTTCGGCTAGCTCCGCGGCCAAGCCAATTGATCAGGGCTTCCTGTTCGGTGAGCGAATTACCAAGTGCGGAAAACACGACGGTACTGATAACTTGTTGTTGACTGCGCAGGTGGTCTTCAACCAGCTTGTGTCGAGTGACATAGCCTGCGTTCACACCAGGGATAGAATGGTTCATGAGGAGCTTAGCATCGAATTCGGAAACGCCGGCAGCGGTGGCAATCGTCCGAAATGTCTGACGAAGGTCATTGCCCCATTTTGACAAAACATCTCGACCCTCCTTTGTTTCCGCTAAGTGTCCTGAGGCGCTCTCAGCTGGGAACAACCATTTTTGCGCCTGAGACGAATGCATTTGCCTGCCGAAACGAAGCACCCGGATGAGACTCAGGATCATTTCCCGAGACAACGGGATGTCGAACGCTCGCTTGCTGCCTCCCTTGGGCTTTGGGATGTGGAGAGTCCGCCGTCGAAAATTGACGTGTTCGGGCTTGGCCTGCTGCAATGCGGTAGGCCTAGACCCACACACCAGCGTGAAGAGATGGAATTCACGCCGGATTGGATTATCTAGGCTGGCCAGTTCGAGAAACCATTCTTTCAAATCGCCGGTGCCCATACCAGTATTCCTGCGCTCCTCCTGATTCCAATCGACAGCATCTGCGGGATTGTCACGCGGCAGCGATCGATTGGTCTTACGCGCATGATTGTAAATGGCCCGCAGCGTCCGCATGCTGCCATTTGCCATGTAGGGACCGTTCTCCTTGGTAAGTTGATCATGCTTTTCGGCGACGCGAGCGGGATCATTCGCGAGATCCAGTAATGGCGTGTCCAGCCATTCCGAAAAGAGACGTTCAACATGATCGCGATACCCGCTTATCGTTTTCTCGCTGCGGCCTTTTCGGATCAAGTGGGCTTCCAGATAGCGTTGCCAAGCCTGCTTCAGGGTAGCAACCGCTACAGCACCATTCCCATCGGTCTCAGCCTGTTGGGCCTTTCCGTCTTGCCTCGCTTTCGGGTGCTGTCCTTTGCTGATCTGAGCAAGATATTCCTTGGCAATCGTGCGGGCCGCCCGGGTCGTCAACTCGCTGGCATCTCCAATGGCCACTCTGATGGATGAGGCCCGCTTTCCTCGTTGCCTAAGATCACCTTGAACAGTGAAGGTCCTTTTTCGCTTCCCCACGACCACGAAGAAACCTTTCAACTCAGTGTCGCGAGCGAGATACCAGCCGTCTTCAGGAGCCGGTAGCTGAGCGATGGCCTTGTCGCTGAGAGCAATGCGAATGTCGGTCATGAGGGCGGGCGTGAACTGCTAAAACGGTTTTCAAACGGTTTTGGCGAGCCGAGGTGTTTGAAGGTCTGGGTTCGCTCAACTGCGAAGCTATGCGCCAAGTCCCTATAAATTAAAGTCCTTCTTGGACGTCGTCGTAGTGTGGCGCAGATTCAGAAATCGCGGAGAGGCGCCGGTTTTGAACTCTTAATCAGCGGGTCCCAGGTTCGAGCCCTGGTGCGCCCACCATTGGAAACCCCTTAATTTCCAAGCCCTTCGCAGAGAGATCGCCGCGAACAAGAATGGTCTCGCGCGGCGATTTTCTGAGGGCGGACGCGGCCAGTTCGTTGTTCGGCTTTCCTTTCGTATCTGTACCTTTCCGCATTCGATATAGTGCGCGGATCTTATGGGACAGATCGATTACGTGTCCGTCGTAAAATAGGACATTGGGGCGAGTAAAGCGGACAGTCTGCGCTGCTCCGTCCTTCGCGAGGTATCTGTAGCCGGACTATGCCCGGGCCAGTTGGTCGCGCCGCTGCACGAGCCAAAGCACGACGACGGCGGCCTCAGAAGCGGGGGCTGTCTCCAACTCGTCTAGGTCGATGCGCCGAACAGCCTCCGGAAGGCTGGCAGCCATTCGCCCGTCATCGTGAACTCGAGCCCAAGGTACGCGCCGCAGGCGATGGCCAGCATCGCTATCGGAGCCGATACGGCGAGCGTCGAGAATGCGCTCAGGCCCTGACCGATGGTGCAGCCCATCGACATGATGCCGCCGACGCCCATCAGGAGCGCGCCGATCATGTGACGCTTCAATTCGCGGGCGTCGTCGCAGGCTTCCCAGCGAAAGCCGCGCGCGAATATCGCGGCGGCAAACGAGCCTGTGACCACGCCGGCCACAGAACCGATCCCGAAGTTCAGCCGCGCGCCTGAGAACGTGGCGATGTAGAGGATGGTGTCGCCGAGTGGGGCCACGAAGGTGAGGGAAGAGACCCGCACGGGATCGAACTCGTCGTCCGCAAGCCATCCGGTCGCAAACCAGCCGAATGCGATCGCGGCGCCGACGGCCAGACCGGAGGCCAGCAGTCGTGGTGACCGAATCAGCCTGCCGTCCGCAAGCGCCCAAAAGGCGAGCGCGGTGGCAATTGTCACGACGAGAATCGCGCGTGCCGTGCTGCCTGCGCCGAGCAGCGATGTCAGAGTCTGGTTGCGCCCCTCTGCAAGCTGCAGGGAAAGTGGCTCGATCAATGCCACGCGCAGCATGCCGGTAATGCCGCGCATGGTCGCGAGCGCAGACAGGCCGAGCACGAGAAAGACCACGATGGCGCGCAGATCGCCACCGCCGACGCGTACCAGGGTGCCGAAGCCGCAAGTGCCGACCAGTGCCATGCCGACGCCGAACATCAGCCCGCCGATGATCACGCCGCCAAGCCCGATCGATGCCGTGAGATAGATCGACCGCGACAGGTCAACGATGCCGAAAGCTGCGAGCGCCTGCGTCAACAGCAGCGCCACCGCCGCAGCGAGCGCAAAGGATCTCAGGCGACGGTAATCCGATCCGAAGAACGCATCCTCAAGCATCGCGAGCGTGCAGAAACGGCCCGCTCTGCCGGCAATACCGAGGACGGCACCGGCGGCAAACCCGCATGCGAACGCTATGGTCGAGGGATTGAGCATTCCTCCCGCAAGATGTTTGTTCTGCCTCTTTGGGCAGTTTGCGCCGGAGGGTTGCGAAAATCCAGCGCGGAAAATTTACCGGCGGCGGCGGCGTACCGGCTCGCAGAACACATCATAGACGGCGGTGAGAATCTTGCGGACGTCCTCGTTGGCGAGGCTGTAATAGATCGTCTTGCCGTCGCGGCGAGTCGTCACCAGGCGGTCGAGTCTGAGCCGCGCGAGCTGCTGGGAAACGGTCGACTGCCGCTCGCCGAGGAACTGCTCGAGTTCGGTTACGGACTTTTCGCTCTCAGCGAGGATGCAAAGCAGCAACAAACGGGACTCGTGCGACAGCGCCTTCAGCATGTCGCTCGCCTCGCGCGCCTTCTCGATCATCTGCTCGAGCTCGGCAGAGCCCTCGATCTCCTTCAGCTTTGGCAACGGCATTACGTCAAAGTCCTCTGAGAAAAATCCAAAGAGCGGTCACGACTTGGCTGGCTCCAGTACTGTACTAGACAGGATCCGGTCCAAGAGGCCAAAAAAGAATGCATCCGCGGGATAGCCGCGAATGCGCCCGATCTCACGGCCTTCTTTTACCACGACGAAGGTCGGCGTGAAGATGCCGGGATCGATTCCGGCGAGGTCCGGGGGCAGGGGACTGTTCAGGTCGACCCGGCGCAGCGGCGCGACCTGGCTTTCCTCGGTCTTGGCATAGATTGGCGCGATCTCGGCATTGAAGCGCGCACACCACACGCAGCCGGCACGCTCGAACATAATGAGCTCAGCCGCGCGCGATTCCGTCGCGGACAGCGCGAGCGCGATGGCAACTGCGAGCGAGGCGATGATTCGGTTCATTCTAGGCAACAGGCCTCTGGACTTCCTGAGCGCTTTATATCATTAAATTCGTATATGTGCTAGGGATGAGACGCCATGACTTTGGACGTCACGCTGGGGGCAGCCTTCGTCGCGGGCCTATTGTCGTTTTTGTCGCCCTGTATCCTGCCCCTGATGCCACCCTTCCTGTGCTACATGGCCGGCGTCTCGGTTACGGATCTGTCCGGCGACACCCCGAATCTGCGGCCACGCGTCCTGATTTCTGCACTAGCTTTCGTGGCGGGCTTTTCGCTGGTCTTCGTCGCCCTCGGCTCGACCGCATCGCTCGCCGGACGCTTCATCTCGGCGCATCTGTCGACGCTCGGCATCATCGCCGGCGGCCTGATCATCGTGATGGGCCTGCATTTTCTCGGGATGTTCAGGATTCCCTTGCTCTATCGCAGCGCGACCGTGCAGGTCGACAACCGGCCAGCCGGCGTGGCGGGGGCTTTCGTCATGGGGGTGGCGTTCGCGTTCGGCTGGACACCCTGCGCCGGCCCCATCCTCGCTGCCGTCCTGCTGATGGCAGGCTCGGAGGAGACGACGGGACGGGGGGCGCTCCTGCTGCTCGCCTATTCAGTTGGGACCGGTATTCCGTTCCTGATCGCGGCTGCCTTCACCAGCAAGTTCATTGTCGTGCTTGGCCGTGCCCGCCGGCATCTCGGCCTGGTCGAGAAGGCGATGGGTGCCTTCCTGGTCGTGACCGGCCTGATGTTCCTGACCGGGCTGATGCCAGCGGTCTCGGAGTGGCTGCTGGAGCGATTCCCCAGCCTCACCAGCATCGGCTAAGTCTCAACCAAAGCGAAAATCGAGCAATTGAGCGTAGGACTGCAGCTCGATCAGGTAACGATGCACGAGCGGGCCGTCGCCGGCCATTGCCGCGTGCGCAATCGCACCGCTGCTCGCGATCGCGCCATCGATCAGGCGGCGGAACTCGCTTGTCTTCGCGATCTCCGCGCTCGCCCACTCGTTGCAGCGCTGCAGGCGATCGCGAAATGCTCCCCCGGCGGCAACGGTGTCCTCGGCGTTCGCCGGTGCAGGTTGCTCGCCGTACCGCATGGCCGCGACCCGCAGCTTCTCCATCGCCGGCGCGATCTCGAAGACGCAGTCGCCGAGATCGTAGAGGCCCGCATGAAGCCTGAGCTCATGAAGTGACTGACGAAGCGCAAGCAGCTCGCGGCCGGCAGCGACGGTGTCTCCACTGTCGAGCGCACGCGTTGCTACCGTGAGGTGTTCGCGACCGCGGTCGAGAAAGTCCGACGACGCGGCCGGCGCATAGACGAGGGGGATGGATGTATTCGGCTCGAGCCGCTTCCACGCGGCTACTGCCTCGTCGGTTTCCATCTGCGCCAGCGCGACGTTACCGGTGCGCGCATAGCTCGCGGCGGTGCGCAGGTTGGCCATGATCGGTGCCATCGCCGATACGAAATCCGCGGATTTTGCCGCGTCCGCGCCCAGGGCGAGCGCGTCCGAAGCCAGCCATGCCAGCAGGACGATGATGCAGCGCATGATCGGAAATCCTTGTTATATTCGTGTATTCGAATATCATAATGAAAATGACCGATGCGCAAGATCTCTCAGAGCACGAATCCCCGATCTCGCTTCGCGCAGCCACGCGGCGCGGCTTCCTCGCCCTGGCGTCCGGCGCCGCCCTTGCCGTGGGTCGTGGCGTGGCCGCAGCAGAGCCAGCGCTCGGGGAAGATGGACTCTATCATGAACCCTGGTTCCTGCAGAGCTTCCTCGATCTGCGCGAGGATCTCGACAGCGCCGCCGCCAGCGGAAAGCGCTTCGCCATCATGTGGGAGCTGCGCGGCTGTCCCTACTGCCGCGAGACACATTTGGTGAACTTCGCGGACGCTGACATCACCAGATACATCCACAACAATTTCGAAGTCTTGCAGCTCAATCTGATTGGCTCCCGCAAGGTTACGGATTTCGATCGCCAGGAATTGTCCGAGAAGGAGCTCGCACAGAAATACGGGATCAGGTTCACCCCGACCTTCCAGTTCTTTCCACCGTCATCCGACGCCATCGAAGCGAAAGAAGCGATGGCGCGGGAAGTGGCGCGGGCGCCCGGCTATCTCAAGCCGCCGCACTTCCTTTCGATGTTTCGTTTCGTGCGAGAGCGGGCCTATGAGCGCGGCTCGTTCCGGGATTTCCTCGCTGCAAACGGTTAGCTGATCGCGTCTTGCGAATTTCGCTTGACCTTGCCTTTTATATAAACATATCATAATACATGAATTTGATGGACTGTGAGTTCATCGCAATCAAGAGCGGGCGTCACCCCGCTGTAAGGGTAGGGAACATGCGGCGCTCGCTTGTGGCTGCGTTTGCACTGTGTCTGTCGGCCGGAGGCGCTCTTGCCCAGCAGCACGCCGCGGCGCCGATCAAGCTCGACGTCGTCAATGACTCGCTTCCGAAGTCGTTGACTGACACGCCCGGCAATGCCGAGGCCGGCAAGAAGGTGTTTCTGACGCGCACGCTCGGCAACTGCCTGGCCTGCCATCAGGTCACCAGCCTGAGATCCGAGGAATTCCACGGCGAGTTCGGTCCGTCGCTCGATGGCGTGGCCGGCCGCTACAGCGAGGCGCAACTGCGCCTCATCGTTGCCGACCCCAAGCGCATCTTCACTGACACGGTCATGCCCGCGTTCTTCAAGAATGACGGCTTGAGTCGCGTGCGCCCGGAATTCGTCGGCAAGTCCATTCTGACGCCCGCGCAAGTCGAGGACGTCGTTGCTTTTCTCAAGACGCTGAACTGACGGCGAGGAGGACCAGGAATGAAGGCCATCAATCGACGGCAGGCTTTTGCGCTCGGGGGCGGCTTCGTCATGCTGACCCTGATGCCCATGGCGGCCGATGCCGAAGTGACGAACGACGCGGCCAAGTGGATCGAGAAGTTCACGGGCGGCAAGCAGCCCGCAAAGGGCAAGATCTCGCTCGACCTGCCGGAGATCGCGGAGAACGGCAACACTGTGCCGCTGTCGATCAACATCGAGAGCCCGATGACGGCGGACTCCTACGTCACGGACGTCATGATCATTGCGGACGGCAACCCGAACGCGGGTGTCGCAACGCTGTCCTTCACGCCGCTGTCGGGCAAGGCGGAAGCCTCGATCCGCATCCGGCTCGCGACCACGCAAAACGTGGTTGCGATCGCGAAGATGAGCGACGGCTCGCTGTTCACGGAACAGAAGACCGTCAAGGTCACCATCGGCGGCTGCGGCGGCTAAGGGCTGAGGAGAGAAAAGATGGCAGACAAACCGCGCATCAAGCTTCCCAAGGAAGCCGCCAAGGGTGAGGTCATCCAGATCAAGACCCTGGTCTCGCATGTCATGGAATCGGGCCAGCGCAAGGACGCGCAGGGCAAGACCATTCCGCGCAAGATCATCAACAAGTTCGCCTGCGAGTTCAACGGCAAGCCGGTGTTTTCTTGCGCGCTGGAGCCGGCGATCTCGGCCAATCCCTACATCCAGTTCGACGCCAAGGTGGATGAGGCCGGAACGTTCAAGTTCTCCTGGACTGACGACGACGGCACGGTGATCACGGCCGAAGAGAAGATCGCGCTCAAGGCATGATGCGCATCGCGCATTGAGGGAGGCTCGGATGGCGCCACGATATGTTGGGATAGCCGCTGCGATCGTGGCCGCCGCATCGATCGCGACGGTCGCCTTCGCAGAGGAGGCCGAGCGCAAGGGCATCCCGGCGCCGCCCGGCCACGTCTTCAAGACAATCATCTCGGGCTACGAGTTCCGCAGCAAGGAGACTCGTGCGCTGCAGGACGACGATCTCGAAAATCCGGGTTTCCTCGCTGTGGAGCGCGCGGCGGACGTCTGGAAGAAGGTCGAAGGGAGCGAGGGCAAGTCCTGCATGAGCTGTCACGGCGAGGCCGAGACCAGCATGAAGGGCGTCGGTGCCGCCATGCCGAAATGGGACGACAAGCTGAAGAAGCCGGTCAATCTCGAGCAGCGCATCAACATCTGCCGCACCGAGCACATGAAGGCGGAGCCCTGGAGGTTCAAGTCCCAGGAACTGACGGACATGACCACCTTCGTGCGCTACCAGTCCCACGGCATGCCCGTGACGGTAAAGACCGATGGTCCGATGTCGCCCTGGTTCGAGCGCGGCAAGCAGATCTACTACACGCGTTACGGCCAGCTCGATCTCGCCTGCGAGTCCTGTCACGAGCGCAACAACGGCAAGTTCATGCGCGCCGATTTTCTGAGCCAGGGCCAGACCAACGGCTTTCCGACCTACCGGCTGCGCGACCAGCGCCTGGTGCCGCTGCATGAGCGTTTCGAAGGCTGCATGTTCGACGTGCGCGCCGAGCCGTTCAAGCCGCTGTCGGACGAATTCCTTGCGCTTGAGCTCTATGTCGCCTGGCGCGGCATCGGATTGCCGGTCGAGACGCCGTCGGTGCGCAATTGAAACGATGAGCATGCAGGAGCATTGCGCATGATCTCTCGCCGCGAGTTCATTCAGGTTGCCGCCGCGACGGCCGCCCTTTCGGCCGGTGTGGGCTCGGGCCTGACCCGGGCGGTCGCGCAGCAGCGTCTGACCGAGAAGGAGTTGCTGGCCTTCGAGCCGCTCGGCAACGTCACGCTGGTGCATGTGACCGACATTCACGGCCAGCTCATGCCGCTCTATTTCCGCGAGCCCTCGACCAATCTCGGCGTCGGCGAGGCCAAGGGCCTTCCGCCGCACGTCACCGGCAAGGAGTTTCTTGCGCGCTTCGGCATCGCGCCCGGTTCGTCCGCGGCCTACGCCCTGACGTCGGAGGATTTCGAGGCGCTCGCCAAGAGCTATGGCCGGATCGGCGGCCTCGATCGCGCCGCAACGGTGATCAAGGCGATCCGCGCCGAGCGCGGCGACAAGGTCGCGCTGCTCGACGGCGGCGATACCTGGCAGGGCTCGTGGTCCTCGCTGAGGACGCGCGGCCAAGACATGATCGACTGCATGGCGCTGCTCAAGCCCGACGCGATGACCGGTCACTGGGAATTCACCTACGGCACCGAGCGCGTCAAGCAGGCGATCGAAAGCCTCGGCTTCCCGTTCCTCGGCCTTAACATCCGCGACACCGAATGGAACGAGGCGGCGTTCGACGCCTCGACCATGATCGAGCGCGGCGGCGTCAAGATCGCGGTGCTGGGCCAGGCGTTCCCCTATACGCCCGTTGCCAATCCGCGCTGGATGATTCCGAACTGGTCGTTCGGCGTCCGTGAAGAGGACGTGCAAGCGCAGGTCGACAAGGCGCGCAAGGATGGCGCGCAGCTCGTCGTGCTGCTGTCGCACAATGGCTTCGACGTCGACCGCAAGCTTGCGAGCCGCGTCAAGGGCATCGACGTCATCCTGACCGGACACACCCATGACGCGCTGCCCGAGGCGGTCAAGGTCGGCAAGACGCTGCTGATCGCGTCGGGCTCGTCCGGCAAGTTCGTGTCGCGGCTCGACCTCGACGTCCGCGATGGCGAGGTGAAGGCGTTCCGTTACAAGCTCATCCCGCTGTTTTCCGACGTCATCGCGGCGGACGCCGAGATGGCCGCCAAGATCGCCGAGGTGCGCAAGCCCTTTGCGGCCGCGTTGTCCAAGGTCCTCGGCAAGACAGACTCGCTGCTCTACCGCCGCGGCAATTTCAACGGCACGTTCGACGACCTGATCTGCCAGGCGTTGATGCAGGAGCGCGACGCCGAGATCGCGCTGTCGCCGGGCTTCCGCTGGGGCACCAGCGTGCTGCCGGGGCAGGACATCACCTTCGAGGACGTCACCAATGCGACCGCGATCACCTATCCGGCCGTCTACCGCATGGGCATGACGGGTTCGCGGTTGAAGGAGATCATCGAGGACGTCGCCGACAATCTCTTCAACGTCGATCCCTATTACCAGCAGGGCGGCGACATGGTGCGGATCGGCGGGCTGTCTTACGCGATCGATGTCACGAAGCCGCAAGGTAGTCGCATCTCGGACATGCAGATGGCCAAGACCGGCGCGCCGATCGACCCGAACAGGGAATACCAGGTCGCCGGCTGGGCCAGCGTCAACGAAGGAACCGAGGGACCGCCGATCTGGGAGGTCGTGGCCAATTATCTGACCCGACAGAAGACGGTTCGCCTCGAGCCCAATAGAGCCGTCAAAGTCACCGGAGCGTAAGAAGCGATGTCGAAGATGGACAGTCCCCGGCAATCCCGACGCAACTTTCTGGCCGCTGGTGCCGGCGTTGCCGCATCGGTGCTCGCCAAGCCGGCTTTCGCCGGCGGCGGGAATCCGGCGAACCAGCCGCCCAATGTTCCCGAATGGAGCAAGTCGCTCGGCGAGGGCGTCGCCGTGCGCCCCTACGGCAAGCCATCGAAGTTCGAGAAGGAGGTCATCCGGCGCGATGTGGAATGGCTGACGGCCTCCCGCGAGTCCTCGGTCAGCTTCACGCCGCTGCACGAGCTCGAAGGCATCATCACGCCAAACGGCCTCTGCTTCGAGCGGCATCATGGCGGCATCGCCGAGATCGATCCGGCCGATCATCGCCTGATGATCCACGGGCTGGTGGAGCGGCCGCTAATCTTGACGCTGGACGAGCTGAAGCGCTATCCGCGCGTCAACCGCATCCACTTCATGGAGTGCGCGGCGAATTCCGGCATGGAGTGGCGCGGCGCGCAGCTCAATGGCTGCCAGTTCACCCATGGCATGATCCATTGCGTGCAGTACACCGGCGTGTCGTTGCGCACGTTGCTCGAAGAAGCCGGCGTCAAGACGAACGGCAAGTGGCTGCTGGTCGAAGGCGCCGATGCGGCCGCGATGGATCGCAGCCTGCCGATCGAGAAGGCGCTCGACGACTGCATCATCGCCTACAAGATGAATGGCGAGGCGCTTTATCCCGAGCAGGGCTATCCGATGCGGCTCGTGGTGCCGGGCTGGCAAGGCAATCTCTGGGTCAAGTGGCTGCGTCGCATCAAGGTCGGCGACCAGCCCTGGCACACCCGCGAGGAAACGTCGAAATACACGGACCTGCTGCCGAATGGCAAGGCGCGCCGCTTCACGTGGTCGATGGACGCCAAGTCTGTCATCACGAGCCCGAGCCCTCAGGCGCCGATCAAGCACGGCAAGGGCTATACCATCGTCTCGGGGCTCGCCTGGAGCGGCAACGGCAAGGTCAAGCGCGTGGACGTGTCGCTCGATGGGGGCCGCAACTGGTGGCCGGCACGGATCGATGGCCCGGTGCTTGATAAGGCGCTGACCCGATTCTACTACGAGTTCGACTGGAACGGCGAGCCGCTGCTGCTGCAATCGCGCGTGCAGGACGAGACCGGCTATGTGCAGCCGAGCAAGGCCGAGCTGCGCAAGATCCGCGGCGTCAACTCCATCTATCACAACAATGGCATCCAGACCTGGCATGTGCAGGCCAATGGTGAGGTCGAGAATGTCGAAGTCGCCTAATTTCATCGCAGCCGCGCTGCTCGCCTGCGCGCTGGTCGCACCGGCGCTCGCGCAACAGAAGGCAGACGCCAAGGGCGGTCCGCGCTATCACATCGGCCGCGCGCCGACCGCGGACGAGGTCCGCGGCTGGGATATCGACGTGCGGCCCGACGGCCAGGGCCTGCCGGAAGGCAAGGGCACCGTCGCGCAGGGCGAGAAGCTGTTCATGGACAATTGCTCGACCTGCCATGGCGAGTTTGGCGAGGGCAACGGCCGCTGGCCGGTGCTGGCGGGCGGCAAGGGCTCGCTGACGTCAGACAATCCGGTCAAGACGGTCGGCTCCTACTGGCCCTACGCCTCGACCGTGTTCGATTATGTCCGTCACGCCATGCCCTACGGCAATGCGGAGTCGTTCTCGGTCGACGAATATTATGCGCTGGTCGCCTACGTCCTCTATCTGAACGACGTCATCACCGACCAGAATTTCGAGCTGAACAACAAGAATCTTGCCACGATCAGGATGCCGAACGAGCAGGGCTTTGTGATGGACGACCGCGCCGCCACCGAGAAGTCGTTCTGGCAGAAGGACCCCTGCATGAAGGATTGCATCGCGCCGGTGAAGATCACTGCGCGCGCGGCCGCGATCGACGTGACGCCTGAGGACAGCAAGGACAAGAAGTCGCGGGGCGTGGAATGAACCGCAGGCAGGCGAGCCGCCGCGGATTGCTTCGCGGGCTGGTCGCCGCCGCTTTCATCGTGACGGGTTTCGCCGCCCCGTCGCGGGCGGCGGAGCCGCACAGGCTCGCGCTGCAGATCAGTGACGACGATCCGGTCAAGATGCGCGCCGTCCTCGATGTTGCGGCCAACGTCTCGCGGCATTATTCGGGAGAGGGCGGGGACGTCGAGATCGTGGTGATCGCCTTCAATGGCGGCCTCGACATGCTGCTCGAGGACCGCTCGCCGGTGAAGGAGCGTCTGGTGAACTTCCTGAAGTCGATGCCCAATGTGAGCTTCATCGCCTGCGGCAATACGCTCGAGACGCTGGCGGCGAAGGAAGGCAGGAGACCGCCTCTGATCGATGGCGTCAGCGTCACTCAGGTCGGGGTTGCCGCGCTGATGGATCTTGCGGAAAAGAACTGGACGATTGTCCGTCCCTGAGGGAGAGAGCGGCCGATGCGATGGTTGATGGGACTGGCCGTCTTGCTCCTTTTTGCGCAGCCTGTTGGCGCGACCGAGCAGGAACTCGAACTGTCGGTTAACGGCCGCACGACCTTGGCGACTCTGCGTGCGCCTACTCTGATGGGGCAAGACACACCGCTCGTTGTGATGACCCACGGTACGCTCGCGCACAAAGATATGGAGGTCATTCAGGGCGTCGCCAGGGCGCTCGAGCAGCGCGGCATCGCGTCGCTCGCCCATACGCTTTCGCTCGGGCTCGACCATCGTAAAGGCATGTACGACTGCGCCGTGCGACACGACTATGTCACCGATGATGCGGTTAGCGAAATCGGCGCCTGGGTTGCAAAAGCCAAGAGCATGTCCCGGTTCGTGTTCACGTTTGGTCATTCGCGCGGCGGCAACCAGGTGGCGCGTTATCTGGCGGCGAGCGAAAGCTCGGCCGCTGCGGGTGCGGTGCTGCTGGCGCCGGCGACCGCGAAAGTCGAGGTCGATTTGCGCGCCGCCTACGCCCAGACCTATGGCAAGCCGCTCGAACCGCTGCTCGAGAAGGCAATCAAGGCCGTCGCGGCGGGGCGCGGTGGAGAATGGATGGACGCGCCGGGCTTCATCTATTGCCGCAACGCCGTGGTGACGGCGCGGGCCTTTAAATCCTTCTACAGCCCTGATGCCGGGGAGGACACGGCGGCGCTGGTGGCGCGGACGAAGTTGCCGGTGCTGGTGCTCGCGGCAACCAAGGATACGGTCGTGCCCGATGTGGCTGTGTCCTTCGCACCGCTTGCCGATTCGAGCGGCGGCAGGGTGCAACTCGACAGGATTGAAGGCGCCGATCATTTCTTTCGCGACCTGTTCGCTGAAGACGTGGCCGATCGCATCGCGGAATTCATCAAGCAGATCACGATAGGAGGGACCATGCGGCGTCGATCCATGCTTCGCGTAAGCCTAGCCGGACTATTTGGTGTTCTCGCCGTGCGCGAGGCGGCTGCTGCGACGGAGGCACCGGTGCGGCAGCGCGTCGTCTATCACCTCGCCGATTCCGATCGTGTCGTCTTCGTTCTCGGCAATCTCCAGAACCATGTTGACGGCGTCGGCGGGCCTGGCAAGGCCGACATCAGGCTGGTTGTGCACGGGCCGGCGCTGCGTGCCTTCCACGCGCTCGCCGCCGATGACCACACCGTTGCGATGATGAAGAAGCTCATTGACGCAGGCGTCGGCTTCGATGCCTGCGCCAACACCATGAAGGCGCAGGGCGTCAAGCTCGACGACCTCACGCCTGGCTTCGTGGTGGCCGAGAAGGGTGGCGTGGTGCGGCTCGCCGAACTGCAGCAGCAAGGATACGCCTATCTGCGGCCATGAGTGATGCGCGAGCCTTGATTTGGCTCATATGGCGGGGCCAAGGCGTGCGGTAAACTGGCAAGTGTTAAAGGGAATACCGAGACGGCCGTGCTGACCACACTCATCGATTTCATGGGGGAAGAGCGGCTGTCATGGCTGGGTGGCCTCCTGGTCGGTGGCCTGTTCGGGTTCTTCGCCCAGCGCAGCCGCTTCTGCCTGCGCGCGGCGGCAGTCGAATTCTCTCGCGGCGAGGGTGGGCCGCGCCTTGCAGTGTGGCTCTTGACCTTCGGCGCCGCGCTGGTCGGTACCCAGGCGCTGGTCGCGCTCCGCTTGCTTGACGTGTCTGAGGCGCGCCAGCTCGCGCAGCAGGGCAGCATCTCCGGCGCGCTTCTGGGCGGCGTGATGTTCGGCTGCGGCATGATCCTCGCCCGCGGCTGCGCCAGTCGGCTGCTCGTGCTCTCGGCCAACGGCAATCTCCGGGCCCTGCTGTCGGGCCTGGTGTTCGCGGTCACCGCGCAGGCTTCCTATCGCGGCCTGCTGTTGCCGGCCCGCGAGTGGGTGACCAATCTGTGGCTGGTCGATGGCGGGCCCTCGCGTGACATCATGGCGGTGTTCGGCGGCGGCACGCCCGAGAAGCTCGCTTTCGGCGGACTATGGCTGCTCGCGGGGCTCGCCTTTGCGTTTCGCAGTCATCTGCAGCGCCGGCTGATCCTCGCCGCGCTGGCCACGGGCGTGGCGGTGGTCGCCGGCTGGTTCTTCACTTATCAGCTCTCACAGGCCTCCTTCGCGCCGGTGACGTTGAAGAGCCTCACCTTCAGCGGGCCATCGGCCGAATTGCTGATGCTGGTGCTGAATAGCTCGCAATTGCGGCTCGGCTTCGATCTCGGCATCATTCCCGGTGTCTTTCTCGGCTCGTTCATCGCCGCGGCCAGCGCGAGTGAACTGAAGCTCGAGGGGTTTTCGGACGGGCTCGGCATGCGCCGCTATCTGCTCGGAGCGGTGCTGATGGGGTTCGGCGCGATGCTCGCCGGCGGCTGCGCGGTCGGCGCCGGTGTGACCGGGGCCTCAGTGTTCGCGCTCACCGCTTGGCTCGTGCTCGGTGGCATGTGGCTGGGGGCAGGGCTCACAGATCTCTTCGTCGACCGCGCCGACATGCCGCAACCGCAGCAAGCGATGGGTTCGCCAGGCGCCTAGTCTTTTAGAATTTACTAAATTATATTTTTTGAATATGATTTCCCCGATGCGGGCCGGTCGCGCCGCTTATCCAGGGAAACGCACATGACCACCATCACGGAAAGCTACGTTCGCGAAGCGCCGCGCACCGCACGGATCGACTGGTCGCCCTATCTCGTCGGCGCGGGAATCGGGTTGTTGAGCTGGATTGCCTTTGCGGTGTTCGGCGACCCGCTCGGCGTCACCACCGCCTATTCCCGCGTTGCCTCGCTGTTCGCCCTCCCGGTGATCGGGCCGGAGGCTGTGGCGCAGAATTCCTACTGGAAGAGCATGCCGCTGAAGTGGGACTACGGCGTCTGGTTCCTCGTCGGCATTCCCGCGGGCGCGTTCATCGCGGCTGTTATGTCGGGGACATGGCGGCTCGAGCTGGTGCCGGAGGTCTGGAAGGAGCGGTTCGGGCCGTCGATCGCCAAGCGCTTCGTCGGCGCATTCCTCGGCGGCATCGTCATCATGTATGGCGCACGGCTTGCTGGCGGCTGTACCAGTGGACACGGGATCTCCGGTGGATTGCAACTCGCGGTGTCGAGCTGGCTGTTCCTTGCGGTGATGTTCGCCACTGGACTCGGCATTTCCGCACTCATGTTCCGCAAGCGCTAGGGAGAAATGGAGATGGCTGCGATGATGACAATTCTGGGTCCGCTGCTGATGGGCGCGGCGTTCGGCTTTCTGCTCCAGCGCGGCAAAGTGACGAACTGCAACGTGATCGAGAACCAGTTCCGCCTGCGCGACTTCACCGTGCTCAAGGTGATGGGCACCGCGATCGTGGTCGGCGGGCTCGGCGTGCTGCTGCTCGTCGATACCGGCAACACCAAATACTACGTCAAGGATGCCAACATGCTCGCGGTCGCGCTCGGCGCCGCGTTGTTCGGTGTCGGTATGGTCGTCTACGGCTATTGTCCGGGAACGGCGCTCGGCGCCATCGCCACCGGCAGCGTCCATGCCTTGGTTGGCGCTCTCGGCATGGTCGCCGGCGCCATCCTCTACGCGCTGAGCTTCGACTGGCTGAAGGCCCATGTCCTCAACGTGTGGGCGTTGGGCAAGGTTCGCCTTCCGGACGTCACGAACATTCCGGATGTCGCGTGGTTCGCAGCGCTTGCGGTCGGCGCCGGATTGTTCTTCTGGTGGGTTGAATCCGCCGAAGCGAAGCAGAAGCGCGGCTAGCTTCAGCGCTTGCGCGAGGTGCAGAACAGACGGTGCAGGGTTGAGAACAGCTCTTCGACCCGCCGGTCGGCGATGCGGTACCAAATGACCTGGCCATCGCGCCGGGCGGCGACCACGCCTTCCGCCTTCAGCTTGGCCATGTGCTGCGATAGCGCCGAGGCGGATAGGCCGACCTCCTCGGCGAGAGTGCCGGCGCTGGCCTCGCCATACTCGACCAGCTTGCAGACGATCAGCAGCCGATGCTCGCTCGCGAGCATGCGCATCAGGGCGGCCACCTCCTTGGCCTGCCGTTCCAGCGCGCGCGTGTCGGCCTTGCTCATGTTCGCTCTGCCTATCTGTAGTCGTCAATAGCATCCGTGCGCGGGCTGTCAAACGCGTGGGCCGGCTCGCACCAGCGATGCGGGTGCGTTCCGACCGGACTTTGGCGCGAGAAGCCTCGTTCCCGTCGAGCTACCATTACGCCGGTTTGGGCAATCCTCCGTAGTGGTATTGATTGCCGGACTGCCGCAAAGGGGGGCTTGGATCGCGAAGTGGGCTGGCACACTGAACGCGGACGAATGCTCCGACGTCTCGCTCCATCAGCTATGGCGGTGCGGCACTTTGATCGTGCGATAAAGCCCATCGTCGGTCGGATAGGTCCATGGGTGCGACGGTCAAGTCATTAATTGTTTTCAACAGGTGGCTATCTCTTAATCAGCGGGTCCCAGGTTCGAGCCCTGGTGCGCCCACCATTTCAAAAGCATTCTTCTTCAATAAGTAACGGGAAGAGCTGCCGAGAACAAAATGGGTCTCGGGCGACGTTTTCACGTCGAGGAGGTTTGGGGCCAGATTGCCGTGCGACTTTCCTTTCGTTTCCGTACCTTCACCCCTGCGATACGGTGCGTAGATCCGGTGGTACAGGCCAATCGCGTACCCGTCGCCGAATAGGATATCGGGGCGAACAAAATGGATGATCTGTTCTCCCCATCGCCGCAGGATTCGGTTTGCTGCAGAACCGGAATCGAATTGTTCGCGTCGGGGATTCCATTCGCTGCCCGCTCCAGGTCGTCAGGACCACCTTTGAATACAGCGAACGACCGTTCTCTCTGACGGATAGAGGAGTTTTTGGCCGCGCATTCCGGTCAAGCTGATTGGGCGGCCTGCGATGTGGCCAGAAACCGACGGCTACGATTATGGGCGCAACACGGCGGCACCAATAAGCTTGCCGTCTCTTAGGCAGGCGAGCGCTTCGTTGGCTTTGGTGAGCGGGAACACTGTCGTATGTGTGTGAATCTCGGCGTTCGCCGCCGCGGCGAGGAAATCGATGCCATCTTGTCGCGTGAGATTTGTTACCGATATGACCTGCCGCTCGCCCCAAAGGATACTGTAGGGAAAGGCGGGAATGTCGGACATGTGAATGCCGGCGCAAATGACGCGACCACCCTTTCTCACCGCACGCAGCGCAAGCGGCACCAATTTGCCGACCGGCGCGTATATAATGGCGGCATCCAGCTCGATCGGCGGTCTTTCCTCGGACGCGCCCGCCCAAGCCGCGCCAAGCGAAAGCGCGAGCTGCTGCGCGTCTCGATCGCCGCTGCGGGTGAAGGCGTAAATCGACCGCCCCTGGGCTCGCGCAACCTGCGCCACGATATGGCCAGCCGCTCCGAAGCCATAAATGCCCAATGTTTTCCCCTCGCCGGCCATCACCAGAGACCGCCAGCCGATCAGGCCAGCGCAAAGCAGCGGCGCGATGGCAGCATCATCGCCGTGTTCGTCGAGCGGAAAGCAATATCGGGCATCGGCGACCAAGTGGCTTGCAAAGCCGCCATCGCGCGTGTAGCCGGTGAATCTTGGGTGATCGCAGAGGTTTTCCTTATCTGCGCGGCAGTAGAAGCAATCACCGCAGGTGTATCCAAGCCAGGGAACGCCGACACGCATTCCCGGCACCAGATCCGTAACGCCTTCTCCCATTGCGTCGACGCGGCCGACGACCTCGTGGCCCGGGATAATTGGATAGCGAAGATCGGGAAGGTCACCGTCGACGACGTGCAGATCAGTACGGCAAACACCACAGGCGCCGACCTTGACGCGGACTTCGCCCGGACCAGGTGTGGGGTCCGGTCGTTGTTGGAGCGTTAGCGGCCCGCCGCGCTTGGATAGGACCATTGCATACATGTCGTCATCCTGACCTTGGGGGGTGCCGGGGCGTTCATTCATACAATTCTCACGGGTCCATCATTGCTCGGTTTGATGTCGATCAAATTGATGGATGAGCAATGGTCCCAAACTGAACATTGGAGATTAGCAGGCGCGCTGCAACTCCAACTGTGATCGTTGCCGCCGCCTTGTTGAGCGGCGCCAGTCCGAGTTCAGTGGCAGTCGTGCGTTTGGCTCGTTTTCATTCGTTCGACCGGTTAGCGGGACATATGGGCGACGGTCGACGGCACTATTGCAAAATAGCGAGACGTTTGCAGGCGCACTCAACGCAAGCGAGATGCAGGAGCCATCGTGATGGGATCGTTAGCGCCAAATCCGGATCGCTCTGATAAGCTTAAGTCGTTTCCCGCGCTCCGGGCAGAGATGGTCAGGCACAATATCGCTGCGCGCGGTGTGCGTGACGAGCTGGTTCTCGAGGCAATGGGAAAGGTGCCGCGCGAGCTGTTCTTGCCAGAGCAGCTTCGTGAATTTGCCTATGAGGATTCGCCGCTTCCGATCGCCGGGGGGCAGACCATTTCTCAGCCCTACATCGTCGCTTTCATGGCGGAAGCGCTCGTGCTCAAGGGCGGCGAGAAGGTGCTCGAGATCGGCGCCGGCTCAGGTTACGCCGCTGCGGTGCTGTCGGAGATTGCGGCCCATGTCTACACGGTCGAACGCCTCGGTGCCCTCGCCGAAAAGGCGGCGGTCGCACTTGCCGAATTCGGTTACGATAACGTCCACGTCCTGCATGGAGACGGCACCAAAGGCTGGCCCGAACATGCGCCCTACGACGCCATCGTGGTGGCCGCCGGCGGTCCGCAGGTTCCAAAAGCGCTCAAGGAGCAGTTGAAGGTCGGTGGCAGGCTGGTAATGCCAGTTGGCACCGATCAGCAGGCTCAGGAATTGGTATGCATCGTCCGCGTTTCGAAGGATGAGTATCGAAGCGAAGACATTGCCGATGTCCGCTTCGTTCCATTGATCGGAGAAGAGGGGTGGGCGACCGCAAAAGGCGAGACTAGCGTTCCCGTACGACGAGCGCTTCGGCCGGTCGCTCCGGAAGAGGAAACGCTTGTCCGTAATCTCGCCGACGCCGCAGAATCGTTTCCATCCATCGAAGCGGCCGATCTCAGCCCACTACTGGAACGTATCGGGTCGGCGCGCATCGTGCTGCTCGGCGAGGCAACCCATGGTACCTCGGAGTTCTACCGGATGCGCGAGCGCATCACCCGCGATCTGATCGTCAAGAAGGGTTTTCGCCTCGTGGCGATCGAGGCGGATTGGCCGGATGCCGCCAGGGTCGATCACTACGTGCGGCATTTCGAGTATCCGCCCTCGGAGTGGACTGCGTTCGCGCGGTTTCCGACATGGATGTGGCGGAACACCGAGGTGCGCGATTTCGTCATCTGGTTGCGCAAGCATAATGGCACGGTGGAGAAGAGTGAGCGCGTCGCGTTTCGCGGTCTCGATCTCTACAGCCTCTACGATTCAATTCGGTCGGTTCTCGACTACCTCGATGAAGTCGATCCCACCTCGGCGCGCGTCGCCCGCGAGCGGTATGGTTGCCTGACTCCGTGGCAGCGCGATCCCGCCACGTACGGCCATGCAGCGCTGACCGGATCCTATCCGACCTGCGAATCCGACGTAGCACGCGCACTCGCTGATCTGCTGGCAAAGCGCCGGGCCTATGCCGAGCACGATGGCGAGCGCTTTCTCGATGCCGAGCAGAATGCGCGCCTGGTAGCCAACGCCGAACGCTATTACCGGATCATGTACTACGGCTCTCGCGCGTCATGGAACCTGCGCGACAGTCATATGTTCGACACCCTCAAGAACCTGTTGGCATTCCATGGGCCGGACAGCAAGGCTGTAATCTGGGCGCACAACTCGCACGTCGGTAATGCCGCGGCGACTGAGATGGCGGCTCGCGGCGAGCACAATATCGGGCAGCACTGCCGCACGGCGTTTGGCGACCAGGCCTATCTGGTTGGCTTCGGCACCCACAGCGGCACGGTCGCCGCAGCGTCCGATTGGGGCGGTCCGATGGAGGTCAAGACCGTTCGCCCGTCGCTGTCCAACAGCTATGAACGGCTATGTCACGCGGTGGGGCTTCCGCGCTTCATGCTGGGCTTGCGCGGTTGCGGCGATCTCTGTGGCGCAAGAGGGCTTGGCAAGGAACGGCTCGAGCGAGCCATTGGCGTGATCTACAGACCCGAAACCGAACTTGCGAGCCACTACTTCCGGGCCAGCCTGCCGCAACAGTTCGACGAATACATTTGGTTTGACGACACCCGGGCGATAACTCCGCTTGATACCGCCGAGATCGTCGGGCTTCCGGACACCTACCCGTTTGGGGTGTGATCGCGCTAGCGGATATCAAGGCATGGTCTTGTTGGTCTCAATCTCGACAACAGTGACCGGGGACAGGGGACGAGTGGCATCGACATCGAGGTGACGTTGGATGACGGAAAGTCCTACTCGCAGAGCACCAGCCCGTGTCCCTATAAACGCCGGCGACCTCATCTGACTGGTGACGGAGCTAGGCGGGCCGGCTCAACAGCTGATCTACCGCGGTGCTCCGCACGGCCTCGATTTTCATCCGGAATATGCAGGCACTAAGAAAGCCTCCGACCGGGCGCTCGCGTTTTTGGAGCAACGGCTCAAACGGGTAGCGGAGCGAGACTTGGTTTCGTCAATTGCCGATATCGGGCCATCTCCCTTGAATACGCAACGGGTCCAACAAGCGACATTGAGCCCGCCCAGGCCGGTATGTGTAAGCCTGTTTGCAGCCAATCGAGGTTGACTACCGGCACCTAGAACAACGCTGGCGCGCGCCGGTCGAGCTTGGCTTCCCATGTCAGAATGTTGGCAACCGCGACCATGAGAGCGATGCCGAGCGCGGTGACCGCGGCTTGCATCGGTAGCCCATCGGACACGCGGTTCAGGATAACGAATGTCATAAAAGAAGCCAGTACGCTGAAGCAGAAGATCGGTAGCGAGTTTTCGCCACACCGGATCAGTGCCGTAGTCCAAAGCCCCGGCGAGCGACGGCCGTCCGGGGGCACGATGCGCGTCAATAGCGCAACGATTGCCAAGAAGTGGATGATCCGAACTGGGTCCAAGTGACTCTTATAGATCGGATAGAGCCAGTCCTCGATCATTTGCGGGATCAGCCACTTGAACGCATCCAGACGCCAACTCAAGGCAATTACGAGGCTGAACAATACATAGGCTGCGGCAAGCGATATGGTGACGCGCCGTTGTAGGATAGTCGCGAACTTCTCGGCACATGGACCGGCGGAGCAAGCGCCGATGACGAAAAGTATCTGCCATGCAAATGGATTGAAATAGAGTTCGCCGGTAGGCCAGGCAGGCCAATGCCAGCTATACAGTTGCACCATTAGATAGAGCATGAATGATGCAGCGAGCGCGATTGCCGCATTGCGGGCAATGAGCCAGAGCACGATCGGAAATGCGAGATGCAGTAAGACGAACGTGGGCAATATGTCCGTGTTGACGGGGGCGTACTGAAGAGCCAGGAGACGGAGGAGAGCCGTCCCCGGATTGTCGAAAAACCGCCTCGTATTGGTCTCGTCGAGGTAGGAGCTCGTTAGCCAGGCGAGCCCAAGATAGACGATCACGAGCAGCAGGAAAGCAGCGTAGATCTCAAAGCTGCGCCTGAGGCTGCGAGCAATGACGGTTGGCCAGCCTTGGCTACGCAGTGCGCCACCATAAGAGACCATGCACGTATAGCCCGATACGAAGACGAATACTTCGGAGGCGTCGCTAAATCCGTAGTTGCGAAGGGTCAGCCAGTCGAACACATTGCCTGGGATGTGGTCGATGAAAACAAACCACAGCGCCAACCCGCGACAAGCGTCTAGCCGGAAGTCACGATCATCAGCAGGACGGAGCGGTATCTGTGACCTCCATGTAGACTTTGTCTGATCCGCAAGATCAAGATGACCATGTCGCGTAACCCTGCTGCAGAGGGGAGCGACCAGCATTGTTTAAGACTGCGGCCATATGGTTGCACGAGTCTTGATCTAGAGCAAAGTGGCTTGCCGCCCCGGTCGTGCAGCATCTGGTTTGCTGGATTCTGCATTATCCTCCCAAGGGCTGGGAAGCCGCCGCCTGCGGTCATTCGAGCAGGCGGCGCTATTTGTGTGCCGATTGGTGAAGCTGCACATCGCCTGCGCTCGAGCTGATTGATTCACGTCAACGAATTGATTCGCGTTTAGTCTATTGTGAATGAGAGGCTCCGATATGCAGCTGCTCAATTCAGACAAAGACTACGGCGCCATAGCGCAGACCTTGCACTGGCTGACGGTCGTTCTGGTCATTCTTGCTTGGATGCTGGGCATTTTTGGCGACGTCTTGCAGAAGGGCGAATCTCGCCAGACCGGCCTTGCCATCCACATTGCTGCCGGAAGCGCAATTCTCATTCTGCTCGTGGCTCGCCTGATATGGCGATCGATCAATCCGCCACCTGTATCGGAAGCGAACGAATTTGGCGCATGGCTCGCAAGGTGGGGTGATCCTGCTGCTGCGATCGCGCACTATACTCTTTACGCGCTACTTGTCGCTGTGCCTGTCGCAGGGATTGTGCTGCAATTCGCGCGGGGTAATGCATTGCCATTGCTCGGTCTCGTCGCCATTCCGTCGCCGTGGCTCAAGGATGCAGCCTTTGCCCACAACGTGAAAGAAGTGCACGAGCTGCTAGCGCATGCGCTAGTGGCTATCGCAGCGTTCCACGCGATCGCCGCGCTCATTCATCATTGGGTATTCCAGGACCGCACTCTCATTCGGATGTTGCCTCACTCCAAGGAATGAGACGGCTTAGAACCAGCCGACGTTTTTGCTTGCTCATACTCCGATGCTGTCGTGCGCTGGACGCCGTTGGCTCAGGCGGACGATTTCCGGCGCCATGTCGAAATGCTCAACCAAACTTGATGCGAGAAGAAGAGGCAGTGCGCTTGGAATGCCTTCAGCGATCCAGCCGCTTGGTGCACACCGGATCGCCTTTGGGCATGGGTTGGCAATTCCAATCGGGGCCGAAGCCGGTCGGCTGACGGAGAAACGGAAGCCGTACCGCAATGAAAGCGCAGAGACTGACCAACACCACAGCAAACAGGATGCTCAGAATATCAGCGCGCGTTGGGTGCCAGTGAGGCCATCGCATCTCTTAACTCCGAATAGAAGTGACGTCGAAACTATGCCACTTGAAGCAGCCGTGAACGACGACGTTCAGCACAATCGAAGAGGCTGCCCATTTCCGCGCCGCCTCTTCGATGCAGGTGTCGCATTCATTAGAGGTAATTACGCTTGCAGGATTGAATGTTCTTGTCCCTACCCGGATAATCGGCGCCAAAGGCGCCCACATATTTCAGGCAGGCCATATACTGCTTGTTGCCCATCCAACCGTAGTCCGGACCGAATGCGCCGGCGGATGCGGGGGAATAGGACGCGGTCAGCGTGGCAAGCGCGATCGCAGCGGCGAAGGTAGATAGAATGATACGAGAGGCTTTCATTGTCGTGCTCCTGAGTTGAGGCCGCACCATGCGGCGTGGGGGCACTTTGACTGAAGTGGATCGTACGGTCAGTGATTCTGTGCACACTCAAGGACACTGTGCGACTTTGCCTCTTTACAATGAAGACCGACCTACTTCTTCAACAGCGACGCGAAAAATGCGATCGCCTCCGCGGTCGCATCCCGGGTCGCTGCGGCGTTGGCGGGAATGTCCTGGCGGCTTGGACCCGGATCATCGAAATCGTGCGTCGCGCCGGGATATATTTTGAGTGTGATGTTGGCTTGCTGGGCCCGACTCACGTCGACGAGCTCGCTGCATTCCTGCGGTGATATTTCTTCATCGGCCGTCCCAACATACACGCGCAGCGGCGCGTACGGGATCAGGCCGGCTTTGAAATGTCCCTTCAGGCCACAACCAGGATAAAAAGCCAGCGCGCCGCGAAAGCCGCTGCTGGGCGAGGGCGATTTGAGCGCCGGCGTGGCCGATGACATTGTGGCAAGCGTGGCGCTTGCGCCGTTCGACCAACCCTGTAGCGCGATGCGGTCCGCCGCCACGTCGTTACGCGTGTGCAGATAAGCGAGTGCGCCATAGGCGTCGTACGGCCGCACGATCACTTCGTTCACGCTTTCCGGGCGCTGCTTGTAGTCCTGATGCGAGAAGCCTTGCGGAAAACCGCGCGGCCCGAACCCGTCCACGAGAATGGCGAGATAACCCTGTTGCGCCCACAGGTGTCCCCATTTCTGGTGCCGCTGCGAAAGCGTGGTTGCATCGTATCTGCCGTCCGCAAGAGATGAATAGGGCCCGGCGCGGCCGTGCATCATGACCACGGCCGGGCTCCGTGCCGCATGCGGGCCTTCCGGCTTGAACACATAACCGACCAGCGTGGTCTGGCCGTCGGCGCTCGGAAACATGACACGGTCGGGCAGCGGGCCGATCGGCGGCGGGGACGCCGCGATCGAAAGGAGTGCAGCAGCGGTGATAGCAACGAGCCGGCTCACGGAAAACGGGCGAGCAGAAATCACGACGGCACCTCAAATGATTGATCACAAACGAAGGGGAGCCTAGCTGAATTGCGAGCGCGAAATCCATGCAAGGTTCCCGCATCGCTCGTTGATCAATCTAGTCCGACGCCGCCGCCTTGTCCCGTAAACGGGCTGTAAATCCGGTGTAAACGGCTGTGAACGCTTGGAGATACCCTGAACGCGAGGCGTGGCGGCGTGACAGATGGGCATGGTGTGAATGCTCACATCGCGTCCAGACAGGCTGAGAGCCCTGGATGCTCAACACGACCAACCACAGGAGATAGTCATGTTACGTATGTCAGGTTTCCTCGCGATTGCGCTCAGCGTGTTTCTTTACGCCTCCGGCCCCGCAGCGGCGGGATTTACGAAGACGCCTCAGGTCTCCAAGGCCTACAATCCGCATATGAGGACGACCGTGGGACGCGCGATGGATCCGATGTGGCCGCGCGTGAGGCGCAATCCGTTCAACTAGGCCGGTTCGTCAGTTCATGCGAAACAGCAAGAAACAGCGTCGGCAGAGGTGAGGTGCGGTTATGCACTGCCTCTGCCGTCGCTCGAATCTCTTGAAAATGCTCCTGGAAAATCCGGCCACAGGCCGCCGTCGCATCCTGTATCCCAGCGACGTTGCCGGCACATCATCCTGTCGGCTTGCTCCCGAATTCATCGAAATGATGCATCGCGCCGCCATAGCTTGACGGCGGTCTCGGCTGGAAGGCCTCGACACGCGTCGACCTGATCGCTCCATTCGCCTGCGGCGATATGCCGTCCGGCGAGCACCGAGGCTGCTCCCTGATCAATCAAGCCTGACGGTGCTCGCGTGTCCCGTAAACGAGCTGTAAACTCGGTGTAAATGACTGTAAACGCTCGTAAATCTCCTGAACGCCAGGCGTGGCGCAACGACAGATGGGCAGGTGTGAATGGTCACACCGCATCCCAACGGGCCGTGAGCCCTGGATGTTCATCAAACACAGGAGACAGTCATGTTACGCACTTCAACCTTCCTCGCGATTGCCCTCAGCGCGACTGCGATCTGCTCTGCCACCGTCCCGGCGGCGGCTTTTCCTCTGAAGCTCCCTTCGACGGCGCCGGTATTGACCAAGCCGCAGGAGAGCCAGGTGGTCAGCCATATTCCGACAAAAGTCGTCGACGCTCCCCAGACGATCCCGGCAGCGCCTGGAATGTCGTCCGTGAACAAAAAGGTCATGATCCCGGCGCCGGGCATCTCCTCGGTCGGAAAAGCCCTGGACAACTGCACAACCAATCCGAAATTGTGTCAGACCTCAGTCACCCCGCCCTGGCCGCCCAAGCCTTGGCCACCCATTCCGCATTGTGAGGCCATGTCCGGCGAGGCGTTGCAACGGTGCTTGCGCGGGCTCCCCAACCCCGGCCCCGACAACGACAAGGATGAGCATCACCATCCCGTCGTGATCTTCGTCCCGCAGGCGCCGGTTCAGGTGCCGGTTGCCGTGCCCGCTGCCGTCCCCTACAGCGCGCCGGTGCGCGTTGCGACCGGAAGCGGTTCAACCTCCACCGCGACGGCGCAACCGCAGCCCGTTGTTACGCCGGCCTGCGTGACTGCCGCCGACATTCCGGCGTTGGGCGCGGCGATCGACCAACTGCTGCCCACCGCTCAGCTTTCCGCAGCCGACATGAGCAAGATCACCGAGCTCAGGCAGTTGATCCAGTTGCTCGCGACGGACGGCAAAGTGGCGGCCGCACGCGACGTTGAAGAAGACGCCATGAACCGTCTCGGCTACCAGAAAGTCTGGCTCCGTTGCGGTCTCGGCACGTTCGAGTGGGAGAAGCAAGCCGCAACCACGCAGGCCAATCAAGCCAAGTGACGGGCCAAGTGAAATGAAGCAGCAGATCCGGTGGAGGCAACGCTCCAGGGCGTTGTCTCCATTGTGGCATGCGGACATCTTCGATTAAGCTGGCTGCAGAGGCGGCACCTCGGAAATGGCCGCGACCCCGCGATGCGCGTGGAAGCGAAGTGAGAGAGCAGGCGTCATGATCGCACTCGGGCGTTGGATCCTTGGCAGCGTGCTGGCGCAGTGGCTCGCGGTGTCGGCGGCTGCGGCCGTTCCCGAAACCGTTTACTTCAAGAGCGCCGACGGCCAGGCCGAAATCGTTGCCTACCTGTTCAAGCCAGCAACCCGCGGGCCACATCCGGCCGTCGTAATGCTACATGGCCGCGCTGGACCTTACTCCGCAAACGACAACGCCGGGTGCACGTTTGTCGGACGAACCGTCCAGTCCCCCTGCAACGCGGCGACCCTGTCGATGCGGCATCAGATGTGGGGGCAGTTTTGGGCGGAGCGCGGCTATTTCGCGCTCCTGCCCGACAGTTTCGGCCCGCGCGGCAAGGCGCACGGCTTTGGCCGGTTCACCCACCACGATCCGGACCGCGATAGCGTCAACGAGTTGACGGTGCGGCCGTTCGATGCCGAGGGCGCGCTTACTTACCTGCTTGCGCGTGGCGACGTCGTCCAGAACCGCGTCTTTCTGCAAGGCTGGTCCAATGGCGGCAGCACGACACTGAACGTGATGATCCGGCAGGGCAAACAGACAGGCTTTCGTGCCGCGTTGGCCTTTTATCCCGGCTGTGGAAAGGAAGCTTTGCTTGACTCGACCGTCCTGACAACGACACCCATCACGATGTTCCTCGGGACGGATGATGAAGAGGTCTCGCCGGAGATCTGCCAGCATGTGGCCGAGCGTTCGCGCGCTGCCGGCACGCCGGTCGATGCGCTGCTATATCCCGGAGCGACCCATGATTTTGACGATCCCGGCGAGAAGCGTCAGTCCGTACCCGGTAATGTCGCGGCCAAGGCCGATGCGATGTCGCGCGCGATTGCGATCGTCAACGCCGCCGGGCACTAGGACGTCGTGCCGCGTGGCACGGGTGTTGTTCTTCCTGTCAGCCATGAGCAGATGGCCGCGGGCACCGCGCCGATGATTCCAAACAGAAAGAGGTAGGGCCCGTGAATTGAGCCGGTCAGCAGCGCCGCCAACAGCGGCGTGAAGATGAACACATACCCGGCGAACGCCGTCCAAAGGATGCGATACCTTATATTTCTCCTTGCCAGGACATCGTCCACCACGGCTGTCAGCAGCGCCGGCAGCAGTGCGAGCATATAGGCCAGCGGCAGGAGCACCAATTGACCATAGTCTGCCGTGCCTTTCTCGCCCAATGCCCAGTTCAGGATTTGCAGCATTCCCCAGAACGCAACGATGAATGCGAGCGGCGGAAACAGGACTGCGAACACCACAAATCGCCTCATGTTTCCTCCATTTGCATGCTGGCAGCGCTGCCTATGCTGTTCATGTCCGTCACCTGGATTCAAACCTTGGCTAATCAGCGCGCCGATTGCTGAACGAAGTTCGCAATTGCATCGCTGAGGCCGGGAGCGAGCGGGAGATTCGGGTTCGAATATGCGTCCTGCTGGCTTGCGCGATCCGCTGGCGCCATCTTCAGCACGTGATTCATACCAGAAATGGTGAGACAAATCGCGTCGGGGCGTTCGGCGGATAGCGCGTCGGCGTCCGCGGAGCTGATCTGAAGATCGTGCCCGCCGGAGACGATCATCACCGGCAAGGTCAGAGTTTTGATCTCTGTCACCGGGTCGATCGCCAGTTCGGAAATCATGTAGCGCTGTATGCTCGGCCTGAACATTGCGTGCAGAGCCGGGCTCACGTTGGGGACCAACTCACCTCGCTCGAGTGTGGCCAAAATAGTCGACGCCTCGCTCTGGAGCGCAGCATCCATCCTAAATCCCTGCAACTGCTCCCGGATGACGTCGCCGAGCTTCCTGCCGGGCGTGGCGAGCAGTACGATGCCGGCAACAGAGGTGCGTTTGGCAGCGAGCAGGGCGATCACGCCGCCTTCGCTGTGCCCGGCGATGATGCGGGGTCCGAGATCGGGGCGCCGTCGCAGCCAATCAAGCCAGGTGACGGCATCGTCGACGAAGGAGTTGAGCACAAAATCTTCCTCGCGAAGGCCGGCGACGGCACTGCGTCCGACGGCGCGCTTGTCGTAGCGCAGCGACGCGATGCCCTTTTCGGCGAGCTGTTCGGCAAGCTGCCGTAGTTCGCCGGGACCCGTGCCGCCCTGGTTGCCGTTCCGGTCGGTCGGGCCGGAGCCGCCGATGAGCAGCACGACCGGCGGGTGCTCGACATCCCTGGGCTTGAGCAACGTCCCCGACAGGCCGTCCATGGCAACGTCGTCGCCCCTGGTTTCGGGAGCCGCGACTGGTTTGAACAGCAGGCCCGCGATCTTGCCGGTCGGCGCCATGAGGATCCGCCAGCTGGCGGCGCCGCGTTCGAACGTCACCTTGTAGACATCAGTGCCGTTCTCGGTGCCCGTGAATTCGAGCTGCTGAACGCGGCCGAGCGATTGGAGCAATCCCGCGATCGCCGCGGCCTGCGCCTGCACGGCAGAGCCCAGCTCCGGCTCCATGCTGCCGGTATCGGGAGCTCCCTGCTGCAAATCCGCGATGATTTTTCGCAGCGGAGCTTCCGTCGGCCGGGAAGCGTCATTCTGTGCAAACGCCATGAGTGTTCCTTCAAAGGGAAGCGGCGAAATGGCACACCACAGGATGGCCACGGCGGTGACGGCGGCGAACCGGTTCAGGTGAAGCGAATGCGTTGGGATCATCACGGCCTCTGGGGTGGCGGCACAGATGTCCTGTAAACAGGCTGAAAACGCGATGTAAACGGCCGCAAACGCTGCGCAATACCCTGAACTTGGGCGGTGGCCGAGTGACTGATGTGCAGGTGTGAACATTCACATCCCGTGCAGACCGGTCGCGAGCCCGGATGCTCATCCATTCCGTACCCCAGGAGGTCATCATGTTGCGCACTCAATGTTTGCTGGCGATCGCACTCGGTGTTGCGTCGCTTGGCTCTGTCGCTCCGGCGTCGGCATTTCCGCACGCAGGCACGATGCTGCACCCGGTCGAGGTTCAGGGCCAGCAGTTGCCGCTGCCGCCACGCCAGCTGAAAGTGGCTCCGCAGTATTGCGAGACTCACAACTGCCTGATGCCGCCCCGGCCCGGCGGCGACCGCTAAGGCCATGGCAGGTGTTGGGCCGCAAATGCCAATGCTCACATCCGCCATGCTCAATCACCTCATATTAACAGGAGACAGTCATGTTCCGCGCTTCCATCCTCTTGACGATCGCACTTGCAATTGCAGCGATGAGTTCTGCCGTCAGCCCGGCGTCCGCGTTCCCCTCGCAGGTTTTCGGCGCCCGCAACGAACAGGTCTATACGCACTATCATCCGATTACATCGGCGCACCCGAGAATGTACCCGCCTCCCCCCAGGAAGAAGAAGTGACCTTTCTAACCTCGACTGGTGGGGTCTTGCTCATAGCGATCCAGTCCAGCGATCGTCTTCCATCACGATCACGCAAGGCTCGCCCTTTCGTTGACAGGCGTCCAGGGCGAGCTTGCGCGCGTCGTCGAGAGTGAGCGCGCTCTGGTATGAGGCATTCTGTTTTCCGGGCGTTCGCGCCAAGGCCTTTTCGCCTGGAGCGGCTAGATAGGCCTGTACATAGGCGCGCAACGACTGCGGCCACTGCAGTTTCTGCAGCACGACGTCCACGTTGGAGATCGGCCAGGTCGGAAGATTGTGCGCCCTGAGAAAACTGTCGAGCTCCACCAGCCATTGCGTTCGACCGACGATCGAATACATCCCGGTATGCCCGTCCTCGCCGATCGGCTCGAGCAGTACGAGCTTGAGATCAGCTCCGGCTCCAGCAAATGACGACCGCATGACCTCGATCTGATCGGGCGGATGATTGAGATCATTCTTCGCAAACAGCCAGAGATTAGGAGTGTGGCTGCGCGCGCCGAGGTTCCTGAAATCGACGGGAATGGATTCGCGCACGGCCGCGCAGCCGGCCCAATGCTCGCCGCCGGCGATGTTGACGACGGCCGCGAGACCCGGAAGGTTCCGCGCGCCCAGCGCGACGGAGGCTGCGCCGCCTGCCGATCCACCCACCGCAATCATTCTTGTTGGATCGGCATCTGGCCGCTTCGCGACGACTCCGATTGATGCTTCGATATCGTCGGCGTCCGCATTCATCCACGCCATGAATGCATCCGCTGCACATGACCAATCCGCCTGGGCCGGACCGTCGGATAGTCCGTACCCGCGCCGATGGATCGCCACGGCGAGCCAGCCGCGCCGTGCCATGTCAGCCAACAGATTGATGCTGGGATCGTTGACGGTGAGACTATGATCCAACGTCATTTCACGATAGGCGGGCCTGCCGTGATTGAAGAAGACAATCGGCAATCGTCCCCTGGCATCGGCGCGTTTGACAAACAGCGCTTCCAGACGGACGTCCTTGCCTCCGATATTGACGCGCAGATATTGCCGTTCCTGAACCAGGTCACCTGATATCGCCGATGTCACCATCCCGATCGACAGGGCGATCGCTACGGTAATTGCCTTGGCGCAGAGCTGCGATGTTGCGGCCCGCTCGGACTTTCGCTCGCCAATCATCGTTCTTCCCCGATCCAATGAAAGTTCTCCATGACGATGGCGCAGTCCTGTGCGGCTTTCTGGCAAGTCGCCAGGGCGCCGCTGCGAGCGTCGTCCAGGCTTTTGGAGCTGATTTGATAGGTCACCGGCAGGCGCGGCTCAGCGCCGAGCTTGTTTTGGGGACGGACCCATGCCGCTTGCAAGGTAGGCGAGAAGGCGAGCGCCTTTTCGCCCGGTGCCGAATAATATTGCACGAGAAACCCTTGAAGATTCTCTCGTTCGATCCTGTCCGTAATTTTCAGTCTGTCGATCACATCCTTCACGTCCGTCATTCCCCAGGTCGGCAGGTTTCTTGCCCGCAGGAAGCCATCCATTTGCACATACCAGGCCCGGGTCGCCTGGCCGAAGATGGGGGTGCCCACGTCGCCGTCGTGGAAGAACATGACGAATTTGACATCGCCGCCGGCGTCGAGAAATGCGGTGTGCAAACGCTCGGCAAGATCGGGGCCGAATATCTTGTCGCTCTTGGAATAGATCCAGAGGTTCGGTACGCGGCTCGTGCTCCCGAATTTCCTGTATCCGTCGATCAGGACGTCATTCATCGGGCAGTTCGATTCAGACTGAAGCCCGCCCGAGATTGAAACGACTCCAAGGAGTCCGCGCGGGTTGCGCGCGGACAGCGCCACGGCCGCGACGCCCGCTATTTCGGATCCGATTACAATCACTCTGCTAGCGTCGGCGTCGGGCCGTTGCGAAATGTCACCGATGGTTGACTGCAGATCGTCCGCCGCCGTGGTCGCCCATGCGTCGAATGAAGCTGGCTGGCACGCGACCGGTGTCGGTTTCGGGCCTTCGGAGCTGCCAAAGCCGCGCCTTATCAAGACGACCGCCAGCCACCCACGTCGCGCCATGTCCCGCGCGTTATGTGCGTAGGTTGCCGTGGTCACGGTCGCTCCGGCCGTCGCGGTTGCTGCGCCGCCGTTGGTAAAGAGGGCGATCGGTAACCGGCCCTGGGCGTCGGACCCTTTCACGACGAGCCCCTCCAGACGAACCGTATTCGCCCCGATGGTGACGGGAAACGACACAGGCGTCTCCGTGATATCGTCGGACCATGCGGGCGAGGCCGCCATGCAGACGAACGTCGCAAGCAGGATCGCAAGGCGGGCACCCATCACGGCGTTGTCCTTCTGCAAAGGTCCACGTGGCACGGCCGCATTGTGCACGGGTCTTGCGCAGGCGGTAGTCATTCCAGGCCGACGGTGGTTTCGCGGGGCGCGTTAATGGCCAGTGAACCGCATGTAAACGGCAGTAAAAGCTCGCAAATCTGGCGAACTTCGAAGCCGGGCCCGATGACAGACGGGCATGGTGTGAATGTTCACATCCATTCCAACGGGCCGCGAGCCCCGGATGCTCAACCCATCTCGAACCAACCAAAGGAGATCGTCATGTCCCGCAAATCAATCCTCTCGAACGCGAAGTTGCTTCTCGCTGGAAGCGCTCTGGCTCTCGCCATCTCGACCGGAGTTGCCACCGCTTCCCCGTTCGACGGCGTTTCGCTGTCGATCGGGGCGAACATCATCGAGGCTGCGCTGTCGTGTCCTCCGGGCACGCATGCCGGCTACGAGGGCAAATATTGCTGGCCCAATCGTCCGCGTGCTTGTCCGGCCGGAACCCATCTGGGCTACGAGGGCAAGTACTGCTGGCCCAACGGGTAACGGCAGCGTGTTGGCACGTGTCGCTCGTTCGGGCGCTGGATCAGATCATCATCGGCAGAGAACAGGCCGCCTCATTGGGCGGCCTGTTTCTTTTCGTGCCTCCGATCCTGCCGGCGGACACCACACGACGATCTGCGCCTCACGACATGGAGAGCATTCAGAGGGCAGGACGCAGCCCGCCTCCGCGGCCGTGAGCCAAAGCGGCGAGCTGGTGCGTAAACGGCCGGTTAACATGGTGTAAACACCTGTAAACGCTTGGGAATCTCGTGAACGGCGTGATGTGGCGGGAATACAGATGTGCAGGTGTGAATGGTCACATCCCATCCCGACGGCGGTGAGCTCCGGATGTTCAACCGCCGCGAACCAACCCTGGAGACAGTCATGTTACGCACTTCGACCCTTATGGCGATTGCCCTCGGTGTCACCACCATCGCTTCCGCCGCCACCCCGGCAGCGGCCTTGCCGTCGCAGGTCTTTGGTGGCGTCAGCCCGCACATCGCCGGGCAACTTCACCCAACAACCGGCGTGCAGGCGAGCCAGGACGCTGTTCATGTGTTGGCCCCCAAGAAACCCACCCCCCCTGCGCCCGAGGTGCCGATGAAAATTCCGCCGGGCCACGCGAAGACTTCACTCGACGGTAGGGCCGAGATCCCGGTGTCGAAGCTTCCCGTCGGGAGCCCGACGATGAAGCCGCCGCAGATCCCGGTCTCGGAATTGCCGCCGCCGCCCCACAAGCCTGGTCCCGGCGTCGACAATGTCTGCCCGCTCAATCCGTACAAGTGTCCGCCGAAGCAGAAGAAGGACGATGATGATTCAGATAAGGGCCACGGTCCGATCGTGATCCTGACGCCCCCGGTCGCCGTTCCGGTGCCGGTAGCCGTCCCCGCCGATCTCCCGGTGCACGTGGCCAATGCAAGCAGCGCCGGCGTCACCGCGCAAACGAGACCCGCTGTCAGTGCACAGCCCGCTGCTCCGCAGTGCCAGGCCGATGCCATTCCTGCACTCGCAGCGGGAATCGACGAATTGCTGCCCAACGCCCAACTCTCGAACGATGACCGCGCAAAGGTCGCCGAGCTTCGGCAGATGATTCAGGATCTGGCGACGGACGGAAAAGTGGCCGCCGCGCGCAACGTCGAAGAAGTTGCCATGTTCTATCTCGGCTACCAGAAGATCTGGCTCCAATGCGGGCTGGGCACCTTCGCCTGGGCGCCGGTCGTCTACAATGACGCGGTTCGGACCGCGGATCAGTCCAAATGAAGCCGCGGGGACTTGTGCAGGCGGAGGCAACGCGCCAACGTGTTGCCTCCGATTTCCTTTGAATACCATGTACCGATCATCAATGACGCCGCCGGCAAAGCGCGCGACGTCTGTCACTTCAAGTCGGACGCCGCGCCTGAGCGCCCGGCCAATTTAGCAAGTAGCTTGCCCTCCTGCGATTTTCCGAGCACGACCTCGTTCGGATGTTCCGCCAATATTTCGTGCGCCTCGCTCTCGTCGACGCCGGACAGGATCGCCAGTCGCTCGACCGTGCGCCAAGTGTATTGATTGTCCTGCAGCGCCGCGACCATGCGCTTGTAGACGGTCGCGCGCTGCTCTTCGCGCGAGGTCGTTGATTGCGAGGGCGTTGGCGAAGGCCGCAAGTCTGGCGAGGCCGCGAGCGTCGGCGACTGGGCATCTCGTTTCAGGGCCTCCCGATTGCTCCACTCCTTCCACCCAACGACGGTCATGACCAGTACGACGGCGAGCGCAGCAGCCACAGCGAACACCGGCAATCTGTTCGATCGTTGTCGATCGGAAGGCGGGGCAGGTGCATTCGATGCCTGGACCGCTGCCGACTGGGCCGTTGCAGGCTGATCGGGCGCGATGATGGCCTGCGGTCGGGCGGTGAACCTGTAACCCTCGCCGGGTACGGTCACGACGAGCCGCGGTGTTTTTGGGTCCGTCTCGATCTTGCGCCGCAGGCGCGAGATCAGCACGTCGACACTGCGGTCTTCGGGCTCCGCGCCGCGACCGGTCACGACGCGCGTGAGTTCGTCGCGCGAGAGCACGCGGCCCGGGTTTTGCGCGAACGCCAGCAACAGGGAAAACTCCGCGCGGGTCAGCGTCATTTCCTTGCCCCGCGCGTCGAGGCAGGTGCGTGCACCGGCGTCGAGCGTATAACCCTCGAAGCGGAGGAGCTGCGGGGTGGAAGGCGCTTCGCGGGCCGCGACCGGACGCAGCACGGACTTGACCTTGGCCAGCACGTCCTGCTCGCTCAATGGCAGCGTGATGCAGAGATCCGACGAGACTGGCGGTTCACCGGCCGCAGCGATGTTGTCGGGCGTCCCGAAAAACATGACGTGCTCGACCGCGTCCTCAAGCTTGTGTGCGAGTTCGATACCCGAGCCCTGCGGTGCCACAATCGCCAGGGCGATGGTGGCTTTTGCAACGACCTCGTGCGCACGCTTCGGGCTCTCGGCGAGTTCGACGGCGTAGCCGGCCTGAATCAGCCAGCGGGCAACCGTCGCGCGAAGCGAGGCATCGTCTGCAACGATCAGGATTCCCGGTTTCACCATGCGCCAACAAGATCCGCTGACACGGACTCTTCTCGGCGATCGGATCCCCTCTTAGGCGACATGCTCATCGGCTCCCCCTCACGGGCAACTATAGCAAAAACTCTTGAAAGCGGTTCGGCGCGGCGATGGCGCGCGGGCCGCAAGATCATCACCTCGCACAGCGCACGCCGAAAAATCCGCCAAATCTGGATGCGGCGCGATTAATGGGCGGTGAACCGGATGTAAACGCCTGTAAATGCATCTGAATCCAAAAAACGCGCGAAGTGGCTGCGGCGACTGAAAGGCAAGGTGTGAATAGTCACATCCTGTCAAAATAGGAGCCTATCATGTCTCGTCGTTCGATGTTGCTTGCAACCACCATCTTCATCGCTGTCGGTTCGCTGACGGCCGTTGGCCCGGCGTCTGCCCACGGCTTCGGCGGATTTGGCGGCGGCGCCGCGTTTGCATCCAGACCGCCTATGGTCGCCGCCGTGCCACAGGCTCCCGCGCGATCGATGAACAGCTTCAACGGCGGCCGGTTCGATCGACCTGCTTCGGTCAGTTCGACCACAGCTGTATCCGAACGGGGAAAAATAATTCTGAATGGCGGGCAGAGCGTGGCACCGGGCGCGAAAAGCTCGATCAACCCGCAACCACTGCCGCCGAGGGTCGAGCAACAAACGACCGGTGGCGGCACCATCTTTCAACCGGGCTCGCGCGTCATGATCAATCCCGCCGCTTCGGCCGCCACCGGCATCCAGCGTCCATTCATCGATGCCGCCGGGATTGTCAGGTCGAACGATTCCATCGCCGCGATCAGGAATGCCGAAGAACTGCGCGGCAGGCTGCCGAGGCCTGGCACGACGAACAACGTGCCCAACGTGGCCGGAGCGGATGGACTCGTCGTGGGACAGTACCAGTCGGGTGGCATTCCGAAAGTGCCCGGCGTGAAGAATCCGGACGGACCGGACGTCAATCTTCCCGGCTCGCAATTCAACCAGCACGGGCCGCGTGAAGTGCCGGGCTTTGGCGATGGCACCGGAGGCGCCGGGCATTTGAATGTGCCAGGGTCGATGGACCAGCATGGCGTCGACGACGCCAACAAGAAACTCTCCGAGTTGGAGAAAGCGGACCAGCAACTGTTGAATCAAGCCACCAAGGGCGGCGTCAATTCGCTCAATACGTCGGCCGGCCTCACACCCGGCGAACGGGAATCGGACAAGCATGGTGCCGAAACGGGTAGCGGCGCTGCAGGCGCGAACTTCGTCAACACCGGCAAGCCGGTCGATCCCGTCGTCAACACGGGAAAGCCGATGAAGGTCTGGACGTCGAAGGGATCGGACGGGAACGGCGGCACGGTCGTCGTAACCAACGCGAGCAGCGACACGCTCGACCAGACGACGATCGTGCACACCACCAAGGATGGCAAGACGACGACGAAGACCACCAGTTACGTCCCCAATACCGGGACAGTCATCTGGACCAACACGACGACGACCGGCGGCGACGGCAAGAACAACACGCCCAACGACGACTCCAGCAACAGCCATGACATCGGCGGCATCGCGGCCGGCAGCTCGCTCGGCAGAATGGGCCAGGGTGGCGGCACGGACAACAACGGCACCGAGTCCGCGAGCAGCCAAGCCAGCCAGCTTGCGCCTGGCACAACGTCCGGCCGCACCGGCAATGGAGACGGCAATGACGGTCGTGGCGACAATAATCATGCCGGTAACGACGGCACGCTGGCGGCGGGATCGATCCTCGCGCGCAAGGAGAATGGCGACGGCGGCAGCTCGGACACGCGTGAGGGTGGCACTTCGATGGGTGGCGTGAAAGTCCAGCCGGGCGGCGGTAATCCCAGCCAGTCAAATCTGATAGCGGGTGCCGCTATGGCGCATTGAGATCGAACGAGTTCGCTTGTCTCAAGATGCGTTTGGGGGCTGACCACGTCAGCCCCCAAACGATCGTACGGCGCGCACCAATCAAATCGTAGCTCAAGCCGAATGCCGGTATTGCGTTGGTTGCGTATTCCCGTGCAATGCTGACTGATCGTCTCCTCCGCAAGCAAGACACCTCCTCTACGGCGCGCGGCGGTCCGTAGACGTATCGAAATCTCAACTCCGCTGGCCGCCTATTGCATTTACGCCACAAAAACGCTTGCGCCGCGATCTGCGCAGCTGACGCGCTCGCGGAAGAAGCCGAAGAGCTCGCGGCCAATCCCTGTATGCGCCGCGGAGAGATCGGCTTGCGCGCAGGTTCGCGTGGCCCAGTCGCTCGGGGCGACGAGCACGTCAAGCCGACCGGTTTTGGCGTCGAGCCTGATGACGTCGCCATCGCGAATCCGCGCAATCTCACCGCCGTCAGCCGCTTCAGGCGTGACGTGTATGGCCGTGGGGACCTTACCCGAGGCGCCCGAAAGCCGCCCATCGGTCACGAGTGCCACTCTCAGCCCGCGGTCCTGAAGGACGCCGAGGAGCGGCATCAGCTTGTGCAGCTCCGGCATTCCGTTTGCCTTGGGACCCTGGAAGCGCACGACGGCAATCAGATCATTCGTGAGCTCGCCTGCAGCGAAGCTCCGTTGCAGATCCTCCTGGGAATGGAAGACACGAGCCGGCGCTTCGATCACATGGCGCTGCGGCGCGACCGCGGATGTCTTGACGACGGCGCGTCCGAGATTGCCGTTCAGAACCCGAAGGCCGCCTGATGCCTGGAACGGGTCACCGATCTCTCGGAGCACGGCAGAATCGCCGCTTGCAGCCGGCCCATCGTGCCACGTCAGCGCTCCCTCGGCATCGAGCCGCGGCTCTTGCAGGTACGCATCAAGCCCGGCGCCGCAGACGGTCAGGGCGTCGCTGTGCAGGAGCCCGGCAGCAAGCAACTGCCGGATCAGGAAGCTCATCCCGCCGGCGGCATGAAAATGGTTCACGTCTGCGGAGCCGTTGGGATAGATGCGCGCGATCAGCGGCGTCACCTCGGCAAGGTCGGCGAAATCGTCCCAGGTCAAAGTGAGGCCGGCCGCCGCGGCCATGGCAACCAGATGCAGCGTCAGATTGGTCGAACCGCCGGTGGCATGCAGTCCGACGATGCCGTTGACGAAGGCGCGCTCGTCGAGTACGCGACCGATCGGGATGTATTGATTGCCGAGCGAAGTGATGTCCAATGCGCGCTCGGTCGCGGCACAGGTGAGCGCATCGCGCAAGGGCGTGTTCGGATTCACGAAGGATGCGCCCGGCAGCTGCAGGCCCATGATCTCCATCAGCATCTGGTTGGTATTGGCGGTCCCGTAGAAAGTACAGGTCCCCGCGCCGTGATAGGCCTGCGCCTCGGCTTGCAGCAAAGCGTCGCGGCCGACCTTTCCTTCCGCGTAAGCCTGCCGGATCTTTGCTTTTGCGTCATTGGCCAGGCCCGACGTCATCGGACCTGAAGGAATGAAGACTGCAGGGAGATGCCCGAACGAGAGGGCGCCGATCACGAGGCCCGGCACGATCTTGTCGCAAATACCGAGAAATACCGCGGCGTCGAAAGTCTGGTGTGACAGCGCGACCGCGGTGGACAAGGCTATGACCTCGCGCGAGAACAGCGAGAGCTCCATTCCCGCTTCGCCCTGGGTGATGCCGTCGCACATGGCCGGAACTCCGCCTGCGACCTGGGCAACGCCACCGGCTTCGCGCGCGCTCCGTCGGATGAGCTCAGGGAAACGTTCGTAGGGCTGATGCGCCGACAGCATATCGTTGTAGGCCGTGACAATTCCGAGACTGGGGACGCGACCATCCTGCATCAGGGTTTTGTCGTGCGCGCCGCAAGCCGCGAAGGCATGGGCCTGGTTGGCGCATCCCAGCCGCCGGCGTACCGGCGCGCTCGCCGCGTTCGCAACGCGGTCGAGATACCGTTGTCGGCTATCACGGCTGCGCCTGATGATGCGATCCGTCACCTCGCCGACCCGCGCATTGACCCTTGCTGCGATCGTCATACTGGCCTCCTGTTTGCGGGTTTGGCATTGGCGATGCACTGCCCCGTGGTCACGGACCGTCCTCCATCCATGTTCGACCGTCGCGTTCGATCAGTGCGACGGCAGCGGAGGGACCCCAGCTGCCGGCAACATAGGGGCGCGGGATTTCATTCGTCTGGCTCCACGCCTGACGGATCGGGTCGATCCAGCGCCAAGCCGCCTCGACTTCGTCCCGGCGCATGAACAGGGTCGCGTCTCCGCGGACCACGTCCATCAATAGCCGTTCGTAAGCGTCCGGTACCGAGACGTCGAACGCTTCCGCAAAGCTCATGTCGAGAGGGACATACTGCAATCGCATGCCGCCCGGTCCGGGCTCCTTGATCATGAGCCAGAGCTTGATTCCCTCGTCAGGCTGCAGGCGGATGGCGAGCCTCGTCTGCACCGCCTTTCCCGAATTCAAATTGAAGATCGAATGCGGAACCTTTCTGAAGGTCACGACGATCTCGGAACTGCGCTGCTGCAGCCGCTTTCCCGTGCGCAGATAGAAGGGAACGCCGGTCCAGCGCCAATTCGCAACGGCAGCCTTGAGCGCGACGAAAGTCTCGGTCGAGCTTTGGCGATCATCGATCTCTTCCGCGTAACCGGGGACGGCGATGCCGTTGCATGCGCCCGGGCGGTATTGACCCGGCACGGTCAGGGACGCCGCGTTTGTCTCGTCGATCCGCTCGAGCGATTTCAGGATCTTGAGTTTCTCGTCGCGTACGGCATCGGCTTCGAGCGAATGTGGCGGCTCCATCGCCACCAGACAGAGCAGCTGCAGAAGGTGGTTCTGAACCATGTCGCGCAGCGCGCCGGATTTGTCGTAGTAGGGGCCGCGTTCCTCCACGCCGATGGACTCGGCGACCGTGATCTGCACATGGTCGATGTGGGCTGCATTCCACAGCGGTTCGAACAGCGCATTGGCAAAGCGCAGCGCCATCAGATTTTGCACGGTCTCCTTGCCTAGATAGTGATCGATCCGGTAGACGCGCTTCTCCGGGAAGATCATCCCGACGGCTTGATTGAGCCGGATCGCGGATTCGAGATCCTTGCCGATCGGCTTCTCGATGACGATGCGGGAATCGCCTGTTGAAAGACCGTAGTGACCGAGCCTTTCGCAGATCGGTCCGAACAGATGCGGTGCCGTCGCCAGATAGTGGACCTGGATGCGGTCGGCATAGGCTGATAGAAGGCCCGCGAGTTCGGTCCAGCCGTTCTCGCCTTCCGCATCGGCAGCCATGTAGGAGATGCGGGCCAGGAAGCGATCGAGTTCGGGTCCCGTCGTCTCCGATGCCGGCACATGTTTGACGATCGCCTCGCGCACCATCGCGAGGAAGTCATCCTGCGGCATTGCACCGCGCGCGACGCCGAGAATGGTTGCTTCATCCGGCAACTGACCCGCAAAATCGCGGCGAAACAGCGCCGGCAACAGCTTTCGGCGTGCGAGATCACCTGTCACGCCGAAAACGGTCAGGACGAAGGGGGCCACCGGGATGACGCGGCTTGTCATGCCCACCGCCTTTTCAATTCGAACCCCTTTGATGTGCCCCGTTGTGTCCGTCACTCTGTCAAGCATGGCATGGCTCCGTACTCGCATCGATATCGGCGGCGGTGGGCATGTCGGCTCCATCGCGGGATACCGTGATGGCCGCGGCAGCCGTCGCGTAAGCGAGCAACTCGCGGATTGCCGGCAGGTCGAGCGCCGCGATGGCTTCAGGACGGAGCCGGCCGGTTTTCGCAAGCTGCGCAAGCAGCGCGGCGTGGAATGTGTCGCCGGCGCCCACGGTGTCGCGCACGATCGCGGAACGACCGGGCACCGAGACGCTGCCAGTGGTCGAAAAGGCGGTTGCTCCCTTTGCTCCTTCAGTCACGACCACCAGCTGCGCACCGCACGCGAGCCAGTAGGCGGCCGCATCGGCTATCGAGGCGCGACCGCCCCACGCAATGCGGACATCCTCGTCGCTCGCCTTGATCATTGTGGCGGTTCGGTAGAAGCGTTCCGCGGCGTCGGCCCAGCCTTTCATGTTGCCGACGACGGTCGGTCGCACGTTTGGATCGACGCTGATGACGCGGCGGCCATGCTCGCGCTCGGCGAGCGCGGCGAACGTGGTGCCGACCGGCTCGACAGCCATGGAATAGGAGCCAAAGGTCAGAGCCTGAATATCGTCCGGCAGCGTGCGGGGCAGGTGGGCAAGCCCTAGCGAGCGGTCTGCCGCCCCATCGCCGTGGAAAGTGTAGTTCGGCTGGCCATCGTCGGTCGTCACCACGATCGAGATCGGGGACGGCCGATCGGTGCGCACAACAAAACGCCCATCGACGTCCTCGCGAGCGAGCCTGTCTGCGAGAAACGCGCCGAAGTGATCGCGCGAAATGCCACTCAGGAGGGCCGTTCGAACCCCGAGCCGGGCGAGGCCAACAGCAACATTGAAGGGGGAGCCGCCGGCAACGGCATGGGTCGTCATGTTGGACCCGCCGTGCGCCCTCACAAATAGATCGATCACGGCTTCGCCGCAGACAAGAATCATGATGTGCGACCCACGTTCATCAGGATGACCATGCTCAATCCTTGAAGAGCACGTCGTGGTCGCGAGCGAACGCCGCGAGCAACGGCAGCGCCGCGCCGCCGATCGCGCGCGCATCGCGCCCGATCGAGCCTTCCACCACCACAGCGTCGGTGAGGCCTTGCCGGTCCATGCGGGTCCAATGTTCGTTTGTGCGCTCGACGAGACGACGGCGCACATCGACCGGAAAGGCCCCGTCGATAATGACGGCTTCAAAGTCGATCACTGCGAGCAGGGCGGTGATCGCCTGCGCCAGCGCCGCGGCAGCCTCGGAAAGCCACGCTTCGAGCGGCTCCTCGAAGCTCGACCAGTCGTTGGGCGAGAGCCAGATATCGGTGCCGGGTCGGCCGGCGGCGATCAGCCGGCGCTCGAGCTGATAGATGGAAGCGGTGCGGATCAGCTGCTGAAGGCTTGCCTCGCCGTTTTCCTCCCGTCGCATGATCGGCATGGAGCCGAGCGCGCCGGCATTGCTGCTGCGGCCCGGGAAGAGGCTGCCGTTCAGAACGATGCCGCCGCCGATGAAGGTGCCAATGTACAAATAGGCGAAATCCCGATACGCCGCGCCGGCACCGAAGGTGAGTTCGGCTGCGCATGCCGAAGTCGCGTCGTTGCAGACGCGCACCGGCCAAGGAGCGAAACGGCGCGACAGTTCGGCGCCGACGTTGAAGTCACGCCATTTGCCGAGCGCGCCGGGTGGTGTCTGCAGATCAGCTTCCCAGTTCCACAACTCGAACCGCATTGCGACGCCGATGCCGCTGATCCTGCCACGCTGGGCGTCGGGCAATTCGGCGAGAAGGCCCGGCATCTCGCGTTCGGCAAAGGCCATGATCTCTTCGGGCGCGGGGTAGGAATAGATCATGCGTCGCCTGGCACGGATGCCGGCGGTGAAGTCCATCAACACCAGATCCGAGCTGCGCCGGCCGATCATCAAACCCAATCCGAATGCGCCGTCCGGATTGAGCGAATAGGGGACCGAAGGCTGGCCGATGCGGCCTCGCTGCGGCTCGCCCGGTAGGAGCAGTCCATCGGCTTCCAGCCGATTGATGATCACGGTCGTGGTTTGGGTCGAAAGGCCAGTGAGGCGCGCGATCTCGACCTTGGCGAGACTACGATGGCGCCGAATGAGGGAAAGGATCAGGCGCTCGTTGTACAGTCGCACGCCGCTTTGAGTGGTGCCGCGGCTGTCGCCCGGGAAGGCCACCGTAGCTCCAGCAACCGGTGCTGTTTCTTCCATTCTCGGCTCCTCACAATGGGGAATCTGTCCTTGTGACAGGTCGATTGGCCCATTCCCGGCAGTCGGCCGCAACAATGAACGCAATCAGCGATGCCTGTCAATTAATAAGTCGGGATGATTTATTTATTGACAAGGTCGTTTGGCGCTCTCTAGGATGCCCCAACACGCGGTCGAAACCGTGCAGGCCAACAAGGCGTCAAACGAGGAGGGAATAGATGCGTCAGTCACTCGGACTATTCACAGCATTCGCGCTGGCTCTGGGCGGCACGAGCAGTTTCGCGGCCGACAAGCCGATCGTGGGTCTCATCACCAAGACCAACACCAATCCGTTCTTCGTGAAGATGAAGGCCGGCGCCGACGAGGCGGCGAAGGCGAATGATGTCGAGCTGCGCTCGTTTGCCGGAAAGGTCGATGGCGACAACGAGAGCCAGGTCGCGGCCATCGAGAACCTGATCGCCGCCGGTGCCAAGGGCATCCTGATCACGCCGAACGACTCCCGTGCGATCGTCCCGGCTGTCGAGAAGGCGCGGGCGGCGGGCATTCTGGTCATCGCCCTCGACACGCCGCTTGATCCGGCCAATGCGGCGGATGCGACGTTTGCCACCGACAATTTTCTGGCAGGTGAAATGATCGGCCAATGGGCCGCCAAGACGCTGGGCGCCAAGGCGGCATCGGCGAAGATTGCGCTGCTCGACCTCAACGTGAACCAGATCTCGGTTGATGTTGCCCGCGATCAGGGCTTTCTGAAAGGTTTTGGCATCAATCTCGGCAACCCCGCCAAGATCGGTGACGAGAAGGATACGCGTATCGTCGGTCACGATGTGACGCTCGGCAGCGAGGAGGGTGGCCGCAAGGCAATGGAGAACCTGCTCCAGAAGAATCCCGACATCTCGCTCGTCTATACAATCAACGAGCCTGCGGCGGCGGGAGCCTACGAGGCCCTGCGCTCGGTCGGCCGCGACAAGGATGTGCTGATCGTTTCCGTCGACGGCGGTTGCCCCGGCGTGCGCAACGTGAAGGACGGCGTCATCGGTGCCACCTCGATGCAGTTCCCACTGCTGATGGCGGCGAAGGGGGTCGAGGCGGTGAAGACTTTTGCCGCCGGCGGCGGCAAGCCGAAAGCGTCGCCCGGTCTCGACTTCGTCAACACCGGCGTCGAGCTCGTTACCGACAAGCCGGTCGGCGAAATGCCGTCGATCGACAGCGCTGCCGCCTTGAAGAAGTGCTGGGGCTGATCGCAGCTTCGACTTGTAGCCAACGGCAAGAATTGGCGCCCGCGAGCCGGGCGCCAAAGCCGGAAACCGTTCCGCGATTGGACGGGCAGATCTCTGCATGCAACGAGGAAAATGGCCATGACCGATATCGGCAGTAGCCGCCCGGCCGCCCAGGCCTTCGAGCTCGTGCTCGACAAGGGCGAGAGTCGCGTGGCCGAATTCGAGGTTCGTGCGAGATCGCCGCTGCAGAAGCTTCAGCACTTCCTGCACGCCAATCCGACGGCGGTGCCGGCAATCGTGCTCCTGCTCAGCGTCGCAGCATTCGGCTTCACCGTCGGCTCGCGTTTTCTGTCGATGTTCAACCTGTCGCTGATCATCCAGCAGGTCACGATCATCGGCGTGATCGGGGCGGCACAGACGTTGATCGTGATCACCGCCGGCATCGATCTCTCTGTTGGGGCCATCATGGTGCTGTGCTCCGTCATCATGGGCAAGCTCGCGGTCACCGTGGGATTGCCAGCTCCCATCGCGCTCGTTGTCGGCGTTGCCGCGGGTGCCGGCTGCGGCGTGCTCAACGGTACGCTGGTGACCCGGCTCAAGCTGCCGCCGTTCATCGTCACGCTCGGGACGTGGTCGATCTTTTTTGCTCTCAACCTTTGGTATTCGGCGTCTGAGACCATCCGCTCGCAGGAGGTCGCGAAAATCGCCCCGTTGCTGCAAGCATTGGGAACGCCGGTCAACGTTCTTGGCGCCCGTTTCACCTACGGCTCCTTCTTCATGGTCGGGCTCGTGGCGTTGATCTGGTTCGTGCTGAATCGCACGGCCTTCGGACGCCATCTCTACGCGGTGGGCGACGATCCTGATGCGGCGCGGCTTTCCGGCATCCGGACGGACCGCATTCTCTTTAGTGTCTACGTGATCGCCGGTGTGATTTGCGCACTTGGCGCATGGGCATTGATCGGGCGCATTGGCTCGATCAGCCCGCAGGCCGGGCAGACAGCCAACCTGGACAGCATCACTGCGGTGGTCGTCGGTGGCGCTAGTCTGTTCGGCGGGCGTGGTTCGATTATCGGCACGCTGATCGGCGCTCTGATCGTCGGCGTATTTCGCAACGGGCTCGCGTTGTCCGATGTCGACGTGCTCTGGCAGGAATTTGCCGTCGGCTGGCTGATCATCATCGCAGTGGCGCTTGATCAATGGATTCGCAAGGTGTCTGCATGAGCACAGGATCGAACGTTCCCGGAGCATTGCCACTCCTGCAGGCGCGCGGCCTCAACAAGCGCTATGGCCGCGTGACGGCGCTCGATCATGCCGATTTCGATCTCTATCCAGGCGAAATCCTGGCTGTGATCGGAGACAATGGTGCCGGAAAATCATCGCTGATCCGCGCGCTCTCAGGCGCACTCGTTCCTGATTCAGGCGAGATCAAGCTCGCCGGCAAGACGGTCGCATTTCGTTCGCCGCTTGACGCTCAGGCGGCCGGCATCGAGACCGTTTACCAGACGCTTGCTCTGTCGCCGAGCCTATCGATCGCCGACAATATGTTCCTCGGCCGCGAATTGCGCCGGGCCGGGCCGCTCGGCACGATCTGCCGCATGCTCGATCGCAAGGCCATGCAACGCATCGCCCGCGAGAAACTCACCGAGCTTGGTCTCATGACCGTGCAGAGCATCAACCAGCGCGTCGAGACCTTGTCGGGCGGTCAGCGCCAGGGCGTGGCGGTGGCAAGGGCGGCGGCCTTCGGCTCGCGCGTTGTCATCATGGACGAACCGACCGCAGCGCTCGGGGTCAAGGAATCGCGTCGCGTGTTGGAATTGATCCTCGATGTGCGGCGGCGAGGCGTTTCGGTCGTCCTGATCAGCCACAACATGCCGCATGTGTTCGAGATCGCCGATCGCATCCATATCCACCGTCTCGGTCGCCGGCTCACGGTGATCGATCCCAAGGCCTACACAATGTCGGATGCGGTCGCCTTCATGACCGGCGCTCGGGCACCGATCGAAGTCGCAGCGGCTTCCGCCTGAATGCCGCGGGTAGCCGGGAAGGGCTTGGTGTTCGGCCCGACCTGTCCGCCTGGAGCAAGGCGATCGCCAATGGTCGTGCCCTGGCAGCTGTTACCGGCGCCGATTGGCTGCGCCGTGCAGAGCACGGCTTTGCCATCGTGGCGGCACTTTGACTCTCGATGCCAATGTCGTTGCCTTTCAAAGTCGTCGCGAAATAGCCATAACACGCGGGCCAGGTTTCGGCAGACAGACGCATGAGACCGTTACGATGCTCTGGAAATCATCTCTTGTTTTGGCAGCAGCGCTCTATGTCGCCGCATTTTCTGCAAGCGCGCAGCAGAATGCGGAGTTCGATGCGTGCGTGGCCCAGGCCGACGGCGTTTCCTCCAAAATGTTGGATTGCGGCAAAGCCGACATCGATAAGTGGGACGTGAGGCTGAATGCCGCCTATCAGACCCTTATGCATAGGTCCGCGGACAAGACGCGGGCGCAATTGCAGCAGGAGCAGAGGACTTGGCTCAAACACCATTTGACCAAGACCCGCCGTCTGGCTGCTGATCCCGGCAATGGGTCCGTCGCATTTCTCGACTCCCAGTCTTTTGAATTGGATGACCTGGTCGCGCGAACGTTGCAGCTTGAAAAGCGCGTCAGCGGGACGCCTTGATCGCAAAACTCCATCATTGTAAGCGTCACGCGTCTTGCGGCGCGGCGGCGACAGCGGCCCGTCGCCGTGCCGGCAGGAAACATCCCGCAATCGCGCCGGCCAGTGATAGCGTTGCGGCAAGCCGCATCGCCGCGGCGAATCCGCTATCGAAATGCGCGGCCGAGTAGGCCCCGCCGTGGGCCGAGAAGCTGGCCACCAGCGCTGCGATGCCGAACATGCCGCCGAGGAAGCGGCCCATGTTGAAGACGCCGGACGCCTTGCCCATTTCGGCCACCGCGACCGAGCTTAGAATGGCGTTCTGCGCGGCTGGCATCGCCATCGAGACGCCGATGCCGGCCAGCACCAGCGGTGCCACCAGAGCGGAGTAGGTCACCGCGGGACTCGCGATCTCAGCGATCCAGCCGAGGCCGATCGCCTGCATCAACAATCCCATCACCACCAGCGGCCGCTCGCCGAGCCTGTTGACGACTGCGCCGGCGATCGGGGAGGTGACGAACAGCGTCGCCGTCCAGGGCAGCAGGCGAAGTCCGGCGCTGAAGGCGTCGAAGCCCAGCGTGGTCTGCAGGAACTGCGGCAGCAGGAACAAGACGCCGTACATCGCAGCGTAGAACAGCACGCTTGCCGCCATGCCCGAGGCGAGGGCGCGCGACGCAAACAGTCGCATCGGCACCATCGGCGCGGCCGCGCGCAATTCCCAGAGTACGAAGCCCGCCGTGAACACCAGGCCTGACATCAGCGTGCCCATGACCTCGGCGCTCGTCCATCCCACGGCATTGCCGCGCAACAGGCTCCAGACCAGCGCGAGCGCCGAAAGGGCAACGAGCAGTAGTCCGGGAATGTCCAACGCGGCAGTAGGTCCGAAGCTTTCGCGCAAGCGTGTCCGCACCAGGGCGATCGCGATCAGGCCGATCGGCAGGTTGATCCAGAACACCCAGCGCCAGCCGAAATGTTCGGTGATGAAGCCGCCGATGGCCGGGCCGATGATCAGCGCGCAGCCGGTGAGGCTGCCGAAAATGCCGAGCGCGCGGGCGCGCTCCTCCCGGCCGAACGTGCCGCTCAGGATTGCCATCGCAAGCGGCATCACCAGCGCGGCGCCGGCGCCTTGCAGCGCACGGGCAGCGATCAGCGCGGCGGCGTTGCCCGCCAGCGCACAGGCGGCCGATGCAACGACGAACAGGGCGATCCCGGCGGCGAACATGCGGCGGCGACCGAAGCGATCGCCGAGAGCGGCGCCGGTCAGGAGCAGCACCGCGAAGATCAAGTTGAAGGCGTTGACGGTCCATTGCAGCGTCTCGACCGGGCTGCCGAAATCGGCGCGGATGGCCGCGAACGCCGTCGTAATGATCATGGCGTCCAGCGCCATCATGAAGGATGCCAGCGCGGTGACGCCAAGCACCCAATTCTTCTCGGCGCGATCGGTTGGGGTCTGCATTGCCCACTCTCCGTGTCTCGCGCCGCCCTGTCGCGGCGCGTTCTGCGGGTGAGACGCGGCCAACGAGGCAAAGGGTGCGCCCGGAAATAATCTTTTGCGGACCGAATCCTTTGGTAACGGGCAAACGTCTTTGGGGTGACGCGGCCATTGACGCGAGCTTGATCCGGGAAAATCGCGGCCCGGACTTCCGGGAAGGTCGTGCTAAAGTCGACGATGGCGCGTGACGAGCAACTGGGTCGCAACATGAGCTGAGGAGCGCGTAATGAGAAGGACGTTGATCAGATACAAGGCCAAGCCGGAGCTGGCCGATCGGAACGCCGAGCTGGTTGCCGCCGTATTCGCGGAATTGAAGGCGGCGGGGCCCGCCGGCGTGCGCTATCTGACGCTGCGGCTGGAGGATGACACCTTCATCCATCTTGTCGAGGCCGCAGCCGAAGACGGCTCGAGCCCGATCCCGAAGCTGAAAGCGTTTCAGGCGTTCCAGGACGGCATCCGTGACCGCTGCGCGGAGCCGCCGCTGGTTCGTGATGTGAAGATCGTCGGCAATTATCGTATGCTGGACGAGTCCTGACCAGGCGAGATGGAGGAGCAATGGCGCCAGACCCGCTGGCTACCGTCGACATCGAGGCCCTGCTGGCGCGGATTCGGCCGAAGCTGCATCGCTACTGTGCCCGCATGGTCGGCTCGGTCATCGATGGTGAGGATGTGCTGCAGGATGCGCTGATCAAGGCGATGGACGCGCTGCCGTCAGTCTCGCCTGTCGTCAATCCGCAAGGCTGGCTGTTCCGCATCGCGCACAACACCGCGCTGGATTTCCTGCGTCGCCGCAACCGGCAGGAGGCACTGCATTCGGCTGAGGAGGTGGACATGATCGCCGGCCAGCTCGATGAGGTGGAAAGCCGCCAGATTGCCGCGACCAGCCTGCGCACCTTCATGCGGTTGCCGGTGGCGCAGCGCTCCAGTGTGATCCTGATGGACGTGCTCGGCTGCTCGCTTGCCGAGGTCTGCGACATCATGGATTTCAGCATGCCTGCGGTGAAGGCCGCACTGCACCGCGGGCGCACGCAGCTGCGTGAGTTCGGTGAGGAGCCGGACGACGCGCCGCGGCCGGGCCTGTCGGACGCCGATCGGATGCGGCTCAACGCCTATGTCGGCCATTTCAATGCTCGCGACTTCGACGCGATCCGCGCCATGATCGCCGACGACGTCAGGCTCGAGCTCGTCAACCGCACCAGGCTGAAAGGCAAGGCCGAGGTGTCGACTTACTTCGGCAATTATTCGAAGATCAGCGACTGGCACCTGGTGGCCGGGCAGGTCGATGGGCGTCCCGCGATCCTGGTGTTCGATCCCAATGAGCTGAACGGGCGGCCGAAATATTTCGTGCTGCTGAATTGGTCTGCCGAGAGGCTCGCCACCATCAGGGATTTTCGTCACGCGGCGTATGTCATCGATGGTGCTGAGTGCGTGGTGGATAGCGGGTGAGCGGAGGAGCGTCCGCCGCTCTACCTTTTGTTCACAGAAGTCGGCCTGATCTGGGCCTCGCCGTTCGGCCTGCTGTGGCTCGACTAGGCTGTGCCGTCGGCGAGAATCCGCCGGCAGGCGTCGACGAAGACTTGCGCGCCGGTGACGATATCCGCGTCCGCCGTGTTCTCGGTCCAGTGATGGCTGATGCCGCCGATCGACGGGACGAACAGCATGCCCGCGGGCATGATGGTCGCGAGCATCTGCGCATCATGGCCGGCACCGCTCGGCATGCGCAGCGATCGTCCCCCGGCAAGGGCCTTGCTCGCGGCCTCGATCGCATCCTGGAAGCCGGCGTTCATCATCGCGGGGGCGCCGGTGCGGATCTTTTCCACGGCGACGGTGCAGGGGCCCTTCGTGCCAGCCTCATCCGCCATGGTCCGCAGCAATCCTTCCAGCCGCGCGATGACGGAAGGATCGTCGTCGCGGATCTGGAACAGCATCTCCGCGCTGCCGGGAATGATGCTCGGTGCGCCCGGATCGAGCGCGATACGGCCCGTGGTCCACACCGTGCGCGGGCCGCACGCGGCGGGGAAACGTTCGTCGATCTCCACGCAAAATTTTGCGAGCGCCAGCCCTGCATCCTTTCGCACGGCCATGCGCGTGGTGCCGGCGTGATTCTGCTCGCCGGTGAAGGTGATGCGGTATTGCCAGATGCCGACGATGGAGGTCACGACGCCGATCGCGAGTTTGCCGCTTTCGAGCGTGTCGCCCTGCTCGATATGCGCCTCGAGGTAGCCGATGTGCCGTCCTGGCTCAGCGGCGACGCGCGGACGTCCAGTAAGTCCCATGCCGCCGAGTGCATCTCGCATGGGGCGTCCATTGGTGCGGTCGCGCGCCGCGTCGATCTCGGCCTCGCTTACCTGACTGACATAAGAGCGCGAGCCGAGAAAGCTGCCGAAGTGACCTTCCTCGTCGACCCACGCGGCCACCTCGACCGCGCCTTTCACGGTGGGATCGGCATTGAGCACGCGCGCGGCCTCGAGCGCATAGACGACGCCGAGCGGCCCATCGAGCCAGCCGGCATAGTTCTGACTTTCCAGGTGCGAGCCTGCGAGCAGCTTTGGTCCCGTCTTCGCACTGGTGCCAATGATATTGCCGATGCCGTCGATCGCGCCGGTGAGTCCGGCGTCAGGCAGCTTCTGCAGCAACCAGTCCAGCGACTGCTTGTGCGGTTCCGAGAAGGTCGGCTTGTGCACGCCAGTCTTGTAGGTCCCGAGCGCGCGGAGAGCATTGAGATCGGCGAGAACGCGCGTCCCATTGGCGTGCGGCTTGGTGTCAGGCATGTTCAGCAACCTTCAGCGCCTCGGTGCGGATTTCTTCGACCAGCCGTTCCTTGAGCTGAACGAATTCGGGCGTGGTCTTGATCTTGTAGGAGCGCGGATGCGGCAGGTCCACGGCGATCTCGGCCTTGATACGGCCGGGACGGGCGCTCATGACGATGACGCGGCTGCCGAGGAAGATCGCTTCCTCGATGTCGTGGGTGACGAACAGCACAGTCTTCTGGTCGCGCTCCCAGATGCCGAGCAGCATCTCCTGCATCAGGGCGCGGGTCTGATTATCGAGCGCGCCGAAGGGCTCGTCGAGCAGCAGGATCTTTGGATCATTGGCGAGCGCACGCGCAATCGCCGTGCGCTGCTGCATGCCGCCGGAGAGCTGCTTCGGCCAGTGGTTCTCGAAGCCGGCAAGTCCGACCTGGCGGATGAAGGCGTCGGCGACCTTGTTGCGCTCCGCCTCCGGCACGCCGCGTTCGCGCAGGCCGAAGGCGATGTTCTCGCGCACGGTCAGCCAGGGAAACAGCGTGTAGGACTGGAACACCATGCCGCGATCGGCGCCGGGTCCGGTAACTTCGCGACCGTCGAGCGTGACGCGTCCGCTGGTCGGACGGTCGAGGCCGGCGACGATGCGCAGCAAGGTAGACTTGCCGCAGCCGGACGGGCCGAGGATGGTGACGAAGTCGTTGTTGCCGATGGTGAGGTCGGTCGGCTCCAGCGCGCGTGTCGGTGCATTGCCGTGGCGCGCCGGGAAGGTGCGCGAGACCTGCTCGATCCTGAGGACCGTCATGCGAGCCTCCACGGAAACAGCCAGGCGTTGAAGGCCTTGAACATGAAGTCCGAGAGCAGGCCGATCAGGCCGATCACGATGATGCCGAAGATGATCTGTCCGGTGTTGAGCAGCGCCTGGCTGTCGGTGATCATGTGCCCGATGCCGGAGGACGAGCCGATCAGCTCGGCGACGATGACGTAGGTCCAGGCCCAACCGAGCACCAGCCGCAGGATTTCCGCGATCTCGGGCGCGGAGGAAGGCAGCAGCACGCGGCGGATGATGCCGCGGTCACTGGCCCCAAGCGTGTAGGCGGCCTCCACCAGATCGCGCCGCGTCGCGCCGACAGTCACCGCAACCATCAGGATGACCTGGAACACCGAGCCGATGAAGATGACCAGCAGCTTCTGCAACTCGCCGATGCCAGCCCACAGGATCAGCAGCGGGATGAAGGCCGAAGCGGGCAGATAGCGCGCGAAGGAGACGAACGGCTCGAGGAACGCCTCGATCGGCTTGTAGGCGCCCATCAGCACGCCGAGCGGCACGGCGATGATGGCCGCGAGCGCAAAGCCGCCCACGACACGCCAGATCGTCATGCCGATGTCGAACACAAAACCTTGCTTGACCAGCAGGTCATAGCCTTCCTGCACCATGGTCAGCGGGTTGGCGAGAAAGGTCTTCGACACATGGCCACCGAAGGTCGCCCAGGACCAGAGGGCGACGAACAGTATGAAGAAGGCGAGGCCATAGGTCACGCGCTGCTTCGATGTCACGGAATCCAGGGGACGCATCGATCATTGATCCGAATGGTCGAGCTGGTCCCGCGTCTCCGCGGGACCGGCGATCGTGAGAGTCTTACTTGATGAAGCTCGCGTCGAAGAGGTCTTCGACCTTCGGCGCTGATTTGATGATGCCGATCTCGAGCAGCAGCTCGGTGGCGTCCTTGTTGAAAGCGAGGAAGTCGCCCGTGAAGAACTTCTGGTTCGCGGCCTTGTCCTGCCAGCGCAGATACTTGGCCGAATTGCCGAACTGCTCGCCGGTCTGCTTCACGTCGGCGCCCATGATCTCATAGGACTTGGCCTGGTCCTTGGCGATCATCTCGAGCGATTCGAAATAGCTGTCGGCCAGCGCCTGCGCCGCCTTCGGGTTCTCGCTGAGGAATTTGGGTGTGCAGCCGAACGTGTCCATCACGATCGGATAGTCCAGCGTGGTCGCGATGATCTTGCCCTTGTCGGGGGCGGCGCGCACGGTCGACAGATAGGGCTCATAGGTCATCGCGGCATCGTTCTGGCCGGAGACGAAGGCCTGCGCGGCGGCGGCCGGCTCGAGGTTCACGACGGTGACGTCCTTCACGGTGAGCCCGTTCTTCTTCAGCATCCAGGCGAGCGCGAAATAGGGCGAGGTGCCGGGCGCGGAGGCCGCCACCGTCTTGCCCTTCAGCTCCTTGATCGAGGCGACGTCGTTGCGCACGGCCATGCCGTCGGCGCCGTAGCTCTTGTCGAGCTGGAAGATCTGCTTGGTCGCGACGCCGTTGGCGTTCCAGGAGATCCAGGTCTCGACGGTGGTCGCCGCGCACTGCACGTCGCCGGAGGCGATGGCGAGGTGGCGGTCCTTCTGCGGAATCTTCTTGATGGTGACGTCGAGGCCGTTCTTCTTGAAAATGCCGGCTTCCTTCGCCAGCGTCAGCGGCGCAAATCCGGTCCATCCGGAGATGCCGATGCCGACCTTGACGTCGTCGGCAAGCGCGGGAGCCGTGGCCGCGAGCGCAATGATTGTCGCGAATACTGTCGAACTACGCATGATTGTCGTCCTCTTGCCCAGATGGTTTGACGTCCAGTTGATCTCTGTCGGCCCCTATGGACCGTTGGGGGAAGCGTTGCACGATTTGTGCCGACATCGTTCTCTCAACCTCCCTTGAATCGCGCGACAAGGCGGTGAGAGTCACCGGGATAAAGCAGGCGCACCGCGGTGATCGTGCGGGCGCTGCGCCAGGTGTAGCGGTCGATCACGAGGCATGGCGCGCCGACCGCGATGTCGAGGGCCTCGGCCGTGCGATCGTCCGCAACGATGGCGCTGATCGTATGCTCGGCCTCCGTCCATGGAACATGATGAAGCAGCCACGAACCGGGCGGCTCGCTCGAGAAATCCGCGTTCGCCGCAGATGGCACGGATGACAGATCGATCAGCCTGTCCTCGACGGCGAACGGCACGTTGTCGGCGCTGTGACGGCAGGAGATTGCGACTACCTTGCCTGCTTTCTTGACGCCGAGCCGCTCGCGGTCGGCGGCGGTTGCCGCACGCAGCTTGCGGCCGATCAGCTCGTAGCCGTAAGTGCGGCCCAGCGCGTTGATCTCGGCGCGGATATCGGCGATCTTGAGCACCGCCGATTGATGCTGCGGCCGACGCACGAACGAGCCGGCGCGGCGCCGCCGTTCGATCAGATCGGCCTGTGCGAGCTCGGACAGCGCCTTGTTCACCGTCATGCGCGAGCAGCCGTAACGCGCGACCAGCTCGTGCTCGAACGGAATGCGATGCCCCGGCGGCCATTCGCCGGTCAGGATGCGCTTTTCGATATCGGCGCGGATGCGCTTGTAGAGCGTCGGCTTGTCGGCCGCGTCCGTGGCGAGGCTCATGCGACGAGCCTCCGCACGGCTGCGTTGAACCGCTCGCGTGCGGAGCGGCGCAGCTTATGCTGCCCGCGCTCGACCACCTTGTGGCCGCCGGCCCAGACACAATCGATCGCGCCGTTGCCCGCTGCAAAGATCCAGCCGTCGATCACGGCGTCGCGCGCGCGTCCCGCCAGCGACGGATGCGCGGCATCGAGCGTGACGATATCGGCACGCGCGCCAGGAATGAGGCCGCCTGTCGGCTGCGCCAGCGCCTGGGCGCCGCCGGCAAGGGCGTCGTCGAACAGCGTGCGACCGGTGGAACGGCCGGCGCCGCCCGAGAGCACGTTGCGTGCGCGATGCTTGAGCCGTTGGCCGTATTCAAGCTGGCGCAGCTCGTCAGCAACGCCGACGAGCACATTGGAATCAGTGCCGACGCCGAACATGCCGCCTGCATCGAGGAACTCGCGCGCCGGGAAAATCCCGTCGCCGAGGCTCGCTTCGGTGACAGGGCAGAGGCCCGCCACCGCGCCGGTGTTCGCGAACGCACTGACTTCCTCATCGGTCATGTGCGTCGCGTGGATGAGACACCAGCGCCGATCGACCGGCGCGTGCTCCAGCAGCCATTGCACCGGACGCTGCCCCGACCAGGCCAGACAGTCCTCGACTTCCTTGACCTGCTCGGCGGCATGAATGTGCACCGGCCCGCCTTCGGCAAGCGAAATGATCGCCGCGAGCTCATCGGGCGCCACCGCGCGGAGACTGTGCGGGGCGATACCGATGTTGGCGCCCGGCAAGGTAGCGATCGCCTTGCGCGAGGCAGTCATCAGCGTGGCGAACTGATCGACCGAGTTGATGAAGCGGCGCTGGCCGTCATGCGGTGCCGCGCCGCCGAAAGAGCCGTGCGCATAGAAGCTCGGCAGCAGCGTCAGGCCGATACCTGAGGCATCGGCAGCCTGCGCGATACGCCCTGCCATCTCGGCGGGATCGGCGTAATGCGAGCCGTCGCGGTCGTGATGCAGATAATGGAATTCGCCGACGCGGGTAAAACCCTGCTCCAGCATCTCGACATAAAGCAGCGTCGCAACGGCGGCGACATCGTCAGGCGTCATCGCCAGCGCGAAGCGATACATCGTCTCGCGCCAGGTCCAGAACGTGTCGGTGCTGTCGCCGCGCAGCTCCGCAAGTCCCGCCATGCCGCGTTGAAACGCGTGGCTGTGCAGGCTCGCAAGCCCCGGAAGCGCGATGGCGTGGCGCTCGTCGTCGGCAGCAGGCGCCACATCGGGCGTCACCGCCGCGATCGCACCGGCGGTGATCACCACCTGCACGTCATTGGCCCAGCCCGAGGGCAGGAGCGCGGAGGCGAAATGCAGTCGGGTCATGATTGATTACACGCCGGCTGGACAGAACCGCCGTACGATTATATGTCTAGACATATAAGTCAAGCATCCCAGGGCGCAGGGACTTCGCGAAGGGACAGTGGCATGGCAGAGCGCTTCGACCGGATCTGGCATAACGCCCGGCTCGCCACCATGCGGGCCGATCGTCCCGATCTCGGCGAGATCGAACGCGGTGTGATTGCCGCGCGCGGCGGCCACATCATCTATGCCGGCGCCGCGGCCGATTTTCCTGGCGATGCCGACGCCATTCAGTGGATCGATTGCGAGGGACGCTGGATCACGCCAGGCCTCGTCGATTGCCACACTCATCTTGTCTATGGCGGCAACCGCGCGCGCGAGTTCGAGCTGCGCCTGAAGGGCGCAAGCTACGAGGAGATCGCGCGTGCCGGCGGCGGCATTGTCTCGACGGTCGCCGCGACGCGCAAGGCGAGTCAGGCCGAGTTGATCGCGAGCGCACTGCCGCGGCTGGATGCGTTGATCGGCGAGGGCGCAACCACGGTCGAGATCAAGTCCGGCTATGGTCTCGATACCGAGACCGAGATGCGGCAGCTTTCTGCCGCCCGCAGCCTTGGCCGTCAGCGAAAGGTTGCGATCCGCACCTCTTTCCTCGGCGCGCACGCACTGCCGGTGGAAGCCGGTGGGGACAAGGATCGCTACATCGATCTCGTATGTAAGGAGATGCTGCCGGCCGTCGCAAAGGCAGGCCTTGCCGATGCGGTCGACGCCTTCATGGAGGGCATCGCATTCTCGGCCGAGCAGACGGCACGGGTGTTCACGGCGGCGAGGGCACTCGGGCTGCCGGTCAAGCTGCATGCCGACCAGCTGTCGAACCTTGGCGGCGCCGCGCTCGCCGCACAATTCTCCGCGCTTTCGGCCGACCATCTCGAACATACCGACGAAGCCGGCGCCGCCGCGATGGCAAAGGCCGGCACAGTGGCCGTCCTTCTGCCCGGCGCCTTCTACTTCATCCGTGAAACGCAAAAGCCGCCGGTCGAGGCGTTCCGCAACCACGCCGTTGCCATGGCGCTCGCGACCGACTGCAATCCCGGCAGCTCGCCGCTGACCTCGCTGCTGCTAACGATGAATATGGGCGCGACGCTGTTCCGGATGACTGTCGTCGAATGCCTCGCGGGGATTACCCGCGAAGGCGCGCGGGCGCTCGGCGTGCTCGATGAGACCGGCACGCTCGAGGCCGGAAAATGGTGCGACCTCGCGATCTGGGACATCGAGCGCCCCGCCGAGCTGGTCTACCGCATTGGCTTCAATCCGCTGCATCGACGGGTGTGGAGGGGCCAGTGACTGGGCAGGGCACAGCGATCGTCGTCAAGCCCGGAAGGGTGAGCCTTGACGATCTCGCATGCGTGCTGGCGGGTGCTGCTGTCGAACTCGATCCATCGTTCTGGCCGCGCGTCGAGGCGGCTGCGGAGATCGTTGCGAAGGCGGCGTTCGGCGCCGCGCCGGTCTACGGCATCAACACCGGCTTCGGCAAGCTGGCCTCGAAACGCATTCCGCCCGATCAGACCGCGCTGCTTCAGCGCAACCTCATCGTCTCCCACTGCTGCGGCGTCGGGCCGGCCACGCCCGAGCCGATCGTGCGGTTGATGATGGCGCTGAAAATCATCTCGCTTGGGCGGGGTGCCTCGGGCGTCCGCGGCGCGGTGATCGAGCAATTGCAGGCCATGCTGGCGCGACACGTTTATCCGCTAGTGCCGCAGCAGGGCTCGGTCGGCGCGTCCGGCGATCTCGCGCCGCTCGCGCATATGACCGCGGTGATGATCGGCGAAGGGCAGGCGATCCTCGACGGGAAAACCGTGTCCGGTGCCGAGGCGCTGGCGGCTGCTGGCCTTGTTCCGCTGACGCTGGGTCCAAAGGAGGGGCTCGCGCTGATCAACGGCACGCAGTTCTCGACCGCCTATGCTATCTCCGGCGTGCTGCGTGCATTTCGTCTCGCCCGTGCGGCACTGGTCACCGGTGCGCTGTCGGTCGATGCCGCCATGGCCTCGACCGCGCCGTTCCGCCCCGAGATTCAGGCCCTGCGCGGTCTTCCCGGGCAAGTCGCCGCGGCCGCGGCGTTGACCGCGCTACTTGATGGCAGCGATATCCGCCTGTCGCATCTCGAGGGCGACGAGCGCGTACAGGATCCCTATTGCCTGCGCTGCCAGCCGCAGGTCGCGGGCGCTGTGCTTGATTTGATCACGCAGGCCGCGCGCACGCTGACCGTCGAGGCCAATGCCGTCACCGACAATCCGCTGGTGCTGGTCGAAACGGGCGAGATCGTCTCCGGCGGAAACTTCCATGCCGAGCCGGTCGCCTTCGCCGCCGATACGATCGCACTCGCCTTGTCGGAGATCGGCGCGATCAGTGAACGGCGCATTGCGACGCTGGTCGATCCCGCGCTCAATTTCGGCCTGCCGCCGTTCCTGACGCCAGATCCCGGCATCAATTCCGGCTTCATGATCGCCGAGGTGACGGCGGCTGCGCTCTACGCCGAGAATAAGCAGCGCGCCGCAGCCTGCTCGATCGATTCGACGCCGACCAGCGCCAATCAGGAAGACCATGTCTCCATGGCCGCGCATGCCGCACGACGCCTGTCTGACATGGCCGAGAATCTCGCGTCCATTCTGGGCATTGAGCTTCTGGTTGCCGCCCAAGGCATCACGCTACGTGCGCCGCACGCCACCAGCGCGCCGCTTGTCGCGGTGATCGCTAAGCTGCGCGAGCAGGTGCCGGCGCTAGGCGCTGATCGCTACATGGCCGGCGATCTCGCCAAGGCCGCCGCGTTGGTCGAGGCCGACGCGCTGCCGGCCGTCGCGCTCACTGCGCTATCATCCGATCCGTTTCCAAAACTTGACTGAACAAGGCTCGACTAAGGGGTTTTCGCATGAACCGCCGACTGGATAATGATCGTACCATCCGCGCGCCACGTGGTAGCGAGATCAGCGCCAAGAGCTGGCTGACGGAAGCGCCGCTGCGCATGCTCATGAACAATCTCGATCCTGATGTCGCCGAGCGGCCGAGCGAGCTCGTGGTCTATGGCGGCATCGGCCGCGCCGCGCGCGACTGGGAGAGTTTTGATCGGATCACGACGGCGTTGCGCAAGCTGGAAGCCGACCAGACGCTGCTGGTGCAATCCGGCAAGCCGGTCGGCATCTTCCGCACCCATGCCGATGCGCCGCGCGTGCTGATCGCGAACTCCAATATCGTGCCGCATTGGGCGACGCTCGATCACTTCAACGAGCTCGATCGCCAGGGTCTGATGATGTACGGCCAGATGACAGCGGGCTCGTGGATCTATATCGGCAGCCAAGGCATCGTGCAGGGCACTTACGAGACCTTCGTCGAGGTCGGCCGTCGCCATTATGGCGGCAGCCTTGCCGGAAAATGGATTCTCACGGCGGGTCTCGGCGGCATGGGCGGCGCGCAGCCGCTGGCCGCGACCATGGCGGGCGCCTCGATGCTGGCGGTCGAATGCCAGCCCAGCCGCATCGAGATGCGCCTGCGCACCGGCTATCTCGATCGCCAGGCGGCAACGCTCAACGAGGCGCTGGCGATCATGGCGGAGGCCGCGAAGACGAAGAAGGCAGTCTCGGTCGGCCTGCTCGGCAATGCCGCAGAGATTTTCCCTGAGCTGGTCCGCCGCGGCGTCAAGCCCGACATCGTCACCGACCAGACGAGCGCGCACGATCCGATCAACGGCTATTTGCCAAAGGGCTGGACGTTGGCCGATTGGGAGGCCAAGCGTGCCTCCGATCCAAAGGCTGTGGAGCGCGCCTCGAAGACCTCGATGGTCGAGCATGTCCAGGCCATGCTGGATTTCCACGCGCAGGGCATTCCGACGCTCGACTATGGCAACAACATCCGCCAGATGGCGCAGGACATGGGCCTGAAGAACGCGTTCGATTTCCCGGGCTTCGTTCCCGCCTATATCCGCCCGCTGTTCTGCCGCGGCGTCGGACCGTTCCGCTGGGCTGCGCTGTCAGGTGATCCGGAGGACATCTTCAAGACAGATGCCAAGGTGAAAGAGCTGATGCCCAGCGACAAGCATCTGCACAATTGGCTCGACATGGCCAAGGCGCGCATCAAGTTTCAGGGCCTGCCGGCGCGGATCTGCTGGGTCGGGCTTGGCGATCGCCATCGCCTGGGCCTTGCTTTCAACGAGATGGTGGCGCGCGGCGAGTTGAAGGCGCCTGTCGTGATCGGCCGCGATCATCTCGACAGCGGTTCGGTGGCAAGCCCGAACCGCGAGACCGAGGCGATGAAGGACGGCTCGGATGCCGTGTCCGACTGGCCGCTGCTTAACGCGCTGCTCAATTGCGCCAGCGGTGCGACCTGGGTCTCGCTGCATCATGGCGGCGGCGTCGGCATTGGCTATTCGCAGCACGCCGGCATGGTGATCGTGGCCGACGGTACGCCGGAAGCGGCCAAGCGCATCGAGCGCGTGCTCTGGAACGATCCGGCCAGCGGCGTCATGCGCCATGCGGATGCGGGCTACGACATCGCGATCGAGTGCGCCCGCGACAAGGGGCTCGATCTGCCGAGCCTTGTGAAGTAGCTAGGCCTTAGGCCACGACTTTGGCTTCAGCGCCGGCAAGGCGCTGACGTTCCGTCGTCAGATACTCGTCGATCGCCGAGCCGCGCATGGGCTTTGCGAAATAATAGCCCTGGATGAAGTCGCAGCCGAGCCGGCGCAGCGTATCGAGCTGGGCCCGCGTCTCCACGCCCTCGACCACGCAGGCAATCTCCATGTCGTCGCAAAGGCCGGTGAGCGACTTGATGATCTTGTGGCTCACGGGATTATCGTTGATGTCGGCGACGAAGCTGCGGTCGATCTTGAGCTTGTCCAGCGGCAGGCGATGCACGTGGCTCAGCGACGAATAGCCGGTGCCGAAATCGTCCAGCGAAATGCCGCAGCCCATGGCCTTCAGCGCCGCGATCGACTGCTGCGCGCGCGCGAAGTCGAAGGTGACGGCGGTCTCGGTGATCTCGAAGTCGAGTCGGCGCGGCGGCACGCCGCTCTTCTCGATGATGCCGATCAGCGGCAGGATTCCGTCGGACGAGCAGATGTCGTGGGCCGAGAGGTTGAACGACAGGCGGGTGTGATCCGGCCAGGTCCTGGCAGCCGCGAGCGCGCGTACCAGCAACGCTTGCGTCAGCGGGCGGATCAGGCCGATGCGCTCGGCAGCGGGAATGAAGTCGGCCGGCGAAACCCAGCCGAGGCGGGGGCTTTGCCAGCGCGCCAGCGCCTCGAAGCCCGCGGTATGCTCGCTCATGGCATCGACGATCGGCTGGAACATCAGGTCCATCTCCGTGCTGAAATCGGCAGTGCGCAGCAGGGTCTCGATCACGCCGCGGCTGCGGATTTCGGCTTCTAGCTCGCTCGAGAAAATTACGGTGCGGCCGCGCTTTTGGCGCTTGGCGTGGTACAACGAATAGTCGGCGCACTCGTATAGCGCTTCCGATGTCGTTGCCGAGTCTGGATAAAGGGCAAAGCCGATCGAGCACGACAGGCCGGTATGGGCGGTGTCGAGCTGGTAGGGCAGCTTGACCTGCTCGCAGATGCGTTCGCCGAGCCGCTCAAGGTCGGCATCCTCGGGATCACCGCAGACGACGAGACCGAACTCGTCGCCGCCGAGGCGGGCGAACTCTACACGCTGCGGACCGAAGCCTTCGCAGACCTCGCGAATGCGACGGCCGGCCTCGATCAGGACGCGGTCGCCGACCGAATGGCCGTAATTGTCGTTGATCGGCTTGAAGCCGTCGAGGTCGATGATGCCGACTGCGACGCGCACATGCCTGCGCTCGGCGTCGTTGAAGGCGCTCGACAGCTCGGCAAAGAAGCGGCGGCGGTTCGGCAGCTCGGTGAGGGAATCCAGATTGGCGAGACGGAAGTTCTCGTCCGACAGCGCCTGCGTCGCCGCCTGCTGCACCAGCAGCGATTTGCGGCTGGCGACGAGATCGGCGAAGTCGCGGTAATAGATGAACAGCACCGTTACCATCGCGCCGGAGACCAGGAGGTTGTTGACCGCGATCGCCTTCAGCGTCGGTTCGCCCGTGGCCCAGAAGAACAGCACATAGGGCACGTCGACGATCAGCGTCACGATCAGCGCCGCCGAACGCAGATGCATCAGCGAAAAGATGCAGCCGATCACGGTCACGGCCATGTAGAACGCGACCTGGCTCTTGGCGAAGGGATCGCCATAGGGGTAGAGCGCGAACGACCAGGCGGTGAAGCCGGCGGCGATCGGCAGCGTCATCCAGTTGGTCGCGCGCAGATTGCGCAGGATGTCGGCATCGCTGCGCACGAGATGGCGCTGGCGCAACCACCAGAAGGTCCGAAGCGCGGCGAGCGCCGTGAGCACGCTCGGCACGATCATCGCCAACCAGTCCGGCGCGACGTTGACGTAGGTATACGCCACCGCGATCGTGTTGCTGATCAGGATGAAGTAGAGCAGCGGGATCTGCTTGGAGAAAGCGTCGAACTGGGCGCGCGTCAGGTCCGCGTCGTCAGACACGCGAAACAGCTCTATCGCTGCGACGAGGTAGGCTTTCAAATTGACGGCAGGCATTGCAATACGCGCCCCAAATCCCTTCAAAAACGAAGACGATCTTGCACGGCGGGAGTAAAGACCGCGTTAGATGCAGTTGACGCGGATGCGCTAGCGCAGGTTGCGCGCTACCGCATGATTTTCCACCCGCGTGCATTGGTGAGGCGATGTTAAGGATGGGAGGCGGAAGGAAGCCGCTTCTGGCGCGGCAGATCGTCCGAAATCGATCGCGGCTACGTTCCGCTAACCATAGCTTCCTCCGCCGCATGGCGCGGCCTGATGTCGCGGCGGTCATCGCTGATGACCGCCGCGCGCTGTCGTTTATTTCGCGGCCTGGAGCGCGGCCGTCTGCTTGGCGAGCGCCTTGTCGAAATCTTCCGACAGACCCGTGGCGTAGGTCGTAAGCTCGCCCGGCTTGACGAACGGGTTGGGCGTCTCGCTCTTGATCTGCTGGGCGCGCTTGTCCTGCATGCCATAGACCTCCGGATGCGGCCCGAGCAGGACGTCGACCTTCATGGCCTTGGCCTTGGCGAAGGTCGCACGATAGTCGTCGACGATGCCGGGATAGGTCGGCTGGCCGACCAGCCGGTTCAGCGCCACGGTTCCGCTGCAGAAGAACAGCACCTGGCGGTCCTGGCCGCCGTCCTTCACCGTCATCTCCCAGCTGGTGCAGCCGGGCGAGTGACCGGGCGTCGCGTGCGCCATCAGCGTGGTGTCGCCGAGCGTGACCTTGTCGCCTTCCCTCACCGCACGATCGACCTTGACAGGCGGAAAGGTGAGGTCCGCGTTCTTCTCGTCGCCCGGATAATAGCCGCCTTCGAGCAGCGGCTTGTCGCGCTCGCCCGCGACCAGTTGCGCGCCGCTCTCCTGCTTGATCTCGGCAAAGCCGCCGGTGTGGTCGAGATGGGCGTGCGAGTTGAGGATGTATTTGATGTCGGCGACCTTGAAGCCGAGCTTGGCGATGTTGTCCTTGATCGTGCCGGTCGACTGCGGCATCGCGGTGTCGATCAGGATCAAGCCTTGCGACGTCCTGATGACGTAGACGGCGATGCCCTCGGTGCCGACATAGTAAATGTTATCGATCAGGCGGAACGGCTCGAATGGCGCGGTCCATTTCACCATGACCTGCGCCAGAAAATCCTTGATGGTCTGCGCCTGTGCGCCAGGTGCGAGGAGCGCCAGCGCACACAGCGCGGCCGCGAGCTTTCTCATGGATTGTCCTCCCGATGTGTTTTTGTCGTCGCGACCGCTTCTTTGCGCGGATCACCCAGCCGCACGCTAGATGTTGCGCGCTCCGGCAGCAACGGCCTGGGGTTGGAAAAATTCCGCGCCATGCGCTGAATAATGATCGCTGTCCGATTTGAGCATGGCGATTGCCGCTGCACTGCGTTCGTCGCGTTTGACCATGCGCGAGGCGCCCGCCATACTTTTGCTTCAAGACGGGCCAGCAAGACCCGTCAGCACCGGGAGCTCACATGACCAGATCATTCTCCGTCCTCGCGGGGACGCTGATTTCCGTCGTCTCCTTCGCTTCGATCGGCTTCGCCCAGCCGACCTGCGTGACCCAGAACATGGCCGTGCCGCCAAGCGCCAACACCACGGATAAAGCAGCGCCGTTCTTCATCGACACCACTGGCCTCGATTTCAAGACGGCGCCGCCGACGCGCGATCCCTCCAATCCCGCATATCCACGCGCGACCGAGTTGCCTGATGGGACGCTGCCGCCGCCCGGCGCCGAGGGCAATTTCATCGTCGGTCCGACCCACAATCCCGCGCCCGAGACCATCGCGAAGGAGGGCGTGCCGCGCGGCACGACAAAATCGTTCACGCTCTCCTCGAACGACAGCACCATCTACAATCCGGGCCTGATCCGCGACGATGTCGCCGGCTGCACCAATTCCTCGATCATGACGACCGCGACCGCGCCTGATGACAAGTCGAACATGATCGTCACCACCAGCCATCCCGGCATCTGGTCGCGCACCATCGACGTCTACGTGCCGGCGCAATATGTGCGCGGCACCGAGGCGCCGTTCATCGTGGTCGGCGATGGCGGCTCCAACGCATACAAGGATATCGCCACCACGCTCGACAATCTGATCGCGCAGCGCCGGGTACCGCCGATGATCGCGATCCAGGTCGGCAATGGCGGGCAGGATGCGCAGGGCAGCCAGCGTGGCCGCGAATATGATGCGGTGTCGGGGGTCTATACGGATTTCATCGAACGCGAGGTGCTGCCGCTGGTCGAAAAGAATGCGGACGTCAAGCTGACCAAAAATCCTGAGGGCCGCGCCACCATGGGCCTGAGTTCCAGCGGGGCTGCGGCCTTCACCATGGCCTGGTTCTATCCCGATCTCTATCACCGTGTGCTGGCGTTCTCGCCGACCATGGTCAATCAGCAATGGCCGCACGATCCGTCGCTGCGCGGCGGCGCCTGGGAATATCACAGCGCATGGACGGGGCCGGCCACGCCCAATCTCATCTCAAAGGCGGGTGTGTTGACGCCGGCCGATCCACCTGGCGTGCCGCTGATCGTCGCCGCGCCGACCAAGCCGATCCGCTTCTGGTACTTTGGCGGCGACCAGGATCTGTACTATCCCAACCCCACCATTCCAGATGGCATGCACGACTGGACCTTATCGAACGAGTTGATGGCAAAGGTGCTCGCCGAGAAGGGCTATCACTATCAGTTCCTGTTCGTGCGCAACGCCAAGCACGTCGATCGCCCGACCATCGCGCAAACGCTGCCGGCTGCGCTGGAATGGCTCTGGAAGGGCTATCCAATTCCGTGAGTGCGAGAGATGTTCGGCGCCCGATCGTCATCGCGGCGGTCGAGCGCATGGCGCCGCGCAGGCTCGTTGCGTCATCGCGTGAGGACAAGGATCAGGCGAGGGCGGCCTGGCGTTCCCGCACCGGCTCGCGGCTGCGATCGGCGCTGCGCGGTTCGGCGAGCCGGGTGAAGCTGCGCTGGCCGGCGTGCACGGGCGCCTCGACGATGACGCCTTCGCAGGCGACTTGCCCGCCGAGCATCCTGAATTCCAGCTTGTCGTAGCGCGGCATGGTCTCGCCGGGCTCGGGCGGCAGCAGCCCGATGCGGCCCTGGATGTTCAGAGTGGCTTCGCCGGTGCCATGCAGCCGCGGATTCCACATCCTGATCCCGGTCTCGGCCCAGCGCTGCCGGATCAGCGCGGCGCGATCGGCAGGCTCGACGACCTTTGGGCGGATCTTCTTCGGCGCGGGCGCTGGCGGAGGCTCAATCTCTGCTGCGACGACAGGTGCGTCGGTGATCGTATCCTCAGCGACGTCGGCAGCGACCGGCGCTGGATCGCTTGCGACGACCGGCTCGATCTCCATCACGACATCAGGCGCGGGCTCGTTGTCGATCTTGACCTCGGCGACCGCAGGCGCCGCGATGTCGTTGTCGTGCACAACAGCGGGCGTCTCGTCGACAGTTTCGATCTCCTCGGAAACGATAGAGGCGGGTTCGTCTTCAATGGCGGACTCGGAGACCGCGACGGTCTCGACCTCGACCGGCGAAACAAAGGCCTGCTCTGCAACATCAGGTGCAACCTCCGCGTCATCATCCGATGATGCACCGCTGCTGATGACAGGCTCTTGAGGTTCGATCGCTTCGACTTCGGCAGAAGAGACCGGAACCTCTTCCACGAGGTCGGGCTCAACATTCGCCAAGAGTTCCACCGGTGGATTGCTGCTGATGAGTTCGGGCGCAGCAATCGGCTCGCTCGCGACCTCAACCGAAGGGACTGAACTCGCTTCGACGGCGGCGGGCTCAGCTTCAGCCGACGTTTCCGGGAATGAATCCTCGCTGGCGCTCGTATCGACGGTCGGAGCGGCTTCTGTGATCGCTGCGACGACGGGCTGCTCATCCGCGGCGCTCGGCGTCACGTCGATGCTGCCGCTGTGCGGCAGGGGCCGAAGCCGATTGAACGCCCATTTCACCGCAGGAATGCGGTTCAGCAACGATATCAGTCTCGAAAGCACTGGGAGTTGTCCAAGAGGTACTCTGGGCCGTGGGCAATCGCTGATTCGCCAGCAATGTGAAAAACTGCCCCGGCTGTTACGCCCCTGTCAATTGAGGCGGGACCAATTGCAGAACATCTGCACAGACCTGCGCGCCACTGCGTTCATTCGAAATGCATCGACGCAAGCGGATCCTCGTCGTGATCGGGCAGATGCGACGACGCAAACGGCACGACGGAGTGCTCTGCTTTGTGGCTGCGCGCATGCGCCAGCGCGTGCTTGCGGAGGAGCGCCATGGTCAGTGCTTCGCAGTCCCCGGCTTCGCCGCCCCAGGCGCAGTCGATGCTTGAGGACTGTCCCGGCCAGGCCCGCGCCGGGCCCGCAATCGCCAGCGACAACACGATCCGCAAGGTGGCGATGATGTTCGTTTTTGTCATGGGAGGCTCCAAACCGTTCTATCCCTAGGGATCGATCGGAACGTGCGATATTCCGCGCCGCCACGTGATCGCGGGACAGATCACGCGAGGTTCAATAGCCGTGAGGCCGGCGTGAAGCGCCCACCAACACGGCTGCCAAGCACTCCGCCTTCATGATAGCGCTGGCGCCTATGGGGCGAACGCGCCCAACGTCGGGCTTTCCCACGTCATTGTCTCCGCCTAATTTGAATCATCTGGGAATGAGGAAGATGTCATGAAGAAGCTTGCCGCCATCGCAGCGGTTCTAATCTTGTCGACGGGCGCATGGGCGCAGGATCGCAGCATCACCGTGGCTTCCACGACGTCGACGGAGCAGTCCGGCCTGTTCGGCTATCTGCTGCCGCTGTTCACGAAGGCGGAGGGGATCGAGGTGAAGGTCGTCGCGGTCGGCACCGGCCAGGCGCTCGACATCGGGCGGCGCGGTGATGCCGACGTTGTGTTCGTCCATGACAGGCCGGCCGAGGACAAGTTCATGTCGGAAGGGCAGGGCGTGAAGCGCTTCGACGTCATGTACAACGACTTCATCATCGTCGGCCCGAAGAGCGACCCCGCAAAGATCGCGGGCGACAAGGACGTCGCCGATGCCTTGCGCAAGATTTCTGCTGCAAAAGCGACGTTCATCTCGCGCGGCGACAAGTCCGGCACACATGCCGCCGAGCTGCGGCTCTGGAAAGAAGCAGGCATCGAGCCCGCCAACGGCAAAGACGGCTGGTATCGCGAGATTGGCCAGGGCATGGGCCCGGCGTTGAACATGGCGTCGTCGTCGAATGCGTATTTGTTGTCGGACCGCGGCACCTGGCTGTCGTTTAGGAATCGGGGCGAGCTTGCGATCCTGACCGAGGGCGACAAGCGCCTGTTCAACCAATATGGCGTCATGCTGGTCAATCCGGACAAGCATCCCAACGTGAAGGCCAGGGACGGGCAGGCCTTCATCGACTGGCTGATCTCGCCAAAGGGCCAGGATGCGATTGCCGGCTACAAGGTCGGCAGCGAGCAGCTATTTTTCCCCAACGCGTCCCACTAGCAGGAAGGCGACGGTCGACACGGCGACGCTGAGTGCGAGCAGGATCAAGCCGAGGCCGAGCGCCAGCGGCAGGTCGCCCTTGCTGGTCTCCAGCGCAATGGCCGTCGTCATCGTGCGGGTAAAGCCGCGGATGTTGCCACCGACGATGATGATGGCGCCGACCTCGGCGATGGCGCGCCCGAACGCGGCCAGGAACGCCGTCAGCAGCGAGGTCCGGCCGAGCGCGAACAACAGGCCGATGCTGCGCAGCGTCGATAGTCCGTCAATCCGTGCAAGGTCGCCATATTCGGCCCACAACAGGGTTGCGGGCCGGTGCACCAGCGCAACCACGATCGGGGTTGCCAGCAACGTCTGCGCGATCACCATGGCCGCCGGCGTGAACAACAGGCCGGCCGCGCCGAGCGGGCCGGAGCGCGACAGCAAAAGATAAAGCGCGAGTCCGACCACAACCGGCGGCAGGCCGAGCAGCGCGTTGGTCAGCACGATGATGACCTGTCGCGCGCGAAAGCGCGTGATCGCCAGCAAAGCGCCGAACGGCGCGCCGATCAGCAGCGCGATGATGCTGGCCGTCAGGCTGACGCGCACCGACAGCGCGACGATGCCGAGAAGTTCGGGATCGGCTTGGCCAATCAGCGTGAATGCGGCAGCGATGGATCGCGCGAAATCGTTCATCCGGCGTGATGTCTCAGCGCCAGGCCTGATGTCAAGGGATGGTCACTGTCGTGGCCGCGATCTCGCTTCAAAACCCGCCCCCTGCCGTTGTGACGACTGTCGGAGAATACAGGGGAGGAGCGGCTTGGGCACTCCTTTCATTCGTGGGCAGGAGCGTGCTTCAGGCTTGCTCCGCCCCACAGCCAGCTCGCAAGCGGAAGGGCAACGATCGCCCCGATGAGCTGCGCGGCAATGAAGGCCGGCACGCCGTGTGGCGCGATACCTGCAAATGTGTCGGACAGCGATCGGGCGATGGTGACGGCGGGATTGGCGAACGAGGTCGAGGCCGTGAACCAATAGGCCGATGTGATGTACAGGCCGACGGCGTAGGGGACGGCAGCCGAGGCTTTCGATGCGACGCCAAAGATCGTCAGCAGCAGGCCGAAGGTAGCCACGGCCTCGGCGAGCCATTGTCCCGCGCCGCTGCGCTCGGTCAGCGAGACCTCGAGGACGGGAAGCTCGAACATCAGATGCGCAATCCACACGCCGATGATCGCACCCGAAATCTGCGCTGCGATATAGATCGCCGCATCAATCCAGGCGGTCTCGCCGCGCAGGGCAAAGGCCAGCGTTACCGCCGGATTGAAATGCGCACCCGATATGGGAGCAAACATCAGGATCAGCACCACGAGGATGGCGCCGGTGGGAAGCGTGTTGCAAAGGAGCGCCAACGCGATGTTTCCACCGGCGAGCTTCTGGGCCATGATCCCCGAGCCGACCACCGCGGCGAGGAGGAACGCCGTTCCGAGCCATTCGGCAAATGCGCGCTTTGCAAGGCTTGGCTGTACAAGGCTTGGCATCGTCAGACGCCGCGGTCGAGCCTGATACGCTCGCCGTCTTCCTTGACGAATTCACCCTGCTGCGGAGGCAGAAGATCCAGCACCTCTTCGGAGGGCCGGCACAGCTTGACGCCTTTTGGCGTAACCACGATCGGCCTGTTGATCAGGATCGGATGCGCCATCATGGCGTCGAGCAGTTGGTTGTCGGTCAGTTCGGCGTTGTCGAGCGCAAGCTCGGCATAGGGCGTGCCCTTTTCGCGCAGCAATTCGCGCACCGAAAGCCCCATGCGTGCGGCAAGCTGTTGGAGCAGCGCGCGCGATGGCGGCGTCTTGAGATATTCGATCACGTGCGGCTCGATGCCGGCGTTGCGGATCAGGGCGAGCGTGTTGCGCGAGGTGCCGCAGGCGGGATTGTGGTAGATGATCACGTCCATGGCCGATACTTTCGGAGGGACAGATGAACGTGCAGGCGTTTCATGGTCTGTCCTTTCAGGCTGGAGCCTTGTTGCGCTTTCGCGCGGGTTTCGAAGACGAGGCGGGTGCGCATGATACGCCGCCGCAGCAGTTTTCCGTGAGGAAGCCGACCAGCGAGTTCATGGTCTCGAACCGCGCCGCATAGATCATCGAGCGTCCCTCGCGCCGGACAGTGGCAAGCCCGGCCATCCGCAGCCGGTCGAAGTGAAACGTCAACGTGTTTGGCGCCAGATCCAGCGCGTCCGCGATCGCACCTGCGGTCATGCCTTCAGGGCCGGACCGCACCAGCAGGCGGAATACGTCGAGCCGATTGTCCTGCGCCAGCGCGGCGAGCGCCGTGACGGCATCTGTCTTTTCCATATTTCAACGATTATTGAAATAACGGTGGCGCGTCAACTTTAATCTCGGCATTCCAGGGGCTGGAAAGAGCCGCAAAACTCGGGCCGATCAGGCCGCGGGGTCGCCAAATCATGTCCTTTTCGAGCGGAAAGGCAGCTTTATTCTCGCCACGGATGCGCTAAGGAAGAGCCTGGATGCGGTGCAGCACGTAAGGCGCCGCGGCTCGAAATTCAGGTCAAACCGGGCACGCTACCGCTCAAGGCCGGCCCGTTCAACGAGAAGGACGTCATTCCATGATCAATACCGTTGGCATCATCGGAGCTGGGACCATGGGCAACGGCATCGCCCAGATCTGCGCCGCGGCCGGGCTGTCGGTCGTGATGGTCGACATCTCCGATGCGGCGGTGAACCGCGGCATCTCGACCGTCGGCGGCAGCCTCGAGCGCCTGGTCAAGAAGGAGAAGATCTCGGCGGCCGATCGCGAGGCGGCGCTCAAGCGCATCACCGGCACCACTGATCGGGCGAAGCTTGCCGACTGCGATCTCGTCATCGAGGCCGCAACCGAGAACGAGGAGCTGAAGGTCAAGATCCTGAAGGATCTCTGCGCCACGCTGTCGCCGCGCACGCTGGTTGCCACCAACACCTCGTCGATCTCGATCACCAAGCTTGCCGCAGCGACCGATCGCCCGGATCGATTCATCGGCATGCATTTCTTCAACCCGGTTCCGGTCATGCAGCTGCTGGAACTCATCCGCGGCCTGCAGACGTCCGACGAGACCCACGCCAAGGCGCTCGATTTCGCCCAGCGCGTCGGCAAGGTGGCGATCACGGCCAAGAACAGCCCCGGCTTCGCGGTCAACCGCATCCTGTGCCCGATGATCAACGAGGCGATCTTCGCGCTCCAGGAGGGCATCGCGACCGCCGAGGAAATCGACGCCGGCATGAAGCTCGGCTGCAACCATCCGATCGGGCCGCTGGCGCTGGCTGATCTGGTCGGTCTCGACACCATGCTGTCGGTGATGGAGGTCTTTTATAAGGGCTTCAACGATCCTAAATATCGTCCAGCCCCCTTGCTCAAGGAAATGGTCGATGCCGGCCATCTCGGCCGCAAGACCGGGCAGGGCTTTTACTCTTATGGCGCCTGATCCAGTAATCGCTACAATGACGGTGCCGTAGGGTGGGCAAAGCGGAGCGTGCCCACGCATTTGTCGCGATCGAGAGAGATGGTGGGTACGGCGCAAGTGCGCCTTTGCCACCCTATGATGCTGATCATAGGGCAGGCAGGCGGGCTTAAAACGCCCGCCCCGCCCAATCCCGCAATTTGCGCCATGACAAAGACGTCGTGCGCATTTGGCCCGACAGTGTTGAGCGGGCGGCTCGCGGGAACAACGAAACGGAAAACGAAGGACATGTCGGATCGACTGAAGGCCGAGCGCGAGGCGGCGGCCGCGCGGCGGAACCTGCTGACCCAGGATGCGATCGAGCGTACCGGGATTACCGAGGAGATGATCGGGGAACTCGTCAGCCGCTTCTACGGCCGCGTCCGCGAGGACGCGCTGCTTGGGCCTGTCTTTGCTATCGTCCAGAATTGGGACGAGCATCTGGCGAAGCTCAAAGACTTCTGGTCTTCGGTGGTGTTGATGAGCGGCCGCTATCACGGCTCGCCGATGCGAGCGCATATGCCGCTCAGCCTGATTGGCGATCATTTCGACCGCTGGCTCGACCTGTTCGAACAGACTGCGCGCGAGGTCTGCCCGCCGCCGGCGGCCAGCCTGTTCATCGATAGGGCACGTCGCATCGCTGACAGTTTTGAGATGGCATCGGCCACCATCGCTGGTCGCATTGCGTCGCCGCGCCACGTTCTACGGTCTTGAACGTGCGAAGCTGACTTTATAACGTGCAGTTGAATCGCTCCACGGTTGCATCGCGTGGCGAAAACGCGCTGCACCAATTCTTACAGCATCGACCTGATCTGCAAAATCATCATGCCGATCGCGCGACATGATGTTGAAATGGCAAAAACGCGTTTGAATGCGTGCAATCGTGTTCAATCAAAGCGAGTAAAGCCTTATTGATGCACTGCGGCGCCAATTCTTCGCCTTCATTTCGGCAGAGTTCCAGCGCCTGCTACTGTGCATGTCGAATGCACCAACCAACATCGCATCGTCATCCTCCGACAACATTGCGGAACTCGAATCCTGCGCCGAGCAGACGCGGCGAACGCTGCTGCTCGGTGCGCTCGCCACCACGGCGTGTCTCGGCTGTTCCGCACCGGTGCGCGCGGGCGAAGATGCGCCCGGCTCGGACGAGCGGCCGCAGAAGGGCGACCTTCTCGTCTTCTCCGAAGGTGACAGCGAAGGAAAGCTGATCAAGGCAGCTGACCTGACGCTCGGCGGTCCGCCGGTGCATGCCTGGCCGCAGGATCCCAAGACATCGGTGGTGCGCAGCGCCTCGCGGCTCAACGAGCTCCTGATCATCAAGCTCGATCCCGCCGAGCTCGACGAGCAAACCAAAGCGCGTGCCGTCGATGGCATCCTCGCTTATTCGGCGATCTGCGCCCATGCCGGTTGTCCCGTCACCGCCTGGGTCAAGAGCGATGTCGGCGACAAAGATGTTTTCAAATGCATGTGCCACAACTCCGAATACGACCCGCGCGAAGGCGCGCAGGTGGTGTACGGCCCGGCGCCGCGGCGGCTCGCCGCGCTGCCGCTGGCACTCGCTGACGGTTCGCTCAGCGTCGCGGGCGGCTTCGTCGGAAAGGTAGGTGGCGCGCAGCCGGGATGACGGACGGTGCGGGGATGGGCCCGCCTCACGAGAGGCCGCATCCGCCGAGGGGCGGATTTCGGGACGAACGACAAGAATTCAAAAGAAGAATTCAATCGGATGAAAAGGGGAACGTCCATGAAAACGTACATGACCAGAAAGCAATTACTGCTGTCCGGCTTCGTCGCCTTCACATGTGTCGTCTCGACCGCCGCAATCGCCGGCCCGATCGAGAATTACGCGCCCGTTACCCAGCAGCGCCTGGAGAATCCGGAACCCGGCAATTGGATGCTCTATCGGCGCACCTATGACGGGCAGGGCTACAGCCCGCTCGACCAGATCAACACCGCGAATGTGAAAGACCTCACGCCGGTCTGGACATTCGCCACCGGCGTCGTCGAGGGCCATGAGGCGCCGCCGATCGTCAATAACGGCGTGATGTTCGTGGCAACACCGATGGGGCAGGTGATCGCGCTGAATGCGAAAACCGGCGACGAATATTGGCGCTACAAGCGGCAGCTCCCCGACGATCTGTTCCAGCTGCATCCGACCAGCCGCGGCGTCGGCTTGTGGGAAGACAAGCTCTATCTCGCCACCACCGACGACCATGTCGTCGCGCTCGATGCCAAGACCGGCAAGGTGGTGTGGGACACCAAGGTGCAGGATTACAAGAAGGGTCAGTACATGACCCTGATGCCGCTGATCGTCGATGGCAAGGTCATCGTCGGCGGCTCCGGCGGCGAGTTCGGCGTGCGCGGCTATGTCGCCGCCTACGATGCCAAGGACGGCAAGGAGCTGTGGCGCACCTTCACCATTCCCGGCGAGGGTGAGCCCGGCCACGACACCTGGCAGGGCGACGACTGGAAGAACGGCGGCGGCTCGGCCTGGATGACCGGCACCTACGACAAGGACACCAAGACGATCTATTGGGGCGTCGGCAACGCCGCGCCGTGGCCCGGCGAGATGCATCCCGGCGACAATCTCTACACCTCGTCGGTGCTCGCGCTCGATCCCGGCAACGGCAAGATCAAGACCTATCACCAGTATCACCAGAACGATTCCTGGGACTGGGACGAGGTCGACGCGCCGATGCTGATCGACCTGCAGCGTGACGGCCGCAGCATCAAGAGCCTGGTCCATCCCGGCCGCGATGCGATCTTCTGGGTGCTCGAGCGCACGCCGACTAAGATCAACTACGTCGCCGGCTGGCCGTTCGTCTCGACCGATGTCTGGAAGGGCATCGACGAAAACGGCAAGCCGATCGTCGATCCCGCGCACAAGCCTGCGGTCGGCAAGCGCGTGGAGTTCTGCCCGTCGCTATGGGGCGGAAAGGATTGGCCATCGGCGGCCTACAGCCAGAAGACCGGCCTCGTCTACGTGCCCGCCAACGAGAATTTCTGCGGCGGCTTCACCGGCGAGAAGATCCCGCTCAAGCCAGGCGAGCTCTGGCTCGGCACCAAGCCTGAGGACATCGGCCTGAAGACCAAGCCCGGCGCCGATCATTTCGGCGAGATCCAGGCTTGGGATCCCGCGACCGGCAAGAAGGTGTGGCAGCACGACTTCCCGAAGTCGCAGATGTTTGGATCGGTCACGGCAACCGCAGGCGATCTCGTCTTCGCCGGCGGCACCAACGACCGCAACTTCCGCGCCTTCAACGCCAAGACCGGCGAGCTGCTCTGGCAGCAGAAGACCAACTCCGGCATCATGGGCATGCCGATGTCCTATGAGATCGACGGGACGCAATACATCGCGATCCAGTCGGGCTGGGGCGTCGACGCGCAGCGCATCCAGGATGCGCTCGCGACCAACAATATCGGCATCGAGTCCAACGTGCCGCAAGGCGGCGTGGTCTGGGTGTTCGCGCTGAAGAAATAAGCTCCGCAGGCGGATCGAAGACGGCGGAGCGACAGGGGGCAAATGCGGCGGACGGCAACGTCCGCCGCATTTTGCGTGTGCGACCGGACCTACTTCCCCTGCCTGTCCACCTTGTCCTTCTCCGTCTGATTCATCTCCCGAATCTTCGGATCGGTGCTGCTCTGCCCGGTTGTCTGGGTGGTCGAGGCGGGCGGGGCGCTGGTGTTGGGAAGCGAGCTCTGGTCCGGCGTGGTGGGGCGCGTCGCCGTGGTCGGCGGCGTGGTGGTGCTGCTTTGCGCGAACGCGGCCGTAACAGTCAAAAGAAAGGCGCTCGACAGCAGCGAGACTGCGAGCGCCCTTGAGATATTGGTCATCGATCTGCTCCTGTCAGATCGAAGAGAAACGGCGCGAGGCCGCGTCTGTTCCTTTACGCCTCCAATTGCTTCCCGATCGGAAGCGCGCGGATGCGCTTGCCGGTCGCCGCGAAGATCGCGTTCATCAGTGCCGGCGCGAAGGGCGGCACGCCGGGCTCGCCGACGCCACTCGGCGGCGTATCAGGCCCGGGCGGCACGATGTGGACATTGGTCACCAGCGGGGCCTCGTCGATCCTGACGACCTGGAAGCCGTCAAAATTCTTCTGCTCGACCTTGCCGTTCTTGAAGCTGATCTCGCCGTATTTGGCGAGGCTCAGGCCCATGATCGCCGCGCCCTCGATCTGCGAGGCGATGCGCTCCGGGTTGACATAGGTGCCGCAGTCGATCGCGGTGTCGACCCGTGGCACCGTCAGCTTGCCCTTTTCGTCCACGGCCACCTCGACGATGGTCGCGATATAGCTGACGAAGCTGCGGTGCACGGCGATGCCGAGGCCGTGGCCCTTCGGCACCGTCCGCCCCCACTCGCCCTTCTCGGCGACCAGCTCGACCACCTTGCGCAGGCGCGCGGTGTCGATCGGGTAGCTGTCATAGGGCTCGCCGTAGTTCCAGAGGTCCTTGACGTTGGGCTTGACGATGCGTGGGCTGCCGATCAACGCCAGCAGCGTCTCCTTCTGGTCGCGCCCGGTCGCATTCGCGATTTCGCCGACCATGGACTGCACCGCGAAGGCGCGCGGGATATTCGAGACCGAGCGGAACCAGCCGATGCGGGTGAACGCCGCGGCCTCGGGGTTCTCGCAGGAGATGTTGGCGATCTCGAACGGCATGTCGACGAGCCCCATGCCGAGCTCGAACGATGCCGCATGGTTGGCACCGGCCGCGAAAGTCGAGGCGATGGTCGGCGCCACGCTGCGATGGCGCCAGGCGATCACCTTGCCGTCCTTGTCGAGGCCAGCCTCGATCCGTTCCACCGAGACGGTATGCAGGAAGTCGTGGTGGAGGTCGTCCTCGCGCGTCCATTGTACCTTCACGGGCACGCCGAGCTCCTTCGACAGCAGCGCAGCCTCCAGCGCAAAGTCGCATTTCGATTTGCGGCCGAAGCCGCCGCCGAGCAGCGTGACATTGACGGTGACATTGCCCTCGGGAATGCCGAGCGTCTTGGCGACGTCCTCACGCGTGCCGCCGGGGCTCTGCACAGGCGCCCAGATCTCAGCCTTGTCGCCCTTGACGTCGGCCACCGCGACCGGCGGCTCCATGCTGACATGGGCGAGATGCGGCAAATAATATTCGCCGACGACGACCTTGGCGGCCGTCTTGAGCGCAGCATCCGCATCGCCCTCCTGGCGTACGACCAGGCCCGGCTTGCGTGAGGCCTCCTCGAGGTCCTTGCGGTAGGCGACCGAGTCGTATTTGCCGTTGGCGCCGTCGTCCCAGACCAGCTTCAGCGCGTCGCGGCCCTTGATCGCTGCGCCGGTGTTGCGCGCGATCACGGCAACGCCGCCGAGCGGCTGGAATTTCGATGGCCACGGCCAGCCTTGAACTTTCATCACCTTTTCGACGCCGGGCACTTTCAGTGCCGCGTCCGGATCGAACGAGGTGAGCTTGCCGCCGGTCACCGGCGGGCGCGCGATCACGGCGTATTTCATGCCCGGCAGGCGCACGTCGGCGCCGTAGCGGGCCTTGCCGGTGGTAATGTCGTGGAGATCGACGATGCTGACCTGACCCTTGCCGAGATAGCGGAAGTCCTTGGGGTCTTTCAGCTTGAGCCCTTCGATGGCAGGCACCGATTCCTTGGCGGCATCGGCAGCCAACTCGCCGAAGCCGAGCTTGCGTCCGCTGGTGCTGTGGACGACCTCGTGATTGACCGCCTTCACCTCGGTCGCCGGCACGTTCCAGCGCTTGGCCGCGGCCTGCTCCAGCATGGTGCGGGCGGAGGCGCCGATCTGGCGCATCGGAATCAGATAGTGCCGCGTACTGCGCGAGCCGTCGGTGTCTTGATTACCGAACTTGACCTCGTCGCCATGAGCTTGCTCGACCTTGACCTTGGACCAGTCGGCCTCCATCTCCTCGGCCACGATGAGCGGCAGGCTGGTGCGCACGCCGGTGCCCATCTCCGAGCGGTGGGCGAGGATGGTGACGGTGCCGTCAGGCGCGACCGCAACGAAGACGCGCGGATCAACCACGACGCCATGCGGCATCTTGCCGGCGCCGGTCTCATAGGCAAAGGCCTGGCGCGTCATCACGGGGGCCGCGAGCACGAAGCCACCGGTGATGCCGAGCCCCTTCAGGATGCTGCGGCGCGAGACCTTCTCGACCTTAATGTTCTTTTCGAAGCCACGGAGCTTGCCGGGATTGTCGATGAAATTCATGTCACACTCCCGTCGATGCGAGATGGACGGCATTCTCGATGCGCTGGTAGCAACCGCAGCGGCAGATGTTGCCGGACATCGCCTCGCGGATCTGGTCGTGTGACGGCTTGGGATTGTCCATCAGCAGCGCTGCCGCCTGCATGATCTGGCCGGCTTGGCAGAAGCCGCATTGGGGAACGTTGACCTCGCGCCAGGCCTTCTGGACCGGATGATCGCCGTCCGGATGCAGCCCCTCGATCGTGGTAACCTCGCGCCCCGCGACGTCGTTGATCGAGGTGATGCAGGAGCGCACCGCCTCCTTGTCGACGATGACGGTGCACGCACCGCACAGGGCCTGGCCGCAGCCGAACTTTGTGCCGGTCAGCCCGGCTTCGTCGCGCAGGAACCAGAGTAGCGGGAGATCCGGGTCGCCATCCCAGCTCTGTTCCTGGCCGTTGATCTTCACCTTGATCATGATCGTCCCTCGCTCTTCATAAGCTTGCTGATTTCAACATTGCCGATTTCGGTCGGCGCAATGTCCGTAGCGTCGTGTGACCGCACGCCAACCCGTCGTCCCACACGGGCAGGTCCCGGCAGGAAGCTGGAATGCGAATCGTGATGTCCGGATGTGCTCGATACCTCCCGTTTTGTTCTTATTTGATTGAACTCGCGCGGCATCGTGACGACGCGACCCTAGCAGAGATCGTGTCGAACCGGCGTTCACAGCCGGGTGTTCTTGACGTGAACAGATTGCATCCTGGGTTTGTCAAAAGCAGGGCGCAGCATGAGGTCGCGCGACGGACGGTCGTAAAATCGAAAGACAAAAAAGCTTCGTCCGCCAGAGGGACTGAGCGGACGAAGCAGTAGTCCTCAGTCGAGGGAGGGAGAATCGCTAGGCCGCGCTGACTTCAAGACGGAAGAGGGCGACACTGCGCAGTCATTCAAAGACCAGGACTGAGGGAGCGGAACGCGCTCGCATACGCATGGTGCACTGGCGGCAGGATGGCCGCGATCATTCGAGAGCCGCACCCATCCTGCCCGCTGGCGAACCAGCGAGCGGACGGGACATCGTCAAGCGGCTTGTCACTCAGCCTTGTCAGGCAACGTTGCTCAGGCGGCCTTGGCCTTCGCCACGTGGGTCGCGATCGCATCCATCAGCGCGGGCGACAGGCAGTCATAGGGCTCGAGGCCGATTTCCTTCAGCCGCGACCGGATGCCAGCCATCTGCTCGGGCTTCACGCCGGATTCGATGACAGAGGAAACGAAGGCGGCGAATTGCGGCGCCTGCGAGCCCTGTTCCTGGAACAGCTCGGGATGGATGAAGTCGAGACCGTAGAACGGATGGTTCTTGTTCTCGATGCGGCCGAACATGTGGGTGCCGCAGGCCTTGCAGGCGTGGCGCTGGATCACCGCGGAGGCATCGACGATCTGGAGCTTGTCGCCGTTCTCGAGCACGGTGAGGTTCTGGCGCGGGACGACGGCCACGACCGAGAAGGTCGCGCCCTGCGGCTTCCAGCACTTGGTGCAGCCGCAGGCGTGGTTGTGCGCCACGTCGCCCTTGATGCCGACCTTGACCTGATGATCCCTGCATTTGCAGGCGAGCGTGCCGCCGGCAAAGTGCCCGGTACCTTGTTTGAGGCCGTTATCGATCGATGGGTGGAGTGCAACAGTCATGGCCGATCCTCCTTGGGGGTGACGCTTGAGCTAGAACACGACGACTGAACGAATTGATTTGCCCTCATGCATCAGGTCGAAGCCCTTGTTGATATCTTCGAGCTTGAGCGTGTGGGTGATCATCGGATCGATCTGGATCTTTCCGTTCATGTACCAGTCGACGATCTTCGGCACGTCGGTGCGGCCGCGGGCCCCGCCGAAGGCGGTGCCGCGCCAGTTGCGGCCGGTGACGAGCTGGAACGGACGGGTGGCGATTTCCTTGCCGGCTTCGGCAACGCCAATGATGATCGAGGTGCCCCAGCCGCGATGGCAGGCTTCCAGTGCCTGGCGCATCACCGTGGTGTTGCCGGTGCAGTCGAAGGTGTAATCGGCGCCACCGTCGGTCAGCGTGACGAGATGCGGGACGATGTCGCCGGTGAGTTTCTTGGGATTGACGAAGTCGGTCATGCCGAACCGGCGGCCCCATTCCTCCTTGGAGTCGTTGATGTCGACACCGATGATCTTGTCGGCGCCGGCCATCTTGGCGCCCTGGATCACGTTCAGCCCAATACCGCCGAGACCGAACACCACGACGTTGGAGCCGGGCGTAACCTTCGCGGTGTTGACGACGGCGCCGACGCCGGTGGTGACGCCGCAGCCGATGTAGCAGCTCTTGTCGAAGGGGGCGTCCTCGCGGATCTTCGCCACCGCGATTTCCGGCAGCACCGTGAAGTTGGAGAAGGTCGAGCAGCCCATATAGTGGTAGATCGGCTTGCCCTTGTAGGAGAAACGGCTGGTGCCGTCGGGCATCACGCCCTTTCCTTGCGTCGCGCGGATCGCGGTGCAGAGATTGGTCTTCTGGCTCAGGCAGCTTTTGCACTGCCGGCATTCCGGCGTGTAGAGCGGAATGACGTGATCGCCCGGCTTCACCGAGGTGACGCCCGCGCCAATCTCGCGGATGATCCCGGCGCCCTCGTGGCCGAGGATCGACGGGAAGATTCCTTCGCTGTCGAAACCGTCGAGTGTGTAGGCGTCGGTATGGCAGATGCCGGTCGCCTTGATCTCGACCAGGACCTCGCCGGCCTTCGGTCCTTCCAGATCGACTTCGACGATTTCGAGCGGTTTTTTGGCTTCGAAAGCGACGGCGGCACGTGTCTTCATCGGTAACTCCTCAAATTCTCGCAGGATGCCAAGACGTAAGTCTCGGCCGGGCTGCAAACGTTCACTTCTTGCCCATGCACGAATCTTCATTCTTGGTATAGGCGTCGTTCTTGTCCTCGTGCTTGCCCGGGCGGGCACGGCCCCAGGCCTCGTTGGAGCGGGCGCGCAGATAGACGTAGAGATCGTCCATGTAGCAGGCGACGTTCGGGTTATCGCCGAAGGCCGGCATCACGTTCTCCGAGGCGGTCGAGATGTTCTTGCGACCGGAGGCGACGACGCCGAGAAAGTCGGCATAGCTCATCGTCTTGAGCGAATCCTTCAACGCGGGCGCATAGGTCGAGCCCATGCCGTCGGGGCCATGACAGACATGGCAGTCCGAGTGATAGCGGCGGTATCCGGAATAGGTATACCAGTCGACGGAGTCGCCGTTGATCTTGTAGGTCGGATTTCCGTCCTTATCGAGCCATTCGCCAGTTTCGTTCTGCTTGACGGCAGTCGGATCGCCCGAGCCGTCCGCAACAGCAATTCCCCCGGACGCAACGAAGATCATAGTAGCAATGACAGAGCAGATTTTACGCAAGAGCTGTTCCTCGAAGGCGTCAGATGGAGACGAGCCGGCGCGTGGATCTGATCCACGCGCCGGAGCGATTCTGAACAGAGGCTAGTTGGGCAGCGAGAACACGGTCAGCGTGCCGCCGAGGGCCGTGTAGTTGCTGAGCGCCGCGTAGCCACCCACCGCGCCGAGGCCCGCGGTCGGATCAGTCAGACCTGCTGCCAGACCGATACCGGCCCAGCCGCCGACGCCGGAGAGCACTGCGACATACTGCTTGCCGCCGTTCTCATAGGTGGTGACGTTGCCGATGATGCCGGAGGGAGTCTTGAACTTGTAGAGCTCCTTGCCGGTCTTGGCGTCGACCGCCTTCAGGTAGCCTTCGAGCGTGCCGTAGAACACCACGCCGCCGGCGGTTGCGAGCGCACCCGACCAGACCGAGAACTGCTCCTTGTTCGACCACACGATCTTGCCGGTCTTGCCGTCCCAGGCGATGAAGTTACCCATGTTGGTATCGCCCTGCGGCGGATACATCGAGAGCGTCGCACCCACATAGGGCTGGCCCGCGGTATAGCTCACCTTGAACGGTTCGTAGTCCATGCAGACGTGGTTGGTCGGGACGTAGAACAGCTGCGTGTCCGGCGAGTAGGCTGCCGGCTGCTCGTCCTTGGTGCCGAGCGCGGCCGGGCAGATGCCCTTCACGTTGTGGTCTTCACCCGCCTTGTCGGTCGAAGCTGCGTCGAGCACCTTCGGACGACCATAGGTCGGCGAGTTCTTGTCCATGTCGACGCCGGAGGTCCAGTTCACCTTCGGATCGTACTTCTCGGCGACCAGAAGCTCGCCGGTTGCGCGATCGAGCGTATAGCCGAGACCGTTACGATCGAAATGCGTCAGCAGCTTGCGTGCCTGGCCGTTGATCGACTGATCCGAGAGGATCATCTCGTTGACGCCGTCATAGTCCCATTCGTCATGGGGCGTCATCTGATAGACCCACTTGGCCGCGCCGGTGTCCGGGTTACGTGCCCAGATCGTCATCGACCATTTGTTGTCGCCGGGACGCTGCTTCGGATTCCAGGTCGAGGGGTTGCCCGACCCGTAGTAGATCAGGTTCAGCTCGGGATCGTAGGAGATCCAGCCCCAGGTGGCGCCGCCGCCGATCTTCCACTGATCGCCTTGCCAGGTCTTGAGGCTCGAATCCTTGCCGATCGGCTTGCCGAGTGCGGTGGTGCTGTCGTTGACCAGGATCTGGTCATCCGGACCTTCCGAGTAGCCGCGCCAGGCCAGCTTGCCGGTCTTGATGTCGTAGGCGCTCATATGGGCCTGAACGCCGAACTCGCCACCGGAGATGCCGATCAGCACCTTGTCCTTGACGACCATCGGTGCCGAGGTGCCGGTCTCGCCCTTGCTCGGATCGCCGTTCTTGGCGGTCCATGCGACCTGACCGGTCTTGGCGTCGAGCGCGACGAGGGTCGTGTCGGCCTGGTGCAGGAAGATCTTGCCGTCGCCGAATGCGAGGCCGCGGTTAACCGTGTCGCAGCACATCACTGGGATGACGTTCGGATCCTGCTTCGGCTCGTACTTCCAGACGATCTTGTTCTCGTTTGAAAGGTCAATGGCGTAGACCTTGTTCGGGAAAGGCGTATGGACGTACATCATGTTGCCGATGATCAGCGGGCCGCCTTCGTGGCCGCGCAGCACACCGGTCGAGAAGGTCCAGGCAACTTGGAGCTTGCCGACATTTTGAGCGTTGATCTGATTGAGCTTGGAGTAGCGGTTGTTGGCGTAGTCGCCGGTCGGCATCACCCAATCTTTCGGGTTCTGCGACATCTTGTTCAGCTCGTCATTGGCCGACGCGGTCCCGACGGCGAGAGCCGCCGCGGAGCCAAGAAAGGTCGCCAGTAGCACCTTGCGCATAGTCATTCCTCCGTTGGTCTCGTTTATTATTTCCGAAGCATTGCTTAATCACCGGGCTTCTCGTCCGGCGTCTGCTCGTGCAGGGCGGTCACTTTGGGGACCAGAAACGATGCTGTGCTGTTTCCTCCTCCTGATGAGAGCTACGGGTCCACGTGCAGGAGCGGCCCGTTCTTTTTGTTCCTGCTGCAATCCCTAACGACTTCGCCAACGGGAAACTTGCCCAAGAGTGAACCCGCTTTGCTCGACAGCGCACGAACGCAAAGTTTTTGATTTTGCGGTAGCGAATTCAGCGGCTTCGGCGCGGCGCGGTGCCGTGCTCAACGCTCAGGTTCCCCTTGACGGCGGTGCAACTAAGGCGGAGGATTAACCGTCAAGGGTGGCAATGGAACGCTGGCGCTCGTTTCAAAAGACCGCCCAAATTTGAGGTAAACGTCACGCAATCATGGCTGAGGGCTTCAGCAGGCGCTGGCCGCGATTCGCGTCGGATCTCCGGGTATCACCAGTGGCTGGATTAATGTCCGACACAATTCACACGCTCTCGACGACGGGTCTGACGCCCAAGCGTCAGATCCAGAGCTGGGTCGACGGACTGACGAGTCTGTGTGGTCACTTCGATGTCGATCCGCTGGAGGCATCCTCGCTCGAAGGGCGCATCGACTACACCACGGTCTCGCGGCTGAAGCTTTGTCAGATCGAAGTCAGCCAGCATCGCATCGCGCACACGCTCGCGCGCGCCAAGGCCAATGAACACCCGTACATCAAGATTCACTTCCAGACCTATGGCGTGTCTTACTTCGAGCAGGAAGGCCGCCACATCGAGCTGAATCCGGGCGACATCATCGCCTATGACGTTTCCTGTCCGCACTTGATCGTCAGCCCCGCCTTCACGCGCCACGACGTGGTGATCGTACCGAAGGCGCTTTTGCGCGATCGCGGCTTCCCGTCACAGCGCATGCCGGCCTGCAAGCTGTCGGCGAAGACGGGAACAGGGCGGATTGCCCATGATTTCGTCCATGCCACGTTCGACGAGGCGGCGAAGCTGTCGGCCAACAGTGCGGTCGGCGTTGCCGATTCGCTGATCGACCTGTTGCTGCTGCCGCTGCGCGAGGCCGATACGATGTTCGATCGGGTCGGGCCCGAGGCGATGTACGTACGTGCACAATTTTTCATCCGCGAACATCTGCGTGATCCGGATCTGTGCATCGACCAGATCTCCGCCGAGCTGGGCTGCTCCAAGCGTTATCTGCACATGCTGTTCTCGGAGCGCGGCACCACGGTGAGCGACTACATCTGGCAAGCGCGCCTGCAGAACTGCCGCCAGGAGCTCGAGGCCCACGGTGGCAAGACCATCACCGATGTCGCGTTCTCCTGGGGCTTCTCCAGCTCATCGCATTTCAGCCGCGTGTTCCGGAAGTATTTCGGCGTGGTGCCGTCCTCGATCCACAAGGCCCAGCAGGGTGCCGTCGCGGTGGACGAAACCTAGGCCCGGCCCGCTCAATTCGACGTGGCGACGTAGGGAATGCTGGTCACCAGCGCCGCGACCAGCGTGGCGTTGCAGAGCATTCCGCTCCAATGCAGCCGGCGTAGCCGGCGCACGGCATCAATGTCACCCGCATCCCTGGCGCTGAGCTCATCGTCCATCCGTTGCATGAACCAGCCGCGTCCCTGGATCGCGAGGGCCGCGATCAAGCCGATGCCCATGGCGAAAAGCGGCCGACCTGCGACGAGGAAAGCCATGGTCGCAAGGACACCGGTCACGGCAATCATTCTGAACTGGATGTTGAACATCCCGCGCAGCAATTGCGTGACGGGCGGAATGTCCAGCTTCACCAGCAGGAATGCGGGCGAGGCCAGCAGGAAATAGCCCATCGGAAAAAGCAGGATGACCAGGGCTGTGACGGCGACGGCATCGGGTTTCATGCGCTCGGCCTTTCTCGTCCGGGGCGACAGCGCGTGATTATAGCCGGCCCATGTGCTTGTAACACTAGGCGTTGGTCGGATGCGATCCTTGCTTGTACCCCGGACGCAGCGGAGCGCTACTTCAGCGGTGCGCTGCAGAGCCGGGGCCCACGCAGCGAGGTGCACGACGCAGCATGGGTCCCTGCGCTCCGCGCAACAACGCTAAGGGGCGTTGCAGCCCGTCCGGGACACAGGAACGTTCTTGGTCACCGCTGAATGATTTTCGTCCAGACATCGCCAAGGATCGCGGGCTCGCGTGGCGGCAGATAGGTGAGGCCGGCCTGTTTGCCGAGTTCGGCGATCCTGCCCTCGGTGACAAGATCCGCCAGCGCCTTGTTGACGGCCTCGATCAAGGCAGGATCGCTGCCGAGTCCGACGTAGCCGCGGTTGGCACCGATCGGATAATAATAGCCGGAGGCGGTGATGGCCGTATCAGGATGCGCGGCGCGATGGGCGTCGTAGCGAGCAAGGTCAATCAGGGTCGCGTCATAGTCACCGCGATTGAGCGCGCCGAGGAGATCGTCGCGGCCGGGGACGAGATGGGTGATGTTGTCGATCAGCTTTCCCTTGTCGAAGGTCATGAGGATGGCGTCGCCGAGAGAGCCGCTCTCGATCGCGAGGCGAAGCCCGGCGAGATCGCCGATATCGGCAATCCTGCGCTCGCGCGCCTTCGAGCCGAGGACGACGGTCATCGGTGAGTAAACGTAAGGCCTGGTCGGCGCGAGCATGCCGAGCGCAACGCGGCGGCGCCGATCGTCGCGCGTGGCGCCGGCAAAATCCGGCAGCCGCGCCGTTTGCACGCCTGGCTTGACGAGCGAATCCGTCGTCAGCGCGTAGCCGCCGATCAGCGAGCAGCGTCCATCGGAGAGCAGCGCATTGGCCTCGAGCTGCGGGCTCGAATCCTCATCCAGCTTGCTCTCAAACCATTGGATTTTGAGCGGCCGTCCCATCCGGTCCGCGATCGCCTGCGCCAGCAGCACGTCGAAGCCCGAGTCCGGCTTGCCCTTGTGATGCGCCGAGAGTGGCGGACGGTCCTCGTCGAGACAGATAGCGAGGGGATCGGCTGCCCAAGCCGACGTCCAGGCTGCCGTCGCCGGAGCTGCGAGCATCGTCAGCAGCGCGACCGCCGCAAACCGGTCCTTCATGGCTTCCTCCGGCTCGAGATGAAGGCCCAGAGATTGCCGATGTCATCGTCGCTCAGAACATCGCCCCAGGGCGGCATCTTGTTGTTCTTGCCGTTCTTCACGGTGGTGACGAAACGCGTCCTGTCGTCAGGGAAGGCGCGCAGGTCCGGCGTGATGGTGCCGGAGTTCATCAAATTGGGGCCGTGGCAGTGCGAGCATTTTTCGGCATAGGTCGACTTGCCATGGTCGATCTGCGCCTGCAACGGATTGCCGTTCGAATCATCCGCGGCACGGACGGTCGCCGCAAGCGCGACCGTCAGCACCGCGACGGTGGCGAGGATCGCCACCGTCTTGTGAGATATGTGCCTCAAAATGTCTTGCCGTTACTGCTTCACCGCAAAGACCCAGAGCGAGCCGCCGGGCGGCACCTTGGCCAGCCGTTCGTCGCCGGAGAACAGCGAGTACACGCCGCCATAGCCGCTCGTGACGGCGACGTACTGCACGCCGTCCTGCTGCCAGGTCACCGGCTGTCCCTCGATGCCGGAACCGGTCTGGAACTGCCAGAGCTTCTTGCCGGTGTCGGCGTCGAAGGCCTCGAACTCGCCGGTCAGTGCGCCTGTGAAGACGACGCCGCCCGCGGTCGACAGCACGCCGGAGAAGCGCGGGATGTCGCTGGCCGCTTCCCACTTGGCCTTGCCGGTCATCGGATCGATCGCCTTCAGATGGCCGCGCGGTCCGGTGCCCCACTCCCAGGGATCGGTCAGGTCCATGCCGAGATACCATTCACCCTGTTTGAAGGTGGCTGGCTCCGACTTGTACTTGCCGCCGAAGGCGAGCGTGTTGGCGTAGGCAAGGCCGGTCTGCGGGTTGAACGACATCGGCTCCCAGTTCTTGCCGCCGAGGATCGACGGATAGACGGTGACCTTCTTGCCGTCGCGGGCATCCTTGACAACGTCGGTCTCGATCGGCTTGCCAGTCTTCAGGTCAACGCCGCTCGCCCAATTCACCTTCACGTAAGGATTGGCGGCGAGCACCTTTCCGTTGGTGCGGTCGAGCACATAAAAGAAGCCGTTGCGGTTCGCATCCATCAGCACTTTGGTCGGCTTGCCCTCGACATTCATGTCGGCGAGGACCATCTCGGCCACCGAGTCATAGTCGAACGGATTGTTCGGCGAGAACTGGTAGTGCCACTTGATCTTGCCGGTCTTGGGATCCATCGCCAGCACGGAGCAGGTGTAGAGATTGTCGCCCGGACGCACGGCCGCGTTGAACGGGCCGGGATTGCCGATGCCCCAGTACACCGTGTTCAGCTCGGGATCATAGGACCCTGTGATCCAGGTCGAGCCGCCGCCGAGCTTCCAGGTGTCGCCCTTCCAGGTGTCGCCACCGGGCTCGTCCGGCGAGGGGATCGAGTGGGTGCGCCAGAGATGTTTGCCCGTTGCAGGATCCCAGCCGTCGATGAAGCCACGGGTGCCGAATTCGGCGCCGGAGATGCCGGTGATGACGACGCCGTCAGCCACCAGCGGCGCGACCGTCATCGAGTAGCCTTCCTTGATGTCGGCCGCCTTCTGCCGCCACAGCTCCTTGCCGTCCTTGATGTCGATCGCAATCACGTTGGCGTCTAACGTGGTGCGGAACAGCTTGCCGTCGAACAGCGCGCCGCCGCGGTTGATGATGCCGCAGCAGACGATGCGCGGTGTCTCCGCCGGATATTCGATCTTGGATTTCCAGATCTGCTTGCCGGTCTTGGCGTCGACCGCCATGGTCGCATTGTGAGAGGTCACGTAGATCACGCCCTGATACACTAGCGGCTGCGATTCCTCGCTGCGATCGTCGTTGAGCGAGTAATTCCAGACCGGGACGAGGTTCTTGACGGTATCCTTGTTGATCTGGTTCAGCGTCGAGAAGCGCTGAAGATTGTAGCCCATCCCGTAATTGAGAACGTTCGACGTATCGGTTGCGCCCTTGACCAGTTGATCGGTCGTCTGTGCGCTCGCAACCGAGCATGCGGATATGACGAGGCTCGCGGCCATCGCAAGGCGTTTCATCCCGTTCCTCCCAATATGCGCGTCTTTTGACGCTGCGATTGCAACACTCTGTCGGAAAGCAAAAGCCGTCAATACGAAAGTCGAAACTGCGCTGCCGATATGTTGGATGCCAGGCACTGGTCACCTGAGGGAAACCTGACGAACAACTCCGACTTGCGCGCAGACGCTGAAAAAATTCCGTGGCATGATGCAAGGCCTGTAGTGAGCAGCCGCGTGGACAGTCTGGCTCCGCCGGTTGTGCAGTGCCATAGCTGCAATTCCGGACTTGAACCATGGCCGTCTTGCGGACTTATGTTGTCGCGAACCCGGCGAATCGGGCTCATGGTCAGGGAGGTCAAAATGATATCGCGTCGCTCAGTTGCGCTTGCGCTCACGTTTGCCGTGGTGTCCGGTCCGGCCTGGTCTGCCTCCGGCAGCGCCGTCAAGTTGTTCGACACCGACAATGACGGCACGCTCGATCTGGCCGAGGTGAAGAAGGCCGCAGCAGCGCTGTTCGCCAAGCTCGATCCGGACCATGATGGCACGCTCGATGTCCGCGAATTGCGCGGACGCTTGTCGGCGAAAGAACTCGCCGCCGCGGACCCCGATCACGACGGCACGCTGACGCTCGATGAATATCTCGCCGTCGTGGAGCAGCGCTTCAACGCCGCAAATCCTGACAAGGACGGCACGCTCGACGCCAAGGAGCTGAATTCGCGTGCAGGGCGCGCATTGCTGCGATTGTTGCGCTGAGGTCATCAGCGCTTGACTGGGAGCGAAGGCGCTTTGCCCGAGAGCGAAATTTGCGTGTGTTACGCGATACTTCGCTGTGCTTGCGGTCCGATTCCAGACTTGCGCTGTGCTTGACGCAGCCCTAGGTTTTGCCCGGCGCGATGTCGCGCTCAATACTTGGGGAGACCCCGAATGGCCTGGAAAGCTCCGAAGATCGTGGAAGTGCCGGTCGGCATGGAAATCAACATGTACGCCTGCGCTGCGCGCAAGTAAGACTGACGGCTTGCCACGGCTTCGATGGCAGATGCCCTCGAAGCCGTGGTAGTATTGGAATTGTGGTCGCAGCTCGTCATGTGGCTCGCTCCGACTCGCCATTCACACAAAGCCACATCTGATCGAGCTTGGGCTCGGTCCTCTCCCGCTAAAGTCCGGCCTGTGTTTTCCGCGCACCGCCTTTCGCTGACGGTCGGTCAGTGTGGCTGGGTTTGAAGCTGCGTATCGTCGTGCTTCTGCGCCCCATCGGGGTGGTTCTTGAAACGCGCATATCGAAGCGCCAGGGTCGGCAGGACCAGCAGACTAAGCGCCATCGACGTCATCAATCCTCCAAGGATGACGATCGCCATGGGTCCCTCGATTTCACGTCCGGGCTCTCCCGCGCCGATCGCGAGTGGCAGCAATCCCAGGCCTGTCACAAGCGACGTCATCAGAATCGGAATGAGACGGTCGGACGCACCTTCGATCGCGGTATCGAGGTCCCAGACGCGACCATCGACGAGGACGAGATGTTCGTAGTGAGAGATGATGAGGATGGAGTTGCGCAGCGTGATGCCGAACAGCGTGACAAAGCCGACCATCGATCCGAGCGAAAGCAGGCCACCCGTCAGCGCCAAAGCGAACACTCCGCCGACGAAGGCAAATGGCAAGTTGATCATGACCAGCAACAGATTGCGCCAATGGCCCGTTACCATCGCAAGGAGAATGATGATGCCCGTTCCGGCCAGCAAGGAGTTGACGATGAGATCGCGCCGAGACCGGGCCTGGGCCTCGGCGGCTCCGGCAAATTCGAGGCGGGCACCGGTGGGCAGCGTGACCTCGCGAGCCAGTTTTCGTTTCGCCGCCGCTACGAAGGATTCGAGGTCGCGTCCGTTGACATTCGACGTGACCGTCTGAACGCGCTGCGCATTCTGGTGCTGGATCTGATACCGTCCGGAGGTTTCGTAAACGTCAGCGATCTGCTTGAGCAGAATGTAAGCTCCGCTCGGCGTACGCACCGGCAAGTCTCCGATCTGGGTGAGCCGCGCTCGGACATGTGCATCGAGAATCACGATGACATTGAAGACAGCATTGCCTTCATATCCTTGTCCGACGATGTCGCCCTGATAGGCCGTGCGCACCAGCTCGAGCACCTCGACCGCATCGAGCCCCCAACGTTGCAGATCGGTCGGGCGAAGCGTCACATTGACCTGCGGCATTCCCGGCGGAGTTCGCCGCTGCACGTCGGCCGCACCCCCGACCTCGTCGAGTTCGCGCGCGACGTCGCGCGCGGCGCGGTCGAGTGAGTCGAGATCCGGCCCATAGATGTTGATGACGACAGCTGCGCTGAAGCCAGAGACGGTTTCTTCCACGCGCTCCGTCAGATAGGTCTTGCTGGAGAAGGAAATTCCCGGGAAGTCGGCCAAGGCGGCCCTGATACGTGCTTCGGCTTCGGATTGCTCCTGACCCGAGAGCTCCGGCTCCAGATCGACCTCGAACTCGCTGGAGTGCGGACCAACTGTGTCGATGCCAGCCTCGGCTCGCCCTGCGTGCTGCGCTACCCTGCGGATGCCCGGGATATTTTGCAGCGCGTCCGTCATCAGTTTGCCGATGCGAAGGGATTCGTCGAGCGAGGTCCCGGGGATCGCGGAGACGTGCAAGATCAGATGGCCTTCGCGCAGATCCGGCAGGAAGGTTCCGCCGAAGAAGGGCAACATCGCTGCGCCGGCGATCGTGACAGCCGCGGCGGCCGCCATCACGAGCTTCGGGAAGCGGCCGATATGACGTAGCAGGGCCTGGTAATGGCGACGCGACCATCGCACCGCAGGCGGTTCATGCAGGCGCTCTCTGCCGCTTCTGCCGACGAGGAGCAGCATGGAGAGCGCCGGCGTCACCGTGAGGGCGACCGCGAGCGAGGCGATCACGGCGAGGATGTAAGCGATACCCAGGGGGGCGAACAGGCGGCCGGCAATGCCGGAAAGGGCCAGAACCGGAAAGAAGACCAGCAGTACCGCAAACGTCGCATAAGCAACCGCGGTGCGCACCTCGAGGAAGGCGTCGAGCACGACGCGAGGCTCGGGTCTCGGCACCGTCGCCCGGCGATTTTCGCGCAACCGGCGCACGACGTTTTCGACGCCGATGACGGCATCATCGACGACCTCGCCGATCGCAATCGCGAGGCCGCCGAGAGTCATCGTGTTCAGAGTCTCGCCCATCCATTGCAATGCGAGTACGGCCGCTATCAACGACAGGGGGATTGCAGTGCAACTGATGATCGAGGTGCGCCAGTCGAACAGGAATAGAAAAAGAACGATGACCACCAGTGTCCCGCCGATCATCAGGGCGTTGAGCACGTTCTTCGTTGCGGCGTCGATGAAGCTGGCGGGACGAAATATGTCCGCATATAGCTTGACGTTGTCGGCCTCGAGGCCGGGACGCAGCTCTTGCAGCGCGGCTTCGGCGCGCGTGGTGATCTCTCGTGTATTCGCGCCATATTGCTGGCTGACCATGAGCATGATGCCAGGTGCGCCGTCGATGAGGGCGGCGCCAATCGGCGGTTCGGGAGCGGTTACGACGGTGGCGACGTCGCCGAGGACCACGCTGGCGCCGCCTTCGTGCAGAAGAACGGTGCGGGCAAGTTGGTCGGGCGTCAGTGACTGGCCCTGGGTTTGCAGCGTGATGCGCTGATTGGCGGTGTCGATGAACCCGGCGCCGCGCACGCCTGTGGCCTTACGCGCGGCGGCCAGCACATCGTTTAGGCCGACTCGAAAGCGGATCAGATCATTTGGACGGACCTGAACCTGCAAAGACCTGACGTCCTTGCCGTAAGTCGAGACTTGCGCCACGCCCGGGACGGCCAGCAGCCGTCGTGCCACGGTCCAGTCCGCGATGGTGCGCAGATCCATCAGCGATCGCTTGTCGGACGTCAGGCCGATGACCAGCACCGTGCCGGCCAGCGGGGTCAATGGCGTCATCGACGGCGGTTGAACGCCTTGCGGCAGTCGCGCGGCGACGACCGCGAGACGTTCCGTCACCAATTGTCGCGCGCGGTAGATATCGCTGCGCGGCTGGAAGACGACGGTTACGACCGAGAGGCCCTGGATCGATGACGAGCGCAGACTCTCGACGCCGGCCAGGCCATTGATCGACGTCTCGATCGGCTGTGTGACCAGGATCTCGACGTGCTCCGGGCTGAGGCCAGGGGCTTCGGTTTGTATGGTCACCTGAGGCGGGGCGAATTCGGGAAAGACCCCGTATTTGGCTTCGCCGATTGCGAACAAGCCGTAGCCCAGCAGAGCAAAGGAAAGCGCCAGCACGATGCCGCGGAAGCGGATGGCGAATGCGACGAGAGCGGCTTGTGGGCCTGACCTGCCGGAGCCGGTGTCATCAGTCGTCATCGCCGCCCCGAAGCTCGCTCTTGGCCTCTTCGGACAGCAGGACTTGTGCTCCGCGCATGACGATTTCGGATCCGGATGGGATGTCCCGGACGACATAGTCGTCGTCTGAGACCGGCTGATCCGTGCTGATCGGGTGCCGTCGGAAGCTGTCGGGGCTCACGCGCAGGTAAACCCACGATCGCCCCTGCCATCGCACGATCGCGGTGTCCTCGATGAACACACCCTCATAGGTGTTACCTGACGGCACATAGACAGTGGTGTTCATGCCCGGCAGTAGGCCGCTGTCCCCCGGCACGGAGAAGAAATAGCTCAATCCCTGAATACGAGGGTCGGTGCGCGTTGCCGGAGAGATGTACTGGAGATCGATATTGGCATTCCGCGTCGGTGCCTGCGCCAGAGCCGTTCCCGGAGTGCCGGTGACGGTCACGCCGGGCGGCAGTGTCACCTGAACCAGCAGCTGGTCGCGTTCGATTAGTTTGACAACGGCAGGCGAGCGCTCGACGATTCCCCGGCCGACGACTGGCCCCCATTCCTGCTGTGCCGTAGCGGTGAGAGTTCTGAGCTGCGATTCTGCCGCGGCCAGTGCGGCCTTGTCGACCCGCAGCGTTCCCTCCGCGGTCTCGGCTTCTTTCTTCGGAAGGGCGGCGGAGTCGACGAGATTCTTGGTGCGGTCGTAGGCGCTCTTGGCGACTTCGAGCTTGGCCTGCGCTGTCTGGAATTGAGCTTGCGCATTGGCGTAGTTGTTTGTGAGCTCCGTAATGCGGGAGATATCGAGCACGGCACCATAGGCGCGGAATTGCTCCGGATGTGGCGCGGCTTCCAGAAGCGCGGTTTCGAGCCCGATCTGTGTTTGCTGGCTCGGCGTCAGCTTGACCACGGGCTGGTCGCTGTCTGCGGTGCCGGAAGGCGCGGTGCGGGCAGAATTCGATTTGTCCGGCGGTGCCTCGGCAGCAGCTCGCCGGATGTAACCCGTGACAGCCCAGGTGCTGGCCAAAAGCACCAGCACGCAGACTGCGGCCGCGACGCCGCGGCGGGAGGTTTCCGTAAGAGCCATCAGCCTGTTAGCAGTTGTCGGGAACCAGCTTATTGACGAAATCAACGGGCGGCAAGGCGCCGGCTGCACCTCTGTCACTGCGGCAACCGAGGTGCGTGTGGGAACGAAGCCATAACCGTTGCCCCGCATGGCTCGCGCCTGTTTGAAACTTCTGACTGCCCAGGACGTAGGTTTTTATGGTAGTTTTCTTCGATCCCTGAAGGATTCCCGGCATGAACCCGATCGACCTGGTGGTGACTGTGTGTGCGCTGCTCTCGCCTGCGACCTGCGAGGAGCAGCATCTGGTGTTCAACTTCGGCGGCTCGCCGGCGCAATGCTCCATGGCCGCGCCGCCCTATATCGCGCAATGGATCGGTGATCACCCGAAATGGCAGGCGGTGCGCTGGCGCTGCGAATATCCGCATACGCATGACAAGGCGTGATGCGCACGCTACTTCGTGCAGTCCTTTAAATCCTTGTCGGCGATCGAGAACACCGCGTCGGCCTTGATCTCGATGTCGCGGACGACGCATTGCCGTGAATTGGGATAGCTGACCTTGGCGTCGTAGCGGCCGGGTTCGACGCCGGTGATGCGCAGACGTTCGTCGTGGTCGACCTCCTTGTCCTTGTCGTTCAGGCACTGGTTCGGGCCCCAGTCGGTCTTGCCTGACGGTGCGAGCTGAAAGCCGGAGATCGTCTCGCTGGTCAAATTCCAGAGACGGATGCCCTTGCCCTTGGCCTGCGCGAGCGCCACGCCTGGCATCGCAACCAACAGGATGCCTGTGGCAATCAGCTGACGGCGCATGGTGACCTCCCTGGACAGTCTCGTTGAGCGCAATTGACCACGAGTTCTCATTTCGATTCAAGCAGCAAGGCCGCAAGCTCCGTCCTGATCCTGGCGAGCTCAACCTCGCTGCGCTCTGCGCGCGGAATCGGGATCGGCACCTCCTGCACGATGCGTGCAGGGCGGGGCGACAGGAAGAACAGGCGATCGCCGAGGCGGATGGCGTCGTCGAGGCTGTGGGTAACCAGCAGCGTCATCACGGGACGGCTTGCCACCAAGGTCGCGATCTCGTCGCGCAGGCGGCCGGCGAGCGCATCGTCGAGCGAGGCGAGGGGCTCGTCGAGCACCAGCAAATCGGGCTCGACTGCGAAGGCACGGGCGAGCGCGACGCGGCGTGCGAGGCCCAGCGACAATTCGCCGGGGAAGTGGCTGCGGTGCGCCTCGAGCTCGAGAATCCTGAACAGCTCCGACAGCTTGCCATCGGTGACGTCAGGCGCAGCAAGCCGCACATTCTGCTCGACCGAGCGCCACGGCAATAGCCGTGGCTCCTGGAACACCATGCCGATCCGCGCTTCCGGTGGGCGCGCGACTTGGCCGTCGAAGTCGCGATCGAGCCCGAGGATGATGCGCAGCATCGTGCTCTTGCCGCAGCCGGAGGGGCCGATCAGCACGCCGACCTCGCCGGACTGCAACGCGAATTTCAGGGGCGACAGCACCTCGTGCGTTCCGCCCGCAGCGCTCCGGTAGGTCTTGCCCGTGATCTCGACCTCAAGCCGCACGGGGCCGCCACCGTGTTGCGCGGGCTTCGAACGGCTGCACCAGCGCCGTCTCGATCACGAGCACGACCGCGGCGAAGGTCAGGGAGTAGGCGAGCAGGCGCGGCGTGTCGAACAGCTGGAAGGCTACGCCGATCTCGAAACCGACGCCATTCGGCCGCCCCAGGAGCTCGGCGACCAGCACGATCTTCCAGACCAGCGACAGGCCGGAGCGGGCTGAGGCCGCGATGTAGGGTGCTAGCTGCGGCAACACGACATGGCGGAAGGCGCGCCAACGCGGCATCGCAAAGACGGTCGCCATCTCGTCGAGCGAACGGTCGAGTGCGCGCGTGCCTTCGCGCAAGGTGACGACCGCTGTCGGCAGCTTGTTGATGGCAATCGCCGCGATCGCCGCGGCCTCGGTGAGCCCCGCCCAGATATAGGCCAGCACGATCACCACCAGCGCCGGCAGATTGAGCAGCAGGATCAGCCAGGGATCACCGAGCCGGTCCGCAAGCTTCACGCGTCCCATCAGATAGCCGATGGCACTGCCGAGCGACATTGCCAGCACGAAGGCGAGCGCGACGCGCGCGAGCGTGGCGCCGAGATGCAGGAAAAGCGCGCCTGAGGCCGCTTCCGCGATGATGACGTGGAGTACGACAGGCGGGGAGGGCAGTTTTGCACCGTCGACGAACAGCGCGGCTGTCCACCAGATCGCAAGCAACAGGGCAATCGACAGAAGGCGCAGCACCTCAGTCTCCGGGCACGGCGTGATAGAATGTGCCGGGATCGAGCTCCGCCGCCGGCCCGACCAGATCGCGGCTGCCGATCTCGGCCAGCACGCGATAGAGCACGCGCGCATCGGCTTCCTCGTCATTGATGCTCCGGCGCGGAATGCCGTCGCGATAGCGGTCGCGATAGGTCTTTAACATGGCCGGATCGGTCGCGCCGGTGAGCGGAGCGATCTTGTCCCAGGCCGCGTCGTAGGTGACCAGAAGCTGCTTGGCCTTGCGGGTCATGGCGATGAAGCGCGCCACGGCGTCGCGATGGTTCGCGGCCCAGCCCTCATCGAAGACATAGCCGACGGCGGAGACCGCACCCTTGGCGCCGAGTTTCGGCAAGATCTCCTCGATACCGGCGAGACGCCTGAAGCCCTTGGCCTCGAGCTGGGCGCAGAAATTCCAGAAATTCAGGCTCGCATCCATCTCGCCGTCGAGCGCCTTGGCGGCGATCAGGGGGGGCGCGCCATAGACGATGGTCGCATCCGACTTGAGGTCGAGGCCGTCCTGCTTCATCCGCGCCTGCAGTAGCAGCCAGCTTTTGTCGATCGGGCCGCCGCCGACGCCGAGCTTGCGGCCCTTCAGATCGGCGAGCGTCTTGATCGGCGAGGATGCGGGCACCATCACTGCGCCGAGCGCGCTGGAATAGGGATAGAAGGTCAGCTTGGCGCCGAGCGTGCGCTCGCGCGACACCCAGAGCCAATCCGACAGCATGATGTCGGCGTTGCCGGCACGCATCGCGATCTTGCCAGCCTCGGGGCTCGCAAGCTCGGTGACCTCCAGCGACAGATCGGCCTCCTTGTCGAGCCCCGCCTCGCGAATCGTCGCCAGTTCCCAGGAGAACGTTCCGGTCTTCTGCACCGCAAGGCGGATGGTGTCGGCGGCTTGGGCCGGCATGCCCAGCGCCAGCATCATCGCCGGCACTATTGTTCGTGCCAAAACTCTCATCACCTTGTGAGCCATTTCCTCGGACAGAGTGCTTTTCAGGACAATACGCATAGCATAGCTTCCATCGCAACCAGCCGGAGGACGCTCATGGATTGTGCGGGACGGATACGACCGATTGTCGCCGCTGTGATTGTGCTGGCCGCGACCGTGTACGCGGCCAGGGCTGAGGAGGCCAATGACTATCCGACCTCGGCGCGCGCGGAATATGTTTATGGCTGCATGAAAGCCAATGGCGAGACGCGGCAGGCGATCGAGCAATGCTCCTGCTCAATCGACGTGGTCGCCTCGATCGTCTCTTACGAGCGCTACGTCACCGCCGAAACCGCGCTCAGCATGTCCCAGGTTCGCGGCAATCTCGGGACCCAGTTCCGGACATCCGAGCAGGCGAATGCGGCCGTGAATGATCTCAGACGGGCGCAGGCTGAAGCTGAGGTGAGGTGTTTTTGACTTAGCACCGTCATTGCGGGGCGCGCGAAGCGCGAACCATGGTGCGCAATTGCGCACCTGAGAATCTCGAGATTCCAGGTTCGGTCCTGCGGACCGCCCCGGAATGACAGCAAGGGGTCTACGTCCCAGACTTCTCCACGTCCCACTCGTTCCGGAACAAGTGTCCGTCGGTGTCCTTGGCCTCCGCGCGGAAACGCTTGGCGCCATTGGAGACATAGGTGAAGCGCAGGTTGGGATCTTCCGAGATCGAGATGCCGCCTTCCATCGACAGCACCGGGCTGTCGTCCTGCGTCAGCTTCAGCTGATTGATGAAGAAGGCGGGAATATAGAGCTGCGTTACCTGATCCATCTGCAGGCCGGAATTGTTGGGATGGCCGATCATGATCTGGGCTTCACGGATGCGGCTCGCCGGCGCGTCCTCGCGTGCGAATTGCCGGTAGCGCATCTGGCCGAGGCGGTTGTTGGCTTCTTCGGCATTCTTCCCTGCCGGCGCCGAACAGCCGCCCGATGCCTTCACATAGGTCTTGGAGACGTAGAGCTGCCCGTCGCTGAGTTCGGCGACCGCATGCACATCGGTGTAATTGTTGACGCGCACGCGCGTAGAGATTTCGGTGACATTGGCATCCGGCCCGAGATCGAATTTCGCGGCCATCGGCGCCGGGTTGCGATCGATCACCAGCGTGATCGAGCGGATGCGGCGGCTATCGGCGGGCGATAGCTTGCTGCGCAAAGTCACCGGCACGATCGCCGCATCCTCGGCGCGATATGGCATCTCGATGGCGATGACATCAGCGCCGTCGTTCATCGGACGGTTATTGAAGATATCCTGCACCAGGCCCGGCCAGGGATCGTAGGCCTCTTCGGCTCTCGCAGGCAACGCAAAGGCGATGCCGAGTAGCGCGGCGATCAGGGGCAGGCGGCGTGTGCATCCCATCATGGTCGTGGTCTCGCACGGTCGAAGCAGTCTGGGTCAGCGTAGCTGATCCCAACGTAGCGCGCCCGCTATTCCCATTCAATTTCAGAAAATGCTGCGGTTGCGTTGCGGGCGTTGTAATCGTCGAAAAGTTCCCAATGCGACCGCTCGGTCGCGGCGGCCGTGTCAGCCGCCGTTCGGATCGGCTCGCCCTTCTTGTTTAGGGCACGGACATCCGACAGCAGCGTCGTGAGATAACGCTTTTCATCGGCCAAAGCGGCAGGCCAGTCGCTCACAGGGCCGTGACCGGGGACGACGTGGATCGCCGGGACGGCCTCGAGCTCCTTCAGCAGGCCCAGCCAGCCGCGAATGCTGCCATCCATTACCGGAATGTGGCGGAGAAAGACGAGGTCGCCCGCGAACAGCGTCTTCGTGGTCTCGTCATACACGGTCAGATCGTTGTCGCTGTGCGCGGCCGGCCATGCGCGCAAGGTCAGCCGTCTGGATCCGAGGTCAACCGTCATCGTGTCCTTCACCAGCACGGTCGGCGGCACGATCTTCACGGGATCTATCAGTTCGCCACCCATGATGCGGCGGAAATTATCGAGATAATACGGTCCACGCGTCGCCAGCGCTTGCGGGAGCTTGCTGTGTCCGACGAAGCTGGTTCCCTCTGCGACAAAAGCGGCATTGCCGAAGACATGGTCGGGATGGCCGTGGGTGTTGATGACGTAACGGATCGGCTTCCTGGTGTGGGCCCGCACCGCCGCCAACAGCGCCTCGCCTTCACGCAGGCTGCCGCCGGTATCGATCACGGCCACCGCGTCGTCGCCGACAATGAAGCCGACATTGGCGATATCGCCCTCGTTCTCGCGGGTCATCAGGGCAATGGCCCCGGAGTGCACGAAGATTCCGGCCGCGACTTCGCTCACAGGCAATTCGGCCGCCCCGACGCGTGCTAGCGTCGCGAGTCCAAGCAGAGATAGGGCTGCGATCTTTGAGATGAGCTGCGACACTTTTCCGCCTCAGTTCAGGATTTGCCTCATTGCACTGCAACACAACGAGCCAACACTAAGTTTGGCAAACAATAGAGGGTGCGTCCTGCCTTGCATGGATAGCATTCGAGGGAAATGAGGAGGAAGCGCGATGGAGGCCGGACGACATCGTCGCTGGTTGTTTTCACTATGTCTGATGGCGGCGTCTTGTGCGATCGGCGACGTTGCCCGCGCGCAGACGAGTGATGGTGGCGATCTCTCGTTCGAGCTGGTCGACCCGAAGGTGCTGCGGGTCTGCGCCGATCCGCGCAACATGCCGTTCTCCAACGAGAAGGGCGAAGGCATCGAGAACAAGCTCGCCGAGCTGTTCGCCGACAAGCTGCAGAAGAAGCTCGACTACGTGTTCTTCCCGCAGGCGACAGGCTTCGTGCGTATGACGCTGGGCGCGCATCGCTGCGACGTTATCATGGGTTTTCCCCAGGGTGACGACATCGTGCAAGGCACCAATCCCTATTACCGCACCACCTATGCGCTGGTGGCCAAGGCCGGCAGCGGGCTCGAGGATATCGACACGCTCGAGGATCCAAAGCTGAAGGGCAAGCATGTCGGTATCATCGCCGGCACGCCGCCGGCAACCAACATGGCGATCGCCGGGCTGATGAGCGACGCCAAGCCCTATCCGTTGATGATCGACACACGCTATGACAATTCGGCGCAGGCGATGATCGACGATCTTACCTCGGGGAAGATCGATGCCGGCGTGCTGTGGGGACCAATGGCGGGGTACTACGCCAAGAAGGCCGGTTCGCTGCACGTGACGCCGCTGGTGAAGGAGACCTCTGGCCCAAAACTGGTCTATCGCATCGGCATGGGCGTGCGTGCCGCCGACCAGAACTGGAAGCGGCAGCTCAACAAATTGATCCAGGAGAACCAGGGCGAGATCAACAAGATCCTGATCGACTTCGGTGTGCCCCTGCTCGACGAGAACGATCGGCCGCTCGGCGTGGAGGCGGCCAAGAAGGCGCCATGAGATGGCCCCTTGCCGCTGCGCTGGTCGCCGCCTTGCTGGCGGTGCCGGTATCGGCGCAGCAAGATCAGGCGCGGCAGCAAGAGCCGTTCGAGCCGGAAGGCTATCGCACCGACAATTACCGCGCGCCGGTGCCGGAGACCCTGGAAGGCGCGCGCGTGCTCTCGACGACCGACGCCGAGACGATCTGGCGCGCGAAGGGCGGTGCTTTCATCGACGTGCTTCCGCGCGCACCGAAGCCGAAGAACCTTCCCGCGGGCACGGTGTGGCGCGATACGCCGCGCAGAAACATTCCGGGCAGTCTCTGGCTGCCGGACACCGGCTATGGCGCGCTGCCGCCGGCGATGGATGATTATTTCCAGCGCGGGCTCAAGCAGGCCTCGCACGGCGACAAGGCCGCGCTGCTCGTAATCTATTGCCTCGCCGATTGCTGGATGTCCTGGAACGCCGCCAAGCGCGCGCTGGCTTACGGCTATTCCAACGTCGCCTGGTATCCTGAAGGGACAGACGGTTGGGAGCACGCGAAGCTACCGACGGAGGAGGCGCAGCCGGAGCCGCGGCCTGAACAATAGGCCCGGCGCTCTCCCGGTCATTGCGAGCGCAGCGAAGCAATCCAGGATCTGTCCTGCGAAGGCAATCTGGATTGCTTCGCCGCAAGGGCTCTTCGCAATGACGGCGTGGATGCAGTCTCGCTTACATCAATCAGTCCGACTGCGGCGACCTGAATCCTACTGCTTCTGCAACTTCGTCAGCGTGCTCGCCCCATCCGTATCGGTCGCAGTGTAAGTCACCCTGTCGCCGGCATGGACGGCATCCAGCATCGCGGCGTCCTTGGCCTTGTACTGCTGGAGCGCGCCGGCGCCGCCGGCACTTCCGCCGACCGTGCCCTTCTGCGTCTCCTGGATCGAGATCGTGTTGTTGAGCCTGTTGATGCTCGTGACCATTCCGGTCATGTCGTCAGCAAAGGCGTTGGATGTAAGCATGGTGATGGCTGCAGCGCTTGCGAAGATAAATTTTGCTGTTCCCATCGCGGCCTCCCGGCGTTTTGGATTCACGGGACAAGCCATCCTAGATCGATTTGGTTCCGGCAGATAGCGCGGCAAACATTAATGATCATGTTGATATCGCGGGAACTTTTATGAAAGTCGTCAGCAGGGCTGACGCTATTCCATTTCCTGCTGAATGACGCGGCCGAGCGCGAACAGGCGCTGGTCGATCGTGGTCGGAACCTCGCAGACGAAGCGCACCACCTTGCGGCGGTCCTCGAAAATGCGGGTCTCCCAGATCAGCTGGTTGCTCATGGCATCGACCTTGGTGTCGTCGCGCGGCGTGGCGTCCTGGAGCGCCTGGAGCTGGATGGTCTCCTCGCGGATCTTGTCGGCGGCCTCGCGCTGCTTGCGGCTGACGCGTTCGAGACCGCCCATGACCTGGGAGCGCTGGGCGTTCAGCGTGTCGAACAGGCCTGCGAACAGCAGCTTTGCGTTGGTACTCTTGTCGGCGGCGGAGCCGGCCAGGAATTCCTTCACCGACTTCTCGGCCTCGTCCAGCGGCGTCTTGCGCGCCGCAAGCTTCGAGACCAGCGCGCTGATCTTGCTGTCGTCCTTCCACTTGGTCTCGGCGTCGCCGAGCTCCGGACCGGCCCAGACGGCGGCCAGTGAAATCTCCGGAACCTTGGCCTGCGCACACGGCCAGTTGGGATAGCGCGGATCGGCGGCGCGCGCGGCGGTGGCGGAGACCGCGAACGCAAGGGCCGCCATGGCTGCTGTCCGAACCTTCATCCTTCGCCTCCCGCCGGCCCGCGCCGTGCCAGCCCGCGTGACGGATCATAGGCGAAAATCGCGCCGATCATGAAGACGATTGTGCAAGCTCCCACCACGGCAAGCGAGATCCAGTTGATCTGCCCATACAGCGCGAAGCGGATTAGCTCGACCGCATGGGTGAACGGATTGGCCTGGCAGACATAATAGAGATAGGGACTGCCCTCCTGTACCCGCCAGAGCGGGTAAAGTGCGGATGACGCAAAGAACATCGGGAAGATGACGAAGTTCATCACGCCGGCAAAGTTCTCCAGCTGCTTGATGCCGGAGGAGATCAGCATGCCGAGCGATCCCAGCATCAGCCCTGATAGTATCAGCGCCGGCAGCACGGTGAGGTAGCCGATCGGAGGTGGCGTGATGTCCCAGAACCAGGCGATGATCAGGAACGCATAGACCTGGAGCAGCGACACCGCGGTGCCCGCCAGCAGCTTGCAGAACAAGAGAAAGCCGCGCGGCAGCGGGCTCACCAGCAGCGTGCGCATATTGCCCATCTCGCGGTCGTAGACCATCGAGAGCGAGGATTGCATGCCGTTGAAGAGCTGGATCATCGCCATCAGCCCCGGCGCGATGAAGACCTCGTAGAGGATGTAGGTTTCGTAAGGCGGGATGATGGAGATCCCGAGCACTTGGCGGAAGCCGGCGGCAAAGATGAACAGCCATACCAGCGGCCGCACCAGCGCCGAGACGAAGCGCTCGCGCTGATGCAGGAAGCGCAGGCCCTCGCGCCAGACGATGCCGGTCAGGCAGGTCATGTACTCGGCAGCCGTGAAGCCGCGTGGCACATCGCGCGTGGTGATGCTGCTCATGCGCCGCCTCCGGGCATCACTTGCGCGCCGGTCAGGCGCATGAAGGCGGTGTTGACGTCTAGCGCACCGGCCTCGGTGATGACGCGGTTCATGGGGCCCCGCGCCAGCACCTTGCCCTGGTGCAGCACCACAAGATCGTCGCTGGGCATGATCTCGTCGAACAGATGTGTGGCCCAGAGCACGCCGATGCCCTGCTCGGTCACGAGCTGGCGGACATGGCTGATGATGTCGGCACGCGCCTTGACGTCGAGGCCGACGGTCGGCTCGTCCAGCAGCAGCAGTCGTGGCCGGTGCAGCAGCGCGCGTGCGATCTCGAGCCGCCGCATCTGGCCGCCGGAGAGATCGCGCACCTTGCTGCCGGCGCGGTCTTCGAGCCCAATGCGGCCGAGCAGCTCGGCGCTGCGGGTGGCCGCCTCGCGCCGGCTGATGCCGTGGAGAGCGGCGTGATAGAGCAGGTTCTGCGTCAGCGACAGGTCGAGATCGAGCGTGCGCGGCTGGAACACGACGCCGAGCAGGCGCAGCGCCTCGCCGGGGCTCTTGCTGACGTCATGGCCAAAGATGCCGACGCGCCCGGTCTGGATGCCGAACAGCCGCGTGATCAGCGAGAACAGTGTGCTCTTGCCGGCGCCGTTGAGGCCGAGCAGGGCGGTAAAGCTCGCCGGCTGCACATTGAAGGAGACGTCGGTCAGCGCCCGGCGCGGGCCGTAGGCGTGGCTGACGCTATCGATCGACAGCGCCGGCACCGCGGCGGGATCGGGCCGTGGCGTCTTGTGTGGTTCGGCGATGGGAGCAGGGCTGGTCATGGCGCGATCGTGATGCCCCAGGGCAGCTCGCCCACCTGAATGGTCTTGATCACTTTCTGCGCGGCGACGTCGATGACGGAGATGTCGTTGGAAACGCCGTTGGTCGTGAGCAGGTATTTTTCATTCGGCGTGAACGCCATGTGCCAGACGCGCTGTCCCACCAGGAGATATTTCGTCACCTTGCGCGTGGCGATGTCGACCACCGCGATGCGGTTGGCGGGCCCGAGCGCGACAAAGGCGGTCTTGTCATCCTTGGTCATGCCGATGCCAACGGGCTGGATCGCCTCCTTCCGCAGGCCCGGAATGTCGAATGTGACCTTGCCGATCACCTCGTGCTTTCTAGGATCGACGATCGAAACGGTGCCGCCGATCTCGGAGGACACCCATAATTCGGAGGCGTCGTGCTTGAACTCGGCAAAGCGCGGCCGCGGATCGACCAGCACGTTGGCGACGATCTGGCGCGATGACGTGTCGATGAAATGCGCCATGTTGGTCGTCTCGGACGTGTTGATCAGGGTCTTGCCGTCAGGGCTGATGGTCATGCCCTCGGGCTCGACGCCGACCTGGATGTCGCCGAGGCGGGCGCGCTTCTCCAGGTCGATCACGGTCACCGTGTTGTCGTTCTCGTTGGCGACGTAGAGCGTCTTGCCGGCGGCATCCTGGGTGAACAGTTCAGGGTCGGGGCCGGAGGGCAGGGTGTCCACCACGCCTTGCGTCTTGGCGTCGATAAGCTGGATCGTGTCATCGTCGCCGACCGCGACCATCACGAACTTGCCGTCGCGGGTGAACTCGATGCCGCGCGGACGCTGGCCGACCTTGATGGTCTTGGTCACGGTCCAGCTGTCGGTGTCGATCACCGACACCGTGTTGCTCTTCTCGTTCGAGACATAGGCAATGAAAGCATGCGCGGGCGCTGCCGCCAGCACCAGTCCGGACAGCAATCCCACACGCAGCATCCAAATCCTCATTTCAGCTTGCATTTGCTCTCCGGGCGATCATAGCCGAGCGTGTCGAGCTCGGAGACCTGGTGCAGAAACCCTTCCTGCGGCGACACCGACACCACCATGCGGCCGTCGACCAGCAGGATCGGCTGCCGCAGCTGAAGATTCCAGTCGCGCAAGGTGAGTCGGGTGCCTTTGAAGGCGGCGACCTCGAAATTCGGCCCCTTGATGAAGTCGGTGACTTTCTTGACGTCGCCGGAATTGGTCCGCGAGGTGGCCTCGCCAATCATGCGCACTGCGGTCCAGGCCTGCATGTCAAGCGCGGTCATGCGGCGCGCGTTCAGCTTCATGAAGCGATTCTGCATCTGCGTCGCGCCCCATTGGTCCTGCGCGGCGTCCCAGCTGCGCGGCACGAGGCCGGCCGAGCCCGCGACGGGGCGAGCATCCCATGTGCGATAGGGCAGATAGGCCGCGAACACCTCGCTTTCATCAGCGGCGACGAGCACATCGTAAGCGGGCGCCTGTTGCGTGAACACCGGCATCTGCCGCTGGATCAGCGTGACGCCGGAATCCGTGCGGCGTGCGCCGCCGGTGTCCTCGAAGGTGCGCTCCTGTACGATCTTGGCGCCGAACCGCGTCGCGGCGCGGCGGAGCGCGTCGGCATAGAGCTTGTCCTCGTCATGCGAGCCGACCACCAGAAGCCAGCGCGACCATTTCTTCCACACCAGATACTGGCCGAGCGCATCCGCCAGCATCGCGCGCGTCGGCGCGGTGTGGATCACGTTGGCGCGGCAATCGGCCTCGCGCAGTCGCTCGTCGATGGCGCCGGCGTTGAACAGCAGCGTGCCGCGGTCGCGCAAGGCGTCGGCCACTTTCAGAAGTGCATCGGCCGGCAGGTCGGCGACAATAAAACCATTGTGCTCAGCGAGCGCGGATGCAGCCTGGACCGGATCCTCTCCCTCCTTGATGCGGTGCTCCTCCAGCGTGAAGCGCTGGCCCAGGAATTTGCCGGTGGTGTTGTTGTCCTCGATCGCGAGCTTGGCGCCGGCGAGGCCGTCATTCTCGGCGGGCTGCTCGACCAGCGACAGTGTCGATCTGGTGCCGGCGACGCCGAGATAGCCGACGCCGATCGTCACAGGGTCGGCCGCGAGCGCTTGCGCTGCTGCCAGACACAGGCCGATCGGGCCGAGCAACCATCGGATCATGCTTCCTCCGTCACGTCCTCCCCGGCTTGACCGCCGGTGGAGAATTGTTTCTGCTGGAAGCATGACCGATTTGGCAAGGCTTGCAACCCCGCATTTCGTCCTCACGCGCGCAAGCGCTGGAATCACGATCGTGCGAGCGCTGCTGTGTTTCGCGGCATTGCTGTTGACGGGATCGGCCGCACTGGCCGACCCGCCGAAGCTTGCCGTGTTCGATTTCGAGCTGATCGACACCAGCCTGCCCGGCGAGTTCTATGGCTCGAAGCCGGAAGAGGCGCGCCTCGATCGTATCAGTGAGCAGCTCCGCAAGGAACTGGCCGATTCAGGCAAGTTCCAGGTGCTCGATATCGCGCCGGTCAGGGATGCGGCCCGTCACAGCAATCTGCAGGCCTGCGGCGGTTGCGACCTCAAGCTTGCCGGACAGTTGGGTGCGGACGTCGAGATCACAGGCATGGTGCAGAAGGTCTCGAACCTGATCATCAATCTCAACATCTATCTGCGCGACGTGAAGACCGGCAACATGATCACTGCGGCGAGCGCCGACATGCGCGGCAATACCGATGAATCCTGGACGCGCACGATGAGCTATCTGATCCGCAACCGCCTGCTGGCGCCGAACTACGGCAGGCCGTGAGGTGGATATTCGCTCAGCGAGTCTGGAATCGTAGGGTGGGCAAAGGCGCACTTGCGTCGTGCCCACCTTCAATCAATGATTCGAGAGAAATCATGGGCACGCTTCGCTTTGCCCACCCTACGATACTGCGGTTGTGGAGGTATACCCCTCCTCACAAGGGGAGAAGAAAGATCTCACCCCTTCAATCTCTCCGCATGCCAGTGCAGATGATCGCTCATGAAGGTCGAGATGAAATAATAGCTGTGGTCATAGCCCGGCTGGCGCCGCAGCGTCAGCGGGATGTTGGCCTTGGTGCAGGCCGCCTCCAGCAGCTCGGGCCTGAGTTGTTCTTTCAGGAAATTATCGGCCTCGCCGACATCGACCAGGAAGCCGGAATATTTCGCGCCGTCCTCGATCAGCGCCACAGTGTCATGGCTGCGCCAGGTATCCTTGTTCGGTCCGAGATATCCGGTGAGCGCCTTGATACCCCACGGCACCTGGGATGGTGCCACGATCGGGGCGAATGCGCTGGCGGCGCGGTAGCGGTGCGGGTTGCGCAGCGCTACCGTCAGCGCGCCGTGGCCGCCCATGGAATGGCCCATGATCGATTGTCGCTTGGCATCGACGGGAAAATTTCCCGCCACGACCTTCGGCAACTCGTCGGTCACATAGCTCCACATCCGGTAATTCCGCGCGAACGGCTCTTGCGTGGCGTCGACATAGAAGCCGGCTCCCAGGCCGAAATCATAGGTGTTGTTGGCGTCGCCAGGCACGTCGGGCCCGCGCGGCGAGGTGTCGGGAGCGACGAAGATCAGCCCGAGCTCGGCGCAGGCTTTGCGGAATTCGCCTTTCTCGGTGACGTTGGCGTGGGTGCAGGTGAGGCCGGAGAGATACCAGACCACGGGCAGCTTGGCGCCTTCGGCATGCGCGGGAACATAGACCGAGAACACCATGTCGGTTCCGGTCGTCTGGCTCGCATGGCGGTACACGCCCTGCACGCCGCCATAGGATCTGTTGGTCGAGGCAGTCTGGATCGTCATGCCTGATAGCTCCGTGGCATCTCACCACATTGAGAATGCAATGCTTGTGTGACCGAAATTTGTGGCGCTCTTTAAGCCACGCCGCTGTCGATCGCCAGCCGCACCAGCTCGACCGAAGTCTTCACCCCCAGCTTCTGGCGCATGATCGAGGAGGTGTTGGCGACGGTCTTGTAGGACGATTGCACCAGCCAGGCGATCTCGGAGAGGCTTTTTCCCGCGCTGAGCAGCCGCAAGATCTCCATCTCGCGTGCGTTCAGCTTCGAGAGCGGGCTCTGCGCCAGCGTGGGTCCTGCGAAGGCGATGCTGCGGGCAATCGCGCTCGGCAGATAGGTGCCGCCGCCACCGACGCTGCGGATCGCCTCGACGAGATCATCGGGGTCGCCGGTCTTGGAGACATAGCCCTTGGCGCCGCATTCGATCGCGCGCGCGGCGAAAGCCGGGTCGTCGTTCATGCTGAACATGATGATGCGCGCTTCAGGCGCGCGCTCGAGGATGCGGCGCGCCAGCTCGAAACCGGAGACCGTCGGCAGGTTGATGTCGATGACGCAGAGGTCGGGGCGCTCGACGATGAAGATGCTCTCCCCGTCTTCGGCGTCAGCAGCCTCCAGGATCTCGATCTCGCCCTCGTCGGCCAGCACGGCGCGGCAGCCGGAGGCGACAATGGGATGATCGTCGACGATCAGAATGCGCATAGGCGTTCCCCGTGACAGCGCCGGACTCTTTGGTTTCGCGATTTCGCGCCGCATGATGCCGAACGAGGAAAAATGTCCGGTCATGCAACCCGGCCGGGATTGCTGTACGCTTCCGATTAGATATCGGGCGCTTCGCCCCTGTCAACGCTATCGGACAGGCGCGGGCGACCCATGGCGGGGCACGGGCGAAAGCAATGTGGCAAAATCTTTCCTTGCGCGGGCGCATCAACCTTCTGCTGGCGCTGCTGCTGGCACTTGGGCTCGCGGTCAACATCGCCCGCCAGGTCGCGGAGGCGGGGCCGCGCGTGCAGGCCGAGGACCAGAGCGTGATCCGGCTGGCGCGTGAATTCATCGAGATGATCGTTGCCGATCTCAACGAGGCGCCGGATCCCGACGCCAGGCTGAACCAGATCGCGCATGATCTGAACCGTCTGCGTCATGTCAGCATCGCGCTCCGCGATGCCGGTGGTAACCCGCTGACCCCACCGCGGCCCGATGCGGATGACGATACGCCGGGGCCGCCGGCCTGGTTCGTCAGCCTGGTTCATCCCGAACAGACCGCCGTCAGTGTGCCGGTCTCCGTTCATGGCAGGGCAGGCTCGCTGGTGATCACCTCGCATCCCAATGACGAGATTGCCGAGATCTGGGACGCGATCGTTACCCAGCTCGAGGTCGGCTCGGTGATCGCGCTGGTGCTGTTCCTGGTGATGATGACGGTTGTCGGCCGGGCGCTTGCGCCGCTCCAGTCCCTGGCGCAGACCATGGGGGAGATCGAGGACGGCGACTACGATGCGCGCGTTGCGCCCGGTGGCGCGCCCGAGCTTGCGGCGATCTGCACCAGGCTCAATCATCTTGCGGCGACGCTGGGCGAGGCGGTCGAGGACAAGCGTCGCCTTGCCGAGCGCGCGGTGTCGCTCCAGGACGTCGAGCGCAAGGAGATCGCGCGCGAGCTGCATGACGAGTTCGGGCCCTATCTGTTCTCGCTGCGCGCGCATGCCAGTGCGCTGGCGAAGCTCGCCGATGGACGGGCGCCGAGTGCGGACGCCGTGAGAAAACACGGCGGCGCGCTGCTGGAGCAGATCAACGCGCTGCAGCAGTTCACGCGCCGCGTGCTGGAGCGGTTGCGGCCGGTCGGACTTGCCGAGCTAGGTCTCGGCAAGGCGTTGGAATCGCTATCGCGGTTGTGGCGGGAATCGCATCCCGACGTCACCATCGAGACCACGATCTCGCCCGCACTCGGCGTCACGGGTGAGACTGCCGACCTCACCATCTATCGCGTCGTACAGGAGGCTCTCACCAACGCGTTCCGCCACGCCGGCGCGACCGCAATCAATGTCGTGATCGAGCCGGCGGAGCAGCCGGGCCGCGATGGCCGCTTCTGTGCGCGTGTGCGGGTCAGTGACAACGGGCGCGGCATGGAGCCTGGCCAGAAGCTCGGCTTCGGCCTCGTCGGCATGCGCGAGCGCATTCTGGCGCTCGGTGGCACCCTCAACGTCGCCACGGGCGAAAGCGGTGTGACCGTAGAGGCGCTGGTTCCAACCGCGGCGGCCTGATCGCGCCCGCTTCAAGCAGGAGATTTCCCGATCGGGAAAAATTCCCGATTTGGTCGGGAAAACGGGTGCGGATATTGCCCGACCTTTTGTGGCTAGTGCGTGAGCTGCCGCCGAATACACTCGTCTCGACCAAACGGCGAACATGAAAACAGCCGGTGGTGCCTGATGGGGCGAGGGAATGGGCAAGCTGGGACACGTGCGAAATCTGCTGATGGCCTCGGTCTCGACCGGGCTGCTGTCCAGCCTGGTTTTCGTGGCCGACGGGCGCGCCGCGCAAGACGAAGAGACCAACGTCCAGAATTTGCCCGCGGTCGAGGTGGTGGCGCCGCAGCCGATCGCGCGTCGCGCGCCGTCGCGCCCCGTCGCGCAGACGGCTGCGAACGCCGGGAAGCCGAAGAGTAGTGGCAGGATCTACGTCTATCCGACGGCGCCCGGCACCGGCAGAGGTCTCGAGGTCGACAAGGTTCCGTCGGCGATCAACGCCGTCGACGCCAACCAGATCAAGCGCACCGGCTCGCTCAACGTCACGGATGCTCTGCGCGACAACATCGCCGGCGTCAGCATCAGCGAGGTCACCGGCAACCCGTTCCAGCCCAATGTCGAGTTTCGCGGCTTTATCGCCTCGCCCGTGACGGGCACGCCGCAGGGACTGGCCGTGTACCAGAACGGCGTGCGCATCAACGAAGCGTTCTCGGACGCCGTCAACTGGGACCTGATCCCGACCGCAGCGATCAGGTCGGCGACGCTGGTGACCAATAATCCCGCCTTTGGCCTCAACGCGCTCGGTGGCGCGATCAATCTGCAGATGAAGGATGGCTTCACCTATCAAGGCACGGAGCTTGATGTCATGGGCGGCTCGTTCGGCCGCATCCAGGGCTCGGCACAATGGGGCAAGCAGGTCGACCAGAACTACGGCGTCTACGCCGCGCTCGAAGGCCTGCACGACGACGGTTTCCGCAACTTCTCCCAATCGGATGTGCGGCGCTTCTACAGTGACGTCGGCTACAAGGCGGGGGACAGCGAATTCCACCTCAACGTCGGGGCTGCCAAGAACGATTTCGGCGCCAGCGCCACCGTGCCGGCTGAGCTCCTGAACAATTATTGGGGCGCGACCTACACGACACCGCAGACCAGTTCCAACCGCGTCGGCTATCTCAACCTGACTGCCAAGGCCGACGCGACGCCGACCTGGACGCTCGAAGGCACCGCTCACGTGCGCCGGTACGAGCACAAGGTCGTCGACGGCAATCCGACCGAGGTCGGCGAGTGTGCGGCGGACGCGACACTGCTGTGCTTCGGCGACGGTGCGACTCCTGCGAACGGCACGAACGGCGTCCAGCTCGGCAATCCTTTTGCGCCGGGCACGATCCTCGGCGAGATCGATCGGAGCTCGATCAGGTCGACCAGCTTTGGCGTCTCCGGGCAGGCCACCAACACCGATCAGTTGTTCGGGCACGAGAACCGCTTCGTGATCGGCACGAGCTACGATGCCAGCACCACGCGCTACGATGCCATGGCGGAGATCGGCTCGATCGCAGAGAACTACGTCGTGACTGGCAGCGGCGTCTTTCTCGGGCCATCAGGCACGGTCGCGACCGGGCTTGCCGGTCCCGTCTCGCTGCGGACGGTCAATCAATATAACGGCCTCTATGCGACCGATACGTTCAACGTGACGGATGCCTTCGCAATCACAGGCGGAGGCCGCTTCAATGTGGCGCGCATCTCGCTGGAGGATCAACTCGGTACCGCGCTCAACGGCGACTATACCTACACACGGTTCAATCCGGTGATCGGCGGCACCTACAAGATCACGTCGGAGCTGACCGCCTATGCCGGCTATTCCGAGGCCAACCGTGTGCCGACGCCGCTCGAGCTCGGCTGCGCCGATCCGAACAATCCCTGTCTCATCGCGGCGTTTCTGGTCTCCGATCCGCCGTTGAAGCAGGTTGTGTCCAAGACCGTGGAAGCGGGGCTGCGCGGCACCAGGGAGCTGAACATAGGCACGCTCGGCTGGAAGCTCGGTGGCTTCCGCGCCACCAACCATGACGACATCCTGGCCGTCCCTGTTCCTGATAGAACCGGCTTTGGCTATTTCACCAATGTCGGCAGGACGCGGCGTCAGGGGCTGGAGGCCGAGGTCAACATCAAATCACAGGCGCTTCAGTTCCAGGCGAGCTACACCTTCATCGATGCCCGCTTCCTCGATCCATTGACGCTTGGCTCGAACAGCCCGTTCGCCGATGCTGATGGCCACATCCAGGTCTTGCCCGGCGACCAGATCCCCGCGATCCCGCGCCACCGCGTCAAGGTCGGCGTCGATTACGCTGTTACTGACGAGTGGAAAGTCGGCGGCAATGCGCTGTTCGTCTCCGGCCAATACCTGGTCGGCGACGAGTCCAACCAATCTTCGAAGCTGCCGTCCTACACGGTCTTCAACCTGCATACGTCCTACCAGGTCACCAAGAACGTCCAGCTCTACGGCAAGGTCGACAACGTCCTCGACAATCGCTACGCGACCTACGGACAGTTCTTCGACACCGGCGCGCTGCCGAACTTCACCAACGGCGGCAACCCCTTCACCGATCCGCGCTCGCTGAGCCCGGCAAGGCCAAGGGCTTTCTATGCGGGGGCGCGGGTGACGTTCTGAGGCAGAGTCTTCCGCCGCATCCATGGCCGTGGCCAACCAGGCGACCCGGACGGCTGCCCGGCGGCAGGTAGTCTCTCAGTAAGCGCACAATTCGCAATGTCTAAGATGGACGACGCCCCGCATCCCGACTGCGAACTGTACGTTGAAGATGAGGCATCAAAGACGCTCTTAGGTGAGATACTGTTTATTCGTTCACGAGATTTATCAACGCGCGTGCAGATATTTCAATTGGCGCAGCTTCCGTTGGGTATCAACTAGGTCATATGGTTGAGAACAAACGGTTCCCGCGAGCTACCGGCGCAACGGAGGGCAACATGAAGGGATTGCTAAGAGCAATTCTCTTCGGAGGCGGCTGGTCATTCGGCCTACTTGCAATCGGTTTGCTGGTCGGACTTCCGCAAGCCGCCTTCAAAGATCGCGAGGCAGTCGTTATTGGTGCCTGCTCGGCGATAGCATCGGCGCTGGTCTTTTGGACCGCAACGCGGCTGCCCGCGACCCCATCATGGCCCATTGCCATAGTCGGCTGGATCGTTGGCTTCTTTCTGCTTCCCGGCGCGGTCCGCGTTCTGGTTGAAATCGCCGACCGAATGTTCCGATGAATTTCAAACTGAGACACTACCCGGCGGCAGCCGCGGTCTCCGGCCCCGACATCCCGGTCCAAACCTTGATCGGCCGCAAGGCACGATGTTGCCAGCTGCCCGTAAGCTCTCCGGCGCTATAGTGCGACGTTACGCGAGCACGACGAGGCAGAGACAATGTGGATCAGAACATTCCTGCTGGGATTGAGCTTGACGGTTTCTGCGGCGCCTCCAGCCGACGCGCGATCGGGAGGCGTTGGTCATGACGATCCCTTGAATTCAGAGCACATCGGCGTCCTTCCGAGCGATATCCGGCAATATATTGCCGGGATATGCAAGGGCCCTGCGCGCGCCCAACACGATTTCGCGACCTATCTGCCGTCGGAGAAGCGATGGCGCATCAACCTCGAATATCTGCATTGCGAGGGATTGGGCGCGTTTCGTCGCGGCAACCAATGTCTGGACGTTGATTTCGTCGGCGACGGCTCGCACTTCCGCCTGGCGCGGAAAGGCTATGCGGAGTGTGGCTTCTGACGCCTTGCCGGCGCCGGTTCAGGTGAGCAAAACCGACGCCGCTGCGTAAGCGGCGCGCCGCTCACCTCACCTTCACCCTTCGAGGGGGGCGGCGGCGAGGCTTGCCTGCGTCCGGCCCTTGGCCGTGCTCACGCGTTGCCGGCGCTGGACGAGATATTGGTCGGCGAGCACGCCGATCAGGATCACTGCGCCCATCACAGCGAAATTCAGCGAGCTCGGGATTCCCAGCAGATTGACCAGGTTCTGCAGCACCTGCAGCAGCACGGTGCCGAGCACGACGCCGACGATCGAGCCTTCGCCGCCGCGCAACGAGCAGCCGCCGAGCACGGCCGCGGCGATGGCATAGAGCTCGTAGAACGAGCCGTGCACGGCCGGCGAGATCGAGCGGGTATACATCGCGAACAGGATCGCCGCGAACGCGGTCAGCCCGCCGCAGATGACATAGGCCGAAACCATCACGCGTTCGGAGCGGATGCCGGAATAGCGCGCGGCCTCCTCGTTCTTGCCGACGGCGTAGAGATAACGGCCGAACACCGAGCGGTGCAGCAGCACCCATGCAATGGCGGCGACGACAATCAGCGCCACAAGGCTGTGCGGGACCGGAAAGCCCAGCAAATTGGTTCGGCCCGCGGTCAGCCATTCCAGCGTCGGGAAGCTGGCGCCGAAGCCGAAGCCGGCCGTCGCGTCCTCGGTGTAATAGCGCGCCGCGCCGCGATAGATCAGAAGTCCGCACAGCGTCACCACGAACGGCTGGATATGCATCCGCGTCACCAGCGCGCCGTGCACGAGGCCGATCACGAGGCCGCTCGCGATGATCGCGGCAAAGGCGACCATCCAGTTGACGTCGTGATTGACGATGAGGTCGATGAAGAGAACGCCGAGCAGGGCGATCACCGATCCGACCGAGAGCTCGATCCCGCCGATGATGATCACGAAGGCTTCCGCGATCGAGAAGATGCCGAACATCCCGACCTGGTTCAGCGTGTTGGAGAGATTGCCGACGTAGAGGAAACGCGGATTGATGAAGGCCACGACCGCGCCGACGACGAGGATCAGGACCAGCAGGCTCAGATCTTTCTTGTTCAAGGCACCCTCATCTCAAACCGCGTGGCCGACGGCCAATTGAAGCACGTTGTGCTCGCTGAACTGGCTGCGATCAAGGAAACCCGAGATCGCCCCCTCGTGCATGACGGCGATCCGGTCGCTGACCCCGATCACCTCCTCCATGTCGCTCGAAATCATCAGGATCGCGACGCCGGCGTCGGTCAGCCGGCGCAGCATCTCATAGATTTCCTGCTTGGCGCCGACGTCGACGCCGCGCGTCGGCTCGTCGAAGATCAGCACCTTGGGCCGCATCGACAGCCATTTGGCCAGCACGACCTTCTGCTGATTGCCGCCGGACAGCGAGCCGACCGTGGTTGCAACGTCCGGCGCACGGATCTTGAGCTGCTCGCGCTGGACCCGGGCATTCTTCGTCTCCTGCGCCGTGTTGACCAGGAAGTAGCGCAGATAGGACGCCAGGTCCGGCAGCGAAATGTTCTCGGCGATCGACACGTCGAGCAGGAGCCCGCAGCCCTTGCGGTCCTCCGGGATAAGGTAGATGCCATGGTCGATCGCCGCGCGCGGGTTTGTCACGCGGATCGCTTCGCCGTTCAGCTTGATCGCGCCGCCCCGGAGCGCATCGACGCCAAAAACGACGCGCGCCAGCTCGGTCCGGCCGGAGCCGACGAGGCCGGCCAGCCCCAAAATCTCGCCGCGGCGAACCGACAGGCTCACTGCGCGCTCCGGATAGGTATCGGTGACCGCCTCGACGATGTCGAGCACGGGCTCGCCAGGTGGGGCGGCCGGCGGCACGTAGAGCGATTTGAGGTCGCGCCCGATCATCAACCGGATCATCGCCGCCGGCGACAGCTCGGCGCGGGTCAGCGCGCCGACCATGCGGCCGTCGCGCAAGACCACCGCGCGGTCGGCGCATTGCATCACCTCGTTGAGGCGATGGGTGATGAAGATGATGCTGACGCCGTGGGCCTTCAGGGCTGCGATGACCCGCATCAGCCGGTCGGTCTCGGAAAGGGTCAGGCTCGATGTCGGCTCGTCCATGATCACAAGGCGCGCATCGAGCGACAGCGCCTTCATGATCTCGACGAGCTGACGCTGGGCCAGCGACAGCTCGGCGAGCGGCGCGTCCGGCGCGAAATCGGCCCCCAAACGGTCCAGCAGCGGCTGCGTCTTGGCGTAGAGCGCCTTGCGGTCGATCAGCCGCAGCGGCCCGCCATGCACGGGCTCGCGGCCGATGAACACATTGCCGGCAACGTCGAGATTGTCGAAGAGGTTGAGCTCCTGATGGACGAAGGCGATGCCTGCGGTGATCGCCTCAGCCACCGTCAGCGCGTTCCGCTCGACACCGTCGACGCGGATGCGGCCGCCGCTCGGCTCAACCACGCCGCCGAGCACCTTCATCAAGGTCGACTTGCCGGCGCCGTTCTCCCCGATCAGCGCGATCACCTCGCCCGGCGACACGGCAAGGCCGACGTGGTCGAGTGCGACCACGCCGGGGTAGCTCTTGCTGATGTCGACGAGTTCGAGGAACGGCTCAGTCATTGAAGGCTGCGGGCAATGCCCGCACGTCTCCTACTTTTTGAGCATTGCCTTCATCGAGCCCATGAAGTCGTCGACGTTGCTCTTGTCGATGACCTTGCCGGGTACGATGATGATGCCGTTGGCGGGCACGCCGGACTTGTCGCCCTCAATGTACTTCGCCATCAGCTTCATGCCCTGATAACCCCACTCGAACGGCTGCTGCACGACGGTGCCGGCGATCGCACCTTCCTTGACGCCGCCCAGCGTGATCGGATCCTCGTCGAAGCCGATGATCTGGATCTTGCCGAGCTTGCCGGCTTCCTTGAGCACTTCATAGATGCGAGGCGTGTTGTAGGAGTAGAAGCCGACCAGGCAGCTCACGTCGGGCATGGCAGCGAGAATGTCCTCGACGTTGCGCTTGGCGCGGGTCTGATCGATCTCGTCGCCGCGAACGTCGACCAGCTCGACCTTCGAGCCCTTGATGGTCTCCTTGACGCCCTCGATGCGTTCGCGGGCGTTGTCGGCGCCGGGCAGGCCGACGAAGCCGACGCACTTGCCGCCGTTCGGCAGTGCCTTGAGCATCAGCTTGCCGGCGTCCTTGCCGAGGTCGACGTTCGACGAGCCGATATAGGCGATGCGCTTCGAGTTCGGCGCGTCGCTGTCGGTGGTGAACAGCAGCGTCTGCGAGGCGATCTTGTTGAGGTGCTCGACCTGGTTCTTCGGATCGACCGCGCTGACCATGATGCCGGCGGCACCGGCGGCGACGAGGTCGTCCATCATGCGCTGCTGGACGGCAGCGGCGGCCTGTTCTGGATATTTGAGCTGAAGATTGTAGTTGGGCAGTTCGCCCTGGGCCTTCTTCACGCCGGCTTCCGCGATCTTCCAGAAGTCGGACGCACCGTTGACGACGAAGGCCAGAACCTTCTTGTCGGCCGCATTGGCCGAGCCGAGGCCCAGAACCAGTGCGAACGCGACAGATACGCCTGCGATCAAGTGACGCTGCATGTCATCCTCCCCTTGTGCGGTCAGCCCTTGATGGAGGCCAACTCTGCTTCAGCCCGAATTGGGCACATGCCTCACCCTCCTCACGGGACGCAAAGGTCGGCCGCCAATCCGCATCTTTGCGGCAGGGGCGGGATCACCCGTCGGCCCATGAGGTGAAATGAGGCGCGTACCTCAACCGTAGCAAAAGCACGTCGAGCGTGCAACAGGAGGCGTCGTTCGCGCGAAATCGCGCCAAAACTCGCTCGCCCGGCGTTCATCATCCTGAACATGATTGAGGAAGTTGATGCCCTGAGGCGGACCACCGGATTGGTACGGGCCGGATCATTAACCGCGCTTTAGCCCTGATCATGTGGATGATTAGCCTAGCAAGATCAGGGGGAGACCGCTCCCATGCTGAAGGATGGCACCTACGCGGCGTGGTACAAGACGCCATTCGACCAGGGCACCGGCATCGTCCATGTCGCCGACGGCCAGATCTGGGGCCGCGACAGCCTGATGACATATCACGGTTCCTGCCGGGTCGATGGCGATCGTTTCACCGCGACCGTATCGACGAAGCGTCACACCGAAGGGCGTGACACGGTGTTCGGCGTCTATGATGAACTCACGCTGGACATCGAAGGCACGTGCCCCGGCAAGATCGCGACCTACACGGCGACCGCGGGGCAGGCGCAGGGCGTCGTCCTCGAGGGAACGCTCATTCTGACGGAACAGCCCGCGGCGGCGCCTGAACGGACCGGGGAGATCCCAGCCTTCAATCCCGCGAAACTGCCAAAGCTGCCCAAACGCTCGCGCTGAGCGCAGCATGGCTTGCCGCGACATCTCGCGCCCTGGGTCAGCGCGATGCCGTATCCTCAAATTCCGGTGCCGGCGCTTCTCAAACGGACCGCACCCCGTCATTGTGCCGCCGTACCATCAATCTCGAGGCAGCATCAATGTCGGACAAGGTCTCGCGTCGCCAGTTCGCGAAAGTCGCGGGACTATCCGCAGCCGGAATCGCAAGTGCCCTTGAGATCGCCGACGCCAAGCCGGCTGCGGTACCGCGCAGCGCCGGCGGCTTCCCGGCAGGCTTTCTCTGGGGCACCGCGACCTCGTCCTATCAAGTCGAGGGCGCGGTCGAGGAGGACGGGCGAGGGGCCTCGATCTGGGACAAGTTCGTGCGCATCCCCGGAAAGATCGAGGACGGCACCAATGGCGACCGCGCCGCTGAGCATTATCACCGCTACAAGGATGACATCGCACTCATCAAGGAGCTCGGCTGCAAGGCCTATCGGTTCTCGGTGGCCTGGCCGCGGGTGTTTCCTGACGGCGATGGCAAGCCGAACCCGAAGGGGCTCGACTTCTACGATCGCCTGATCGACGAGCTCCTGAAGAACGGCATCGACCCGTGGCTGACGCTTTATCACTGGGACCTGCCGCAATCATTGCAGGACCGCTTCGGCGGCTGGCGGTCGACCGAGACCTGCAAGATCTTTGGCGACTACGCGGCCTATGTCGCCGAGCACCTCACCGATCGCGTCAAGAACGTGTTTACGCTGAACGAGAGTGGCCGCTTCGTTTATTTTGGCTATGGCATCGGCATCGACGCGCCCGGCCTGACGCTGCCGCAGGTCGACGTGAACCAGGTCAGGCATAACAGCGCGCTCGCGCATGGGCTCGCGGTGCAGGCGGTGCGCGCCCATGGCCGCCGCGGCACGCGCGTCGGACCTGCCGAGAACATCGATGCCTGCATTCCCGCGATCGACACGCCCGAGAACGTCCGCGCCGCCGAGATCGCGCTGCGCGAGCTGAACGCCGGCTATCTCAACGTCATCATGACCGGCCGCTATACCGACGCGTTTCTGAAATATGCAGGCCGCGACGCGCCGAAATACACCGACGCGGAATTGAAGGTCATCTCCTCGCCGGTCGACTTCCTCGGCCTCAACATCTACGCGCCGCAGCACTACATTGTCGCGTCCGACCAGGGCGCGGGCTTCATGCCGCTGCCGATCCCGAAAACCTTTCCGCACATGAACTCGGACTGGCTGCGCGTCGGACCCGAGACGATCTATTGGGTGCCGAAGCTCGCCGCAAAGATCTGGAAGACCGATGCGATCTATATCAGCGAGAACGGCACATCCGGTGAGGATCAGGTGATGCAAGACGGCAAGATCTACGACACCGACCGCATCATGTATCTGCGCAACTATCTTGCCCAGCTCCAGCGCGCCACCGCGGAAGGCGTGCCGGTGCGCGGTTATTTCCTCTGGAGCCTGCTCGACAATTTCGAATGGGTGTTCGGCCTCAACAAGCGTTTCGGACTCTACCACGTCAATTTCGACACCCAGGTGCGGACACCAAAACTCAGCGCGAGCTTCTACCGCAACGTCATCGCGAAGAACGCGGCGGGGGCTTAGCTCGTCCGACTGCTATCGCGCCAATTCCAACAGCCGACGACAGTCCGCCGGCAGCCGCCGTTCGTTGAGGTTTGTCACACAGAGCAATAGTCCCTGCTGCCGGGGCGGTTGCATGTACCACGCCGATATCGGACGCGGCGCGAGCCCGCACTCCAGCGCACGTGAAGCGATGTCCACGTCTGACGCGGACTTGGGAAGCAAGATCACTACTGCAAGACCGGCAGTCGCCTGCACCTTTATCGAGTCTGGCGCCATTTCTCCCAGGCAACGAAGCAGAGCCTCTCTTCGAGCGGCGTAAAGCCGCTTCATGCGGCGCAGATGGCGAAGATAATGACCGTCCCGCAGGAATTCCGCCACGGCACGCTGCATGCCTGCGGCCGGCGCCGGCGCCAGGGAAGCAGCAAGCTCAGCGAACCGGCGACTCAGTTCCGGCGGCACGACCATGAAACCCAGGCGCAGCGCCGGGCTGATCGTTTTGCTGAAACTGCCTATGTGCAGCACCCGACCTCCATGATCGAGAGATGCAAGAGCCGGAGCCGCCCGTCCCTTCAGCTGCAGTTCGCTCAGGTAATCGTCCTCGATGATCCAGGCGTCGTTGCGCCGAGCCCACTCGATCAGTGCAAACCGCCGCGGCTGAGACATCGTCATGCCGAGCGGCGCCTGCTGGCCTGGCGTCACAACTGCCAATTTCGCTCCAGCGGCGGTCTGGACACCGGCTGCAACGTCCAGTCCTTCCGCATCGACCGGGATAGCTGTCACGGCCATGCCAGCTAGGCCGAGTGCGGTGCGAGTGAGCGGAAAACCTGGATCCTCGATCCAGGCTCCCATCCTTCCAAGCTGGAGTCCTCGGATCGCCAGACCGAGTGCACCGGAGAATCCACCCGTTATCAGCACCTGAGAGGGATTGCACTGAAGGCCGCGGGCCAGCCCCAAGTAAGCCGCGACCTCCTTTCGCAGCTCCGGATCGCCACGCGGATCCGGATACGTCACCGGCGCCGCTGCAACCCGCCGGGTCTCACGAGTCAGGATGCGTGACCACAGCTTGAACGGGAAAGCGTCTTGAGCGGGCACGCCCATCTGAAATGCCAGCGGCGCGTTTCCGAATTCGTAGAAGAGGTCCGGCAGAAGCGGGGATTCCGGCGACCAATCAGGTACTGAGGATCGGGACTGCCGCTCGGCCACACGCGTTCCTGCCGGCCCGAGACCAATCACGAATTGCTCCGCGACGAGACGCTCGTAAGCCACACGCACGGTGCCGCGGGAGACGCCGAGTTGAGCGGCCAGATCCTGCCAAGAGGGCAACCGCGCCCCCGGGGCGAGCCGTCCGTTTTCAATGCCGTCTCGGATCGCCGAATAAATCTGGGTAGCCAGCGGAGTCCTTCTGGCACGATCGAGTTGGATCGGGAGGACAGCCATCGCGCGATGGTACAGCCAAAATCGGCAATCTTGGGACTGTTTCTCTGATCAGGCGCAATGCATCTATCCGCCATCACTCGCGACCGGAGCCATCCCGATCCATCAGGCTTGGTGGGAACCCCGGTCAAGCAGACAGCGCAGATTGTAGACACCGACAGGAGTTCCACAATGGATGACATTTTGTCGATAGCCGGAGCGTCCACGCGCCCGAGCCCAGAGAGACAAACGACCCAAGAGAAATTGATCATGAAGGCAATCGTCGTAACGGACCAGGCGGCGGGAACCGCCGGAATGAAGCTGGTGAAGCGACCCGAGCCGCAGGCGGCGATAAACGACGTCATCGTTCAGGTTCATGCGTCGGGATTCGTCCCGACTGAGCTGGAGTGGCCCTCGACCTGGACCGATCGCCTCGACCGTGATCGAACGCCGTCGATCCCTGGGCACGAGCTGGCCGGAGTGGTCACCGCTCTCGGCTACGGCACGACGGGACTGTCGGTGGGACAGCGAGTGTTCGGCCTCGCCGACTGGTATCGCGACGGCACCCTGGCGGAGTATGTAGCCATGGAGGCACGCAACCTCGCGCCGCTTCCGGGCGACGTCGACTTCACGGTGGGCGCGAGTCTGCCAATTTCGGGCCTCACCGCGTGGCAGGGACTGTTCCAGCACGGCCGCCTTCAGGCGGGGCAGAGCGTACTCGTGCACGGCGCGGCGGGCGCAGTCGGTTCGATGGTGACGCAGCTCGCACGAGAGTTCGGCGCCTACGTCATCGGCACCGGACGTGCTGCCGACCGTCAGACGGTGCTCGAGTTCGGCGCGAAGGAGTTCGTCGACCTCGATAGCGACGCGCTGGAGGACGTCGGCGAGGTCGATCTGGTGCTCGATGGCATCGGCGGCAACATCGGGAAGCGCTCCGCTGACCTTATTCGAACCGGAGGAACGCTGGTGTCCATCGTCGGGCCGGCCGAGGCGCGGCCCGTCGACGGCCGCGTGGTCGACTTCGTCGTCGAGTCCGATCAGGCCCAACTGAGTGAGATCGTTCAGCGGGTGCGGGACGGACGACTGCGGACGAACATCGGCAGCGTCTCGACCCTTGACACTGCCGTCGCCACCTTGAACCCGACCAAGCGACGCACGGGGAAGACGATCATCCGCGTTCGTCCCTGAGCGACGCATGCCCATTGATGCACGCAGCCGGCCGGCACCGTCCAGCTGGCGGCAGGTGAGCGCCGATGCGAGCAAGGCACGAGTGCCACCAGCGGAAACACTTCTACACTTCAACCTAGCTCTCACTTATAGGAATCTCCATGAGCGACGGAATCACGATGACCAACACCGTCATCGAATGCATCCTGAGCCGTAGCGCCGCCAAGTACTACGACCCTGCTGCCATCTTAAGCGACGACCAAATCCGCGAACTGGTGCGAATCGGCACCACCGCGCCGACATCCTTCCACTTGCAGAATTGGCGCTTCATCGCCGTACGTACGCCTGAAGCAAAGGCTCGGTTGCATCCGATTGCCTGGCATCAGCCCGCGATCACCGAAGCAGCCGTCACCTTCATCGTCTGCGGCCAGTTGGCCGATTCCAGCGTAATACCAAAGCGCCTCGCGCCACTGGTGCAGGCGGGCATCATGCCGGCAAAGATGGTGCCGGATTGGGAAATCCCCGCACGCGATCTGTACATGGAGTACCCGCAGCGCCAACGCGACGAGGCAGTACGTACCGCCACCTTCGGGGCGGCGGCGATAATCTATGCGGCCCGCTCGCTGGGCCTCGGTTCGACGCCCATGATCGGTTTCGATGCCGAAGCAGTGGCCCGAGAGTTCGCGCTGGACGAGGACGAAGTGCCGGTCATGCTGTTGTCCGTAGGGGGGGAGCGTCCCGGAAACTGGCCACAGAAGCCGCGCCGTCCGGTGGCCGATGTGCTGGAATTCGCATAGTTGAGGAGTCCGGTCTTGGCAGGGCGGCCGCCGGATTGTTGGGACACTGGGTCCATGCCTTGCATTTCACGGGTGGTCGATGCCCCGACTGCGAATGGGTCTTCGGGCTCAACAGGCGCTTCGGGCTCTACCACGTCAATTTCGACGCCCAGGTGCGCACGGCGAAGCTCTGCGCCAGCTGTTATCGCAACGTGATCGCGAATAACGCGGCGGTGGCGTGAACTCTTTGCCTCTCCCCGCATGCGGGGAGAGGCCGGATTTTACGCGCAGCGGAAAATCCGGGTGAGGGGGAGTCTCCGCGAGTCCGTCTGATCCCATTTTTGCTGAGACAGCCGCTCATTGACTCCCCTCTCCCCCTGATTCAAAACCGTCCTCAACACGCATAACAAGAGGACAACGCCCATGACCGACGCGCTGATCATCGATGCCTGCCGCACCCCGCGCGGCGTCGGCAAGGCCGGCAAGGGGGCTCTCTCAGGCATTCATCCGCAGCAGCTCGGCGCCACCGTGCTGCGCGCGCTGGCCGATCGCACCGGGATCAACACCGCCGATGTCGACGATATCGTCTGGGGCTGCAGCGCGCAGGTGGCGACGCAGAGCGGCGATCTTGGCCGCATGTCGGCGCTCGATGCCGGCTATGACGTGCGCGCCAGCGCCGTGACGCTGGATCGCTTCTGCGGTTCCGGCATCACCAGCGTCAACATGGCGGCCTCCTCTATCATGGCGGGCGCGGAAGAACTCGTCATCGCCGGCGGCTGCGAGATGATGTCGATGGAGGGACGTCGCGGCGGCGGCCCGATGATGATGGACTCCGGCAATCTGCGGCTTCGTGCAAAACATCCGCAGTCGCATCAGGGCGTCTGCGCGGATGCGATCGCGACGCTGGAAGGCATCACGCGTCGGGACGTCGACGCGCTTGGCCTTGAAAGCCAGAAGCGCGCCGCCCATGCGATTGCCGGCGGGTATTTCAAGAAGAGCCTCGTGCCGGTTTATCGCGAGGACGGCAGCCTCGCGCTCGACCATGAAGAATATCCGCGGCCGCAGACCACGATGGAAGGGCTGGCGGCGCTGAAGCCGGCATTCCCGGCGATCGCCGACTATGCGCTGGACGACAAGGGTACGACCTATCGCGGCCTGATCCTGCAAAAATTCCCTGACCTCGACATCGACTTCATGCACCACGCCGGCAATTCGTCGGGCGTCGTCGACGGCGCCGCAGCGATCCTGCTCGCGTCACCTTCTTACGCCAAGGCGCATGGCCTCAAAGCCCGCGCCCGCGTGGTCGCCATGGCCAATATGGGGGACTCGCCGACCCTGATGCTGAACGCACCGGTGCCGGCGACCCGCAAGGTGCTGGCGAAGGCGGGGCTCACCATCGACGACATCGACCTGTTCGAGATCAACGAGGCCTTTGCGGTGGTGGCCGAAAAATATATCAGGGATCTCAAGCTCGATCGCGCCAAGGTCAACGTCAATGGCGGCTCGATCGCGCTCGGTCATCCCATCGGGGCGACGGGCTCGATCCTGATCGGCACTGTGCTCGACGAGCTCGAACGGCGCGACCTCAAGCGCGGTCTCGTCACGATGTGCGCGGCCGGTGGCATGGCTCCGGCCATCATCATCGAGCGCATCTAGTGCGCCGCGGCCCGTAAAAAGCAGGGAAAAACGTCGCAGGGCGACGATCAAGCCTTATTTTTCAGGGTGAATCGCGCTTCTCCTCGCACAAAGAGGCCGGTCGTCGCTTGTCGAAAGCATCGAATCAGCTTTAGCAAGGCTGCTTGCGGGCCTTTGAAACAAGGCAAAAACCGCTGCGCGAGGCGCCATCCGTTCTGGAAGCCGCTAAAATGCAGGGTTTTTTGTCTCAGGGGGCCAAAAAAGCCCGTAAAACCGCGACAAAACTGTGCAGAAGGCTATAGGCCTTCGCCGGTTGGTCTAATATGCAACCGGCAACGAATCAGAGGAGACACGATGCCAGCCCAAATGTCCAAATCGCAGTTGATCGAAAAGATTGCGACCGCCACCGAGCTTTCCAAGCGCGACGTCAAGAGCGTCATGGAGACGCTGACCGACGTCGGCCACAAGGAGCTCAAGAAGAACGGCCTGTTCCTGGTGCCGGGCTTCGCCAAGTTCGTGGTCATCAAGAAGCCCGCGACCAAGGCGCGCAAGGGCACCAACCCGTTCACGGGCGAAGAGATGATGTTCAAGGCCAAGCCGGCCCGGAAGATCGTCCGCGCCCGCCCCGTCAAGGCCGCCAAGGACGCCGTGGCCTGATAACGCAAAGGCCCCCTCGATGAGAGGGGGCCTTTTGGTTTGAATGGACCGCAGGGGCCGATCGGAGGGGATCAGCCCTTGCGGCGCCTCACCCGGACCGGGATCGGCTGAAGCCGCGGCTCAGGTCCTGCAAGTGCATCGCGCACCCGGTCGATGGCACGGCCGAGCAGCTGGCGCAGCTTTTGCGTTTTTCGCGATCGCTTTGCGTCTTCCAGCAGTTTCTTCATCGCATCACTCCGCCGCTTCGACCTTCGCATCGACTCCCACCGGCTCGAGCGCCGCGGCGATGGCCTCGTCGACGCGCTCCAGCCAGATGAATTCGAGGTTGTCCCGCGCGCTCTTCGGGATGTCGTCATAGTCCCGCTTGTTGCGCGCCGGCAGCATCACCCGCTTCAATCCGGCGGCGGCCGCAGCCACCACCTTCTCCTTGATGCCGCCGACCGGCAGCACCAGGCCGCGCAGCGAGATCTCGCCGGTCATCGCGGTGTCGCTCCGCACCGTGCGATTGGTGAGCAGTGATGTAAGCGCCGTGAACATCGCCACGCCCGCGCTCGGTCCGTCCTTCGGGGTTGCGCCCGCAGGAACGTGAACGTGGATGTCGCTCTTCTCGAACACCTGGGGATCGATGCCGAGCTGGTTCGCTTTGCTCTTCACCAGCGTCAGCGCGGCCTGCACGCTCTCGCGCATGACCTCGCCAAGCTGGCCGGTTAGGATCATGCCGCCGCGGCCGGGCACGCGCGAGGCCTCGATGAACAGGATGTCGCCGCCCACAGGCGTCCAGGCAAGGCCGGTGGCCACGCCCGGAATGCTGGTGCGCTGCGCGATCTCGCCTTCGAAGCGCGGCTGTCCCAGCACGTCGCCGATGTCCTTCGCCGTCACCACCACCTTTGTGGTCGTGCCTTCGGCGACCTGCACCGCGGCATGGCGGAACACCTTGCCGATCTCACGCTCGAGGTTACGCACGCCGGCCTCACGGGTGTAACCCTTGACCACTAGCTTCAGCGCATCCGGCTCGATCTCGGCCTGCTCGGCCGTCAGGCCATTGGCCTCCAGCTGCCGCCGCACCAGATACCGCCGCGCGATCTCCAGCTTCTCATCCTCGGTGTAACCGGCCAGGCTGATCAGCTCCATGCGGTCCAGCAGCGGACCCGGAATCTGGTCCAGCATGTTGGCGGTCGCGATGAAGACGACGCGCGACAGGTCGAAGGGCACGCCCAGGTAATTGTCCCGGAACGTCCCGTTCTGCTCGGGGTCGAGCACCTCCAGCATCGCGGCGGAAGGATCGCCCTGGACGCCACGGCCCATCTTGTCGATCTCGTCCAGCATCATGACGCAGTTGCGGGCGCCCGCCTTCTTGATGCCCTGGATGATGTTGCCGGGCAGCGCGCCGATATAGGTGCGCCGGTGGCCGCGGATCTCGGCCTCGTCATGCACGCCACCCAGGCTGACGCGCACGAAGGGGCGATCCATCGCACGCGCGATGGACTGGCCGAGCGAGGTCTTGCCGACGCCGGGCGGGCCGACGAAGCACAGGATCGGGGCCTTGCCTTGCGGCGCCAGCTTGCGCACCGCCAGATATTCGATGATCCGGCTCTTGATCTTCTCCAGGCCAAAGTGATCCGCATCCAGGATGCGACGTGCCTCCTTGATGTCGATCGGCTTCTCCGCGGGGAGCGCCCATGGCAGCTCGATCAGCCAGTCGAGGTACGTGCGGACCATGCCGGCTTCACCGGCAGCCTCGGGCATGCGCTCGTAGCGGCGCAGCTCCTTCCTGGCGTGCGCATCCGCCTCCGGCGGCATGTTGGCCTTGGCGATCGCAGCCGTCAGCTCGGCGACCTCGGCAGACTTGCCGTCGCCTTCGCCCAGTTGCCGCTGGATGGTCGCCATCTGCTCGCGCAGGATCGCCTCGCGCTGCCGCTCGTCGAACGAGGCGCGGGTCTTCTGGCCGATCTCGTTGGAGATGCGCAGCACCTCCAGCCGCTCGGCCAGGTGCTTCGACACCTTCTCGACGCGCAAGGAGAGGTCGATGGTCTCCAGCACCTCCTGCTTGTCGGACGGCTTGATGTCCATGAACGACGTCGCCAGGTCCGCCAGCGCGCCGGGCGCACTGGTGCTCTGGAACATCGCGACCAGCTCGGGCGGGGCCTGCGGCAGCAGCTCGATCGCCTCGATGGCCTGGCGCTGCAGGTTCAGCGCCCGTGCCTCGATCTCGGCTGAGGTCGTGGTCGGCTCGGGGATCTGCTGGAAGCGCGCAGCCAGGAACGGCGTCCCCGGCAGGAAGTCGAGGATACGCGCGCGCTGCACGCCCTGGCAGACGATGTGATGCGTGCCGTCGGGTGCGGTGATGTAGCGCACGATGTTGGCGATGGTCGCGACCTTGTAGAGATCATCAGGGCCGGGCTCGTCGGTCTCGGGGCTGCGCTGCAGCACGATGCCGACCGGCCGCTGCTCGCGCAGCGCCTGCTGCGCGGCGGCGACGGATTTCGGGCGTGCGATCGCGATCGGCGCGATGGCGCCGGGGAACAGCACCATCTCGCGCACCGGGATGATGATCAGTGCGTCGTCGGGGATATTCACGTCAGGATTGGTCTGTGCGGTATTCATCTGTTCGGTGGCCATGATCGACCTCAGGATTTGGCGAGGCGCAGCGCGACGCAGCCGTCCATCACGAAGCGGCTGATGGCGTAGCGGCCAAGGGGCAATGCAATGCGGCGCTCAAAACGCCCCTGCGGCAGCTCGAGCCGGTGGATGCGGGCGTTGCGAAGCTCCGGCGGCAGCGTGCGCTGGCCGGATATGACCAGCACGCCGTCATGGATGACGGTCTCGACATTGTCCGGATTGACGCCGGGAAGCGCGATCAGGATCAGAAGCTCATGCTCGGTCTCAAGCACGTCGATCGGCGGCTCCCAGCAGGTGTCCTGACGGCCGAACTGCTGCCGCATCCGTTCGGCGCGGGTCAGCTGGTCGAGGGCCTCGGACAGCATCCAGTCAAAGGGATTCTTGGGTTGCATGGCAAAACTCGGGGAAGGCGCTGCGGTTGGAAAACGGGATATGGTGATGGTTCCCGCAAATTCCAGCATCGCGCGTTTGCGGCATGCCTGCCTCTCTTGGCGGAGCAGGCCCTTGCGCTCAGACGCATCGACGCCGCGAAAGATGTTCCGCGGCGCCGGAGGTAACAATTGGGTGGTCTGGATCAGGCGGCTTCGCGGTATTCGGCCTCGGCTTCGAGGTTGATGACCGACGTGGCGAGCTCGGTCAGGGTGTGGTCGGTCGCCTCTTCCTCGTCCAGCGTATCCTGGAGCAGCCTTGCCGCCTCGGGCATGCCGAGCTCTTCGGCCCAGGTGCGAAGTGTGCCGTAACGGGAGATTTCGTAGTGCTCGACGGCCTGCGCCGCCGCGAGCAGCCCGGCATCGAGGGCAGGGGCGTTCTTGAAGTCCTTCATGATCTCGGCGCCCTCGTCGGTGATGCCGTTGATCGCTTCGCACGGCTTGCCGCGCGCGGGCTTGTTCAGCATCCCGAAGATCTGCTCGAGCCGTCTGACCTGGCCCTGCGTCTCCCGCAGGTGCTTGTTGAAGGCGGCCGCAAGGTCCTTCGAATGCGCGGCCTTGGCCATCTTCGGCAGCGTCTTGATGATCTTGTTCTCCGCGTAATAGATGTCCTTCAGCGTTTCCAGGAAAAGGTCGCTCAGCATCTTAGGCGCCCGACGCGGGCGGCGCGACGCGGTCTTTTTCGCGGGTGCACGTTTCTTTGCTTTCTTCGCCATTGGTCCTCCTCATGAGGCGACACGGGAAGGCAAGTCCTTCTTAAAAAGGCAAGTCCTTCCTCAATCCTCACGCGATCAAGAGCCGGGACGGGCAAATGTTCCTCGCGAAGGTCTGCGCGAGCCGCTATGGCTGGCTGTCCATCCTCGCCTGAGGCGCCTGACCCATGCTCGACTTCGCCCTGTCCGCCTTCGTCACGCTGCTGCTGGTGGTCGATCCCGTCGGCCTCGCGCCGGCGTTTCTGGCCGCGACCGGCGGCATGCCCGAGACGAGCAAGCGGACGGTGGCGCTGCGGGCGCCGTTCATCGCGGCCTCGATCCTGGTCGTGATCGCGCTGGTCGGAAACTGGCTGCTGCGCCAGCTCGGGATCGGCATCCCCGCCTTCCAGATCGCGGGCGGGCTGCTGCTGTTCGGCGTGTCCTACCAGATGATCTTCGGCGACCGGCCGCATCGCGAGGCGCGGGAGGCGGACAAGGCGACGGCCGAGCACGCCTCCGATGTCGCGGTGTTTCCGCTCGCAATCCCCATGATGGCCGGTCCCGGAGCGATCGCGACCACGCTGTTGCTGGCGGGCGGTGCCGGCTATGGAGCAAGGCTCGCCATCATCATCGCGATCGTGCTGGCGGTCTGCCTGCTCTGCATGCTCTGCTTCGTCTCGGCGCACCTGATTGCGCGCACGCTCGGGCGCACCGGAAATGCCGTGCTCTCGCGGGTGCTCGGCATGCTGCTGGCGGCCTATTCGGTGCAATTCGTGATCAACGGCATTGCGGCTGTCCGGGCGAGCCTGTCTTGAGGTCTCTGGGCCTGCGACAAACTGTTAATCTGTTGATTTTACGATAAATTCATGTCCCGGGCGGGCGCGCCAGAAATCCAGTGCCTGAACAGGTCCGCTTTCGCTTGCACTGCCATATTGCTTTGACGTACTTCGGGTCTAACAAGAGCCCATCGAAGAAATCGACAAGAAGGTCGAGATGAAATCGAAGTCGATGACAGCGGACGAACTCGCAAAGAGACAGGCCATCATCGACGCCTGCCGCCGCATGAATGCGCTCGGCATCAACCAGGGCACATCAGGCAATATCAGCGTGCGGCATGGGGACGGGCTCCTGATCACGCCCACCAGCCTGCCCTATGACACCATGACGCCGGACCAGATCGTCTTCATGGCGATGGACGGCTCGCATGCCCCAAGCCAGAAACCGTCCAGCGAGTGGCGCTTCCATCTGGACATCCTGAAGGCGCGCGCCGACGTCAACGCCGTCGTGCACGCCCATCCGACCTATTGCACCATCCTGGCGATCATGGGCATGGAGATCCCGCCGGTGCACTACATGATCGCGGCGGCCGGCGGCGACAGCATCCGCTGCGCGCCCTATGCCACCTTCGGGACAGTGGAGCTGTCCGCGCATGCGGTGCGCGCGCTGGAGGGCCGGCTCGCCTGTCTGCTGGACCATCACGGCATGATCGCGCTCGGCCAGACGCTCGACAAGGCGATGTGGCTCGCCGTCGAGGTCGAGACGCTGGCGCGGCAGTATCACGGCTGTCTCCAGATCGGCAAACCGCCGCTGCTCTCGAGCGCCGAGATCGAGCGGGTCCGTCAGCGCATGGCCGGCTACGGCCTATCGGAAGGGTAGGGCTCGCAAGCGGTGTTCGCGCGGATCAGATATTTCGTCGACGGCAAGGGCACCAACCGCACGATGGTTCGGCTGCGCGCACTGTTGCGCAGCAACGAGTTCTACCTGATCCCGCTCGCGCTCGTGATCGGCACGCTGGCCGGTGCGATCGTGACCCTGATGGCCGTGATCGCGCAGATCGCCCACGTCGTGATCTTTGGCATTCCGATCGACGTGCGCCTCTCTGCCAACGCCTATATCAGCCCCTGGGCGGCAATGATCGCGCCGGCGCTCGGCGGCCTCGTGCTCGGCATCATGGAATGGTGGCGGCGACGGCTGAAGATCTCGAGCGCAGTCGACCCGATCGAGGCCAATGCGCTGCGCGGCGGCATTCTGTCGATGCGCGACAGCGTGGTGGTGTCGAGCCAGACGCTGATCTCGAACGGTTGCGGCGCCTCCGTCGGCCTCGAGGCCGGCTACACCCAGATCGGCTCGGGGATCGCCTCGCTGTTCGGCAAGTTCTTCAACCTCCGCCGTAACGATCTCCGCCTGATGGTCGGCTGCGGCGCCGCGGCGGCGATCGCGGCCGCTTTCGGCGCGCCGATAACCGGCGCGTTCTACGCCTGCGAGCTGATTGTCGGTGTCTATTCCGTCGGCAGCGCGGCGCCGATTTTGGCGGCCTCGCTCGCCGGCGCGCTCACCGCGCAATGGCTCGGCGGCGCGCCGTACTCCATCGAAATACCGAAGGTCAGCGCCGTCGGCGTCGAGCAATATCTGGCGCTGATCGGGCTCGCGCTTGTCACCAGCGGCGTTGGCATTGCCGTGATGCGCTCGTCCTCGATGTTCGAGCGGCTGTTCAAATGGCTGCCGGTCTGGCTGCGCCCCGTGATCGGCGGCCTCGTCGTCGGCAGCTTCGCCCTCGTCACGCCGCAGGTGCTGGCGGCCGGCCACGGCGCCATGGTGCTCGACCTCTTCCACGACATGACGATCGGACTGGTCGCGATCATCATCGCGCTGAAGGTGACGGCCTGCCTGATCTCGCTGGCCTCGGGCTTCCGCGGCGGTCTGTTCTTCGCCTCGCTGTTCGTCGGCAGCCTGATCGGTAAGTTCTTCGCCGCGGTGCTGCTCTTGATCAGCCCGAACTTCGCGATCGATCCGCTGGTGGCGATGCTGACCGGCATGGCGACGCTGGGCGTGGCCATCGTCGGCGGCCCGCTGACCATGTCGTTCCTCGTGCTCGAGATGACCCGCAATGTCGACGTCACCGCCGTGGTGCTGGCCGGCTGCATCGTCACCTCGATCTGCGTCCGCTTCATGTTCGGCCATTCCTTCTCGACCTGGCGCCTGCATCTGCGCGGCGAGACCATCCGTAGCGCCAATGACGTCGGTTGGCTGCGCAACCTCACCGTCGAGCGGCTGATGCGCTCCGACGTCGGCAAGGTGCCGTCGAGCACGACGATCGCCGCGACCCGCAGCGAATTTCCGCTGGGGTCGCGCCCGGGCGTCGTCATCGTCAACAATTCCGACGAATATGTCGGCCTGGTCCTGCTGCCCGACTTGTTCTCCAGCGACCTCGACACCATCGCCGATGATATCCAGATCATCGAGCTCGCGCGGCTGACCGAGATCGTGCTGATCCCGGAAATGAACGTGAAGTCTGCCATGGCGGTGTTCGACGAGGCCGAGGCCGAAATGCTGGCGGTGGTCGATTCCACCGACAGCCGCAAGGTGGTCGGCTTCCTGACCGAGACCACCGCCCGTCGCCGCTATGTCGAGGAGATCGACAAGGCCACGCGCGGCGTGCTGGGGGCGCTGTCCTGAGGTCTTCACCCCGGGCAAGTTGACGCTGGCACGCTGGGCGGACTTGCCAGATCGTTCACAACCTCTAGGCTAGGGATCGACGGCGGGGCTGGCGCCTGGCCGCATCCAGCGACGAGGGACGTGCGATGTCGGACACGCTTCGCCTGTTGCTTGCCTTGCTCGAACTCGGGCCCCGGCTGAAGGATCTGCTGGGCGACAAATGGCCCCCTTACGCCGACGAATTGCAGGAATTGGCCGGCCGCGCCGGCAAGGGCGAGGATCCGGCCAGGCTTCGTCAGTCGCTTGACCTGCTGCTCGTGCGGCTGCTCGCCGAGGCGCCGGCCACGGAACTCGTCGAGCATTTGATGGAAGACATGGCGGCGCCCATGGCTGCCACGGAGACTGTGACCCGCCGCGGCCGGGTAACGCCGCTGGTCGTCCCGGACATTGTCGGGCCGAGCACGGATGAGGCGACCGGCGTCGTCACCATCCCCGTGTTCTACGGCACCGACCGCGCCCGCGGCGACGACACGCCGGCGCACTATTTTGGCGGTGCGCGCGGGACGCCGTCATTCGGAATCGCGGAGGTCAGCGTGCCCACGCGTGGCCGCGACCTCGGCGAACTCACCAGCCCGAGCTGGTGGCACCTCGAATTCTCGGCCAATCCGGAAAAGCATGTCATCCTCAAGTCAGTGGGAGCGCTTGGCAGGGACACGTTCGTTACGAGTCTGAAGGACTCGCTTGCGGCCGCGGATTTGCACGACGTCCTGATCTTCGTGCACGGCTACAACGTCACTTTCGAGGACGCGGCGCGGCGCGCCGGGCAGCTTGCGGTGGATCTGAAATTCGCCGGCAGGACGCTGCTGTATAGCTGGGCGTCGGCGGCGGACACTAAGAAGTACACGGTGGACGAGAGCACGATCGACTGGTCGCGCGATCATTTCGAGACATTTCTCCAGCTTGCGCTCGGCGAGATCGGTGCCGGCAAGGTCCACGTCATCGCTCACAGCATGGGCAACCGCGCGGTGATCAACACGCTCGAGCGCGTGACGTCGTGGCAGCTGCCGGCCGGCGCCGCAAAGCTCGGTCAGATCATCTTTGCCGCGCCCGACATCGACCGCGACCGTTTCGTCCAGCTCGCGGCCAGGTTCAAAGGCTGCGCTGCGCGCGTCACGCTCTATGCGTCGTCGCGCGACGTGGCGCTGCTGGCCTCCAAATTCGTGCACGGCTATCCCCGGGCGGGCGAGGCCGGTGACGCGCTGACCGTTGTCGACGGCGTCGATACGATCGATGCATCGCTGGTCGACACCAGCCTGGTCGGCCTGCGCCATTCTTATTTCGGCGAGAAGCGCTCGATCCTGAACGACATGTTCAATCTGATCGTGCAACAACTCGCGCCCGACCAGCGTTTTGATCTCCAGGTCGCGGGCGATGCGTTGCGGAAGTATTGGAGTTACAGGGCCTAGAGGTAGCGCGACCAGTCAAAGCGTGGCAGATTGCCGCGATCACGAAACCATTTCGGTGCTTTGCGCATTATGTGGTGTTTCCATATCTTTTCTTTGGCGAGAGCGGAGGACGTGAGGATGAGTGACAGGTCCGTGAAATCGAGAGTTGGCCGCAGCACCGCACTGGCCGCATTCGCCAGTCTCGCTTTGGTCGTTGCTTCCGTCTCGCCGTCAGCTGCCGCGTCGCCGGCAGCGGCCAAGGCCGCGACTGCCGCTGTGGCCGGGCAGGGCTCGTCCAACGCGACCGATTTCAGCGCCGCGCGCCGTCATCGCTATTACCGGCGTGGGCCGAGCGCTGCGGGCCTTGCCTTCATGGGCGCCGCGGTTGGTATGATCGGAGGCGCGATCGCCGAGAGCCGGCGCCAGGAATATTACGACAACTATTACTATGGCGGCCCGCGCTATTATGGTCCCGGCTACGGCTATTACGGTGGACCGCGCTACTACGATCCGTATTGACGATGGCGGGTGACGGGCCGGTGCTGTGTCGCCCATCCCGGTTCACCTTGAGGGGCGATCGTACGTCGTCACGCTTCGCGAGCCGACCGCGGGTGCCGCCGGCACCCGGTCTTCCCTGCGCCCTCTTGGGAAAGAGGGTGACGAGTTCAAGCAAAGCTCGGGCGAAACGTGCCGCGAGGCTGAGACGGTGTATCTGCGTCTACACACTCAGTGTCGTCGTCCGGCTTGACCGGGCGATCCAGTATTCCAGAGGCGGATGTGATTGAGCCGAGAAGCCGCGGCGTACTGGAATCCCCGCCTTCGCGGGGAATGACAGGGTCATTTGGAGAACCATACTGTCGCCACATACTCCGTCATTGCGAGCGCAGCGAAGCAATCCGGAATCCCTCAGCGGAAAGACTCTGGATTGCTTCACTGCACTCGCAATGACGATGAGGAAAGAGCCGCGCCCTACGCCTTCCGTATCACCGTCCCGCCGGCGCCGACATTGCGCCATTGGCGTAGCGCGACCAGTCAGGTTCCGTCGGCTGCGATGGCCACATGGCCGCGTTGGAGTCGCGCGCCGACTGGGTGATGGGAGCAGGTCGTGCCTTGCGAAGGTGGTGATGGTCGTTCGCGGCCGCGGTCTGGATGGTGATGGCAGCGATCAGCGTCGCGCCGAGAATGGCAAGAGTCTTCTGCATGGTTGTATCTCCCGTGACGACGTCCCGGTCGTGAGAAATGTCATCGTCGTCACGGCTGACATGGCGATGCCGCCAGCCTGATATCACTGTCGTCGGGTTCACGATGGGGCGAGCAAATTTTTTGGTCCCGGCTAAATATTCGGCAGCCTCCTGGCGGGGGCCGGATGGACTTGACCAGCGCCATCAGGTTGAATGGGGGCAACAAAGGTTTCAGGCGCGACAATGATGTCGAAATATCTGCTGGTCCTGCTTTTGATCGCCTCGCCGGCTGTGGCGCAGGTCAAAACCGCTCCCAAAATCTCGGCGGCACATCCTGACCCCTGCGCTCCGATCGGACGCACCGCGGACGGCAGGCTGGTCTATTCCATGAAATGCGAGAACCTGCCGGCACCGCCTCCGCCACCGCCCCAGGCGGAACTGAAGGAGGCGCCGGCGGCAGCCGCCGCTGCGGAGCCCGAGCCGGAGGTGCGGCGGAGCGGCATATTTGGCTGGTCCTACGACCGCAGGTAATGGGTCCTAGCGCCCTTGCGCGAAGCCCGCTGGAATGCTCTTTGCGTGCAAGTTCCCCGTGGGGCCTCACCCCCCGATCCAGAGAGATGAGATGAGCAAACTCGTTATCCGCGCCGGCGATTTCACCTTCGATGCCCGCTTCGAAGAGGAGGCCGCACCCAAGACTGTCGCGGCGTTCCGCAAGGCGCTGCCGTTCGAGAGCCACATCATCCATGTACGCTGGAGCGGCGAAGGCGTCTGGATGCCGCTCGGCGATCTCGACTTTGGCGTCGGCTATGAGAACCACACCAGCTATCCCGCGCCGGGCCAGATCATCCTCTATCCCGGCGGCATCAGCGAGACCGAGATCCTGCTTGCCTATGGCGGCGTGCACTTCGCCAGCAAGATGGGCCAGCTCGCCGGCAATCACTTCATCACCGTGACTTCGGGCCTGGAGAACCTGGCGACGCTGGGCAAGAGCGTGCTGTGGAAGGGCGCACTGCCGATCCGCTTCGAGGAAGTCTAAGTGACTGATATCAGCTACCCGCGCGATCTCCGCGGTTACGGTCGCAACCCGCCGCATCCAGAGTGGCCCGGCCATGCGCGGGTCGCGGTGCAGTTCGTCGTCAATTTCGAGGAGGGCGGCGAGAACAACATTCTGCACGGCGACCGTGCGTCGGAAGCGTTCCTGTCCGACGTGCTGGGCGCGCAGCCCTGGCCCGGCCAGCGTCACGCCAATATCGAATCCATGTTCGAATATGGCTCGCGCGCCGGCTTCTGGCGCTTGTGGCGCATGTTCAATGAGCGCAACTGGCCGACCACCGTGTTCGGTGTTGCCACCGCGCTGAAGCGCAATCCGGAAATCGTCGCGGCGATGAAGGAGTCCGGTTGGGACATTGCGAGCCACAGCCTGAAATGGATCGAGCACAAGGACATGACGGAAGCGCAGGAGCGCGCCGAGATCGCCGAGTCCATTCGCGTCCACACCGAGGCCACCGGCGCGCGTCCGCTCGGCTGGTACACCGGGCGCTCCTCGATCAACACCAACCGTCTGCTGATGGAGGAGGGCGGCTTCCTTTATCTCTGCGATTCCTACGCCGACGATCTGCCCTATTGGGTCAAGGGCGCGAACGGCAAGCAGCTCGTCATTCCCTATACGTTAGATGCCAACGACATGCGCTTCATCAATCCGCAAGGGTTTGCCGAAGGCGAGCAGTTCTACACCTATCTGAAGGACGCCTTCGACGTGCTCTATGCCGAAGGTGAGACCGCGCCGAAGATGATGTCGGTGGGGCTGCACTGCCGCCTCGCCGGCCGGCCCGGCCGCGCCGCGGGCCTGATCCGCTTCCTCGATTACATCGGCAAGCACGATCGCGTCTGGGTGCCGACGCGACTTCAGATCGCGCAGCATTGGCACGACAAGCATGCGGGTCTTGCCGACAACGCTTTCGAGATCGGGTAGGGACTCGATGTCGCAGATCGCCTTGTCTGATCTCAATACCGCGAGCTTCGACGATTTCGTTGCGGTACTTGAAAACGTGGTCGAATACTCGCCGTGGATTGCCCAAGAAGCCGCGGCGCGGCGTCCGTTTGCCGGCATCAATCAGTTGCACGCCGCGCTGATGACGGCGATCCAAAGCGCCGCACCCGACGCGCAGCTGGCGCTGATCCGCGCGCATCCCGATCTCGCCAACAAGGCCCAGCGTGCGGCAGGCCTCACGGCGGAATCGACCAATGAACAAAACAGCGCCGGCCTCGACCGGCTGTCGGAGGCCGAATACGCCGCGTTCGAGCGCGTCAACAACGCCTACCGCGAAAAATTCGGCTTCCCCTATATCGTCTGCGTGCGGCGCCACACCAAGGATTCGGTGCTGCACGACTTCGAGACGCGTCTGCGCAACATTGCCAAGACTGAGACGCGTCGCGCGATCGAGGAGATCGGCCGTATCGCGGCCCTGCGGCTCGATCAGCTCGTCGTCGCCGATGACAGACTGAAAGTGCACGGCCGGCTCTCGACCCATGTGCTGGATAATCACATGGGCAAGCCGGCCCCCGGAATCGCGGTGGAACTCGTCGAGTTAGCCGCGCTCGGCGAGAATCGCGTCATCGCGCGCGGTGTTACCAACGCCGACGGCCGCACCGACCAGCCGCTGATCGGCGGCCGCCCGCTGCCGATCGGCCGCTACGAGCTCCGCTTCAACGTCGGAAGGTATTACGCCGAACGCAATGTGCAGCTTCCCGATCCGCCGTTCCTCGACGAGATCCCGCTGCGCTTCGCGATCAGCGAGCCGGAAGGCCACTACCACGTGCCGCTGCTGGTCACGCCCTGGAGCTATTCGACCTATCGCGGCAGTTAATCGCCAAACTTGTCGTGTAGCGCCGGGAACAGCCGGTCCGGCTTGAACGGCGGCGCCGTGAAGCGGATGCCGGTGGCATCAGCGATGGCGTTGCCGAGGGCCGCAGCGACCGGATTGTAGGGGCTCTCGCTCATCGACTTCGCGCCCAGGGGTCCGATCGTGTCGGACGTCTCGGCGAACAACACTTCCGTGCGCGGCACGTCCGCGAAGGACGGCAGATGGTAATCGCGGAATTTGGGATTGGTGACGCGGCCCTCGGCGTCGATCACCATCTCCTCGTAGAGCGCAGCACCGAGCGCCTGGGCGACACCGCCTTCGACCTGCCCCCGGCATTGCATGGGATTGGCGACGACGCCGGCATCGGCCGCCTGCACGCTCCGGAGAATCCTGACCTCGCCGGTGCCTTTGTTCACGGCGACGCGAAAGCCCTGCACGTTGAAGCCGACCGAGCGCGGCGTTCCCTCGGAATTGCCGTGCGCGACGAGCGGACGACCCGCCTCGCGCGCCAGCCTGGCAAGCTCGGTAAAGGACATGCGTCGCACGCCGCTGACGACGAACTCGCCCTCGAGCGTGCACGTCGCGACATCGCAAAGCCACGCGCCGGCTGCGGCTGCCTTCAGCTCGGCTGCAAGCTGCATCGCGGCGGCCTGCGTTGCCTTGCCGGCCACGAAGGTGCCGGTGCTGCCATAGGCGCCGGTGTCGTGCCCGCCATGGGCGGTGTCGGACTGGCGCAGGCGAATTCTATCGACGGTGGTCGCGAGCACAGTGGCGGCGATCTGCCGGTGCACGGTGCTGGTGCCATTGCCGAACTCGGCGGTACCGACGGTGAGATCGAAGCCGCCATCGTCGTTGAGCGCGATCATGGCGTCGGCGATGTGGCCGGCGGGCGGCGCAGTGTCGATCATGGTCAGCGCGATGCCGTCGCCGGTCAGCCAGTCCGGCGACAGCTCGCTTTGCGGCTGATCCGCCCGCATCGCGCGCTCGACGAGATCGATGCACTGGTCGAGCCCGTAGGAGCCGTAGAGCACGTCGTGATATTCGGATTCAGGCGGCGACAGCATGGGATCGCCGGGCCTGACGATATTGCGGCGACGGATCTCGTAGGGGCTGATGTCGAGCTGCTTCGCCAGTTCGTCGATTGCGGCTTCCACCGCGATCACGGACTGCGGCAAGCCATAGCCGCGAAACGCGCCTGCTGGCACCGTATTGGTGTAAACGACGAAGCCGTCGACGCGCTTGTTCGGGCAGTTATAGACGGCGATCGACTCGTTCACCGCGTGGAACATCACGGAGGGGCCGTGATTGCCATAGGCACCGGTGTTGGAGAGCACGTCGAGCTGCAGCGCGGTGAGCTTGCCCTGGGCATCGGCGCCGGCCTTGACGTGGACGCGCATCGGATGCCGCGTCGAGGTCGCGATGAACTGCTCCTCGCGGGTCAGCTCGAGCTTGACGGGGCGTCCGGTCTTCAGCGCGGCCAGCGCCAGAATATCCTCGACGAACATCTCCTGCTTGCCGCCGAAGCCGCCGCCGACCCGCTCGCAGAACACGCGGACCTTGTCCATGGGAAGCTGGAAGATGTCCGAGAGCGCGCGCCGCGTCAGGAACGGGACCTGCGTCGAGGTGCGGACGTTGAGCACGCCTGTCGCGTCGAGCCAGGCGAGGCCGCCATGGGTCTCCAGCGCCGCATGCTGCACACGATGGCTGTGGAAGGTGGCTTCATAAGTGACGGCGGATGTGGCGAGCGCGGCGGCGACATCGCCGAATTCGCCATGAATCTCCGCGACCAGATTGCGCTGCGCGTCGGCAACGCGGTTGGCGCTGGTCCTGTCGGGATGAACGAGCGGCGCGCCCGGCATCATCGCCTGCTCCGGATCGATCAGCGCGGGCAGAATCTCGTACGTGACCTTCAGCCGGCGGCAGGCCTCCTCGGCCGCGCCTTCACTCTCGGCCACCACCGCCGCGACCCTCTGGCCGATGAAGCGAACGACGTCGTCGAGGATGCGGGTATCCTCGGGATCCATCCAATCCTTCTCATGCCGCGCGGTCGATGTCAGCACCGACGGCGCATCCTCATGCGTCAGGATTGCGTGCACGCCCGGAGCGGCCATCGCCGACGATCTGTCGATCGAAACGATCCGCGCGTGCGCATGCGGCGAGCGCAGCAGCTTGATGTGCAGCAGGCCATCGACGTGCGTGTCGAACGTGTAGCGCGCCTTGCCGCGCACGACGTCCGGCCCCGCCGGCGCCGGCAGGCTGCGACCGAACGCGCCGCCGGCCTCGACGCGCGCCTCGACATTGCTCTTGCCGTGGATTGCGTCCTCGATCGCGCGGTAGCCGGTGCAGCGGCAGATGTTGCCCTTCAGCGCTGCGCCGAGATCGGTGCGCTGCGCCTGGTTCAGCGAAGCGCAGGTCAAGATCATGCCGGCGGTGCAGAAGCCGCACTGGAATCCCTGCGCGTCGAGGAAGGCCTGCTGCATCGGATGCGCGCCGTCCTCGCCGCCGAGCCCTTCGATCGTGGTGACGGTGCGTCCCTTCGCGCGAAACGCGGGGATCAGGCAGCTGTGCACGGGTTCGCCGTCGAGCAGCACGGTGCAGGCGCCGCAATCGCCGGCGTCGCAGCCCTTTTTCACCCCGAATTGGCCAAGCTCCCGCAGGAATGTGCGCAGGCACTGGCCGGTGCGCGGCGTTTGCGTAAATGTCGTGCCGTTGACTTCGAAACTCATGGCGACATTGCACCCAGCAGTTCGGCGCGGATCTCCTCGGCGACCCGCAGCGTCATGTGCTTGCGCCAGAGCGGTTTGCCATGAATGTCGGTGTGATAGAGATCGTCGGGGATCTCCTCGGAGATCGCGGTGCGAAGCGTGCCCGCATCGATCGGTCCGGGAAACGACATCTGGATCGGGCGTACGGTCGATGCGGTCACGGTCAGCTTCAGCGCGCCAATTCCGTCGAGGCTTCCGATCAGAAGCGCCGCGGAGCGGCCGACCGGTGCGAGCGAGATCTGGCGAAACGCGGAGCGACGCTTCAGCGCCGCAATCGGGATATCGATCTGCCGCAGCAGGTCGCCCGGCGACAGGCGGTTGCGCTGGTTGCCGGTGACGAAGTCGGTGACGGGAATCCTTTGCTCGCCGCCGCCGGCCTTCCAGATGGTGCAGACCCCGTCGAGTGCGGCGGTCAGCGAGATCATCGGTCCCGCCGGCAGCGACATGCAGAGATTGCCGCCCACCGTCGCCGTCTTCCAGATCTTGAAGGAGGCGAGGAAGGCGCGGCAGCATTGGCCGATCAGCGGTGCAGCGAGCCAGTCGGGCGGAGAGGTGAACGCATCGAGTTGCGAGATGGTGCAGGTGGCGGCGATGCTGAGGTGACCAGGCGTGATCGTCAGCGCAGGCCATTTCAGATCGGTGAGATCGATCAGCCGCGTGAGGTGAACTTGCGGTTCGGAGAACAGCCACGTGCCGCCCGCGAGCCAAGCATCACCTGGCGTCCAAACGGGCAGATCGGAGCGCGTTTGCGGATGAGACACCGCTGTGATGGTATTCAAGTCCATGGCCGCAACAACGCCTGCGCCGCAGTGATTTGTCGAGGGAAAGTCTTGCAAGACCAGCGCCAAGTAGCAACAACAAGTCGCAGCGATAACGCTGTCGGGATGGCCTCTGCCTTGTAGGCGCTTTGTTAACGAGGGTCGGGAGAAACAGAGTCATGAGCGACGCAAAGCCGGTCTGGATCAGGGATCCCCTCGCCATTCTCGCTGACGGCGCCGGGCGCGGGATCGTCGTGAAGGATGGCCGCATCGTCGAGCTCGTTCCGGCCGGCGGGACGCCCGTGACCGCAGACGTCGCCGTGTTCGATGCGAGTGGGCATGTCGTGCTGCCTGGCCTCATCAACACCCATCATCATTTTTATCAGACGTTGACGCGGGCGCTGCCAGCGGCGATGGACCGCGAGCTGTTTCCCTGGCTCCAGGCGCTCTATCCGGTGTGGGCGAAGCTGACGCCCGAGGCGCTCGAGCTCGGCGTCACCGTGGCGATGTCGGAACTGCTACTCTCGGGCTGCACGACGACGACCGACCATCACTACGTCTTCCCCAGGGGGCTCGAAGAATCCGTCGATATCGAGGTCGGCGTCGCAAGGCGGCTCGGCGTCCGCGTGCTGCTGACGCGCGGCTCGATGAACCTGTCGCAGCGCGATGGCGGCCTGCCGCCCGACAGCGTCGTCCAGGACGAGGACACCATCCTCGCCGATAGCGCGCGCGTCGTCGCCAAGCATCACCAGCGCGGTGCGGATGCGATGGTGCAGATTGCGCTGGCGCCATGCTCGCCGTTCTCGGTGACGACGTCCTTGATGCGCGCCACCGCCGATCTCGCCGACAAGCTCGACGTGCGTCTGCACACCCATCTCGCCGAGACCGAGGACGAGAACAAATTCTGCCAGCAGATGTATGGCTGCCGTCCGCTCGACTATCTCGAGCAATGCGGCTGGCTCAACGGGCGGACCTGGCTCGCGCACGGCATCTTTTTCAACGCCGACGAGATGAAACGGCTCGGCAAGGCCAAGACCACAATCAGCCACTGTGCGTGCAGCAACCAGCTGCTGGCGTCGGGCTGCTGTCCGGTTTGCGAGATGGAAGAGGCGGGCGTCGGCATCGGTCTCGGCGTCGACGGCTCGGCATCGAATGACGGGTCCAATCTGATGCAGGAGGTGCGCGCGGCCTTCCTGTTGCAGCGGGCGCGCTACGGCGTGACCAAGGTCAGCCATAAGGATGCGCTACGCTGGGCGACAAAGGGTTCGGCGGCCTGCGTCGGCCGTCCGGAACTCGGCGAGATCGCGGTCGGCAAGGCGGCCGACCTCGCGCTGTTCAGGCTCGATGAGCTGCGCTTCTCCGGCCATGGCGATCCCATGGCCGCGCTGGTGCTGTGCGGCGCGCATCGGGCTGACAGGGTGATGGTGGCGGGGAACTGGGCCGTGATCGACGGTGCCATCCCGGGACTGGACGTTCCGGACCTCATCCGCCGGCACAGCGCCGCAGCGCGGGCGATGCAGGCGGGATAGAGCATGATCCGGAAAAGCGTGAAGCGGTTTTCCGGAAAGATCATGCTCAAACAAAGAGCTAAAGCGCGATGACGATTCAGCCCAATCTCATCGCGCTTTAGGATAGAAAGAGGGGGCGGCCACAAGTGCCGGGTGCTTCTGGCCACCCCCTCCGAACCTCCTCCGGGAGGAGCAGGTGATTTAGGCAATGCAAGAAGCGTGCTACTTGCCCGGCAGCTTGTCGTCGATGCCCTTGACGTAGAAATTCATGCCGAGGATCTGGCCGTCGTCGAGATTGGCGCCGCCCTTGCACTCGATCTCCTTGCCGTCCTGCCCAACGACCGGGCATTTGAACGGGTGCAGCTTGCCGGCAGTGATCGCCGCCTGGGCATCCTCGGCGATCTTCTTCACGTCGTCAGGCATGTTGGTATAGGGCGCCATCGCGAACATGTGGCTGTCGAGGCCGCCCCAGGTGTCCTCGGACTTCCAGGTGCCGTCGAGCTCGGCCTTGACGCGGGCGATGTAGTAGGGCCCCCAGGTATCGAGGATCGAGGTCAGCTGGGTCTTGGGCCCGAACTTGATCATCTCGGAGTCCTGGCCGAAGGCGAGCTTGCCGCGTTCGCTGGCGATCTGCATCGCGGCGGGCGAGTCGGTGTGCTGCATGATCACGTCGGCGCCCTGGTCGATCAGCGCCTTGGCGGCGTCGGCTTCCTTGCCCGGGTCGAACCAGGTGTTGGCCCAGATGATCTTGACCTTGATGTTCGGGTTGATGCTCTGCGCCGCGATCATCGTCGCGTTGATGCCGGAGACGACCTCGGGAATCGGGAATGAGCCGATATAGCCGAGCACGCCTGACTTCGACATCTTGGCGGCGATCAGGCCTTGGATGTAGCGGCCCTGATACCACTTCGAAGAATATGTCGACATGTTCTTGTCGCGCTTGTAGCCGGTCGCGTGCTCGAAATGCACGTTCGGATATTTCTTGGCGACCTTCAGTGTCGGATCCATGTAGCCGAACGACGTCGTGAAGATCAGCTTGTTGCCGGCGCGGACCAGCTGCTCGATGGCGCGCTCGGCGTCGGGACCTTCGGGGACGTTTTCGAGATAGGTGGTCTCGATCTTGTCGCCGAATTCCTTCACCAGCGCCTGGCGGGCGAGCTCATGCTGATAGGTCCAGCCGAGATCGCCGATCGGGCCCAAATAAATGAAGCCGACCTTCAGCTTGTCGGCGGCGGAGGCTGCACTGACGCTCCCGGCAAGCAGAAGCCCGGCAGCCAGCGCAAGAAGTGATTTCCTCATCATCAATCTCCAAACATCAGGGGAAAGCCACGATCCGCGACGTGCGCGCCCCATCGCGCACGCTACGAAAACCAAAACTCTAGAGCATGATCCGGAAAAGTGTGAAGCGGTTTTCCGAAAAGATCATGCTCAAACAAAGAGCTAAAGCGCGATGACGATTCAACCCAATCTCATTGCGCTTTAGCGGTCAGGCACGAACACGGTCCCGAGCGCGGCTGGCGCGGTCGAGCCGCCGGTGCGCGCGCGAGAGAGCAGAACCAGTACGATGACCGTCGCGAGATACGGTAGCGCCGACATAAATTGCGAGGGAATGCCGACGCCCCAGCCTTGCGCATGCAGTTGCAGGATCGTCACGGCGCCGAACAGGTAAGCGCCGACCACGAGCCGGCCCGGCCGCCAGGATGCGAACACGACCAGCGCGAGCGCGATCCAGCCGCGGCCCGCGGTCATGCCGGGAATGAAGAACGGCGTATAGGCGAGCGGCAGATAGGCGCCGGCAAGACCTGCGCAGGCGCCCCCGAACATCACGGCGAGGGTGCGGATGCGCAGCACGGGATAGCCGAGTGCATGTGCGGAGACGTGATTGTCGCCACAGGCGCGCAGGATCAGTCCCGCACGCGTGCGATACAGGAACCACCACACGCCGATGATGAGAGCGATGGAGAAATAAACGAATGCGTCTTCGCCGAACAGCACGCGGCCGATCAGCGGAATGTCGGTGAGGCCGGGAATGTGCAGATGTGCAGCCGGCGTGAGGCGCTCGCCGACAAAACCCGCGCCGATCAGGCCGGACAGGCCGACGCCGAGGATGGTCAACGCCAGACCCGTTGCGACCTGGTTGACCGCGAGGCCGAGTGCCATCAGTGCGAAGATCAGCGACATCAGCACTCCCGCGATGATGCCGAACAGCGCGCCGATGAAGATTGATCCGGTGAGCCAGGCGCCGCCAAAGCCGCAGGCTGCGCCGACGATCATCATGCCCTCCACGCCGAGATTGAGCACGCCGGACCGCTCGGTCACGAGCTCGCCGGTTGCCGCGATCAGCAGCGGTGTCGAGGCGGCGAGCACCGACAGGATGATGGCTTCAACCAGCTCCACGGGTCACCTGTCGGCTCGGGACAACCAGCTTGAAGCGGTAGAGAATGAGAGAATCGCAGGCGAGGACGTAAAAGAGCAGGATGCCCTGGAACACCTTGGTGACGTCCAACGGGATCTTCATTGCGATCTGCGCCTGCTCGCCGCCGATAAAGGTCAGGGCGAGAAAAAGGGCTGCAATTAATATTCCAAGCGGGTTCAGCCGGCCGAGGAAGGCAACGATGATCGCGGTGAAACCGTAGCCAGGCGAGATACCGGGCTGAAGGTGTCCGACGGGACCTGCGACCTCGATGATGCCGGCAAGGCCCGCGAGCGCGCCGGACACCGCGAAGGTCAGGATGATCAGCTGGTTGGCGTTGAAACCGCCAAACCGCGCGGCGCGAGGAGCAGCGCCAACGACACGGATCTCAAAGCCCTTGATGGTGCGCCCGAGCAGGATCGCAGCCGCCGCGACGACGAGCAAGGCGATGATCGAGCCGAGATGCAGCCGGCCGCCTTCGATCAGCAGCGGCACCGTTGCCACGGGATCGAACTCCGCCGTGGTGGGGAAGTTGAAGCCGTGCGGATCGCGCCAGGGTCCGCGCACGAGGTAGTCGAGGAAGAGGTCGGCGACATAAACCAACATCAGGCTGGTCAGGATCTCGCTGGCGCCGAACTTCACCTTGCAGATCGCCGGGATCAGCGCATAGAGCGCGCCTGCGACCGCCGCGAGCACCAGCATCGCCGGCAGCACCCAGGCCCCGGCGTCGGTGCCTTGCGTCTTCACCGCGATCCAGCTTCCGGCGACCGCGCCGATCAGGAATTGTCCTTCAGCGCCGATGTTCCAGGCATTGGCGAGGTAGCAGAGCGACAGCCCGATCGCGATCATCACCAGCGGCGTCGCCTTCACCGCGATCTCCTGGAGCGAATAGCTGTCGGTCAATGGCGCGATGAAATAGGCCTGCAGCGCGAGAAACGGATTCTTGCCGAGGATCGCGAACAGGATGGTCATGGTCACGATCGTCAGACCGATCGCGATCAGCGGCGAGACCAGCGCGATCGTGTTGGAGCGCTCGGTGCGCTTCTCAAGCACCAACTGCATGCGCGGCCTCCTTCGGCTCCAGGCTGCTGCCGCCCATCAACAGGCCGAGCTTCTCGCGCGTCGCTTCGCTTGCTGCCAGCGGAGCGGATAGCCGGCCATGGAACATCACGGCGATGCGGTCGGCGATCTCGGTGAGTTCGTCGAGATCCTGGCTGGTGACAAGCACCGCGGCGCCTGCGGTGGCAAGGTCAAGCAACGCCTGGCGGATGACGGCGGCAGCTCCGGCATCGACGCCCCAGGTCGGCTGGCTCACCACCAGCACGGCGGGGTTACGCAGGATCTCGCGGCCGACGATGAATTTCTGCAGATTACCCCCGGAGAGGGATGCCGCTTCCGGGTCGCGCTTGGCCTTGCGCACGTCGAAGGTCTCGGTCGCCTTGTCCACCGTCTTCAGCGTGGCCGCGGTGTCGATGAAGCCGTGATTGACCATGCCGCTGGCGGCGTGTCCCGTCAGCAGCGCGTTCTCCGATAGCTTCATGCGCGGCGCGGTGCCGTGGCCGAGCCGCTCTTCGGGCACGAAGGCGGCGCCGAGCTTGCGGCGCTTGGTGATCGAGAGGTGGCCGGCAGCGATGCCTTCGATCACGATCGTTCCGGGATCCTTCGACCGCCGCTCGCCGGACAGCGCCGCAAACAGTTCGTCCTGACCGTTGCCGGCGACGCCGGCGATGCCGAGGATTTCGCCGCCCTTGAGCTCGAACGAGATGTGTTCGAGCCGCACCCCATGTGCCTCGTCGGGCGCGAGCGAAAGATCGTTGACGACGAGCCGCGGTATCGTCGTCTGCCGCCCGGCCGCCGCCTTCACTTCCCTGATCTCGCCGCCAACCATCATGCGCGCGAGCGAGGCGGCGGTCTCCTGCCTGGGATTGCAGGTCTGGATCTTCTTGCCGCCGCGCAAAATAGTGGCGGTGTCGCAGAGGCGCTTCACCTCCTCGAGCTTGTGGCTGATGTAGAGGATGGCACGGCCCTCGGTCTTGAGCCGCTCCAGCACGACGAAGAGCTGGTCCGCCTCCTGCGGCGTCAGCACCGCGGTGGGCTCATCCAGGATCAGGAATCTTGGATTCTGCATCAGCGCGCGAACGATCTCGATTCGCTGGCGCTCGCCGACCGAGAGTTGCCAGACCTCCCGTCCGGGATCGAGCGGCAGTCCGTAGGTCCTGGACACCTGCTCCAGCCGCGCCGACATGTCCTTGAACGATTCCTTGCCGTCGAGGCCAAGGGCGACGTTTTCGGCGACGGTGAGGTTGTCGAACAGCGAGAAGTGCTGGAACACCATGCCGATGCCGCGGCTGCGCGCCTCGGAGGGACCGGACAGCACGATTGGTTCGCCCTGCCAGCGGATTTCGCCGGCAGAGGGCTGGATCAGCCCATAGATCGCCTTCACCAGCGTCGATTTGCCGGCGCCGTTCTCGCCAAGCAGGGCGTGGATTTCCTTCGGCCAGACGTCGATGTCGATGGAATCGTTGGCGAGGAAATCCCCATAGCGCTTGGTCAGCCCGACCGTCTTGAGCAACGGGGACTCGCCGGAATGCAGGCCGTTAGGCGTCGGATCTAACATTCGTTGATGCGCTTGCATGGGATGCAGTGCCTCAATAGTGGGCTAGTTTGAACCGCCGCGTAAGGTGTGAAAAAGCGTCATCCCTTGCTTAACGCTTCGGCAGGAGAGGGGGCCGCGAGTCGCGGGGGGCTCGTCGAACCATGATTGCCTCCAGGTGAGGGGCCGGGGCCGTTGCGGCGCGGCCTGCAGGCGAGGCCTGTTGCAAATTTGTGACGGTTTAAACCAAATCGGAACCCGCTGGGCAGGCTTGATGTGATGTTGAGCAAAATCGCGCCAGCCTGCGTATGCAATGCGGGTTCTCCACGACAGCCATTGCCCGCATTGGGATTCGCATCGCGCGGTCGGGATAAAACGCAAACGATATCAACCGGGAATGTTTGGCATTGCGTCGTCGATCCTGCGCGGCAACGACACGCAAAAACCCGCAGATTTCCGCGGTGAATCGTCGCTCGTTGCCGAAACATGCGGCATGCCTTGAAAAAAGTTGAGGCTTCTCACTCCGGGACTTCGGCGCAAGTGTCGCACCCAAGGGACGTTCATTTTTACGTGTCCAAACTTGGGGGTATTCAGGATGTCGTTTCGTTTCAAGGCAGTTGCAGCAACGGCGCTGTCACTTGCTACGCTGGCCATCGGTGGCTGGGCTCACGCGGCAGATCTGCCGGTCAAGGCGGCCAAGAAGGCGCCTGACCTTCCGTTCTTTCTGGTGATCGATGACCGCGTGTCGTTCTCCTGGATGCCAAAGGGCACCGATCCCGGCATGTGGAGCACCCGGCCGGACGGCAGCATCAACGGCACCACCGCCAAGCAGGTCTACTCGTTCACCCACTTCGACCTCTGGGCCTACGGCACCAACTTCTTCACGATCTCGATGTTCAAGTCGGGTCACAACGACCCTGCCTCTCCGTGTACGGCCCCGGGCGTGAACATTTTCGGCACCCCGAGCAATTGCGCCGGCGCGACCGAGATCTATGGCCTGTTCCGCTCGACCTTCGGCTGGAACGAGCTGTTCAACACCAAGACCTTCACCGCGGGCCCGCTGCACAACATCTCGTTCGAAGTCGGTATGGACGCGAACACCGAAAACAACTTCCTCGCGCCCGCCAAGCGTGACGTGGTTGGCGGTCTCCAGTTCGCCTTCGACCTTCCGTACAAGGGCTACATCGACGTCGCGCCGTTGGTGTACTGGGAGTTCCTGAATCACAACGCCTTCACACAGTGCGGCCTGTTCGGCGCTGGTGTCGCGGGTGTGACCTGTAACTCGGACGGAAACGTCAGCTATCGCGCGACCTGGGCCGTCGAAATCAACTACTACATGGACCTCGGCTTCCTGCCGCCGAACATGCAGTTCTGGTCGATCAGCGGCCGTGCCGGCTGGTATGGCCCGAAGGGCGATTCGAACGGTCTTCCCGCGCTCTCAGGCATCGGCCGGTTCTCGACCGCTTCGAAGACCGAGCTGAACAGCGAGCCGATCCGCCTGACCTTCGACGCGTCGAAGGCCGCCTGGGGTGACAAGTACTCGCACTTCGTCGACCTCTGGGTCGCCTATCGCTACTGGCAGAACAAGTTCGGCCTCGACCACAACGCCATGCCCGGCGTCTGCACGGTCGCCGCGACCGGCCAGAGCACCAACAGCTGCACCGAGTCCACCGTCTATGGTGGCGTGACGGTGAAGTTCTGATCGCCTGAGGTTTCAGGTTCGAGTGGCGCCGCGCAGGAATGCGCGGCGCCATTCGTGTTTGCGGAGAGAACCGCTGCCGTAGGGTGAGCAAGGCGACTTGTCCGCCGTAGCTCGGAGAGGTAAATTACGAAATTACGGAAATTACGGTGACAGTGCACTAAATTGACGCCACCCGCCTTCGAGGGCATGATGCGGCATGGCTCGTCTCGCCCGTGTCGTCATCCCCGGCCATCCCCACCATGTCACCCAGCGTGGCAACGGTCGCGCCCGCACGTTCTTCGACGACGGCGACTACGCGCTGTATCGCGACCTGCTCGCCGCGAATTGCAAGGCCGCCGGGGTCGAGGTGTGGGCCTGGTGCCTGATGCCCAACCACGTGCACCTCATCCTGGTGCCGTCCGATCCCGATGGGCTGCGCCATGCGCTCGCACGCGTTCACCGCAGCTATGCTGGGACCATCCAGGCGCGGCGCAAGCGCACCGGTCATTTCTGGCAAGGCCGGTTCGGCGCCGTCGTCATGGACGAGCAGCATCTTGCGGCCGCGCTGCGCTACGTGTCGCTCAATCCGGTACGGGCGCGTCTGGTGCAGCGCGCCCAGGATTGGCGCTGGTCGAGCACGCGCGCGCATTTGCGCGGGCGCGACGATGGCCTGACCGTGCTAGGCCGATCCGCGATCGTTTTCCTGATTTCGCCGATCTGTTGGCAACCGAACCGGAAGCCGATCTGTTCGGCGCGCTGCGTTCTGCGGAGAGTGTTGGACGACCACTGGGAGATAGCCGCTTTCTCGCCCGTATCGAACGCCAGACCGGACGCGTCCTCAAGCCGGCCAAGCGGGCCAAAGCCCGCCGTGGAAGACGAATGATCTATTTAGTGCACTGTCACCGTAATTCCCAACGGGCTATACTACTATCGCGCGCGGCACTATTCGCCTACGTGGGGGCGATTCCTTCAGGCGGATCCAATAGGGCACCAAGGCGGCATCAACTACTATGCCTATGTCGGAAATGACCCACTAAACCTTAGTGACCAAAGCGGCCTAGCGGCCGACTCAGTCAAGAGTGCGGCCAGCGACTTTTACGAATTAACAATCCTCCGAGCGGGGAAAGACATCTCGGGCTACGCCCAGGATCTTGTGCGAAACCCGCTGGAATTCGCTCGATCAGCTGGGCCGACCTTCGCTGGGCTGGCGCCAATTGCGGCGGAGGTATCCGCGCCGTTCAGCGCTCCAGCGGCTACAAATGTGGGTGTTCCGGAGGCGGCGAGCGTATGGGGGTTGGGATCGGCCGCACGCGGAAGGGCGATCGAGCAAGCTCTAGGCCAGAATCTTCCCGGGAACTACCCGGTCATTGACAGCTATATGAACGGTGTCGCGACTAGCATCAAAAGCATTGATCTGGGCGCAGCTACTTACCAGAATGCGGCGGCTCTTACAAACACGCTGAACGGATATGTAAATTCGATCGCGAGCTTCACCCCAGTGAATTGGGGGGCGGCACAACTCGCTGGCTCCCCCATCACCGCAAGGATACTTACTGTGGCAATGCCATCGGCGGGAACAGCGGCACAGCAGAATGCCATAAGCCAAGTCATTCAATCCGCGGCTACGCGCGGCGTCACCGTCAATCCAGTTATATTCCCGTGAGGCCCGATTGAGAAAAGTTGCCGCTTATCTGAGGCAAAACAAGGTCATCATTTGTCCAGTCTCGGATACCATAAACGGAGTGGGAGTGCTTTCCGCGCCCATCTTCGATCTTGAGGCGAACGACGTGTCGGGCCTAGGGAAGGCTACACTAGAGGCCTTGCAGCTTTCAAAAGAAGGGATTCCACATCCTGCGCCTGGGGAATGGAACAAGCTATTTGAGCCTATTCTAAAGGCTGCGGGAGTCAGATCGTGGAATACGTTCGTTCGATCTGCAAAAGATGTTATTGTCAAATTTGAAACAAACCGCGTTGTCTATACTCCCACCAGGAACCTTGGTCCGAGGGATGGTTTCGCTCCTCTGCCGGAAAGGGAGCGATCGAGTGCTCCGACGGTCGCAGAAGTTGGACCGGCGTTGCTGGCTGCCTTCGGTGACGCTGAATAGCGACCCAGTTCGTAGGATTTCCCAGAGTTACGTGACAGTGCTGGACTGCACCCCGGGGCATTATTGGCCCATAAAGTTGGGCAAGCATGTTAGGAAATCTCTTTATTCGTAGCGAGCGTGAACAGGATTTCGAGACGTTCTCGAAGCAGATCTTCGCGCTCTTGAAAGTGAGTACGAGCGAGACGCGACACAGTGAAAATGCGCCAAGTGGGCGGTATGTTTATGGGACTGTGCTGGGCTTGAGAGTTGTTTTCACTGAGGCGGACGATTCCGATTTCCCTGAGTATGATTTTCTTCTCGGTTTCCGTCCCGAGGCCGATTGGGCCACGATCGATCGTCACAGCTTGGACGGCCTCGCAGACATAGTGGCAAAGTATTTGGCCCAAACGGGTATGATGATCGCGCGCCCTCTGGATTTTGGGAAGGCCGGGACTAGGCGAATTGAGTACGGTAAATGCTAAAATCTCAGAACTGTGGTTACGGCAATTACGGTGACACCCATGGACTGCACCCCTGAAGTGAGACACGATCATTTCGGTGTCACTTGGTAGGATGGCTGAGCTTTTGCGAAACCCATCGCTCCTCCATCACCGCTCTCGATAGTCGCGGTCATCATCGGACTGCCTTGGCGTCCAGCTCGTGCCGCCCCGAAAACGGCCAGCATGGCATAGTGCCATTGTTTTGCCCGACGGGTCAAACGATATTCGTAAAAAACGAAATTTCCTCCACCTGAAGTGCTGCCGACCTGACAGCGCGGCTGGTTGCGAAAACGAACCCGCGCCGCGTCCATGACGATCCTCGCCGGCTCGCTGCGGATTTGCTCGATGCTGCAATGACTTGCCGATTGGATTGCCGATTGGCACCCGTGCCGGCGAGCAATCGCGCTTCTACTGTGCATGGGGTTGTTTTCGATTCTTTTGCCTACTTCGTCCACGCGCCGTCGTGCAGCGCTTCGGCCTCGTCTTCGAGCAACGGCCCCACCACCTCGGTCGGCCGCTGGCCGCTGGCAAAGACGTCGCGGCAGGGCAGGTCGAGCGTCGGGTTCTCCGGGTGGTTGCCGGTGATGCCACGCAGACGGTGCTCGCTGAGGCCGTAGACGACGCGGCCGATGCCGGCCCAGTAGATCGCGCCCGAACACATCGCGCAGGGTTCGGCGGAGGAATAGAGTGTCGCTGACGCCAGCACCTCGCCGCCGAGCGTACGGCAGGCTTGCGTGGCTGCGAGGCGTTCAGCATGCGCCGTGCCGTCGTGGTCCGGCATGTAGCCGTTCTCGGCTTCGATCAGCACCTTGCCATCGGCGTCGACGACGATGCAGCCGAAGGGATGGTTGCCGTGCGTGAGGGACAGGCGGGCGACCGCGAAGGATAGACGCAAAAAGTGCTTGTCGCGCTCGTCTGCGCTGTCCATCGATGCTCCGCGCCTAGTGCCCCGCCATGTGCCGGCCGACCTCGGTGAGATCGGCCTCGCTGGTCCGTGCTTCATACACGAACTCGCCGTGGAACATTACCACCAGCCGGTCTGAGAGTTCGAGCAATTCATCGAGGTCCTCGCTCACCAGCAACACCGCCGCGCCGCGGTTGCGTGCGGCCATGATCTCGGCGTGGATCTGCGCCACGGCGGCGAAGTCGAGCCCGAAGCAGGGATTGGCCGCGATCAGCACCTCGACATCGCCGGCTAGCTCGCGGGCGAGCACGGCGCGTTGGACGTTGCCGCCTGACAGCGCCGAGATCGGCGTCTCCGGCGTGCGCGTCTTGATCTTGTATTGTCCGATCTTCTTCTTCGCGTCATCGCGAAAGGCGCCGCGGTTGAGCCACCAGCCGCCGCTGGCGAAGGGGGCGCGGTCGAATTCGCGAAAGGCGATATTGTCGGCGACGCTCATGCCGCCGACGCAGGCGTTCTTCAGCGGCTCCTCCGGAAGGAGCGACATCTTGTGGCGCCGCATCTCCTCGCGGCTGGCGCGATAGGGATCGCCGGCGACGCGGATTTCGCCGCCTTCGGCCTCGCGCTGACCGGCCAGGACCTCGACCAGCTGACGCTGGCCGTTGCCGGAGACGCCGGCAATGCCGACAATCTCGCCGGCGCGCACGGTGAGGGAGACGTCATGCACGGCCATGGCGCCGGCATCATCGAGTGCGCGGAGCCTTTCCAGCTCCAGGCGCGCCTTGCCGGTTTCTCCGGTGCGCGGCGGCTGCACGGTTAGCTCCTCGGCGCCGATCATGGTGCGCGCCATCGCGTCCGGCGTCAGCTCGGACACCTTGCCGGCGCCGGCGAGCTTGCCGCGGCGCAGGATCGTAACCTCGTCGGCAAAGGCCATGACCTCGCGGAACTTATGCGTGATCATCAGGATGGTCAGCTCGCCCTTGACGACCATGTCCCGCAGCATGCCGAGCACCTCGTCGGCTTCAGCCGGCGTCAGCACCGAGGTCGGTTCGTCCAGGATCAGGAAGCGGCGCTTCAGATAGAGCTGCTTCAGGATCTCGCATTTCTGCCGCTCGCCGGCGGAGATGTCGGAGACCTTTGCTGAGAGAGGCACCTTGAAGGGCATCCGCGCCAGGAAGGCCTCGAGCTCCTTCATCTCCTTCGGCCAATTCACCACGGCCGGCACGTCGTCGCGGGCCAGCACGAGGTTTTCGGCAACCGTCATGGCGGGCACCAGCGTAAAGTGCTGGTAGACCATGCCGAGGCCGAGCGCGTGGGCGTCCTTAGGATTGGCGATCGCCTGCTCGCGGCCGCCGACGAGAATGTCGCCCTCGGTCGCGTGATAGTAGCCCATGATGCATTTGACGAGGGTCGATTTGCCCGCGCCATTCTCGCCAAGCAGTGCATGGAACGAGCCGGGCCGTACCTTCAGCTCGACATTGTCAAGCGCGAGAAAGTCGCCGAAGCGCATGGTCATCGCGATGGCGTCGACGCCGAAGGCGCCGACGAGCGGTGGCGGCTCACCAATGATCACGAGATCGCTCCGATGAAGGCGTCCGAGGTCGAGACCGCGCCGAACACTCCGCCCTGCATCTTGATCATTTTCAGCGCGTGATCGTGGTTGCTCTTGTCGGTCGCGCCGCAGCAATCGTGCAGCAACACACATTCGAAGCCGCGGTCGTTGGCCTCGCGCATGGTGGTGTGGACGCAGACGTCAGTGGTGATACCAGTCAGGACGATGTTTTCAATGCCGCGCACGCGCAGGATCAGCTCCAGATCGGTGGCGCAAAACGAGCCCTTGCCGGGCTTGTCGATGATCGGCTCGCCCGGCAGCGGTGCCAGCTCTTCGATGATGTCCCAGCCGGGCTCGCCGCGCACCAGGATGCGGCCGCATGGGCCGGGATCGCCGATGCCGGCGCCGATCTGCCGCGAGCGCCAGCGCTTGTTGGCTGGCAGGTCGGAGAGATCGGGGCGATGGCCTTCGCGGGTGTGGATGATGTGGAAGCCTTGGCTGCGCATCACCGCGAGCAGCTTCTTGATCGGCTCGATCGGCGCCCGCGTCAGCGAGAGGTCATAGCCCATCTTGTCGACATAGCCGCCGACGCCGCAGAAATCGGTCTGCATGTCGATAATGATGAGCGCGGTGTTTTGCGGACGCAGATCGCCGTTGTAGGGCCAGGCATAGGGCTCGGACTTGATGGTGCGCTCGGGCATGATTTCGCTCTCTAGCGGGTGATCGACAATTCGGCCGGGGCTCCGGTCAGGGTGCGTTTCGGCGAGCAGGTGATGATCATGATCGCCAGCGTCAGGATGTAGGGCGCGGCGTTGAAGAGGTGATAGCCGGAGGTAACGCCGACCGACTGCAGTGCCGGTCCCAGCGCAGCAGCGCCGCCGAAGGCGAGCGAGGCCCACAGGCACAGCAGGGGATCCCAGCGCGCGAAGATCACGAGCGCGACCGCAGTGATACCCTGGCCCGAGGAGAGGCCCTCGTTCCAGCTTCCGGGATAGAACAACGATAGAAACGAGCCGCCGATGCCGGCGAGGAAGCCGCCGACCATGGTGGCGCGCAGGCGGATCAGCAGCACCGAGTGGCCCATCGCGCGTGCCGCATCCGAACTCTCGCCGGCGGTGCGGATGAGGAGGCCCCAACGCGTGGTGCGGAAGGCCCAGTAGAGTATTGGTGCGAGCGCGACGCCAATCAGGAACAGGACGTTGACCCGTAGCGCGGCGCGCACCTGCGGGATGTCGCTCCACCAGCCGAAATCGATCGCGGGCAGGCGCGGCGCGGTCGGCTCGATCAGGGGCTTGCCGAGATAGAAGGCTAGGCCGGTGCCGAATAGCATCAAGGCGATGCCGACCGCGACGTCGTTGACGCGCGGCAGCGAGCAGATGCCCGCATGCAGAGCGCCGAGAAGAGCACCCGTGATACCGGCGGCGAGCACGCCCAGCCAAGGAGATCCCGTGAGGTAGGAGATGCCATAAGCGCTCATCGCGCCCATCACCAGCGTGCCCTCGAGGCCGAGATTGATGCGGCCCGAACGCTCGGTGATGCATTCACCGAGGCTTACGAACAGGAACGGCGTCGAGACGCGAATGGCGCCGCCGAGCACGGCGAGCGGGACGGTCCAGAGTCCGATTGATCCGTCTGCCATCAGGATTTGCCTTTCAGGAATCCGATGCGGCCGTAGAGCGCATCGCTGGCCAGCACGAAGACGAAGATGATGCCTTGGAGCACCAACACCGATGCATCAGGCAATCCCAGGCGGCGCTGCAACAGGCCGCCGCTGGCGCTGATGCCGCCGAGCAGGATTGCGACAGGGATGATGGCGAGCGGATTCTGCCGCGCCAGGAAGGCAACCAGGATGCCGGTGAAGCCGTAACCTGCAGCGAGGTTGGCATTGGTGCGGCCCTGGACAGCGGCGACCTCGACCATACCGGCAAGACCCGCGGCGCCGCCGGCGAGGAAGCAGATGGTGAGGATCAGCTTGCTGACGCCGAGGCCGACGATTTTTGCAGCGCGGATGTTGCCGCCGGCAACGCGCGCGGCGAAGCCGAAGACGGTGTGATAGATCAGGATGTAGGCGGCAACCGCGGCGATCAAGCCGAAGACCAAGCCCCAATGCACGTCCGTGCCGGGAATGGAGCCGATCATATTGACGGCGCCGATCTCGCGCGTCGATGGCTTGTTGAGGCTAGCGGGATCCCGCATCATGCCTTCGACGAGATGATTGAGGATCGCGAGTGCGATGTAGACGAGCAGCAAGCTCGAGATCGTTTCGTTGACGCCGCGATATTGCCGCAAGGCGCCCGCCAGCATGATCCACAGACCGCCGCCGATGACGCCGGCAACAACCATGGCGATCTGCACGACGAGCGGCGGCATGCCCTGAAGCAACAATGCGGCGCTCGTCGCCGACAACGCGCCGATCAGCAGCGCGCCCTCGCCGCCGATGATGACCATGCCGAGTTGCGCCGGCAGTGCCGTGCAAAGCGCGGTGAGGATGAGGGGCGCGGCACGCGTCAGCGTGTTCTGCCAGGAGAACCAGGTGCCGAAGGCGCCGTAGTACATATAGAAATAGAGGTCGAGCGGGTTCTTGCCGAACAGCATGACGAAGATGCCGAACACCACGAGCGCGCCGGCCAGCGCCGCGCACGGGATCAGGATATACTCGATCGTGCCGCCGTGGCGTCGCAGAAAGCCGAGGTCGGCGGTCGGGGCAATTGTCCCGACCGCCTCGGCAGAATCCGCTGCTTCCGATGTCACGAAGTCGCTCCGATCACGCCTTCGACGAGGTAGTCCATCTTTTCGAGCTCGGGATCCTTCTGGCCGCGATCGGTGCCGGCCGCGATCACGGTCTTGCCCTTGTTGTCGACCAGCCCGCCCTTGAAGATGGCAAACCCGTCCGCGGACAGGAATTTGGCCTTGGCCTCGTCTGCCGCCTTGCGCGCTTCCGGCGAGACGGCCTCGCCATAGGCAGAGACCTTGACGATCTCTTCCTTCAGGCCGCCGCGATAGAAGTTCGGGATGCTCTCGCCGGCGGCGATCATCTTGACTAACTTCGGATAGAGCGCTTCCCAGTTCCACTCGGCGCCGGTGAGATAGGCCTTGGGCGCCAGCGCCGACTGGTTGGTGTGATAGCCACAGACGAAGGCGCCGCGCCGTGCGGCGTTCTCGACCATGGTCTTGGGGCCGTCGACGTGGCAGGTCAGCACGTCCACACCCTGGTCGATCAGGCTGTTGGTGGCTTCAGCCTCCTTGACCGGCATCGACCAGTCGCCGGTGAAGATCACTTGCGTCGTGGCCTTTGGATTGACGGACTTCGCACCGAGCGTGAAGGCGTTGATGTTGCGCAGCACCTGGGGGATCGGCTTGGCCGCGACGAAGCCGAGCTTGCCCCTCTTCGACGTCAGGCCCGCGACGATTCCGGAGATATACTGGGCTTCGTCGATATAGCCGAAATAGCTGCCGGCGTTCTTCGGATCCTTGTCGGTCCAGAGACCGCCGCAGTGCTCGAAGCGCAGCTTCGGGTACTTGGTGGCCATCTTGATCATGTGCGGATTGTAGTAACCGAACGAGGTCGGGAAGAGCAGGGTGGCGCCGTCGAGATTGATCATGGACTCGATCGTCTTCTCGACCGCGTCGGTCTCCGGCACCTTCTCTTCCTCGACGACCTTGAGACCCGGAATCTTCTTCAACGCCGCCGCGCCCTGCGCGTGGGCCTGGTTGTAGCCGTAGTCGTCGCGCGAGCCGACATAGATGAAGCCGATTGTGGTCTCGGCCGCGAAGGCCGGGCGTGCGCCGGCCGCTGCGCCCAGGGTGAGGGCGGCACCGCCCTGCAACAAATGACGTCGTGAAATCCTGCCAAAATCCATTGCTTGCTCCCCTTGGCGGATTGACCGCCTCAATCTCGCGGCTGCGCCGGTTTGGCGGAGCCCACGATAGGATGTCGCAAGCTTCGTGCCAGAGGCTAAGGGGCATGCAGGCGAATTCAAGTAATTGAAAAATATTAGATATATGGAATGTGCAAATTTTGGTCAGGAGTTCGTCAGGCTAATTTTTAGGCAGTATTTTCTGATTGTATGCAATTGAGTTAAGCAAGTCTTAGCGGCTCTCGCGCGTGCGTGGACGACCGCAGGCCGTTCGGCTGACCGCCCATGGACGTGCTAACCACGCGCTGACCCCGCGACGGCGCTGGTCTGAATCGCTGGCACCGAACTTGTATCGATTGAGGCTGCGACCGCTCCGCGGTCTCCAGGATGGAAAGCTTGACCGAGATGGGTGCTGGTAACGCCGTTCAGAATGCAGCGCTCGGCGAAGAGATCGTGCGCCGGGTCAACGAGCTTGCGGCGATCTCGGAAGATGGCGACAAGCTCACCCGCGTCTTTCTTACCAAAGAGCTGCGCGCAGCCTCCGATGTCATTCTCGGCTGGATGCGTGAGGCCGGCATGAGCGCGCATCTCGACGCGATCGGCAACGTCTGCGGCCGTTACGAAGGCGAGCGGCCGGGAGCGCCCTGCCTGATGCTTGGCTCGCACTACGACACGGTGCGCGATGCCGGCAAATGGGATGGGCCGCTCGGCGTGATCACGGCGATCGCCTGTGTCACCGACCTCAACCGCCGCGGCAAGCGTCTGCCGTTCGCGATCGAGGTGGTCGGCTTTGCCGACGAGGAAGGCGTGCGCTTCTCCTCGACGCTGCTCGGCAGTCGCGCCATGGCCGGCACATTTGACGCAAGCGCTTTGAACACGCGCGACCGGGACGGTGTGTCGATGCGTGATGCGCTCATCCAATTTGGCCTCGACCCTGATCATATCGGTGCGGCAGCGCGCGCCCGGCGCGAGTTGTTGGCCTATCTCGAATTGCATATCGAGCAGGGGCCGGTGCTGGAAGCACGGAATCTCCCTGTCGGCGTCGTGACCGCGATTGCGGGCGCGACACGGCTGGCGGCGCGGCTGACCGGCACGGCCGGTCACGCCGGCACCGTCCCGATGGCGCTGCGCCGTGACGCGCTTACAGGTGCTGCCGAATGCATCGGCGCGATCGAGCAGTTCTGCCGTACCGACGAGGGCGGGCTGGTCGGCACCGTCGGCTACATCCAGGCAAGGCCCGGCGCGACCAATGTCATTCCGGGTGAAGTATCCTTCACCATCGACATGCGTGCGCCGACCGACATGCATCGTAAGCGCGCGGTCGCCGACGTCGTCCGCCAGATCGAGGCGATCGCCAAGCGCAGGCATCTGGCGCTTCAGCTTGACGTCACCCATGAGAACCGCACTGTTCCCTGCGCGCCCTGGCTGAAGGACCAGATCGCGCAGGCGATCGCAGCCGAAGGTTTTGTCGCCTTCGAGCTGCCGAGCGGGGCGGGGCATGACGGCATGGCGATGATCGACATTGCCGATGTCGGCATGATTTTCGTTCGCTGCCGCGGCGGCATCAGCCATCATCCCGACGAGCATGTCGAGCTGGCTGACGCCGATGCGGGCGCGCGGGTCTTGCTGCGGGTGATCGAGCATTTCAGGCCGCGAGTGGCCTAGGCCCGGAAGTCACCGGGTAGAGACACGAATCAGAGAAGTGTAAAATGGTGCAACTTCACCAGACGTCAGCCGACTCGGACAAATGAACAGCGACATCTCCTTTTCGAGCCATCAAGAGAACCGGTTTTACCAGGGTGCGGCTGCGACCTTGATCGCCAACGCCCTTCAGGCGGTCAATTTTCTCGGCGACCGGTTCATGAGAAAGTCGCATCACTCGCTGTCGGCGATCGAGGACCTCTATCGGCACTCGATGGACAGCGCCTTTTCGGTGGCCGAGGCGTTCCTCGTCACAGGCGCTCCGCACGCCTCCGCCTATTATCCGCGCGACTTTGCCTGGTTCTATCCCGACGTCCTCGACCCCGACACCATCATGGACGCGCAAGACGCAGTGCGTCGGGCACGTTTGCTCGAAAAGAGCGTGCGTCTGTTGCTGGAAGCTGTTCGCGCCGACGTCGTCACCACGACCATCGTCCCCGCGGGACGCGGCCGATATCTCGGTGTGAACTATTTCTCGCGTCCCTCGGATACGTTGCTCGGCATTTTGGCTGGTCTGCAGCAGATGCTCTCGGCCGAGGTGCGGGCGTCGTCCCATCTGGCGATGTCGCAATGCGCGCATGCGGGTCGCCTGCTGCTGGCCGAATATGGCGCCGATTTAAAGCGCGCGATCCTGAAGCTCGCGAGCGAGCTCGAGCCGTTCGACGCTGACAGTGTCAGATATTTGCTCTGCGACGCCAGCGGACCTCGTTCGGCGGCAACCGACACCCGCGCCGAGCGCCGGCGTTTCGTCACCAATGCCTGCGTCTACACGACATTCGCGTGGGCCGCGCAACTCGGCATCGTCGACGAGGTCGAGCTGAAGCGGCTACTCGGGCGCGACCTCGCAGAATACAAGAAGGGTCTGCTCCGCCTGTTTGGCAAGGACGGCTACATCAGGCATTCGCTGGATGGCCCGGCGGGTACGCCGGTCTCCATGGTCGCGCTGGATTTCGTCAGCGTGCATCGCGGCTTCTGGGACATGAACGATGCGAGCGAGCGCGCGTTGTTCTCGGCCACAACGGATCTGATCCTGGCCGAGCCCCGCTTCCGCATCCCCAGCACGTTCCACTTCCTGGTCTCGGCGGATAACCCGCGGAACAAGATGATCCACAAGATCGCGGCGCCGGCCTATCAGGGGCGCTCGTCGTGGCCGACGTTCAACGTCGAATTCGCCGATCGCATGCTGGACTTTGACGAGCTCTCGGGGAGCGATACCTATCGCGCCTGCGCACAAGGGATATTGAAGGACATCCGCACCGCGACCGAGGTCCACGGGGGTTACCAGGAGCTGATCTCGGAGCAGGGATTGAAGTATCGCACCTGGGCCTATAAAGGCGCGGTGGCGCATTCCTGGTTCCCGCGCTTCCTCTCCGTCTGGAGCCGGGCCTACGGGACGCCCTTGCTCCGCTGCAACGACTGAGCCGCGATCTTCCTGCGGCCGGCCGCGTTGGAATGACAGGCCAAATCGTCAGCAAGCCATTGATGGCAATCCAGAAGCGCCCACTGGTTGCGACGATAGGTCTCTGCTCGTCGTCATAATCTCGTAACGGAAGTGACACGGCCGAGCAGCACGTCTGACAAGCGCGCCCCTTAACCTGACATGCGTTGAGACAATTTCTCTGCATTCAGGAAACGAACGGAGGGGTGTGCAATGCTTTCGAAGACGACACGACGTCTGCGTGACCGTACGGTGGTGACAGCCGCTATCCTGTCACTGATGGGACATGACGTTTATGCGATGGACATGCTCGACGGCAGCAACAAGAACGGCGACCGCACCGAGAGCCCGATCAAGCATGTGATCGTCATTCTCGGCGAAAACCGCACCTTCGACCACATCTTTGCGACCTATGAGTCGCGTCATCCGGGCGAACGCGTCGACAATCTGCTCTCCAGGGGCATCATTACCAGGGACGGTCAACCCGGGCCGAATTACGCCAGGGCCGCGCAGTCCTCCACCGTCGTCAACAATACTTACTCGATCAATCCGACCCCGAAGACGCCGTATAATCACACGACCAACAAGGTGCAGACGCCCGGCACATCCTATGCGCCGCAATCCTGCTACACTTCCGTCGATCAGGCAGCGCTCAATGGTCCGGGATGTCTCGCCACGATCCAAATCGCGCAGCAAGGGGATTACGGCTTGAGCCAGCAGGACCTGCCGCTGTTGACGACCGGTGCGACCGGCCTGCCGGGCAATTCGCCCGACACGCGCATCCTGGACTCCGACAATCTGCCGAACGGTCCCTATCCGCTCGTGACCCTGGCGCAGGGCGGCGAAGCCCCGACCAGCCTCTACAAGACCTATGGCGGCAGCCCGGTGCACCGCTTCTACCAGATGTGGCAGCAGCTCGACTGCGACGTTGCCAAGGCGACCCATCACAATCCGAGCGGCTGCCAGGCCGATCTCTTCACCTTTGTGGAACAGAGCGTCTCTTCGGGCAGCAATGGCAATCCGACCCCGCATGCGCTGAAGGAAGGCGGCATCGCACTCGGCTTTTATAACGTCGCCAAAGGCGATGCGCCCTATCTGACCGAGCTTGCGCGCAAGTACACGCTCAATGACAACTTCCATCAGAGCGTGATGGGGGGCACTTTCGCCAATCACATGATGATCGGCTATGCCGACGCGCTCTATTATGCCGACGACAAGGGCGACCCTGCCAAGCCCGACCACGTGCTCGTACCCGGCTCCAACCCGCCGCAATATGTCAACGAGATCGAGAACCCGAATCCGGCGCCGGGCACCAACAACTGGTATCTCAACGACGGCTATGGCGGCGGGAGCTATTCGAACTGCTCGGAACCCAGCCAGCCGGGCGTGGGCCCTGTCATCACCTACCTCAATGCCATCCACGTGTCGCCGCGCTGTGCGCCCAACGCCTTTTATCTGCTGAACAACTACGTTCCCGCCTTTATCGGCAGTGGTGCCACCGATCCGATCAACAACGGGCCGTTCACCCTGCCGCCTGTTATCAAGCAGCGGCATATCGGCGATGCGCTGACCCAGGCCAATGTCTCCTGGGCCTATTTCGGCGAGCGCTGGAACGACTTCAAGACGGCCCCTGGAGAGGGCACCAATTTCGGTGCGCTGGACCCGGTCGCCTACCTCTATTGCAACATCTGCAACCCCTTCCTGTTCTCCGCTTCGGTCATGACCCATGCGGAGCAGCGCGATGCGCACATGAAGGACACGCTCGATCTCTACGACGCCATTGCCAATGGCAATCTGCCCGCCGTGTCGTTCGTCAAGCCGAGCACCTTCAACGACGGTCATCCAGCCTCGTCCCGTGTCGACCTCTTCGAGGCCTTCACCAAGAAGATCGTCGATCAGGTGAAGTCCAACAAGGAGCTTTGGAAGTCGACCGCGATCGTCATCACCATGGACGAGGGCGGCGGTTACTACGACTCCGGCTATATCCAGCCGGTCGACTTCTTCGGCGACGGCACGCGCATCCCGCTTCTCGTCGTTTCGAAATACTCGCGCGGCGGCCATGTGTCGCATGAATATGGTGACCACGTCTCGATCACCAAGTTCATCGAACGCAATTGGCATCTCAAGCCGCTCGGACCCAAGACGCGCGACACCTTGCCGAATCCGATTGCGTCGGACGACAATCCCTACGTTCCCGTCAACCGGCCCTCGATCGGCGATCTCTTCGGCAACTTCAACTTCGCCGATCGTCACGACGACGATCACGACAACGACCAGGACTGATCGGAGCAGCCTTCATCAGCATGACCCGGCGGCTGCCCAGCCGCCGGTCGATCTCGTCTGAATCGCATGGAGCAATACGCGTGGACGCCACAGGACAGCATGCCGCCAGCGCGGCTTCGATCGAGGCGGCGCGCCGTGCCTTTGCAAGCGGCGATCTGAGCTCCACCGAAACGATCTGTGCAAAGGTGCTCGCGGGCAATTCGTTGGATTGGCGCGCCTGGGCGCTCCTGACCGAGACTGCGCTGATGCGTGATCGTCTCGATGCGGCAACGGTCAGCGCGGAACGCGCCGTCGCTCTCGCTCCGACCAATCCGATCACGCTGGTGTTGCGTGCGAAATGCCTCTTCATGAAGGGAGAGGCGCGTCAGGCCAGTGCAGTGACGGACGTTGCGGCCATGCATGCTGGCGAGGAGGCGGACGCGCTTGATTCAGTTGGTGCCATGTTTGGCTTGCTGGGGCTTCAACAGCAGGCGAGGGAGCTTTTCCGCCGCGCTGTCGCCCGGAAGCCCGGCGTACCGCAATATCTGTTCAACCTGGCCGCCGCCGAGCGGATGATCGGCGCACTCGGAGACGCCGAAGCGCATTGCAATGCGGCGATTGCGTGCGATCGCCGCTACGGATTGGCTCACTACCTTCGTTCGGACCTGCGAATCCAGAGCCGCGACCGCAACCATGTCGACGAGATGGAGGCCGTGATTGCCGCAGGGCGTTTGTCGGCGCCGAGCGAAATCATGCTGCGCTTTGCGCTTGGCAAGGAGTGCGAGGATCTGGAGCGCTGGGACCGCGCTTTCGCACACGTCGAGGCAGGCAATAACTTGCAGCGGCGGTCGCTCCCGCGTGATCCCGCCGCTGAAATTGGTGAGGTCGATGCGATCATCCGGGCGCACACGCGACGCTGGATTGATGCTGCGCCGCGCGGCTACGCCGATGCGGCGCCTGTCTTCGTCAGCGGCCTGCCACGTACCGGTACCACGCTGGTGGAACGGATTATCGCCAGCCATTCCGCGATGCATTCCGTAGGCGAGACCAGCGCGTTTGCTGCGGAGATGCGCCGCACCATGGCGGAACGTCCAAGGGGAAGCGACCTCGAAGGTATCGGCAGGCGCTACCTGGATCAGGCCACGGCGCTCCGCGTGCCGAACAACGTTCGCTTCGTCGACAAGACGCTCGAGAACTACCTTTATTGTGGCCTCATTCACGCGGCGCTCCCCTCGGCAAAGATCATCCTCGTGCAGCGGCATCCGATGGATGCGTGCTGGGCGATCTACAAGGCGCACTTCCGCAACAAGTTCGCGTTCTCCTATGATCAAACCCAGCTTGCGGATTACTATCTCGCCTATCGCCGTCTGACGCGGCACTGGCGCGACGTGCTGCCGCCTGATGTGCTCATGGAGGTCAACTACGAGGACGTCGTTCGGGACCAGGCTGCGGCGAGCCGGGACATCATCCGGTTTCTGGGGCTTTCCTGGGAAGATGGGGTGATGCGTTTTCACGAAAGCCCGGCGCCATCGGCGACCGCCAGTGCCGTTCAGGTGCGCCGTCCGATCTACGCATCCTCGGTCGGGAAATGGCGGCACCATGCCGAACGATTAGGGCCGCTCAGTGAGCGCCTGGCGCGCGAGATTCCGGAGGCGGAGCTGATATGACGACGTCTCAGTTACTTTTGGTCCCCGTGATCGTGTGTTCCATCGTTCTGGCCTTTAGCCGAACTGCGTCGGCCGAGGTGAAGGTCGAGGGGCGACCGGACGCGGTTCACCTCGAGGTGCATGACGCCTCGCTCCATGACGTGTTGGCCGCGCTGCAAGAGCGGTTCAATCTGCGTTATCGCACGGTCGACGCGCTCGAGGCCCAGATGACGGGCGTCTTCGATGGACCGCTGCGTCGTGTGGTCGCCCGGCTCCTCAGCGGCCATGATTATGCGATGCAGGTCACTGCAGACGGTGTCGACGTCCTGGTGCTGACATCGCAGAGGTCAAGCGCGACCGTCGTCGCTGCGGTGACGCCCGCAAGCGCCGCCCGGCCGCCGCTCACGGCGGCCGAGCGTAGGCATTACGACAGCGGGCACCTGCGCTAGCACGAGCCGGCCTCAGCCCGCCGTCACGTCCACCAGCTCGCCGCCTTCGAGCACCTTGGCCGCCTTGGCACGGTCGAGATCGCCTTCCCAGGCGGCGACGACCACGGTCGCGACGCAATTGCCGATGAGGTTGCCGACTGCGCGGGCCATGCCGATGAACCAGTCGACCGACAGCACGAGCACGAGGCCGATCGCCGGAATGCTCGGCACCGCGTTCAGCGTCGCGGCCAGGATCACGATCGCCGAGCCCGGGACGCCGTGCGCGCCCTTCGATGTGATCAGGGAGACGCCCAGCACCAGCAGGAGATCGCCGAAGGACAGCGGCGTGTTGGTGGCCTGCGCGATGAAGACGACGGCGAGTGTGAGATAGATCGAGAAGGCGTCGAGGTTGAAGGAGTAGCCGGTCGGGATGACGAGGCCGACTACGGAATCCTTTACGCCCATGCGCTCGAGCTTCTTCATGATCTGCGGCAGCACCGCGTCGGACGACGCGGTTGCTAGCACGATCATCAGTTCCTCGCGCAGGTAGGACAGGAATTTCAGGATGTTGATGCCGGCGAGCGCCATCACGCTGCCGAGCACGCCAAGGACGAAGATGCCGACCGAGATGTAGAACAGCATCACCAGCGAGACCAGCTGCTTCAGCGAGCCGACGCCATATTTTCCGACCGTATAGGCGACCGCGCCAAGCACACCGAGCGGTGCAACGCGAACGATTAGCCCCATGACGCGGAACAGCACCGTGGAGGCCGCGTCGATTACCGAGGTGACGAGCGCGCCCTTCTCGCCGCCGACCAGCGCGAGCCCGACGCCGAACAGCACGGCGAAGAACAGCACCTGGAGCACGTCATTGCGCGACAGCGCGTCGAACGAGGTGGTCGGAATCACGTTCATCAGGAAGGCGCCGACGCCCGCGCCCTGTAGCTTGTGCGCATTGTCGGCATAGCTACTGAGCGCCTTGGCATCGAGCGTCGAGGGATCGATGTTCATGCCATGGCCGGGACCGAAGACGTAGGCCAAAATGAGCCCGACCACGAGCGCCACCGTCGTCATCGCTTCGAAATACAGCAGCGCCTTGACACCGACCCGACCAACCTTCTTGAGATCGCCGGCACCGGCAATGCCGTGTACCACGACGCAGAACACGATCGGCGCCACGATCATCGAGATCAGCTTCAGGAAGGCGTCGCTGACGATCTTCAGACCGATCGCAAAGTCCGGGGCGGCCACGCCGAGGACGATGCCCAGAACCAGTGCGGCCAGGACCTGGACGAACAGGGAGGTGTAGAGTGGCTTGGGCTCGGCGGTGGGTGCCGCGGTGATGGTCGACATGGTGGATTCCCCCAGTTTGACGCGACTTGGACGCCAAAAGGAGCAACAACCGTGCCAGAATGTCGCGGTTTCGGCCGGGAAACCGTCTATTCCGCGGCTTTTGCCGTCTTCCCGAACATCCGTACCGGCGCCGGGAAGCCGCACGAGGTGCCGTCGGTGACCTTGACCTGGTCTTCCCAGGGCAGCCGATAGGTGCCTGCAACCATGTCCTGCATGAAGGTGTAGGGGCAGTCCATCGCGCCGCCCTTCACCGCGACATAGCCGCGGTGCCAGAGCTGATAGATGTTGTTCTCGACGCCCCAATTGATGCGGGCCTCGCGCACGAGATCGGGCCGCACCTCGGCCGTGATGATCTCGTCGGCGCGACCTGTGGTGCCGTGCGCCAACACGCTGCCGTCGAAATTGACGATCATGCCTTCGCCCATGGAATCGAAAGAGCCGTCCGAGCCGCACATGCAGACGTTTGCGGTGACCATCAGGTTCTGGAACGAATTGGCCTGATTGGTGAAGCGCCAGGCGTCGCGGATCGGCGCGGTATAGCCGGCGGTGCGGATCATGATCTCGGCGCCCTTGTAGGCGCACTCCCGCGCCATCTCCGGAAACATGCCGTCATGGCAGATGATCAGCGCGATCTTCGCGCCGTTCGGGCCTTCGATCACGGGAATGCCGATGTCGCCGGGCTCCCACGGTTCGACTGGAATCCAGGGATGAAGCTTGCGGTAATACAGCTTGATCTCGCCGTGGTCGTCGATGATCAGGCCGGAATTGTAGGGATTGCCGTGCGGATTGAACTCCATGATGGAGAAGCAGCCCCAGATCCTGTTGTCGATGCAGGCCTGCTTGAAAGCCGCGACCTCCGGCCCGTCGAGGCGGCACATGATCTCGGGATTGGTGTCCATCGAGAGGCCATGCAGCGAGTATTCGGGGAACACCACCAGGTCCATGGTGGAGAGGTTGCGGCGGGCCTTGCCGACCATCCAGACGATACGCTCGGTCTGCCTGGCGAGATCGGCACGGGTCACGACGTTCGGCAGCTGCAATTGCACGAGCCCGATGACCACGCCGTTGGGAGATTTGTTCAGTCCGCCAAGCCCGTTCATGACCAGCTCCCTTGCGCATCTGGCGCGTCGTCGTTGCGCGCGATCGTTTCTCGGCAGAGCAAATCCGATTTTGGTGGTGGGCAAAAGTCCATTTTTCAGGCGGCGGGCGATGGTCGTGCTCGCGGGGCCGCCGAGCCCGGAACGCCTTGGCGCCCATTGTTGCAGCGTGGCGTGCCTCAAGTCTCGGCTTGACCGTCCAATTCGGCTGGTGTCAGACTTATGACATGAGTACAGCAGAAAGACATGGCGCAAGCCTTCGCGACGAATATGCCGAGATGACGCGGCAGCGCATCGTTGCGGCGTTTGTCGAGACCCTGGAGGATGAGGAGGCCGACGACATCTCGATGGCCGCGGTGGCCAAGCGTGCGAAGGTGGCTGAACGAACCATCTATCGGCACTTCAGGACTCGCGCGGAGCTGTTTGCGGCGGCCGGCGAATGGATCGAGGACAACGTCTTCAGCTACATCCCCTTCACCTCGCCCGACGAACTGCCCGAGATTTTCCGCAAGCTGTGCAAGCGGTTCGACCGTCATCCGCATCTGGCGCGCGCCATCGCGATGACCAGGGCGGGCCGCCGTGTGCGCGCCGGCTTCAGGCGGCACCTGATCGATCAGCATCGCAAGGCAATGGCGCCGCTGGTGCGGCACCTTCCAGCAAAGGAGGTCCGCCAGGCAGAGGCGCTCGCGTCCTACCTCAACAACGTGCTGGCCTGGAATGCGATGCGCGAGGATTTTGGCATGACAAGCGGCGAGATCGCTGACGCGATCGAGTGGGCGCTCACGACGCTCCTGAAGGATGTTCGGCAGCGCGATGCCGCCGCTGCGCGCGCCGGCAAGATGGAGAAACCGCAGCGGAAGCGGGCCGCGGCTGCGAAAGTACCGGAATAAAGTACCGGAATAAAGTGAGGCAGGCCATGAACGCGATACCCGACGACCTCTTGATCAATGCGCCCGACGAGGTTCGCATTCGCCAGGACCTGGTGCTGACGGCGCTCGGTCGCCGTCCTGCCGATCGCGCCTTGCGGGTCGGCAAGTTACTGGACGTGCACAGCCGCACCTGGAGCGAGGACCAGGAGATCGTCTTCAAAGGCCGGCGTATCGCCTGGGTGGGGCCGGCCGGAAGCTATCCTGGCGAGGTCCGCGAACGTGTGCACCGGCCGGATCTCGCGGCTGTGCCCGGCTTTGGCGAGGTGCACAAGCATATCGAAAGCTCGCACCTGACGCCGGAATGGGAAGCGGCGCTGGTGCTGCCGCACGGCAATACCTGGACGTGCGAGGCAAGCCACGAATTCTCCAACGTCAATGGTGCGCGTAATCTCGAATTCTGGTTCGAAGCGCGTCGTCGCGGCTCGCCGCTCAAGATCTTTCCGCAGCCGGGCTCGGCAGTGCCGCCGACCGCGTATGAATGGGGTGGCGGCTGGTATGGCCGCGACGAGCAGGCGCGCTTCATGGCCGAAAGCCTGATGGTCACCGGCCTCGATGAGGTCATGGACTGGCCCGCAGTGTGGAACCCGGACAACCCGTCCTACAAGCGGCTGTGGGGCATGATCGAGGCGACGTTCGCGGCGCGCGGTGTCGTCGAAGGCCACGCGTCCGGCCTGCGGGATCTGCCCTCCATCAACGCCTTTGCCGCAGCCGGGCTTGCATCCGATCACGAAGTGCAGACGCCGGAAGAGACCTGGGACAAGCTTACGCGCGGTCTCTTTGTCGAGCTGCGCGTCTATGCCATGGACGAGATCGTGAAATGGTTGCTTGCCAAGGGTTTGCAGGACTGGTCGCAGATCGCGTTCACCACGGATGACCGCAGTGCCAGCCATACGCTCGAGCTCGGCGCCAGCGATCACAATGCGCGGGTCGCGATCGAAGCAGGCCTTCCGCCCGAGATCGCAATCCAGTGCCTCACCATCAATCCGGCGCGGCACATGCGCCTCACGCCATTCGTCGGGAGCCTGGCCCCGGGGCGCTTCGGCGACGCCGTGCTGCTGTCTGATGTTACCAAGCTCGAGATCGCCGAAGTGTGGGCCGATGGCGCGCAGGTGTCCGAGGGCAAGCGCTATCTCGGCCAGGTGCCCAAGATCGAATGGCCGGAGTGGGCCACGAAAACGGTCAACATCAAGCGCACGATCAAGCCCGAGGATTTCGAGCTGCGGGCCGAGCCAGGACGTCCCACGATGAAAGCGGCGGTGATCCGCCCCTTCCATTGGCATCCTGAGTTCTACACGCTTGATCTGCCCGTGCGTGACGGTGCCGTGCAGCGCGACGAGAGCGAAACCATCACCAAATTCGCCATCGTCGACCGCTTCTCCGGCGATGGACGGGTCGCAAAGATGTTCTGGCGCGGTTGTGGACCGCGCACGCCGGAAACGGCGCTCGCCTGTTCGGTGGCGCACGACAAGCACAATATCTGGGTGGTCGGTTCGTCCGACGCCGCGATGGCAAAGGCGGTGAACGCGCTGATCGAGCTTCAGGGCGGATGGGCGCTGGTGCGCGCGGGCGAGCTCGTTGCCACCGTGCGCTTCGAGGTCGGCGGCCTGATGAGCTGTCGTTCGGCGCAAGCGCTTGATGCCGAGATGCAGGCGCTCTACGCGGAAGGCCGTAAGGTCGACTGGATGTACGAACCGACGTTTCGGCCGCGCTGGTATCCGGGATTTCCTGAGAGACTCATGTTTGCCACGCTCACCTGCGCGCCGTGGAGCTGGGTGCTGGTGGCGCCGTGCGAGCAGGCGCCGCTCGGTTTTATCAACGTGCAGACGGGCGAAGCGCACCCGGTGGTCTGGTAGGGGGAGGACTGCGATGAACGAGATGACGAAGCCACAAGCCGCTTCCGCAGAGCCGGAACCGCGCGCAGCGACCGGGCTGCTCGATCGGGCCTTTCGCCTCACCGAGCGTGGCACGAGTGTCGGCCGCGAGATGATGGCCGGAGCGACTACGTTCGCAGCGATGGCTTATATTATTGCCGTGAATCCCGCGATCATGTCCAACGCCGGAATGGATCGTGCCGATCTCGTCAGTGCCACGGCGTTGGCCGCGATCTTCGGCTCGGTGATGATGGGGTTGTGGGCAAACCTGCCGCTCGCGGTTGCACCCGCAATGGGTTCGAATGTCATCTTCACCTATGTCATCGTCAAGCAGATGGGCATGCCCTGGCAGGGCGCGCTCGCCATGGTCGCCTTCACCGGCGTGCTGTTCCTGATCCTCAGCCTGTCGAAGCTGCGCGAGAAGGTCGCGAAGGACGTGCCGGAAGCGCTGAAGATCGGCATCCAGGCGGCTGTCGGCACCCTCATCGTCTTTATTGCACTGCGAGGGGCCGGATTCGTCGTCCAGAAACCGTCAACCTATATCGCCATGGGATCGCTCCGCAGTCCGCCAGTGCTGCTGACGCTGTTCGGCCTCCTGCTCACGCCGGTGCTGGTGGTGAGGCGGGTCCCGGCGGCGTTGATCCTGTCGATCGTGCTGTTGACCGTGATCGGCTTCTTCGTTCCCGGTGCCAACGGCAAGATGGTGACCTCGATGCCATCGGCGATCATGTCGTGGCCACGCTGGCCGACCAGCACTTTCATGGCGCTCGACGTCGGCTATCTCTTCAGCCATTTCGTCGTGGCACTGCCGCTGCTGTTCTATTTCCTGTGCGCCGAGTTCTTTTCGACGCTGGGCACGCTGATTGGTGTGACGGGCGCCGCCAATTTGCGCAAGCCGGACGGATCGATCCCGAATGCCACCGCGGCCTTTGCGACCGATGCGACGGCGTCCATCGTCGGCCCACTGTTCGGCACGTCGGTGGTGACGGCCTATATCGAATCGATCACCGGGGTGCAGGCCGGCGGCCGGACCGGTCTGACGTCGCTGACCGTCGCGGGGTTCTTCTTCCTCGCGCTGTTCTTCTGGCCGATCTTTGTCATTATCCCATCGCAAGCAACCGCGCCTGCGCTGGTGCTCGTTGGTGTGCTGATGATGCAGGGCCTCGCCCGGATCGACATGACCGATCTCGGCAATGCGATTCCGATCGTTCTGACGCTGTTGGTCACCGTGCTGACCAACAACCTCATCAACGGTATGGCTCTGGGGACTCTGAGCTATATCGCGCTGGAAGTGACGATCGGCCGGCGATCGCGGATTCCTGCGATGGTGTGGGGACTTGGCGTTGTGTTCATTGCTTACGCAATCGTGACAGCCCAGATTTTTTGATGCGCGTGCTACGCCGCCAGATCCAGCAATCGGCATGATCCGCGCACCAGCACCTTGCGTCCAGCTGGTGTCATTGCGGGCACTCCGTCATTGACATCGACGAGGCCAAGCCTGGCGAGGCCTTCGAGGAGATAAGCCTTCGCGAGGCGACCGCTCGGCACCGGGTTGCGAAGCGCTTTCAGCGCTTCCCACTGGTCCGATGAAAGATCAAAGTCGACGTCGTTGCTCATGTTGCCTCAAGCGATAGTCACGTTCGCGCGCCTCTGTTAGCGGCGCTGCATGAAGACCATGCGACGACAATGAGTCGGGAATTCGGTGAGCTGTTTAGAACTTCTCTTCACGAATTGCCGCAGTCTGTTGCGCCACAATAGTTAAGATCGACTAGACGCGACTATCGTCCCGATCGCCGATCACTAATTGATGATCTTCATTTGATGCTGCGCTGCGACGGCCGCAGTGCACGGGAAGCGTTGCTGTCTCATTCTGCGTCGCGATATGCACAGAAATGGTGAGACGCTGGGTTCGTGACTCTGCTAGGCTGATTTGCGGGGAATGGCTTCACACGACAAGGAGTGTGAGTGCATGAACAGGCTGGTCGAAATTCGCAGTCAGGAATCCCTGTGCCGTGAGCGCGCCGCGCTCGATTTCGAGCGTCGGGTTTTCTGGCTGGCGCAAGCCCAGGAATGGGAACAGCGCGCGCTCGACGAAATTGCCTATCACTTTCGCGAGTGCAATGTCGTCTACGCAGAGCTTGCACGAAACTGACGTTCGCCGCGAGCCCAAGACTTAGTGACGAGACTTACTGATAAGTGGCAACGATATCGGAGACTGCGCGCTCGAGCTGCTGCGCGGTGGCGCATTGCCGCACCACGCTGCAAAAAGTCGCATAACGCGGCATCTCGGAATCGCCAAAGCCCCAGGCGAGCCGACCTTCGGGGTTGAGCCAGACCAGCCGCTTCGAGCGTTCGGAGACGCGGCGCAGGATGTCCGCGCGCGGATGGAGATTGTTGCTCCGGGCATCGCCGAGCACGATTACCGTTGTCTGCGGCGTCAGCGCGCTCATGAAGTCTTTTTCGAAATCGACCAGCGATGAGCCGTAGTCGGACGAGCCGAAGCCGACCTTGGACATGATCTCGGCCATCGCCTCTTCGGGCGATTTTTTCTCCAGGATGTCGCTAACCTCGATCAGATGCGACGAGAATGCGAAGGAACGGACGTCGTCCACGACTTCATGCAGTGAATGGATCAGGAGCAGGAAGAAATCGGAGACCTGTGCGACGGAGCCGGAGACGTCGCACAGTGCGACAATCTTCGGCCGGTCGCGATGCTTGCGCTTCCATGCGGTGAGAAAGGGCACGCCGCCCCAGGCGGCGTTGCGGCGAAGCGTACGGCGAACGTCGAGATGACCGCGGCGCTGGCGCTTGCGCGGCTTCGAATAGCGCTCGCGCAGGCGTCGCGCGATCTGGCGGATCAGGGCGCGCATCTCGGCGACCTGCCGCCGCTCGATGCGGGCAAGAGGTGCATTGCGCAGGATGTCGTTGCGGAGGTTTTCAGCTTCTTCGCGGGCGTAGAGCGCAAGCCCCTGCGAGACGGTATCACGCACAGCCTCGCGCAAGGCATCGAGCGCGGCGCGCAGGCGTTCGGCGAGTGCCGGGTTCGTCGCGGTCAGCTCGTCGAGATCGTCGCGCAGGCGTTGGAGCCCCATCGCGTCGAGGATGCGGCTGGAGAAGATGCCGCGCTGGGTAGAGTAGCGGATATCGGAGAGTGACGCTGCGCCGGAAGCACTGGCGATGGCGGCCTGGATCGCGCTACGATCCTGCGACAGCAGCATCTGTGCGAGCGGGCCCAATCCTTCCTGAGGTTGGCCTCCGCCCGCTTCGCTGTTCGAGCCTGACGAGGGCGACTGATCCGAGCCTTGCGAGGCCTCGTCATTGTCGTTGGCCTCGGGTTGATCCTGCCGCGGCTCGGGCTGGCTGAAGAAGAGATCAAAGCAATCGCCGAGCGCGAGCTTCTCGTCCTGCGATTTGGCGAGCGTCAGCAGCAGCGCGTCACGGAGGATGGCGCGGTCGGTGAGGCCGACCTGCGCGACCGCGCGCATTGCATCGATGCTTTCGGCGGGCGAGACGTGGACACCGGCGCCCCGCGCCGCCCGAAAGAAACGATGGAGATTCTCGCGCATCGGGCGTCAACCGAAGACGTTGGACCGGGCCGCCTTGGCAATAAAGGTGGTCACTTGCGGCGCAGCCGCCTCGATGTCGGCCTCGTATTTCAAGAGCACGTTGAGCGTGTCCTTGACGATCTCGGTGTCGAGCTCGCTCGCCTGGAGCAGCACCAGCACGCGCGCCCAGTCGATGGTCTCGCTAACCGAGGGCAGCTTCTTCAGGTCGAGCGAGCGAATCTCGTGGATGAAGCCAACCATCTGCCGGCGCAGCGTCTGGGAGATGCCGGGCACGCGGCTCTCGACGATACGCTCCTCCAGCCGCTGCTCGGGGAAGCCGATGTGCAGATGCAGGCAGCGGCGCTTCAAGGCGTCGCCGAGATCGCGCTCGCTGTTCGAGGTGAGGATCACGGTCGGCGGTGTGATCGCCGAGACTGTGCCGAGCTCGGGGATCGTGACCTGGAAGTCCGAGAGGATCTCCAGCAGCAGCGATTCGAATTCGGCGTCTGATTTGTCGATCTCGTCGATCAGCAGCACGCAGCCGCCCGGCTGCTCCAGCGCCTGGAGCAGGGGGCGCGGCTCGACGAATTCCTTGGAGAAGAACACGTCGCCGAAATCATGCAGCTGATCGAGGGCGGCATGCAGCGTCTGCGCGCCGCCAAGGACTTCGCCGAGCTTGTCCTTGAGGATCTGGGTGTAGAGCAGCTGCTTGGCGTATTTCCACTCATAGAGCGCCTTGGCCTCGTCGAGGCCTTCGTAGCATTGCAGACGGATCATCTTCTTGCCGCGCCAGGCAGCGATTGCCTTGGCGAGCTCGGTCTTACCGACACCCGCGGGGCCCTCGACCAGGATCGGCTTCTCGATCTGCTGCGACAAATAGACGGCGGTCGCGATCTGCCGGCTCGCGATATAGCCCTGCGCGGCGAGGCCGCTCTCCACTGCCTCGATCGCGGAAGAGGCCTTCTGATCAGCCACGAAATGGCGCTCCCAAATGTCTTGCTTGAAGCTTGTTCTGCCTGCGTTCCCGGCAAAGAACAAGCCTCGTTTGGGACGGCCAGACCCGCGCTGACATCAGCTTTTTCCGTTCAGCGCAAATACTTAAGGGCAACTGATCGTGCGATCAGTGGCGCAGCAGCTCCGGCTTGCGGATGGTCTGTCTGACCTCGGCGCCGCAATCGGCGCATTCATACACGAAGTCGATCTTGGCAAGGCTCCAGTGCGGCTCGACCTCGCGCACATACATCGGCAGGAACCCCATGCATGTCGGGCAAATCACAGGCGCGATTTCGAGTTCCTGATGATGCTGTACATAAGCTGGCATCTCGGCTCTCCTTCGCAGGCGACCACCAAACCCCGCGCAGAAGCTACTGCCGGTGGCTCGGAGACCCTCATCAACTCTTTCGAACAGAGGCGGAACAGCGAGGGTTTGTCGTTCGCTGTGACATTCTTGTTACGGCTTCTATACTGTAACGGGCGGACCAAATGCCTATTTCTCCGGCCGATCCGCTTTTTTTCGGACCGTCAACGCAACGATAAGGGAGCAACGCCCATGACTCACGCCATTCGTTTTCACAAGACCGGTGGTCCGGAAGTCCTGGTTTGGGAGGAGGTCAGTGTCGGCAAGCCCGGGCCGGGCGAGGCGCGCATCCGCCATACCGCCGTGGGCCTCAACTTCGTCGACATCTACAATCGCTCCGGCGTCTATCCGGTGCAATTGCCGAGTGGGCTCGGCAGCGAAGGGGCCGGCGTCGTCGAGGAAGTCGGACAGGGCGTCACCGATCTGAAGCCCGGTGACCGCGTCGCTTATGGTGCATCACCGCTTGGCGCCTACTCCGAGGCGCGACTGATCCCTGCCGACCGGCTGTTGAAGCTGCCTGACGGCGTCGACGACAAGACCGCGGCCGCGATGATGCTGAAGGGGCTGACCACGCAATATTTGATCCGGCAGACCTATCGTGTGAAGGCCGGCGACACCATTCTGCTGCATGCCGCAGCGGGCGGCGTTGGCCTGATCCTGAGTCAATGGGCGAAACATCTTGGCGCGACCGTGATCGGTACCGTCAGCAGCGACCAGAAGGCGAAACTCGCCAAGGCCCATGGCTGCGACCACGTCATCATCTATACGCGCGAGGATTTCGTGAAGCGCGTCGACGAGATTACCGGCGGCAAGAAGGTGCCGGTGGTCTACGATTCCGTCGGCAAGGACACATTTCTGAAGTCGCTGGACTGCCTTGCGCCACTTGGCGTCGCCGCGCTGTTCGGTGCGTCCTCCGGCGCGGTCGAACCGCTCAATCTTGGTCTGCTCGCGCAGAAGGGTTCGCTGTATGTGACCCGGCCGACATTGTTCACCTACGCGGCCAAGCGCGAAAACCTGGTTGCCATGGCGAACGAGCTGTTCGACGTCGTCAAGTCCGATGCGGTCAAGATCGAGGTGCACCAGACCTATGCGCTGAAGGACGCCGCCAAGGCGCATGCCGATCTTGCCGCGCGCAAGACCACGGGATCGACCGTCCTGACGGTGTGAGTTCGGATTGAGCTGTGACGCAGGCTGGTTCAGCCGGCGTCACGCTTTCTCGTGCTTGCGCAGGTCGCGAGCGTGATCATGACGGATCGCCTGGAGGTCAACGTCTTCAGGCGGGATTTCGGGGAGGGCGGCCTCGGCCAAAATGGCTTCGGTCACATCGTCGACGGAATTCTCCGCGATTTCGTGGATGAACAGAATGTTCTGATATTCGCCGGAGCTGACGCGGGAGATGATCCCGCGCCTGGTGATCTCGGGATCGACGACTGCCTCGCGACCGCGTCGCCCGTAATCGATCATCACGACGAAATACTGCATCAAACGATCCTGCCGCGCCCCTAAATGCCGGGTGCGCAGCAGAGTATTTCTGGAAAACGGAATTAAGTCAAGATCTATTTCCGTAAATCGGAAATCGACCGCTTACCGGCTCTTCTTGCGCGGGCGGGCCGACTTGGCGCGCAGCCGCTCGAGCTGGCCTTTGGGCATCGAGAGGCAGATTTCTCCGACCCAGTCGAGCTTGACGCCGACGATCGGCTTGGCGTTGAAGCTGACGAGGTTGACGAGGGAGGGAGATTTGCCCCGTTCGATGGTCTTCAGATAACGCTCGCCGGTCTTGAGCCGGACCACGGCCTCTTCGCCATAGAAGCTCGACAGCGGATGACGCTGGTCCTTGTAGACCACGATCACGTCGCCGCTTTCATACTTGGGCAGCATCGAATCGCCGACGATCTCGAACGCGACGGTCTCTTCCATGATCGGGAAGGGCAGCGCGATGTCGCCCAGCCCCTCCGGCGGGACCTGCTCGACGTCGGGCTCGATCACGGCGCCGGCACCGACGCGGCCCATGATCGGCGCGAGGTTCAGCTCAAGATATTGCATGATCGGAATGATTTCCGAAGCTTTCACCAGGCGTTCGCCGCCGAGGATTTCCGACACCGCACCCGGGCGGACGCCCATCGCCGCGGCCAGGCCGCCCTTGCTCTTGCCCGTCTTCTCCAGGCCCCGCTCGATCATCGCAACGTCCAACATGGTGATTCCCTCGATTGCCCATGGCTCTGCCCCTTGTAGTCCGAAATTCGGAATTCATGCAATTATGAATATCAGAATTACGGCTTGACTTGGCCTTCGGAATAACGGAAAGTGTGTTTCGCTTCCGGATCATGAGGTCGGAAGTGCATCACAGGATAGCAGCATGGAACCGGGCCATTGGTCGTCGGAGCATTCCGACGCGCTTCGCGACTATTTCTTCAAAGGACTGTCATATGCGGAGATCGGAAGACAGATTAACGCAAGGTTTGGAACGGCTTACACGCGCAACGCAGTGATCGGTCGCGCCAAGCGGATCGGGCTCGGGCTCAGCACGCCCGAACGAATTATAAGTCCGTCGATCGTGCCGTCCTTGCCGGGCGGGTCTGCTCCGCTCACACCGCCTCGTGTCACGCCACCGGGCCTGAACCTGCCGCCGCCATCGGCCCTGAAGCCGGCCACTCCGGTCAAACTGCGCTGCGTCGGCGTGCGGCCGCGCCTGGTCACGCTGGACGAGCTTGAACGAGCCGATTGCCGCTACCCGTATGGCGGCGACAAGGAGGGGGAGGAGATCGGCTTCTGCGGCCACCCACGTCAACCCGGCTCAAGCTATTGCGCGCCGCATGCGCGCCTTACTCGCGGTCCCGGTGCGGCCCGTACGGCTGCCGCCGTCGTACTGAGGCTCGTCTCCGCCGCCTGACTCGCGCGTGACTGTCCCTTTTCATGTCAATTCTCAAGGAGTTTCCGAGTGGCTCGTGCCAGACGTAACAAGTCCTACAGATTGACCGAACTTCACGACCGGCGCTCGCGCGTCCTGCCGTTCAATGCCGAGGTCACGGAGGCAGAGGTCGATAATCCCCTCGCGCTTGATTCCGACGAGAAGATCATGGCCATGCGATCGGTCCGCAATGATCCGCTCGGCCGGCTCCACTCGCATCGCCAGATCGATGAGGCACAATATCGAGGGGGGCGCGCCTACCAGAACGACTGGGAGAGGGCAGAACGGGGCCCGCAGGCCATGGATCCGACCCGCGAATATGTCGACGGCACGCGCTCTCGCGAGCTGCTGACGGAGCGTCAGCGCCAGGCTGTGCTGCGGCTGAACCGGGTCGAACGCGAGCTTGGCACCGATGGCGCCGCGCTGGTGCATGACGTGCTGGTGCTCGGCCTGACCATGGACCAGATCGGGCAGCGACGTGCCGTCCGCACCCAGCGCTGGAACGACTATTTCGCCCGGCGTTTTCGCGAATGCCTCGACCGGCTGGCCCTGGTCTACGGCTTTGCGACAGATGTGTCAGCGCGGCACCGCTGAAGGATGGGCCGGCGGCCTTTGTCGCCGGCCCATCCGCGATCTCGCGTCACGGATGCGGCATGATCTGGTAGGGCGTGGTGTAGGGCTCGACGCGGAGCGAGGCGTTGGCCAGAAGTCCGATTTTTGCCGTGGGCGCCTGCTGCATTTCACCGTTCTGTCCGCGATGCACGTTGTACTGCCAGACGGTGAGATCGCCCTTCTGCGCCAGAGCGTGCGCGACCGCGCTTGCGTCACTGCCACCGAGCGCCTGCAACTCGTCGGGCGACAGCCCGATGATGATCTCGTCCTTGACGGTGACGATCTTGAACAGGTTCATTTTGGTCTCCTGCGCCCACGCGCCTTGAATCGAGAGTGTAAGAAGCGCAACCGCGGCGCCCTTGACGAGATCGCAGCGAGAAAGCATGCCGTCGTCCTTTGGTCCTGAGTGCGCCCGAATCAAAATCGTTCGTCAGCCATGGCGCCCTTAATCTGCGTGGCCGTTCCGCAACCGCTTGGTCGCACGATCTTGAACGACGGTTCACGGAGCGAGAAATATCGGATCATGATGAACCGTAATGCAGGGCGACGAGTCCAAGCCGTGAAGGGGGACTTGCCGCATGAAATTCGCCCGTATTGCTTGTCTGTTCGCATCGCTTGGCACGGTAGGCTCCGCCGTGGCCGCCGATCCGTTTTTTGTCGGAAACTGGACCTTCACGACGGCCGTGGTTGCGCCTTGGGCCGATCCGCACCGCAAGCCTGACGATGCCGAGCGCGCGCGGCTGATGGGTAAGACAGTGGCTCTCAAGACCGGGGAAATCTCCGGTCCGCGTCCATTTGCCTGTACCAAACCGCACTACAAGTTGACGGATTATGGTCCTGACATGCTTTTCCGGGGCGCATTCGACGAGATGCGCAGCGCCGACAAGAAAGTCGATCCGAAGGCGCTTGCCGCTTCGCTCGGCTTCGCCGGGTCCCGTATCAGGACTCTGGAGACGGGCTGCGAGATCGACGTTCATTTCGTGGACGATACAACCGCCGAGATCGGGCTCAACGATTACGTGTATACGCTGAAGAAGCGCTAATCCGCGTTTTGCCAGTTTCCGAGCATGTCAGAAACATCGCGAAACGTTGGTCGAATTGACAGCGATCGGGGCCTTGTGGTGACTGATGCTGCTTCTTGACGCAGGTGGGTGACGGCGGCGCGTATTCCTGTTATCCGGAATTGCCGTGGCACGAATGCCGACGAAGCATCGCTAAGTGTCACGGTTTGGCTTGCCGGACGGGTTGTTCCTTGACATAATTGCAACTTCTCGGGTCGGGCCGCGTCTGTTCAGATTTGCAGCTCAGCGCGCCAGGTTGCTGGGGTGCTCCGACCTAGAGTTCGTCGTCGCCGTGGCGTTCGGTGACGACAACCGGTCCTCGATCGGGCTTCCCGACGCTCGACCCGAAGGGCCGATCCTGTCATAGGTGCGAGATGAAGAACCTCAATTTCGCGGCTGAACTGCATCTAAAACTCGGTGCACCCGCGACCGGCACTGTCGAGAGCCTCCGCCTGCTGCGCGCCTTTCTCAAGCTCGCCCCCCGCCAGCGCTTTGAAGTCATCAAGCTTGTCGAAGATCTCGTCACCGACGAAACACTCCCCGACCATCCCTTGTCCTAAGCTTGGCCGAGCGCCGGCAATACGCTCTGGCCGCCCTCCCGGCCGGCGACAGACCGCCAGATGGCGGTCCCGGCCGAAGCATGGCCGCTGGAAGGCGGTGCGACAAATGTGATAATCAGTCAGGAAAAAGAGGGAGGAGTACGACCATGATCGAACCGAAGCTCGAAGTTCCAGCTGAACTGCGCGACCTGGCGGAGAAGACAATCGACCAGGCGGAGAAGGCATTCGGCATGTTTTTCGATGCCGCCACCAAATCGATGTCGTCCGTTCCTGGCGCAGGCGCGGACGTGTCCAAGCAGGCGCTCGCCTTCACCGAGCAGAACATGAAGGCGGCATTCGAGCATGCCCGCAAGCTGGTTCACGCGACCGACGTTCAGGAGGCGATGAGAATCCAGTCCGAGTTCCTGCGGAGCCAGTTCACGAACGCCGGCGATCACATGCGCCAGATGACCGGCAACTTCATGCAGCCGGGCAAGGGCAAGTCCTGATCTGGATTGACTGCTCATAAATTGATCTCGCGCAGCGGTGTGATGCGCATTTCAATTCCCATGCAGGTCCATGATGGGCCACCGGATGAACCTCATCCGGTGGCCCATCGTGGTTTCTGCTGATCCCTGTCGGTTCATCCGGCAGGGATTTGCGTTTGTTGAGGGTTTGGAGCGACCAGCCAGCTAATGGCGCAGCGATCCGATATAGGCCGCGATGTCGGCGGCTTCAGTGCGACTCAACGGAAAGTTCGGCATCTTCGGATGCGGGTCAAGCAGGAAGAACGCGAGCTTCTCTGCGCTGAAATCGGGCTTCCGCGCAACCGATGCGAAGGAGGGCACATCGGCGTTGGCCTGAGCCTGGCTGCTCGTCACGAGATGGCAGCTTGCGCACCAGCGCCGGGCCAGATCGGCGCCATGATTGGCATCGGCCGCCAGAACGGGCGATATACCCAAACCCGCGACTGTCGCTAGCAGAAGCCAAATTCGTCTCGCAGCTGCGCGCATCTCATCACCTGCCTACATTCGCTTGCGGACCGTCTAGTCAGCCGCAGCATGATCCCGGAAATTGCGAGAGGTCGATACGTGCGATGATCGCGCGGAGCAGCTTGCGGGCCGAGCGATAGAAATGGCGCATGGGTGCAGGCACCCTCGCCGGGGGAAGGCCAAGGCTCTCCATGTCAAGCCTCGTCGCATCAAGCCTTTCGGTATAGTGTAACACGTGCCTCTCCGGTGCTGTATGGCCATTTATCCCGGCCGGCATGGAGCTGCGTTGATCTGCCGCAAAGGGTCCCGGCTAATAGTCGCCGGGATTCATGATCATCGGGGTGGTGGTATCGGCCGGCGCGAGCGCGCTGCTGGCGCTGTCCCGCAGGAAGCGGTCAAGTGTCGCCTGGATCTTCTCCTTGACCGAGTCGGGCCCTCGATCGCTCATCTCGGTGTGTTGCGCACCGGTATGGATGATGTCGATGCCGCGCGCCTTTGCCTCTTCCGGCGTCGGCAGCACGCCGGGGTCGGTCAGGAAATGCGGATCCTTGGAGCGGAACGACAGAATCTTCATATGGTCGTTGAGGACGAACGGCACCCTGAGATTGTCGAGCGTAATCACCTTCGACACCAGTTCGGGATGCTGCTGCGCGACATACATGGAGACGTCGCCGCCGTTGGAATGACCGACGAGCGTGATGTGGTCGTAGTCGGCATTCTCCTGCCGCGCCTTCAACGTGTTCAGCACGAAGAGGATGTTGGCCTCGCAGCGCATATAGACCTCGCGTCGGCCGACATATTTCTGGCCGACACGGGTCATCAGGGGCGGATCGCTCGGCAGGTCCTGCTGGATGCTGGCGACGAGATAGCCGCGCGCCGCAAGGACGTTGGCAAGGAAGGAATATTCGGTGGCCTTGACCGTGTTGCCATTGCTGATGATGGCAACCGGAAGCTTCCAAAGACCGAGATTGGCCTTGGTCTCGTAGTCGCGCCGCACCGCGATCTCGACCGAGATCGGCCGCTGACGCGAGGCGTCAAACAAGGACAGCATCTCGTGGCGGATCGCGAATTTACTGACGATAATGTACTGACCCACCGCGAGGACGCAGAGAAAAGCCAGAATTGCAAACACCCTTTTCATGGGTTCCGTCTCAATCACTTTTGGCTGAACATGGCTATTGAAAACGCCCGGATCGAGCGATCGTGACCAGATTGCGGGATTAAATTTAGGCAAGTCTTTGAGGACAGCCGCAAAAGGGCCGCCTCAAGGCAAGGGCCGCGCGGCTAAAGGCAGCCGTTTCGGCCGCGTTCGGGGCAGAGCCGGAACGCACTTGACAGGGTGAACAGGAAGCGCGGGCTGCGCCGCTCATTGTCCGGCGCGCGGTAGCTCAAGGGCACCGCCACGCCGAAATCGGCCTGGAGATCCTGAGGCAGGAAGAAGCGTACGCCTGCACCCGCCGATGTCAGCGACAGGCCGTCGCTCAGCCGGTAGCCGTCGTTCCAGACGGCGCCGGCGTCACCAAACGCGTAGAGCTGGTAGCCGCTCCAGTACGGGAAATTGAGCTTCTGGTCGAAGCGCAGCTCGAGCGAGCCGGCAAGACCGTTGTCGCCGCTGATCTCGGCCGCGCCGTAGCCGCGGCCGAAGGCTGCGCCGCCGAGATAGAATTGCTGCGAGGTGAACAGCGGCCGTGACGCGGTCTGGCTCGCCGCAGATAGCTTGAGCGACCATGCGTCGTTGAGCGTCTGGTAGCGCGTGAACCAGAAGTTCAGCACCGAGAAATTCGAGGACGCACCGTCGCGCGACAACAGATCGTCGTTGACATGCGATGCCCCGAAGACATCGAGGCCCTGGCGAAACGTCATCGTCGCGTAGTTGGTGCCGCCGAAGCCATCTTGCAGCCGGTAGTCGGCCGTGAGGCTCGCGGTTCTGATGTGGTCGTTGTACCAGGGGCCGTAGAGATCGTGCTCCGACACATTGCTGAACGTCGTCGCCGCAGTCAGGGTCAGCGTGGACGATTGGGATTGGAGCGGGATGATGCTGGCACGCAGCTCGAACGCCTCGGTCGTGGTGATGTCGCTGGCAAGGCGCCGCGCATCCCCAGGCCTGACTGCGCTATACAGCACCGATCCACCGAGCCGAACGCCGTCGACGCCGACCGGGGCGTCATAGGACAGCCGCGAGAAGCCGAGTTCGCGCGGGTCGTTGGCAATCGTCGACAGGTTGACGGCGAGCGTGTCACCGGGCGTGAGGTAGGAGTTGAACGCGCCTGTCGCGTAGGTCTGCCACGGACCGACCGACGACGAGCCAAGATTATCCAAGCCGAACGAGGTGAAGACATGCCAGGTCTTCAGATAGACGGTGATGCGGAAGCGGCCGGTCGCGCCGCCGATCTCTTCCAGCGCGGTGTCGGCGATGCGCACGCCCGGCCAGCCGTTGACGAGGTAGAGTTGGCGTTCGAGCGTTGCCAGGCGCGATGGTTGCTCGGCCAGGATCGGTCCAAGCATCGGCCTCACGCCGAACTGTTCGGCACCATCACCCTTCAGCTCGGCCTCGACGATCGAGCCTTCGATCACCTGGATCCGGACGCGCCCGTCGGCGATGTCCTGCGCTGGCACGATCGCCCGGCTCAGATGGTAACCCTGGGCCCGGTAGAGATCGCTGATCGCGCCGGCGATCGTCGCGAGGTCGGCCTGTGAGACCTGCTTGCCGAGATAGGACTGGTAGACTGCGGCGATGCGATCGTGGGGAATGGCGCGGGCGCCGGTGACGTTGACGTCGCGCAGCACGAATTGAGGCTTGCTATCCCCGCCAGTATTGGGCTGGCCGACCGAAGGCAGCTTCACAGGCGGGCGGCCGAGGGATTCCTGCTTGGTTTGGTTTTCAAAGTATTTCTCCGGCTGAAGCGGATTAAACCCCGGTTGGTTCGCCTGCTGCGCGAATGCTTGGGGAATGCCCGTAAATGTCGGCCCTAACAATACCAATGCGGCAGCAAGATACCGCCCGGCGGCGCCACGCACGGATCGCTCTCCGTAGTTTGACGGAGATGTCCCCTGGTTCCGGTAAGGATTCAGTAGCCGCATGATTTTTCATAGTTTTTTATGGTCAATGATCCGTTAATGCGGCCGCCCGACTCCGGGGTTCCCGCTAAGCTAATCTTGAGTGATCTCGGATACGCAGAAGGCTCGCAGCAACTGAGGCTGAGGGTCATCATGCTCATCCGAATTGGAATGCGGTGCGCCATCCTGGCAGCGCTGGTCCTGGCAACGGTGTCCGGTGCTTCCGCTGCTGACGACGGCGTCTGGTCGGTCAGCAAGTCAACGGGTGAGGTTTGGCTTGCGACGGACGGCGCGCAGCAGGTCTCGCTGAACCAGGAAGAGACACTCAAGCCGGGCGATACCATCCGCACCGGCCGGAACGGGCGCGTCCTGCTCGTCCGAGGCGAAGAGACGATTCTGATCTCCCCCAACTCGGTGGTCGGCGTGCCGGCCGAGAAGAAGGACGGTCTTTCGACCACCATCATCCAGCAGGCGGGCTCGATCTTGCTCGAGGTCGAGAAGCGCAACGTCAAGCATTTCGAGGTCGAGACGCCGTATCTCGCCGCCGTGGTCAAGGGAACGCATTTCAGCGTCACGGTGGGCGCCGGCAGCACCAAGGTCGGCGTGCTCCGCGGGCAGGTTGAAGTGTCCGATTTCAAGACCGGCCAGATCGCCCAGGTGATGCCCGGCCAGGTGGCCACCGCCTTCGAACACGGCAAGCCCGGTCTCAGCTTGAGTGGTTCCGGCGCGCTCAATCCGATCGAGCAAGGCAAGCCGCGCGCTTCGACGATCGACCGGATCCCGGTGCCGAAGTCGGGCTTGTCCGCGCCCCGCAATGCGGCCAATGGCCATGCCATCCATGCGCTCGGCAAGATCGAGAAGGGGATCAAGGTCGCCGGCGCGCTGACCCGTTCGCATCAGGCAAGTGGAAGTCACGCGCCCAAGCCTGGCGTCGTGCGCATCTCGAGCTCGCTCGGCGAGGTCAAGCTGAACTTCCACAAGGTTACGCACGGGCTCGCCCATAGCGCCGTCGCACCAGCACAGGTGCGCAATGCGAACGCCAGCACAGACACGGTGTGGAGCGATGGCAAGTCGAGCACGACGACCACGAACGGCAATAGCACGAGCGTCACGGCGGTCACGGTCAGCGGCAGCGGATCCGCGGCCAGCGCCTCGTCGACGTCGTCAGGTGCAACAACCAATGTTGCGACGAGTGCCGGGTCGACCAACGATGCGGCGTCGGGCAACAACGGCAACAGCAATCCTGGCAAAGGCAACGGTGACAATGCCGCCAGCAACAGTGCTGCCACCGGCAACGGTAAGGGCAACAACGGTAACGGCAACGGAAACGGCGGCGGTAACGGCAGCAACGGCAATGATAATGGGAATGGAAACGGCAATGGGAATGGCAACGCGAATGGCCACAAAAAATAGGGCGATATTCTAGCGGAATGGGGGCGCACCTGTCTGAGCGGGTGCGCGGGAGGATCGGGTGAAACGCTATCGGCCGCATATTCTTGTCGTGATCGCGCTGGCGGTCGTGCTGTCCACGAGATGGCACGGCGCGCTGCGTAACGCGCTCACCGACCTACGCTTTGCCTGGCAGTCGCGTTCCGCCACCGGCCGCATCGTCGTGGTGGCGATCGATGCTCCCTCCATCGATCAGATTGGCGTATGGCCCTGGCCGCGCAGCCTGCACGCCGACCTCCTGCACAGGCTCGAGGCCGCCGGCGCGCAGGATATAGCTTTCGACATCGATTTCAGCACGCCATCGGATCCAGCCTCCGACGAGGCTTTCTTCACCGCGCTTCGGAAGGTCGGCGGGTCGACGATCCTGCCGTCCTTCAAGCAGCCCACGCCAAATGGCGGCGCGGCTCACATCAATCGTCCCCTCAAGCGGTTCAGCAATCAGTCATGGCCGGCCGTCGTCAACGTCGCGGTTGAATCCGACGGGCTGGTTCGCCGCTATCCGGTCGGGGAGAAGCTCGGCGATGCGCAGATACCGTCGATGGCGGTCGTCTTGGCCGGGCAGAACGTCGATCGGCGTTCGCCGTTCCTGATCGACTTCAGCATTCGGGCAGGATCTATTCCGGTTGTTTCTTATGTCGACGTGCTGCGGGGTGACGCCGCGGCACTCGACAAGCTGCGGGACAAGAAGGTCATCGTCGGTGCCACGGCACTCGAACTGGGCGACCGCTTCAGTGTCCCGAATGGCCGCATCGTTGCGGGGCCCGTGCTCCAGGCGTTGGCCGCAGAATCGGTCCTTCAGAACCGTATGCTGCGCTGGACCTCCGATGTCGGCATGATTGTCGGCCTTGCCGTGATCTGTCTGCTGATGATGTATTCGTGGCGCCGTGTTGCGCCGGGTGCCCGCGTCGCCATCCTGGTTGCAGCCGGAGCCGGGATCGAACTGACTGCGGTCCTGGTGCAGCAGCGTTGGCCGCTCATCATCGACACCTCGCTCTTCCACATCGCGATCATCGCCTATCTGGCAGCCATCGCGCTGGATGAGATCGACTTCCGCAGCCTTCTGGGACGCATCGCCGAAAGCCGGTTTCATCGTATCGCGATGTCGCTCGGTGACGGTCTGGTCTGCACCGATGAGCATCACCGGATCACGGTCTGGAATCCCGGTGCAAGCGCAATCTTCGGCTATATGCCGACCGAGATCATCGGTCACCCGTTCGAAACGCTTTGCGCGCTTCCGGCGGAAGCCGGCGCGAAGGCCTTCGCCATCCGAGACGCCGCGCGGCAGGCGCTGCTGGTTCCCGGCGGCGCCGTGGTCGTCGAGTTCGAAGGACGACGCAAGAACGGCGAAAGCTTCCCGGTCGAGGCGAGCTTTTCGGGTTGGCAGGGAACGGACGGCTTCCAGTATGGCGCGATCTTGCGCGACATCTCGGTGCGTAAGCGCGAGGCCGAACGTGTCAGATATCTCGCCGAATACGATGCGCTGACCGCACTTGCCAACCGAAACACGCTGCACGCCGGCCTCGTCGGTCTGATTGCCGCTGCGGAGCGGCGATCCTCCGAGGTCGCGTTGCTCGTGCTCGGGCTCGATGGCTTCCAGCAGATCAACGACATGCTCGGACACACAGCTGGCGACCTCGTGCTGCGGGCGGTTGCCGAGCGCCTGCGAACCGAAGTCCACGGCAAGGCGCTTGTCGCCAGGCTCAGCGGTGACGAGTTTGCGATTGCGCTGGATTGCGCCGGTATCGGCGAGCCTGTTGCCGGGTTCGCCGAGCGGATTGGGCGCGCGTTCGATGCGCCGCTCGCAACGGGTGCGCGCCAGCACCGCGTCAGGATCAGCATGGGTGTCGCCGTCTACCCCGACGGTGGACAGAACGCGGACGATCTCCTCGGCAACGGCCATCTTGCGCTCACCAAGGCGAAGCTGACGCGGCGCGGAGGTCACGTGATCTTCGAAAGCGCGATCCGGCAGGAGCTGGAAAGCCGGCTGACGCTGGAGAGCGAGCTGGCGCTTGCCGCGGATCGGGGCGAGTTCGAGCTGTTCTATCAGCCCCAGGTGCGCCTGATCGACGGCAGCCTGGTCGGAGCCGAAGCGCTGATCCGCTGGCGCCACCCGGTGCGCGGCTACGTCTCGCCCGGAGAGTTCATGCCGGTGGTCAACACCTCGGCGCTGTCCGAGCGGATCGCGAGCTGGGTGATGGAGACCGCCGGCCGGCAGGCGCGTGCGTGGGAATTGTCAGGCAATGCGGTCCGCGTCGCAATCAACCTCTCGCCATCGCAGCTCCACTCCGGCGACCTCGCGCATTCCGTTGCGGGGCTGCTGAGGACGACAGGACTTACTCCTTCGCTGCTCGAGATAGAGGTCACCGAGGACATCCTGCTGCACGACGAGGTCCGGGTGCTCGACATATTCAAGCGCATCCAGCAACTCGGCGTGCGCATTCTGTTCGACGATTTCGGGACGGGCTATGCCAGCCTGAGCTATTTGAAGAAATTTCCACTCGACGGGCTCAAGATCGACCGCTCGTTTGTGACCGATCTGCTCGCCGATTCCGACGATGCCGCCATCGTCGGCTCGACCATCGGCCTCAGCAAGCAGCTCGGCCTGACGGTTGTTGCCGAAGGAATCGAGAACCGCGCCACCGCCGACTTCCTGGTCAGCATGGGATGCGAAGAAGGGCAGGGCTATTTCTTCGGTCGCCCGATGCCTGCCGACGCGTTTGAAAAGACATTCTTGGCGGCCGAGCTCGAAGCCGTCAGCGCCGCCTGAACTGATCGTCAGCGCCGGCGCGCGATCGCCACGCCAAAGAGGAACGCGACGAACAGGCTGGCGAGGGGGGCCTCGCGCGTGATCGCCGCCACTGTCGAGAGCGGCCGGCCCGGCTTTCGCGCTTCGTCGATTGCGTAAGTGAGGCGATCGACGGCGGTACGCAAGCCTCCAGCGACCTCGCCGATGGTATGAGATATGTCGGCGGCTGCATCGATGGCGCGCTCGGCCATGCCGGGCTGGGGATTGGGCTGCGGTATGTCCGTGCTCAAGCTCGCGACCTCCAGACCTGACGGAAGAACTGAGGCCGGCACCTTTGGCTATCCGCGCGTGCGCTCGTTTTGAACAGCGGGCCCGAGGGCCTTTGGCTATCCGCGACAGGCGCCGTTTTGAACGGCGGGTACCGGCCTTGCAGTGAAAATGCCGCGCGCGGGAATTTGTTCCGGCTCCCCCGTGAAACGACGGGTGCGAATCTCTGTTACGCTGGTGCAGCCTTGCTGACCTCAGGAGATTGCCGTGACCGATCGAGCCATCACGGATCGAGCCCGGCGCATCGCGTTGCTGGGCGCGCCCATCGACATGGGCGCCTCGCAGCGCGGCACCTTGATGGGCCCCGCGGCGCTGCGGACCGCTGGTCTTGCAACACTGCTTGAAAGCCTGGATTTCGAAGTCGTCGATTACGGCGATCTCTCGGTGGCCGAGATCAGGGATCTCGTCGACAGGCCGCCGGCAAACGCCAATCATTACCGTGAAATCCAGCGCTGGACGCGTATCCTCAGTCGTCGCGGCTATGAAATCGCGCAAACCGGTGCGTTGCCGATCTTCCTGGGAGGTGATCACACCTTGTCGATGGGATCGGTCAACGCCATGGCGCGCCATTGGCGGGAGCACGGGCGCGAGCTGTTCGTGCTTTGGCTCGACGCGCATGCCGACTACAACACGCCGGGGACGACGATTACGGCCAACATGCACGGCATGTCGGCCGCCTTCCTTTGCGGCGAGGCGGGCCTCGACGGCCTCCTGGGCGATGATCCTCGCGCCTCGATTGATCCTGACAGGCTCGATCTGTTCGGCGCGCGTTCCATCGACAAGCTCGAAAAGGAGCTGATGCGCGCGCGCCGGATCAGGGTCGTCGACATGCGCCAGATCGACGAGTTTGGCGTGGCGGTGCTGATCCGACGCGTAATCGAGCGCGTCAAGGCGAATAACGGCGTGCTGCATGTCAGCTTCGATGTCGATTTTCTCGATCCCTGTGTGGCGCCTGGCGTGGGGACCACGGTGCCGGGAGGTGCGACCTATCGTGAAGCGCATCTGATCATGGAGCTGCTGCATGATTCCGGGGTGGTGGGATCGGTCGACATCGTCGAGCTCAACCCGTTCCTGGATGAGCGCGGGCGCACCGCGCGCACCGCGGTCGAACTGATCGGCAGCCTGTTCGGCCAGCAGATCACCGATCGGCCGACGCCCAGCAATGCGATCGCGCCGGGTGAGTGACCTACGGTCCGTTTGTGCATTGCAAGGAACGGAACTGCTGCCACGGCCGGCGGATTTAGATCAGTCCTGATCGAAATCGCCTGCTTTTGAAACGTGCGCGAATTGCAAATGCGCTTCGCGGAAGGTCTTATGCGGGCTCAGCTTCAGCCGAGGGTCCGCCATGAGCAACAAGATCGACACAAGCGACAAACCCAATAGGACCACGCGCCGCCGTTTCCTGCAAAGTAGCGGTGTCGTGGCAGGCGTTGTCCTGGGAACCAGTGCGTCGGCTGCAGCGGAGACGGAAAACCTTCCGCCCAACGTCCCCGATTGGATGAAGGCCCCTGGTGATCCCATGGGAAGCCAGCCCTATGGTGCGCCGTCGCCGTTCGAGAAGGGCGTCGTCAAGAACATCTCGAAGAACCTCAAACAATACATCTCCGCGTCCGGCCGCACGCCGTTGCAGGAACTTGACGGCATCATCACGCCGAACGGGCTGTTCTACGAGCGCCACCACGGCGGTGTGCCGACTATCGATCCGGCGCAGCACCGCTTGATGCTTCATGGCCTCGTCGAGCGCCCTCTGATCTTCACGATGGACGATCTCAGGCGCTTTCCTTCGGAATCGCGCATCCACTTTCTCGAATGCTCCGGAAATCCCGGTTACACCAAGCCTTACGGCAAGACGGCATCGGACCTGGTGGGTCTGTTAAGCTGTGGGGAATGGACGGGCGTGAGCCTGAAGCTGGTGCTTCAGGAGGCCGGGCTGAAGCCGGAGGCCAAATGGATCATTGCTGAAGGCGCCGACGCAGCCGCGCTGACCCGCAGCATCCCCATCGAGAAGTGCCTTGAGGATGCCATGCTCGTCTATAGCCAGAACGGCGAGCGGCTCCGCCCGCAGCAGGGTTATCCGTTGCGGCTGCTGTTGCCGGGCTTCGAAGGCAATATGAATGTGAAATGGTTGCGGCGTCTGCACGTGACGGCGGAGCCCGCGTACTCGCGCGAAGAGACCTCGAAATACACCGATCTTTTGCCTGATGGCACCGCACGCGAGTTCTCTTTCTACATGGAGGCGAAATCGATCATTACCCGCCCCTCCGGCGGTCAGCGCCTCGACGCGCCCGGCTTCCACGAAATCACCGGCATCGCCTGGAGCGGCCACGGAAAGATCAAGCGGGTCGAGGTGTCGGTCGATGACGGCAAGAGCTGGCAGGATGCGCGATTGCAGGAGCCGGTGTTGACGCGCGCGCTCACGCGCTTCCGCTTGCCCTGGCAATGGGATGGCAAGCCTGCGGTGATCCAGAGCCGTGCGATTGACGAGACCGGCTATGTGCAGCCGACGCTCGCCGAGCTGCTCGCAGTGCGCGGCGAGAATTATTTCTACCACAACAATGCAATCTGGCCCTGGCGCGTCAGCGCTGACGGGGAGGTGGCCAATGCGCTGGCGTGAGATCTGCGGCGTCGCTTTCGCGATCGTCCTGTGCGCCGCTGCAAACGGTGCGTGCGCACAGAGCAACTACGGCATCGGGCGGCCGGCGACCGCCGACGAGATCGCCGGTTGGGATATTGATATCGGGCGCGACGGCAGCAATCTGCCGAAAGGAAGCGGCTCGGTCAGTCATGGGCGCGAGGTTTTTGCTCAACAATGCGCGTCATGCCATGGCGACAGCGGCGAGGGCGGTGTCGGCGATCGACTCGTCGGCGGACAAGGCACGATCGGGACACCGAAGCCGATCCGCACGGTCGGGAGCTACTGGCCTTATGCGCCGACGCTGTTTGACTACATTCGCCGCGCGATGCCGCAGAACGCGCCGCAATCGCTCAGCAATGAAGACGTGTACGCAGTGTCGGCCTACATCCTGAACCTGAACGGATTGGTGCGAGACGATGCCACGCTCGATGCCAAGTCGCTCGCAGCGATCAAAATGCCGAACCGCGACAAATTCGTCGGCGACGCGCGGCCCGACGTCAAGCGCTGAGCAGAGGCGCCGTTAGTTCCCCTCGGATGGCTCGGAACTGCTTATTCGAAAGCGGAACTCGTCGGGCCAGCTTTGCGTTGGTCCACGAGAGGAAAGGTGCGGATTCTTCGATGGCAACAGGTCGCTTCGCAAACTCGATCTCAATAGCGCTTCGGCACCCCGGCGTGATCGCGATGATCGTCGCCACTGTGACGATTGCTGCGATGCTGATCGTCGACCACGGGCCGTGGAGCCGCGCCAAGACCCAGCCGGCTCATGTCGCGATGTATGCGACCACAGGCGAAGCCGCCCGCGCGGCCGGCGCCAAGGTGCTTCCGACCGAACCGAAATCGCCGGTCGAACCGGAACGGCCGGGGCCCAAGACGTCCCCGACCATCAATCCGGTGCAGCCATAAACGTCAGCTCTTGCGGCCGTAGCTGAGGAGCCCGCCTGTCGTCTTTGGCGGATGCGCGCGAAGCGCCTCCTCGTTCGGCTCGGTGCCCCAGCCGGGCCTGTCCGGAATGATCAGGTGCCCGTTCTGGATGTCCGGTTCATGCGTGAAGAGCTCGCGATCCCAGGCGAGGCGATCGATGTCGATCTCCATGATGCGCAGGTTCGGCACCGCCGCGCAGAAATGCGCGTTCATCATCGAGCAGAGGTGGCCGTAGAAATTATGCGGCGCGACGTTGACCTCGAAGGATTCGGCGGCTGAGGCGATCTTCATCGACTGCCACACACCGTTCCATGGCGTGTCGATGATGGCGACATCCATTGCCTGCTCGCGGAAATAGGGCAGGAATTCGCGCAAGCCGAGCAGCGTCTCGCAAGATGAGATCGGATGCGGGCTCTGGCGGCGGATATAGCCGAGGGCCTCTGGATTGAAGCTGTCGATCTCGATCCAGAACATGTCGAGGTCGGCGATCTCGCGCAGGATTTTCAAATAGCCTTCGGTCTTGGCGTTGAAATTGCAGTCGAGCAAGATGTCGACATCAGGGCCCGCGCCGTCGCGGATTGCCTCGAGATGCATGTGCAGGTCGCGCAGGATCTTGCGGTCGACATTGATCTCGGGCGCAAAGGGCGAGCCGAAGCCAGGCCGCCAACCCGTGGGTTTGCCGTCATCATAGGAGAAGATGTTGGTCTTCAGCGCGGTGAATTTCTTCTCGCGCACCTCACGCCCCATTGCCTTGACGCCGTCAAGATTTTCGATCGGCGGCTTGTACCAGGAGGGGTGATTGATCCGCCATGTCGCGCAATGGGACCAATAGACCCTGACGCGGTCGCGGATTTTTCCGCCGAGAAGCTCGTAGCAGGGCACGCCCAGGCATTTTGCCTTGGCATCGAGCAGCGCGTTCTCGATCGCGCCGAGCGCCTGCGCCACGACGCCGCCGGCGGCAGGTCGGGTGGCGGCGAACAACTCGGCATGGATGCGCTCATGCTGGAAGACGTTCTGGCCGATCACGCGCGCCGACAGGCGCTGGATCGCAGCACCGACGCCGGGTGAGCCAAAGCCCTCGTCGAACTCGCTCCAGCCGACGACGCCGTCTTCCGTCGTCACCTTGACGAAGTGATAGTTTCTCCAGCCGGCATCGCAGGCAAGGATCTCGAGACTTGTTGCTGTTGATGATTTTGCCATGTCGCTCCCTTTGCCCGGCCGGGGGTTATTGGTTTTTGTGGACCCGGTCGCAAGCTCCGGTCCAGCCACAATTGTTAAGCTAACGACCGAGTGCCGTGAAGTCTGCAAACGCTTGGCCAGGTATCGAGTTTGGCCGTGCCGGCAGAAAGCCCGTAGAATCCGGGGGCATCATGTTTCTTGGGATCGTCCCGAAAAAGCGCCAAGCCCAGACTTTTTTGGCCACAATCGGACCCGATCAAGGACGCATGCAGTTTCTAGCCATGATTTCGGTTTTGGCGCTCCTCACGATGAGTGGGGCTGCCGTTTCCGATCGGTTGCTCACAGCCGATCAGCACGTCGCGCAAGGGGTGGAGTAGCGCGCACGAGCGAGGGTGCATTGTCTTTGGGGAGACAACGATGCTTTCAGTCGACCAGTTCTTGCGGTTCATCAGCGTGCCGGCCGTGATTGCGGCCTTCATCATCGCCTCGCAGGTCTCGGCGGCGCTGTCGCCGGTCTGATCAGCCGATCGCGGACGAGCCGAGCAGGGCGAGGACGGCCAGCGCCATCAGTGCGGTGCCGAGCCAGCCCAGTGCGACCAGCCAGCGTCTCGCCTTGAAGCGGCCCATGATGGCCCTGCTTGAGACGATCAGCATCATCATCGCCATGATCGGGACCGCGACGATGCCGTTGAGCACGGCGCTCCACACCAGCATGTGGATCGAGTCGATCCCGGTGAAGCCGAGTCCGAAGCCGATGATGGTTGCGGCCGCGATGATGGTGTAGAAGCCGACCGCCTTCTCCGGCCTTGCCTCCAGCGTCGCGCGCCAGCCGAAGATTTCCGCCACGCCATAAGCCGCCGAACCGGCCAGCACCGGGATTGCCAACAGGCCCGTGCCGATGATGCCGAGCGCGAACAGCGCGAAGGTGAAGTCGCCGGCGAGCGGCCGCAGCGCTTCGGCCGCTTGCGTCGCCGAGTTGATGTTTGTGACGCCGTTGGCGTTCAGCACCGAGGCCGTGGTCAGGATGATAAAGAAGGCGATGCCGTTCGACAGCAGCATGCCGAGTGTCGTATCGACCCGGATGCGCGTGAGCTCGGGATCGCCGCCGCGTCGTGTCTCCTCGCGGAGCGGTCGGTCGCGCCTGCCAAGGTTCATTTCCTCGACCTCCTGCGAGGCCTGCCAGAAAAAGAGATAGGGGCTGATGGTGGTGCCGAGCACTGCGACCACCATCATGAAATAATCGGCGCTGACATTCGCCTTCGGCCACACCGCGGCGAGTAGCGCGGTGCTCCATGGGATCTCCACCGTGAAGGCGGTCGCGACATAGGCAAACAGCGTCAATGTCAGGAATTTCAGCACTGGCGCGTAGCGGCGATAGGGCAGGAAGACCTGGAGCAAGGTCGAGCCGGCTGCGAAGATCAGTGCATGTTCGTGATTGAGCCCGCCGATGACCAGCGAGAGCGCCTCCGCCATCGCGGCGATGTCGGCGGCGATGTTGAAGGTGTTCGCGGCAACGAGCAGCCCCACAAGCGCCATCACAATCCAGCGCGGAGCGAGCTCCTTGACATTGGCTGCCAGCCCTTTGCCGGTGACCCGGCCGATCTGCGCGCTGACCAGCTGAATGGCGATCATGAACGGTGTGGTCAGGAATACCGTCCAGAGCAGCCCGTAGCCGAACTGCGCGCCGGCCTGGGAATAGGTGGCGATGCCCGACGGATCGTCGTCGGCCGCTCCCGTGATCAAGCCTGGCCCGAGTCGCTTCAGGAGCGTCGGCTCCGCTTTTGCCGGAGCGACGGTGCTGCCGCGCCCGGAGGCTTGAAGTTTGGATCGGTTCGACAAGGCAGACCTTCCGGAAATTGCGAATTCAAGGGCTAAGCGCGGGCATAGGCGGAAAGTTCCATGGAAGGCAAGCGATGCGACGCATCGCGCCGGCCAGGCCAAGCGCCGGTCGCGTTCGGAGCATCGCAACCCGGGCCCGTCAGCGGACCCGCGCACTTGCTCTCGCGGCGATCTAGCTTCGCTTCAAGACAATGGCGTGACTCCCGCCCGACGCGCACCGCTCTTGCGAAAAACACGTTGAGATTGTACGCAGCGTCATGAGCCATCGCCCGGCGCCCACCAAGGTCACCCCGCTCGCGCCGGATCAAGCGGCGGCGCTGGCGCGCGACGGCTATCTCCTGCTGCGCGGCGCCGTGCCCGAAGCCTGGCGCGAAGCGCTGCGTGCCGCGTTCGATGCCGGTGTCGGGACCGGCGACCAATGGGCGGTGCCGCGCGGCGCCGGCTGGCGCCACGCGCTGGTCGATCTCGATCCGATCGTGCAGCGAACCTGCCGACTGGCGCCGCTGCTGGCGGCGGGCGCGCAGATGCTGGCAGGTCCGTTCTTTCTGTCGCAGGTCGAGGGCCGTGAGCCGCTGCAGGGCGGCGGCCACCAGCCCCTCCACCGTGACGGAGTGGGCAGCAGGGCCGTTGCCGCGTTGGTTTTCCTGGACGCTTACGGGCCGGACAACGGCGCCACGCGCCTCGTTCCGCGTCACCTCGACGAGGGCGAGCCGGATGAAGCCGCGTCCCTGATCACGTCGGGCGAGGCGGGAGACATCCTGGTGTTCGACGCCGATCTGCCGCACGGTGCGACCCGCAATGATTCCGGCGCACGGCGGCGTTCGCTGCTACTGAGCTTCATGCCGGAGCGCATGCGGGAGACACAGGAGTCCTGCCGCGCGATCCGTAGCGTGCGCATGGATACCTCCGAGGTGTTTGTCCCCTGAACCCCGCGCGTTTGGTTTGGTTGCTTTGAGTGTGCCCTAGGACGACGGCGACATCTGCAGATAGCGGCCGTCGAACTGGGCGAGCTCCTGCAGCTTGTGCTCGTTGAGAATCCGCACCGTGCCGCGCTGCAGCTCCAGCACGCCGTCGATCCGCAATTCGCGCAGGATGCGGTTGGTGTGAACGCTCGTCACGCCCATGGCTTCGCCGAACTGCTCCTGCGTCAGCGGGATTTCGAAGGTATTGTCGATCACGCGGCCGATCAGGCGCAGCCGTTCGCGCAGCTCGACGATCAGATGTGCAAGCCTGACGTAGGTGGAGCGCTGGCCGACATTGACGATCCATTCCCGCGACACGGCGGCGTCGACCAGCGTGTCACGCCAGAACATGTCGCCGACACCGGATCGCTCACCGATCAGGTCGTTCAGGGCCTTGTGGGCGATGAAGGCCAGCGTGCAATCTGACAGCGCGATCAGGTCGTGGTCCACGGAGGGGAAGTGGAGGTTTTGTAGGTTTGGCAGGTCGCCGGGAATGTGGATCGAGAGGATCTGGCGCCTGCCGTCCACGACCGTCTTGGAGCGGACGCAGAAGCCGTCGGCGATCAGGCAGCATTCGGTCGGCTGTTCGCCGTCGCGCAGCACGGTCTGGCTTTCGCGAAAATTGCGGAGCGTGAACGGCAGCGCCGCGAGAGCTTCCAAATCCCTGTCGTCCGCGCCGGTCGTCGTTTTCAGGCGCTGAAACAGCGGCGCCCAGATCATCTCGCTTGTCACGGCAGTCGGCCCCCCACGCGACTGAGCGCGTAAGGGCCAAAAAGCATAGACCCCGGCTTGCTGTTGACAACAAAGGTTAAATGAAGCCGCTCCCGCCTCTCAACATTGTGGACGATGCGTTAGCGAAATGGGCAAACGCAACAAATGTTAAGAAGGGCGAGGGGCGGCCGGGCGCGCCACTTAACATTTATCAAGTCGGGCTGCCGCATCGTTCGCGGCGCCATGCGGTGGACCGAGGTCTATGCGATTTTCCGAATCGCGCGTGCTGTACAAGATTCACGCGGCTTTGCTTCGGAACGGGGCGGGCGTGGCGGGGTTCTTCTTTTCTGAGGAGGACGTCGCAATGGACCGTCTGACGAAGCGTGAGCAGCCGGATCGCAGCAAGATCAACATGGACGAGGCCTGGGAGGTCAAGTACTGGAGCCACGCGCTCGGCGTCTCCAGGCAGGAGCTGCAACAGGCCGTCGATAAGGTGGGGAATTCAGCGGCCGCAGTTCGCAAGGAGCTCGCGGTGTGACCCGCGGACGTTCGGGCCCGGCATCAGAGGGGCACCTCGTGTGTCGCTACTTGATGCTGACGAACATGCCCCAGGCGGCGGAGAGCGCCGCGCCCGTGAAGACGACGCCCGGGCTGTCGCAGAATATGCCGCCGTAGCTGCACACATCGGCGCCGAACGAGCCGAGTTCGTGGTGGCCTGCCGAATAGAACAGCCCCGACAGCCCAAGCAATAGGCCAGCGACGTAGTACATGGCTCCCTCACGCGAGAATGGACATGTGCCAGCTTGGCGCGAAGAGATTTCATCTCGCCGAATCCGCAGCGGTGCATTCGATTAAAGTTCGATCTGATCCTGAGAGACCAGGTCTTCCTCGGAGAACGCGGCCCTACCGGGCTCCCGCTTGCGGCCTCAACTAGTAGGGGTTGAGCACGCTTTCGAGAAATTGCTCCTTTTCGCCAGGCGCGTAGCCCTGACAGGCGCCGTAATATGGTTCTGGCCTGTCACAGGGGCTGGTGGAGCGATAATAGTGTCGCGGCGCATAGGCAAAACCGTCAGCCCGGCCTGACGGATACATGTGATGATGGGGACGGATCACCGCGTGGCGGTGGTGCCCATGATGAGCGCTTGTCGCGTTCGCGACTCCGCACAGGCTGATCAGAACGCTCAAGGCCAAAATCGAACGCATCGTCGTCTTCCTGCGAGGGTTCGTCCCATCTGTTCAATCATTACCATGAAGCAGCGTTCCAAACACTCTCTCATCGTCTTCCGACGTCGCCCAAGCATCGGGAAAATTTGGCAACGGGAGAAGGAACGGTGAAATCCCGATCGGGTTGATCGAGGGCCGAGGAGCACTTCGATGGACAGAACCTCGATCTACGATGAGTTGAGCCGTGTCGAGCGCGACGTGGTTTCAGGAGAGCGTCAGCTTGCAGAGCAGGAGCGGCTGGTTCTCGACTTGAAACGGGAAGGTCAGAATACTTCGAGCGCCGAAAGGGAGCTGGAACGGCTGCGTGAAGCTCAGCGCCTCCGCGATCAGGACCGTCAAAGGCTGCTTTCCCTGCTGCAGCCCTGAAATATCCTGTTGGTCCGGTTCGATCTTGAGCTCTTCCATCAGGCTTGGTATCGTTTGCACGGAGGCCGGCGAAAATATTGCAGTCGTCCTCCGTTGGTAAACTTAAGCCCTTTGCGGCCCCGCCTTCGGGTGCCTCTAGCAGGCTGTTGAAAAAAGGCGCTCGCCGCCGACCGGCGACCGTGATTCATTGGCTCCGAAGAGAAGATTCGGAGATGGGACGTGCGCGGCGGGGACATTCGAACGGGTGAGCTGTTCAGCTACGTTGACCTGGAGGCGCGGGTCCGGCGTGATCATCCGCTGCGAGCGATCCGGACGATTGTGAACGAGGCGCTGTCGACGCTGGAG
>NZ_JAKLTZ010000079.1:0-1048 GCF_022012555.1 Bradyrhizobium zhengyangense | reverse complement strand
TAAAGCGGGATGGTTTTAGTCTGAATCGATTTGGGATTCCCAAATCAGTTAGTTTCTGATTCACCATGCTGGCTGGATTGGAGGCCAGCATGGATGGGCAAGCCGTACTCTCTGGATCTTCGCAAGCGCGTCGTGGCGGCAATTGAGAGCGGGATGTCCCGCAATCAGGCCGCCAAGCAGTTTGGGGTGGCGATCAGCACGGCCATCGGTTGGATGAAGCGGGTCGATGAGACCGGCAGCGTTGAGCCTGGCCAGATCGGCGGCTACAAGCCGAAGGCAATTTCGGGCGAGCACGCGGTCTGGCTGTCACAACGGATCAAGGACGGCGATTTCACTATACGTGGTCTCGTTGTCGAGCTTGCGGGTCGCGGCCTGAAGGTCGACTACCACTCGGTGTGGGACTTCGTGCATGCCGAGAAGCTCAGCTTCAAAAAAAAGCGTGGCGGCTGGCGAACGCGATCGCCCCGAGGTCGCGCGGCGGCGAGCCCAATGGGCAAAGTATCAAGGTCGCGTCGAAGCTGAGCGGCTGGTCTTCATCGACGAGACCTGGACCAGGACCGATATGGCGCCCTTGCGGGGATGGGCGCCGCGCGGGAGCAGACTTCACGCCAGGGTCCCCCACGGCCGCTGGAAGACCATGACCTTCTTGGCAGCCCTGCGCCATGATCGGATCGATGCGCCATGGTTCATCGAGGGGCCGATCGATGGCGTGAGCTTCCGCACCTATGTCGAGAAGGTTCTCCTGCCGACCCTTCAGCCCGGCGACATCGTCGTCTTGGACAACCTTGGCAGCCACAGGAGCAAAGCCGTTCGCCAGCTCATCCGTTCGGTCGGCGCTAAACTCTTCTTCCTGCCAAAATACTCGCCCGACCTGAATCCAATCGAACAGGTCTTTGCCAAGCTGAAGCACCTGCTCCGCAAGGCTGCCGCGCGAACCGTCGACGCGGTCTGCGCCGCAATCGGCCGCGCACTCGATGCCTTCACCTCCGAGGAGTGCGCCCACTACCTCAAAAATTCAGGCTATCGAACTTAATGCCATCACGCTCTA
>NZ_JAKLTZ010000078.1:0-1049 GCF_022012555.1 Bradyrhizobium zhengyangense | reverse complement strand
GTGCCTTGGCGCTTTTTGGACGCCGGTCAGTTCGGCGTGCGGAGCCTCTTTGTCGCCGGCGTCCAAAAACCTGCACAACAGCGGTCATTTCTGGCTATCCGATTGCAGAACAAAAATACCGGCTATGCGTCGCGTGAAGCGACGAACTCCACCGATTAGATCCCTCGCCCTAAACACCAGGGTGATGAGCCATTCTGGCGTTCCCAGATGTCGGAGTATCTCCGCCTTGCCTTGATCCATTGTCTGCCACATGTTTTGGTCGGTGAAGAACACATTTTCTTCGCTGCACCGGTCGATCCTCCACATGATCTCTTCTTGCAAGGCATCGACACCTGACAGATGTCGAGCGAAATCGAGCTCTCTTAGAGCGCAGATTCGTTCGATCCGCTGGCGGACCGCCTCTTCGTAGCGGATGCCCAACTTCTCGAGCCTCGCATGGGTCGCCTCGTGAACAATAGCGGATGCGATCCACTCAACTGTCGTCGTCTCAGAAGTAACGGTACGCTCATCCAGCATACACGCGTTCAAGGAGTGCAAATAGCAGCCGGCGCCGTGCGGAACGAGGTGCACCCAAATTCTAGAAAGGTTGTTCTTGACCCGCCGATACTGAAGCGGAGCACTGCGTTCGATCAGTCGAAGCGCATTTTCAATGCGTTGAATGGCCGGCTTGCCGTCCGACCGAAAGCTACCGACCCAAATGCCATCAACGATGTGGCCTTTCGAAAGCCAGAGGTCGATCCTCTCCTCGAGGGACGGCCGCGTTGCTCGAAAAACCCGCTGAGACATTCGCGCCACCATTGCTTCCTCCACACAGCATATCTAACCGTCCGCGTAGGAGGGCTTAATCATTTATCTCAACATGTATCGATGGCGGGCACGAGCTGAATTCAGCAGCCCGCATAACGAAAGTCGCCTTACCTTTGGGAAGCAGACATCGCCTCATATTTGAGCGCAGGTCAGCAACGGGCCAACGCACAAAGTCGCTGCGCTCCAGCCCGCTGCGCGGGAGCAAGAGCCGAGAGGGCGGTAGCCAGTTGAGACGATAGTGG
>NZ_JAKLTZ010000077.1:0-1178 GCF_022012555.1 Bradyrhizobium zhengyangense | reverse complement strand
TGGCGCGCTACATCAACCAGACGTTAGGTATTTGGTTGAAGCGAAAGTACAAGCGCTTCCATCACCGTTTAGGACGCGCGCGTCTCTTCCTGGAGAAGATCGCGCGTGAGAACCGCAGGCTCTTTGTGCATTGGCAACTCGGCGATGGCGGCAAGATTGCCTGATGGGAGCCGGGTGAGGCGAGAGTCTCACGCCCGGTTCTGCGAGAGGCTGGAGGTGAAATCCCTCCGGCCTACTCACCCCACCATCCGGATCCTGGCGAAGGGCAAATGCACGACCGGCCGGATCTGGACGTATGTGCGGGATGACCGGCCGTTCGCCGGGCCTGCGCCGCCGGCGGCGGTCTATTATGCCTCGGGCAACCGACGGGGCGAACATCCTCAGATGCATCTGGCCGCCTTCGCCGGCATTCTGCAGGCGGATTGCTATGGCGGCTTCGAGCCGTTGTTCGATCCAAAAAGGAAAGCAATGCCGATCACGCCGGCATTTTGCCTGGCCCATGCGCGGCGGGGATTCTTCGAGCTGGCTGACATCGAGAAAGCCGCCCGGGAAGGCAAGGGCAAACCGGTCTCCCCGATCGCGCTGGAGGCGGTCAGGCGTCTTGACGCCCTGTTCGAGATCGAGCGCGCCATCAACGGCCGTGGTGCCGACGAGCGGCGTGCTGTGCGCCAGGAGCGGAGCAAGCCGCTGCTCGACGACATGCACGCCTGGCTGCTCCGCGAGCGAGAAAGCCTCTCCCGCTCCGCCGAGGTCCTGAAGCCCATGAACTACATGCTCAAGCGCTGGGACGACTTCGTCCGCTTCCTCGACGATGGCAGGATCTGCTTGACCAACAATTGCGCTGAGCGTGCATTGAGAGGCATTGCCTTGGGAAGGCGCAACTGGACCTTCGCTGGCAGCCAACGTGGCGCCGACCGTGCCGCTATCATGCTGACGATGATCACGACCTGTCGCCTCAACGACGTCGATCCCAAGGCTTGGCTCGCCGACGTCCTCGCCCGGATCGCCGATCTTCCCACCTCGCGTCTGCGCGAACTGCTGCCCTGGGAATGGAAGCTCCTTCACCAAGCCGGCAAGTCCGCCGATCAGCAAGCCGCCTGACCTTCACGCAACGCCATCGTAGAACTCGCCGTGCTCGCGCGCATGCGTCAATCAGGCGGCCTTCGTCGTATGCGTAC
>NZ_JAKLTZ010000076.1:0-1187 GCF_022012555.1 Bradyrhizobium zhengyangense | reverse complement strand
CCGAAGGCGATTTCACCGTCGGACTTGCCTTCGAAGGTGAGATGCGCCTCTTCGACGAGGTCGAGGAAGCGCTGTCCCAGACGTCCATCTCGACGATGCGCCAGCGGCCGACAAAGGCCTTGGCGAAGCCGGGCGCCTTGGCCATCAGCCGATCTCCGCGATCAGCTTGGGCAGCCGCACCAGATTGTAGGCGGTTGCAGCGAAGGTAAAGGCCCATCCGACGCGATCACGGCCACGGAAGCTGGTCTTCTCTTGCCCGGCGACCGTTTTGATCCAGCCGAATGCCTCCTCGATCCGCTTGCGGATGCGCTGGCTGGCGGCATAGCCACCGTGCCGGGTCGTTCGCCCGTCAATTGCAGAACTACGGCCACTGGTGTTCTGTGCAACATGCGGCGTCACGTTCATCGAGCGCAGCTCGTTGACGAAGTCTTCTGCGTCGTAGGCTTTGTCGGCGCCAAGCGTGATCGCTGTCGGCCGGTCGGCACGAGACTCGATCATGTGCAGCGCGGCCACCCGCTCAGCATGCCCGTCGGCCTGCGTCAGGCAAGCGTCGATCAGTAGGCCGTGGCGGTTCTCCATCAGCCCATGCCCGATGAAGCACAGCTTCGTCTCCTTGCCTTTACCCTTGCGGTAGAGCCTGGCATCGGGATCGGTGGTCGAAGCATGGGTGTCGTTCGAGCGTTTCTGACCATGGAAGTCCGCATCGGCATTGCGCCCGCCGCCCTGCGCCGGCGGCTCGCCAGATCTGTCCTTCGGCTTCACGCTCTTCATCGAGGCCCAGGCCTCGATCAGCGTGCCATCGACCGAGAAGTGATCGCTCGACAGCAGCTTCTTCACCTTGGGCTGCGCCAGCACCGCCGCCAGGAACTTCGCCGCGATGTCGCCTTCCAGCAGCCGGTCGCGGTTCTTCGAGAACACCGAATGGTCCCAAGCTGCGTCGTCGACGCCAATTCCGACGAACCAGCGGAACAGCAGGTCGTATTCCAGCCGCTCCATCAGAAGCCGCTCCGAGCGGATCGAGTAAAACGCCTGCAACAGCATCGCCCGCAGCAGCTTCTCCGGCGGGATCGACGGCCGCCCAATCGGCGAATAAAGCGCGGCAAACTCGCGCTCCAGCATCGACAGCGCCTCGTTCACAATCGTCCGGATCGCTCGCAGCGGATGATCGCGCCGGACCCGCGCCTCCA
>NZ_JAKLTZ010000075.1:0-1268 GCF_022012555.1 Bradyrhizobium zhengyangense | reverse complement strand
GGAGGTCGCGGACATCCTCCGCGATCACGGCTCTGCTTGGCGTGACGCCAATCAGGGGCATGTGAGCCTCGGGCAATTGAAGGTGATGAATGCGATCGAGCGCTGTCGCACGGCGGCGCTCGGCGGCCATGTCGCACGCTGCGAGAGCGCGGCGTGCGGCCATACCGAGGTCGCCTACAACTCCTGCGGCAACCGGCATTGTCCGAAGTGCCAGGGTGCGGCGTCACGCCGATGGCTGGCCGACCGCGAAGCGGAGCTGTTGCCGGTGCCGTATTTTCACGTCGTCTACACGCTGCCCAGCGAGTTGCGTGACATCGCCTACCAGAACAAGCGCGTGATCTATAATCTGCTGATGAAGGCAGCGGCCGAGACGACGCTCGCCATCGCAAGCGATCCCAAGCGCCTCGGCGCCCGCATCGGTATCACGGCCGTGCTGCACACCTGGGGCTCGGCGCTCACCCATCATCCGCACGTGCATATGATCGTGCCGGGTGGAGGGCTCTCGCTCGATAACACGCGATGGATCGCCGCGCGCTCCAATTTCCTCGTCCATGTCAACGTGCTGGCGCGCCTGTTCCAGGGCAAAATGCTGGCGATGCTCGTGCATGCGCACGACGCCGGCGAGCTAAAGTTCTTCAATACCCATGCCGGACTCACCGACAAGACAACGTTCAAGCGCTTCATCGCCCCGCTGCGGCGCATCAAGTGGGTGGTCTATTGCAAGGCCCCGTTCGCGGGGCCCGCGCAGGTGCTGCGTTATCTGTCCCGTTACACCCATCGTGTCGCCATCTCCAACCGCCGCCTCGTTGCAGCCGACGACGAAGCGATTGCGTTCCGCTGGAAGGACTATCGCCTCAACGGCGCCAACCGCTGGAAGACGATGCGGCTTCACCCGCACGAGTTCATCAGGCGGTTCCTGCTGCACGTGCTGCCCAAGGGCTTCCACCGCATCCGCCACTACGGGCTCTTTGCCAACGCCAACCGCGCCCAGAGCATCGCGACAGCCCGCGCACTCCTCAACGTCGCCCCGCCGGCCGCCGACCCGCAAGAGCAGCCGGATATCGCGACGGACACGCCACGTGTGCTGCCGTGCCCATGCCCGCGCTGTGGCGCCCGCATGATCGTGATCGAGGTGTTCGCCCGCGGCTGCCAGCCAAGCTGGCGGCCGACAATGATCAGGATCGACACGTCATGACCAAGACCTCCTGCGAGCGTTGCTGTTGTCCTGGTCCGATGCGCTGGCTAAATGCTGGCGGCGATCTCGCTCA
>NZ_JAKLTZ010000074.1:0-1395 GCF_022012555.1 Bradyrhizobium zhengyangense | reverse complement strand
AGCCTTCTGTGGTTGCCGCCCGCAATGCAAGAAGTTTCTGACCCTTTGGCGTGTGATCGAGTGCGGTCTTCTGTCAGGCCTTCCTTTACGGCATTTTCAGAAGCCGCTGGCCGGTATGGTGATCCGCGGACCAGGTCCAATTCTCATCTCCGAGCACGTCGGCTCTTTGGCTCTAGCTGGTTTCCTGATCCAGATCTGTTCGATCGTTGCGCCCATTCGGGTCGTCGCCTTCTCACACCCCCTTCGCCAACGTCAGGCTATTTCGTGCTGCATGCAGTCATGCCGTCACTGCCTGCGCTGGGTTCCGATAATCCTCCTTCCGGGTGAGCATGGCCCAAATCGTCCGAGCCATCTTGTTCGCCAAGGCGATCGCCACAAGCATGCGCGGCTTCCTCGCCAGCATCTGCGCCAGCCAGGATCCGCTAGGGATCGACTTGCGCCCGAGCCAGTTCAGCCGCGACATCGCCCCAACGATGAGCAACTGGCGAATGTCCGCCTGTCCTTCCTTCGAAACGCGTCCGAGCCTTTCCTTTCCCCCTGAGGAATGTTGCCGTGGGACCAAGCCGAGCCAAGCCGCGAAGTCTCGGCCACGTCGAAAGGCCGCCATGTCGGGCGCGAAAGCCTCGATCGCGAGTGCGGTCAGCGGGCCGACCCCCGGCATTGTCTGCAGCCGCTGCGCCGTGACCGTCCGCGTCGCCAACTTCTTGAGCTGCTCTGCCTTGGCATCGATCCGCTCCGTCTTGTAGGCGATCTGATCAATGAGACTCCGACATTCCTCGCGGACCAGTTCTGGTAGATCGCTGTTCGGATCTTCGAGGATTGCGTCAATGCGTTTAAGTTGTTCGATTCCTTGCGGGATGATATGGCCGAATTCGTAGAGAACAGAACGCAGCGCATTCACCAGATCGGTGCGCTGATGAACAAGGCGCTTCCGAGCCCGAAAGAGCACTGCCCTGGCCTGCTGTTCTTCCGATTTCGGCTCGACGAAGCGCATCTCGGGGCGCTGTGCCGCGATCACGATTGCTTCGGCATCAGCCGCGTCGTTCTTTTGGCGTTTCACAAAAGGCTTCACATATTGCGGAGCGATCAGTTTCACTTCATGGCCGAGCTTGACCATCTCCCGTGCCCAATAGTGGGCGCTGCCACAGGCTTCCATCACCACCACTGCCGATGGGTGGCCCGCCATGAACTTCCGAAACTGAAGCCGCGACAGTTTCTTTCGAAATTTCAAGTGTCCCGCCATTGACGCCCCGTGGAGCTGAAACACATTCTTGGCTAGATCCACTCCGATCACCGTATCCATCAATTTGCCGTCCTCTTCGCTTCGGGGTTCAAACACTGCGTTCTTGGCACATTACGATGCCGTCTGGGGAGGGCGGCAACCATCCCATCTCA
>NZ_JAKLTZ010000073.1:0-1404 GCF_022012555.1 Bradyrhizobium zhengyangense | reverse complement strand
TCGCTCTCTCCTCAGCTATCCGAGGAGGGGGCAATTCCTCATGTCGCTGAGGGGGCAGTTTTCCATGGCGCGCGACAACAGTTCTGCACTACCCCGAACGACAGGCTAACTGCACACCACGTCATTGAACGCGGCACGCCAGGCGCGACCGACACGCTGGACAATCTGCGTACCCTTTGTATGCGGTGTCATAACCGGCAGCATGGCCAGCGAGGCAGGCGCGTGCTGTGAAGGCTCGCGCGGGACGCCTTCAGTCGCTTAGGGGTAGGGGGGTAGATTCGCTGGCGCGAAGGCCCTAAGGCCCGATGGGTCCCGAATTTTACGTATCCCCAAAATGGGAAAACTCGGAGATGACCGTCGCAACTACGTCAGATTCTGAGCGTTGGGTTGTCCGATCCCATATCCAAGGAGTGGTAATGACAGAACGTCGTCAGGTCTTACCGTGGCTGCTACTTGCGCTGGTTGTCGTACTCGCGGCGGGCGGTCTTGTTTGGGCGAACCGCGAAATACAAACGCTAAGAACAGAGAGGGCGTCGCATCAAGACCCCGGGGCGGAACAGGGCAACCAGACGGCTGAACTTCAGAAGGCTGTTCAGGATGTTCAGATGTCCCAACAAAAGTTGGCAGACCAACTGACCGACTTGCAGGCCAGACTTGCGAAAGAGGGCGGCGAGCGCAAACTCTTGTCTGACCAACTTGGTTCAATCAGCGCACGCGTTGATGCGCTGGCATCCGCGAATGCGGAGAGCACCGCGACCACGCAGCCTGCGCGACGAAACCCACGCACGAAGCGATAAGACGTTCGCGGTTGGTTCGACTCGGAAAAGTCTTTCCAGAAATGGGCAAGAGTTTTCCGAGTAAAGAGAACGAACGGAGACGCGTCAACGTTGGTGACCAAGCCCGATACCAAGGCTTGATGCCTTCATCCGTAAAGAGGGCACGCTACGCTTCGTCTGTTTAGCGATCTTCACAATCGGCGTGCGTGCCTTTGAGTACGCGCGCAACTCTTTGACGTCCGCTGCAGTCCACTCGCGGCGAACAATCTTCTTCGTCTTCGTTGCCATGTAGGCTCCCTGATTTTAGAGCGGGGCTTCTAGCAGGATCGTCGAAAATAACAAGGTCGCGCTAGCTGCGACACACTGTGTCAGTAATTTTGTCGACGGTCGCCGAAGCCATCCTCATCGAGGGGCCCGCGATTGATGTCCGGTCCCCCCGCCATTTGCTGACCAATTGCGGACGTTCTCCGGAGTCGCAGATGGGCCAGAGCACAAAGTCGCTGCGCTCCAGCCCGCTGCGCGGGAGCAAGAGCCGAGAGGCCGGTAGCCATTTGAGACGATAGTGGTAGCACTGGAGAGCCCCGTCCTGAGAATCGAGGTGTTGCAACCCTCACTCAGGAAGGAGCTC
>NZ_JAKLTZ010000072.1:0-1452 GCF_022012555.1 Bradyrhizobium zhengyangense | reverse complement strand
TTGGCTCTGACGCAAGTTTGGTGCAACGCCGACTATTCTGCGCCGATCAACCTGGCTTGAAGCAGATCGATTTTCCCGCGACCGTACATTTGACGTCGAACGAGCTTGAGGCGTGTAATCTGACCTTCGGTCTGTCCGTTCGACCATTGTGAAGTGATTGCCGCCCGTACCGCAGCCTCATCTTTCGCGACGCCGCTGGCGAACGAGGCGACGAGGCTGGCGCGAGCGCGCTCGATCCATGGGATGAAACCCGCCTCGGTCTTGCGCCGGATCATCAGGTGGAATTCGGCGATGATCTCGCGTGCCTCGACCAGAGTTGGCACGCCAGCTTCGATCGCCGCGACCGTGACGGTTTCCGCTTTCGTGAGCAGGTCCCGCCCGATGGTCATGAGGCGAGCGATTGTTCTGGCTGAGGGAATCCGCTGAAGGTTCTTTGCATCGGCCTTTTCGGCCTGTCGTCTGCGGGTTGCCCACTCGCTGACGACGCGGAGCGAGCCGCGGAAGCCACGCGCTGCTAGGCGGCGCCAGAGTTCGGCCCCGCTTCGACAGCCGGACACCCACTGATTATCGAGCCATGGCAAATGCAGATCCAACGAACTTTGCCGGGTCCGAAAGACATCGGTGCGTTCGCCGCGGATCACCTGCCGTATCAGCTTCCTGCTATGGCCAGTCCGACGCACGATCTGCTTGATGGGTATGCCGTTCTTCGACAGTGCCAGGATGGCCGCATTGGTCTCCTCGCGGCGTAAGTAGCCCTCATACTGGAGCCGCTCGGCTGCCGTCAGCAGCTGGGGATCGATCGTGGTCGCACCGATGACAGTGCGAATCTGGCGCATCGATTTGCGGACGGCGTCAAGGAAGGCCCGACTGGCGTTCTCCATCAGATGCCAGCGGTCGGCGACCTGCACCGCGTGCGGCAAGGCTTTGGCCGCCGCTTCGCCATATCCGCCGCCACGATCGCGGGCGACGATCGCGATCGTGGGATGCGCAGCGAGCCAGGCTCGGGCGGTCGCGGGCTCACGATCCGGCAACAGGGTGACTATCCGGCGCCTTTCTAGGTTACAGATGATGCTGGCGTATCGGTGATTGCGACGCCAGGCCCAATCATCGATGCCGATAACCTTGAGCGGGTCAGCCGGCGGACGGTGACGGCGTCGGACCACGCGCAGAAGCGTGTCCTTGCTCACCGGCAACATCAGCCGTTTTGCGAAGCCTGCCGCCGGTCGACCGCCAAGCGCCAGACCAAGGTGATGGACGATAGAGTCCAGCCTCGCCGTGCGTCGCGCTGATGGAGCCAATATCCCGTCGGAGAAACGCTCAGTGAAGATCTGGCGTCCGCACAGGACGGCATCGCAACGGAAGCGGCGTGCGATCACCAGGAGCTTCACGACCCGCCCCGAAAGCGGCAGATCGGTCACACGGCGCCGATAGCGGCTGTGGACACGTCGGGAA
>NZ_JAKLTZ010000071.1:0-1530 GCF_022012555.1 Bradyrhizobium zhengyangense | reverse complement strand
GTGCGATCGGTTGCCTCATTTATTTTGCTCCCGGCTTGGGTTGAGGAGGAGGCCGGGTGCGGAGATGGCCGGGGTTTCGGAGCGCCCGGCCTCCTCCGCTGGCGTCTGCCACATCATTGGGTTGTTGTGACCTCATGCCCCAGCAGCGTTTCCTCCGTAGGAACGAACAACAACGCGTTCGCTTGCTCGCTGCGCCAGGATTTAAGCCTACGCTGAAGCGTTCGAAGAAGCTTGTTCGGATAGGCTCCAGGATATTCCGCCTGCAACCGGGAGAGCAGTTCGCTACCAGTCCGCCAAGGCTCGGCTTCAAACCATTTTCGCAAATCTAGCGTTGCCCGGATGAGCGGGTCGGGACGCCGCCGGCCTCTTTTCGCTTTCACGATTGGCCGATCCGTCGGTCGCATAGCTCCGTCTTTCCAGGCGGTTCGTAGGCTTGCCAGGAAGAGATCGATCGGTTGCGATGCCGCAGCAGGATGGGCGATTGGCTGCGTATCAGCGAGCGCCGCGAGGCGTTCCTGCGCGCCGCGGATGTCGCGCAACAACGCGACCGGGTCGAGAGCGGCATAGATTTCTTGGAGATGGTGACGAATCGCATCGGGCGTGCGGGCGTCGGCGGCCAAGCGCTGGTGTGGCGTTGCCGGTGCGCTGTATGTCTTACGCACACGAGCACCGTCGCGCTGCTTGGCCATCAGTTTGAATGAGGGTTGGAAGAAGTTCACGAACAGCCGCGCCGATCGATAGAGTTCAGCCAGCAGCTTGGCCGCTTCCAGGCCCTCGAGCCGACGATAGCCGACCATCCTGCGCACGACGGCACCGTTCTTCTGCTCGACGAACGCCTGGTCGTTCTTCCGGTAGGGCCGGCAACGCGTGAAGACGATGTTGGCCGCATCGCAGTAGGCTTTCAGCGTCTCATTCATGAACACCGTATCATTGTCCGTATCGAGGCCGACCAGCGCAAAAGGCAATTGTTTGCGCAATTCCGTCAACACCGTGCTCAACAGTGTTTGTTCGCGCACGATCAGAGGAGCGCACTCCGTCCAGCCGGTAGCAATGTCGGTGAGCACGAGGGTCTGGATGAAGCTGCCGCGCGCCGATAGACCGCTATGCGCTACAAGGTCAGCCTCGACGAACCCCGGCGCCGGATCGTTCCAATCTGCCGACGTCCGTATTGGAATACTGCGACGCAACGAGTGCGTCGCGTGCCGTCGGCGCTTGCGACCTAATCCTTCTCGGACCCGTGCCAACGCGCGGTCGATCGTCGCAGCACTCATTGCCAAAAGTTTGTCGCGGATCTCGGGAGCAAGGTCGAGGTGGCCGTGCCGTTCCATCGCTTCAATCAGCGCAGGCATTAACGCCTTCAGCCGCTTCCCGCAGATCCGGTCTGACGCCTCCCAAAGCAGCACGAGCGCGTTGTGTTCCGCCTCATTATAGATCCGACGTCGCGCCCGTCGGCCTGCGCTTACGTCTTCCTGGCCTCGAAGTAGACGCATCGCATGTTTGCGATGGAATCCGGTGATGTCGACGAACTCG
>NZ_JAKLTZ010000070.1:0-1572 GCF_022012555.1 Bradyrhizobium zhengyangense | reverse complement strand
GCCGCGTTTGGACTCGATAAGCCGATCACCTTTGTCGACGCGGCTTACGCTCAACAGTCCGTCACTCAACCTTTCCGCAAATACAAGGTCGGCGACATTGAGGTCTTCTCCCTGATCGATGGCATGCGGGAGGCGCCGCTGCGCGACGGTATGGTCAGGAATGTCAGCGCCGACCAAGTGAAGACCGTGTTGCGTGGTGCCGGTTTTCCCGAGAATCAGGCGCCCGTGCGGTTTATCGTCATGGCGCTCAAGCTGCGCGATCAAGTGGTCCTGATCGACGCGGGTACGGGCGGTCATTCGATTTATGGCGAGGGGAACGGCCGGTTATTCGAGAGCATGGCGGCGGCGGGCCTTGACCCCAAGGCAGTCAAGACGATCCTCATCTCCCATCTCCACGGCGACCACATTTATGGCCTCATGAACAATGAGAGCGATGCGCAGGTCTTCCCGGATGCCGACATCGTAGTGCCCGCCGCGGAATTGAAATGGTGGACGCGCCCAGGGGTCGAGTCACTCGATCTCGGACCGACGCGCAAGGGCCTCGCGCGGCGCATTCAGGCTACCGTGGCGACTTGGAAAAACGTCAGGACATTCGAGGGAGAACCTGAACTCCTGCCTGGCGTGCACGCAATTGAGGTGCCCGGCCATAGCCCGGGAATGGTCGCGCATCTCGTCGCTTCCGGCGGCGAGCAGTTCCTGATCAGCGCCGACGTGGTCAATCTTGCGCCCCACATTGCAACACATCCCGAGTGGCAGCTCTCGATCGATCAGGATCCGCAAATGGCGGTGGAAACGCGAAGGAAGATCTTCGATCGCGCGGTCGCCGACAAGCTCACCATTTCGGGTACTCACTGGTTGATGCCGAACGTCGGCACGCTTGCCAAGGATGGCAACGGCTACTTATTCGCAGCCAAGGGGTGACATCCCCCGTGGCACTAAGCCATGACTATGCGACGACGACTGCAGCCGGTAGCGGGCGAACCGCTCGGCACGTCAGGATGCTTCTGGCCCTTGGCAAGAAGCAGCCAGCACTTTGAATAGCTGGATGAAGGATTCAACCGGCGTGGCTGTGCATGGTACCGTGCAGGCGTCTGGTCGAGACTATTGCCTAGGGATGGACCGATGACTTTGCGTGCAATTTTCGCCGCGTGCGCGATTGCGGCTTCTGGATTTATCATGATGACAGTCGACGCGATCGGGCAGAAGCAATCGTTGAAAGATCAACTGGTCGGTACGTGGACGCTGCTGTCGTGGGAGCAGAAGAAAAGCGACGGCACCAAGATCGAGCGTTATGGGGCCGCTCCGAAGGGCATCGCTTTCTTCGACGGGAATGGGCACTACATCATCACGGTGATGCGATCGGATCGAGCCAAATATGCGAGTAATGCCCTGTGGCAGGGCACATCCGAGGAGAACAAAGAGACCGCCGACGGCACGATAACCTACTTCGGAACGTATTCGACGAACGAAGCAGACGGCAGCATCGCGATCCAGGTCGAAGGCAGTTCGTTTCCCAACTGGAATGGCACGCAACAGAAGCGCTTCGTCGCGGTTGCGGGAGATCAACTGACG
>NZ_JAKLTZ010000007.1:0-313701 GCF_022012555.1 Bradyrhizobium zhengyangense | reverse complement strand
TTGTTCTCCTTGGCCTTGCGGCTGAAGAAGGCGTGCGGGATCTGCACCAGGATGCCGGCGCCGTCACCGGCGCGCGGATCGGCGCCGACAGCGCCGCGATGCTCGAGGTTGCAGAGGATGCTCAGCGCGTCCGAGACGATCTCGTGCGACTTCTTGCCCTTGATGTTGGCGATGAAGCCGACGCCGCAGCTATCCTTCTCCAGGCTCGGGTCGTACAGGCCTTCGGCTTTGGGGCGCGAATTATGTTCCTGAATCGGGTCGGTCGTTTTCGAGGCGACCGTCGCCGACAGCTCTTCTGCCACGATGTTTCCGCTCTCGAATTGCGACCCGTTCATTGTTCCAATCCTCTCCATGCGGCAAGCTGCCTCACCGCCATCTTCGGCGCACCTTGGGCGTTCCGCGGCACCCGCCTCTGGGTCACCGCTCGTCCGCTGCGAGCCGCATTTTCTTAAATTCAGGCCAAGGCGTTCTTCGTCCCCGAGAACGGCTTTTCCTGTTGCCTTATGGTGCTCGGAAGCACCCGACTTTCGTTGCAATCCGTATGCCGGAACCGCAAGCAAAATTGAGACAGTCTTCCTGTCCTAAACGTCACCTTGCCAAATTTTTGTCTATCACACAAGCGCGCGGAAGTCCCGATTCCTCATATGTCAATCGATCGCTTTCCAAAAGTTGCGCGCCCCGGTTTTGAAGCAAACGCGCCCTGATCCGGCCCAAGCGGCGCCGAAATCCCCAATGAAGCTTCGGATCGCCCCTTCGGAACGTGCGCCACGCCGTCAAAAGCGAAAGAGCGCCAGGCCATGAGGGGCCTGACAGGAGCGTGTCGACCATGAAGTTTTTCACAGGATGTGTGGCCGCCGCCGCGCTGGCGCTGGTAGCAAATGCCGCGGAGGCCCAGGTGCCGGCGAAAGGAACCGCGCGCGGGGCCTATATCGCCGTCTCGGATTTCGACGGCCCCTACGCGCCGCCGGAGGCTGCGCCTCCGCCGCCGCGCTACGGCTACCGCTATGGCTATGAGGAACGCGGCGTGGGGCCGGCGCTACTGCCGGCCATCGAGGTCTACGCGGTCCTGCGCGACAACGGCTTCTCGCCGCTCGGCATCCCGCGCCTGCGTGGCGCGGTCTACACCATTGCGGTGATCGACCGTCGTGGTGATGACGGCCGGCTTGTGATCGACGCTCGCGACGGCCGGATCATCCGTTTCATGCCGGCCGCCGACGCCTATGGCATGGCCCCCGCTTATGAGGAGCCGACGGTTGCACCTTACCGGCCGCAAAGCGCGCTGCCGCCGCCGACCATGGTTCGCGGCGGCCCGCCGCGCCCGCCTGCCTCGATCCCGCATGTCGCCAGCCGCACTGTGCCGCTGCCCAAGGCGGCTCCGCAGCGCGCCGAGACGCCGGTGGTGGCCGCCAAGCCCGCCGAGCAGGCTCCTCAGGCTCAACCCGCACAGCAGACGGCGGCCGTGCAAGCCAAGCCCGCGGAGGCTGCGCCGACCGTCGGCCAGGCCAAGCCGGCCGTCACGATCCTGCCGACGCAGGAGATGCCGGCGGCGCAAGGATTGGATTAGCGCGAGTTGGAGGCGCAGGCGCCAGCCAAACCATCGGTGTCGTCCCGGCCTTCGCCGGGACGACAATGAGGAGAGAGCTGGGCAACACAAAAGGCGCCTGAGATCTCAGGCGCCTTTTGTGTTTCCGCAATCGCGGCTCAGCTCCGCGGATACCCCGCCGCCTCCAGGATCAAATTCGCAACTTCCTTCGGATGCGACACCAGCGAGAGGTGGCCGGCGTCGAGCTCGATCGTGGTGGCGTTCATGCGTTTGGCGAGGAAGCGTTCGAAATCGGGATTGATGGTGCCGTCCTTCTTCGACACCGCGTACCAGCTCGGCTTGGAGTGCCAGGCGGCTTCCGTGGTGCGACCGGCGAATATCGAGGCGGCCGTCGGCCATTGCACGGCGTAGAGCTCCTTCGCCTGCTCCGGCTTCACGCCGTTGGCGAAATATTTAAGGAACGCGTCTTCGGACAGCTTGGTGTAGCCGTCGTGCTCGACGATGCCGGCACGCGCAGGGCCCGTCGGAAACTGCTTCGACAGCGCGACAAAGTCCTCGTTGGCATCGGGGGCGCGTGCGGCGATGTAGACGAGGCCGGTAACCTTCGGGTCGGTGCCGACCTGGCTGATCACGGTGCCGCCCCAGGAATGCGCCACCAGCACGGTCGGACCATCCTGCTCGGCCAGCACACGCTTGGTCGCTTCGACCGACTCGGCGAGCGAGCCCAGCGGATTCTGCACGGCAGTGACGTTGAGGCCGGCAGCCTGGAGGATCGGGATCACCTCCGACCAACTTGAACCGTCGGCCCAGGCGCCATGCACCAGCACGACGTTCTTGGCTTTCACCGCGGTTGGGGTCTGCGCATGGGCAAGGCTGATGGGGGCCGCCAGCAGGCTCGCGGCGACGAAAAGGCTGCGCCAGAAAGTCATGATCGTTCTCCGTCTTGTTTTGGGCTCGGCACACAAAATACGGAGTGTCAGGCGGCAGCGTTACGTCGGCTCACCGGCCCGTGATGCGCTGCAACCATCCAATCGGGCAATTCAGCAAAGTGGTGTCGCCTTTGCGCAAGCCCGGACGGCGGCAGGGCGAGCGGCGATGTAAGAACGAAAAAACGCCCCGGGGGCACCGAGGCGTTTTCGTAACCTGGAAGTTGATACGCGCTTTACGCGGCGACCGAGCTCTCGATCACCTGCGCCTTGGCAGCGCCGGCGTTGATCGCGATCTGGCGCGGCTTCTTGGCTTCGGGAATCTCGCGTACAAGGTCGACATGAAGCAGGCCGTTCTCGAGCGAAGCGTCCTTCACCTGCACGAAGTCGGCAAGCTGGAAGGCGCGCTCGAAGGCGCGGGCGGCGATGCCGCGATAGAGCACTTCGGATTTCGAGTTCTCGTTGGCGACTTTCTCGCCCTTGATCGTCAGCGTGTTTTCCTTCGCGACGATGGAGAGCTCATCCTTGGCAAAGCCCGAGACCGCAACGGTGATGCGGTAGGCGTTCTCGCCGGTGCGCTCGATGTTGTAGGGGGGGTAGCCGGGGCTGCCGTCCGTGCCTGCTTGGTCGAGCAGGTTGAAGAGGCGGTCGAAGCCGACGGTGGAACGATAGAACGGGGTGAGATCGTAGGTACGCATGGTCAAGTCCTCCATTGAGCGACTGTTTTGGTAACCCGCCCGCCAATCGGGCCGGGCTTTAGTCTGTGTGCAGCCTGATGTTCCGGTTTCGAAACACTGGTAGCGGCCTGCACTGAGATGATATGGGTGGGTCCAGACGGCGTTCAAGAGGGCGGAAACAAGCGCCTTTTCGGCGCTCCCGCCCCTTGATTTGCTGCACTTGGCGCCTACGCACTCTCATGACGCTGGTCTCGATTCCGTCCAACCCCGTTCCCGAAGACGTCGTCAGCGGCACCATCAAGACCTCGGATGGCGTCGAGCTACGCTTTGCGCGCTGGGCGCCGCCGGCAAACCGCAAGGGCACGGTCTGCGTCTTCACCGGCCGCAGCGAACAGATCGAGAAATATTTCGAGACCGTGCGCGATTTGCGCGACCGTGGCTTTGCGGTGGCAATGATCGACTGGCGCGGGCAGGGGCACTCCGCGCGGCGGCTGCGCGATCCGCGCAAGGGCTATGTGCGCAACTTCTCGGACTACGAGATCGACGTCGAGGCTTTCGTGCAGCAGGTGGTGCTGCCGGATTGTCCGCCGCCGTTCTTCGCGCTGGCCCATTCCATGGGCGGCGCGGTGCTGTTGCGGCTCGCACATGCGGGCAAGCGGTGGTTCGATCGCATGGTGCTGTCGGCGCCGATGATCGACCTGCCCGGTCGCTCCACCTCGTTTCCGGTGCGGGCACTGTTGAAGACGATGCGCATGCTGGGACGGGGCGGCGCATACATTCCTGGCGGCAGCGATGACCTCACTGGGTTGTCACCTTTCATCAACAATCCGCTGACCAGCGATCCGGTGCGCTATGCGCGCAACGCCGCGATCCTGGAGGAGGACCCGACGCTGGGCCTGGCATCCCCCACGGTGGCCTGGGCCGATACCGCCTTCCGCGCCATGCACACCTTCAAGGGCATCCATTACCCCTCCGAGATCCGCCAGCCGATCCTGATGCTGGCGGCCTCCAACGACGCCGTGGTCTCGACCGCGGCGATCGAGGAGTTCGCCTACCATTTGCGCGCGGGCTCGCATCTGGTGATCGCCGGCTCCAAGCACGAGATCCTCCAGGAGCAGGACCGCTACCGCTCCCAGTTCTGGGCGGCGTTCGACGCCTTCGTGCCGGGCACGCCATTGTTCAAGTGAAGTGGCGGTCTTCTCCCTCGCCCCAGGTGAAGAAGCAACTCACAGCGTCTTCAGATACTCGATCAGATCGTAGCGCTCTTGCTCCTTGAGCACGCGGCCGATGGTGCCGTCCTTGCCGGGGCCCGGCGTGCCATCGAACGAATGGCCGGCATTGCTGTTGCCGAACAAGTCGGTGCCATCAGCGGCTCGCGTCGAGAAGCGAGACTGACCGGTCTTGCAGCTCTCGCCGTCGGTGACCGCAAAGCCGACCTGCTTCGGATCGTAGTCGCGGCCACCGCCCATGCAGAACGATTTGGGGCGTTCGGCCGCGGGGCTCAGCATCCAGTAGAGCGAGGGCACCGATCCGTTGTGCAGATAGGGCGCGGTGGCCCAGGCGCCGTTGAGCGGTCGCGCGCGATACCAGGGCCCCGGCTCATTCTTCTCGGGCGGTTGCGGACCAGAATTCGGGCAGTTCTTGCGCTTGCCCCACCAGATATCCTGAACTTTCGGGTCGATCTTGGCATCGTCCATTGCCTTGCGACTGACGATGTCGACGAGCACCATCAGGCCAAGAGCGTACGGCATGTCGGTGGACGACACCTCAGGCAGATTGCAATTCCACCAGGCATTGAGCTTCTGCGTGGGATCGAGCTTGAGAAAGCCCGGCACCTGAACAATGCGCGTTGCCAGCACGCTGGCCTGAGAGGGGTCGGTCCCCATGCCTTTGGCGCTCTTCTGCACCTCGTTCAGGAATTTGTCGTCGCCGATGGTTTGCCAGCGGTCCGAGGACCAGATGCTCTTGTCAGGAAATTCGGTGTCGAAGACGGGATCGTTGACCGGACCGAGATGGCATTCGACGCAGATCTCCGCATAGAGCTTGCGGCCGCGTTTGACGCGGTCGCCATCGATCTTCCAGGCATCGTCGCCGAAGATGTCAGAGGGCCATTTCGGCGATGTCAGTCCGGAGAGCTGCTTCTTCGGATAGGGCGCCGACCCTTTCAGCAGATCCTCGATCCAGTTCAGATTTTTGATGTCCATCGAGGAGCGGAACAGCGCGTCCTTGGGCGTGGTGTCGGACAAATTGAGCAGCGCGGTTACGCCCAGTGCTTCGCCGGCGTTGCGGATCAGCGGTTGCTCGATCGAGGCGTCATACTGCGCATATTTGAGCCAGGGCACGGTCCAGATCGGCGGGAAGCTGACCGGCGCGTCCTTGGCATGCAGATTCTTCTCGAAGCCGCTGAGGCCGCTGAGCGCCATATCCTGGGAGAAGACTTGATTGCCGATGCGGTTGAGCGCGTCGAGGCGGCCATATCCTTCCTCGGTGTCCTGCTGTGGTTCGTCCCGCTTGGTCTTCTCGTTGAACCGCGTCTTGCCCTCGATGGTTTTCGCGTAGGTCTTCTCCCAGTCGACCAGGAATGTGCCAATCGCGCTGAGCTTCTGCTTCAGCGCATCGCGGTCCGCATCGCTGGCGGAAGGGCCGAGCACACGATCGGCAAAGCGCTTGAAGCGACCCGGCACATAGAGCGTGTAGGCGATCGAGAGGCCGGTCGTGACCTCGAGCTTCCTGAGGTCGGTCATCGCCGGGCCGCCGTCGAAGCGGATGTCGATGCCCTTGTAGTGGATCTGTCCGGTGTGGCAGGCGGCGCAGGTGAGGCCAATCCGGTCCTCGCCGATCTTACCGGTCGCGGGATCGGACACGCCGGTCATGCGCGCAAAGCCGACGGGCAGGCCGTCGACGTTTTCGGCCTGCTTGCCCCAGTTGACCGGCGGATCCCACAGCCGCGCCGGCACCGGCTTGGTCTTGTCATAGACGTTGGCGTAGCCGAAGCGGCGGAGCGTGGCCTCATCGGTGTTGATCGTCTGCGGGCTCGGGATGAAACCGAAGCGCTGCAGATGGTCGCTGTCGTGCAGCATCCCGGGCTTTGCGAAGAAATGCAGCCGCGGCTGCTCCAGCGCCATGAACCAGCTATAGGGCACCGGGAAGGTCGCGGTGCCCTGGCTGGCGTGATGAAACCAGTGCCGGTCCTCCAGCGCCCAGTTCTGCTCGAGCCAGTACGCGGCGCGGGGTTCGACGAGCTTAGGTAATGGCGGCGCCACCAGATTCCCGAGGATGCCGGGCAGTATCGGCTGGAATTGATCGGGAAAGCGCAGCGCCACGATGCCAAAAACGAGGAGCGCTGCGACGAGGCCGCCGGCTGCGCGCAAGATGAGTGAAGGCGGGCGGACCGGCTGGCTGACCATCCGCTGGGTGATCCTCTCAGGGAATTTGCGCTCGTTGAACAACGTCCTCACCTCCGCCACGCTGAGATAGCGGTCATCACCCTGACCCTTGCCCATGATCCTGAGCAGGATCGGCCATTCAAACTTCATCAGGATCGGGTAGTACCAGCGCGCCTGATTGCCGGCGCGCTTGAGATTGTCGTTCATGAAGGTCTGGATCTGCGAGGCGTTGAGCCCGACCTCGCTGCCGCTCTCCGGGTCGGCATAGGTGCTACCGAAACCGGCGAGCCGCGCGATCTGGTCCTCGTTGACCTTGCCGTCGACGCCGAGGATGCGCGAGCCCGCACCGAGCTTGTCGAGCGGTCCGCCGCGCAAGCGATTGAGCTGTGCGCCCCAGAAGATGCTCTGCAGGATATGACAGGCGCCGTTGGCGATCAGCGCGACGCCGCGGACCTGGATGCGGGCCGAGGTCTTTTTCAGCCCGGTCTCGCCGCTTGCATTTGCGATGGTCTGCGAAATCGTCCGCAGCGGGACAGTGCCGCCGTCGACAAAGCCTTCGCCGACGAGGCCGCGCAGGAAAGGGCAGGGATTATCAGGAGAGACTTCGATTGAAGGATCAAAGGGCTTCTTGCGGGAGTCATCCATCGGCAAAGTCCTGAAAACATACGAATCGTGAAAAGCGGCCGCGCCGATCAAGCGCAGAAAGTCCTAACAAACAGACAGCGGACGGGCCGTAGCTATGCTACTTCAGGGTGTGACGAAGTGTGGCTGAATTCGCTCTGCTGTCAATAACGCTGCGGTGAGACCGCAGCGCACCCGCGAGTCTGCTCGCGGGACCTCGCCCAGAGGATGCTGCCGTCAGGATTCCGCAGCGCGTCTGACGTCGCTCTGGACCAAGGTGAGCTTGCTGGCCGGTACGCCTGCCTTCAGCAGCCCGTCGCGGTAATGCGCGATATCCTCGGACCGCTTCCAGTGAAAATTCCGCAAATGGCGATCGACGTTCAGGGTCGGGTAATTGCGCATCAGCACGCCTGTCGCCTCGCTCGCATCAGTGGTCCGGCCCATCTGCGCCAGCGCCGCGGCGCTGATCGCCAGTGCCTGCATATGGTTCGGGTTGATGTAGAGCTGCTCGCGGGCCCAGGACAGGGTCGCGTCATACTGGCGGAGGAGATAGTGGCTAAAGGCGTTCAGCGCCGCCCATTGATAGCGTGGGTCGCTGTTATCGCGTTGGGCCGCCATCGAGAACAGCTCGATCGCCTGACGGTGCTCGCCGATCACGAAGTGGCAGATGCCGAGCACGCCGCGCGCGCCCATGTCGTAGGGGTTGAGGGCGACGGCACGCTTGGCGGCGTCCATCGCCGCTTCGTCATGCCCTTCCATCGCATGCGCCCAGGACAGGATCGAGAACGCAAAGGAGGAGCGCGGATCGAGCCGCACGCTGGTTTCGGCGAGGCTCATCGCCTCAGCCCACATCTCGCGCGTGCCCTTGACCCAGCCGAACTGGATGCTTTGGATCTGGATCGTGGCGAGATAGGCATGCGCGATCGACAGCTTGGGATCGAGCGCGATCGCCTCCCGGAACAGGGCGACGGCCGTGCCTAGGTCTTCCTTGGTCTGCCGGTAATAATGCGACAGGCCTTTCAGGAAGCGGTCCCAGGCCGTGACGTCGTTGGTCGGGCGCGCCGGCGCGGAGGCCTCGGCGCGGACGATCTCGGTGGCGATGGCCGCGGACAGGCTGGTCGTGATCTCGTCCTGCATGGCGAAGAGGTCGCCGATGTCCCGGTCGTAACGGCCGGTCCAGAGCTGCTCGCCGGTCTCCGGCGCGATCAGCTCGGCGGTGACGCGGATCTTGGCGCCGGCGCGCCGCACCGAGCCCTGGATCAGATAGGTGGCGTCGATCTCGCGCGCGATCACGCGGGTGCTCGCGTTCTTGCCTTTGAAGGCGAAGGTCGAGTTGCGGCTCAGCACGCGATAGAAGGATTGCAGCGACAGCGCGTGGATCAGATCCTCGGTCAGGCCGTCGGAGAAATATTCGTCCTGGGCGTCGCTGAGATTGGCAAAGGGCAGCACGCCCACGATCGCCGTGCGGTTCGGCTGCGACAGCGCCGACCCTTCTTTCACTTCGCGCGCGAGCGCGGTGGCGCCGTCGGGCGTCCAGGTCCAGACCCCGACCGGATCCTTGATGTTCTTGAAGCGGTGGTTGCCGCCATCGACCAGCGGCACGGTGAGATGCTTGCTCGCCTCGCTGTAGGCCTTGGCCGAGATCGCGAACCCGCCGGGGTTCGCCACCGATTCGAGGCGGACGGCGATGTTGACGTCGTCACCGAACACCTCGTCCTCGTCGGCGATGACGTCGCCCATGTGGATGCCGAGCCGGAACTGCATGGCGCGGTCGGCAGGCAGATGATGGTTGCGCTCCGCCATCAACACCTGCATCGCGATCGCGGCCTCTGCGGCGCCGACGATGGAGGGAAACTCCAGCAGGAAGCCATCGCCGGTGTTTTTGACGACACGGCCGCCATGGTTGAGGATGATCGGATGAATCGCGCTGCGATGGGCCTTGAAGACGGCATGGGTGCCGGCTTCGTCACTGCCCATCATCCGGGAATAGCCGGCGACATCGGCGCAGACGATGGCGGCCAGACGTCTTTCCATATCCTCGGAGCTCCAAGGGAGCGGGACGCCACCAGCGGGCCGTCGCCGCGAATCCAGCATTTCAAGAACTTGCGTCCTTATAGAGCACATCGAGCCGAACGAAAGTATGATCCGCATTGCAAATTCGACGCAAATCCTAACCATTTCCGGTGGTGGACGGCGGGGTGCGAACCAACTAAGGCCAGTCCCTTGAGGCCGCCCGGCCGGGCGGCGAGGACCTCACCATGCTGGGCATTCACGAAATCTGGCTCTTTGTCCTGTCGGGGGTGCTGCTCAACATCACGCCGGGGCCCGACACGGTCTACGTGATCGGCCGCAGCATGCAGATGGGCTGGCGCGGCGGGGCGGCCGCAGCCTTCGGCATCAGTTGCGGCTGCTTTTTCCATGTCGCGGGCGCGGCGATCGGCCTTTCGGCGCTCTTGATGGCCTCATCCACCGCGTTCGGGGTGCTGAAGCTGGTCGGCGCGGCCTATCTGGTCCTGACCGGGCTTCAGATGCTGTGGTCGCGGCCGCAGCTTCTGGCGGTCAAGGACGAGGCGGAGCGCAGCTCGCTGCGACGGGTTTTCCTCCAGGGCGTCTTCACCAACGCGCTCAATCCCAAGGTCGCGCTGTTCTTCCTGGCCTTCCTGCCTCAATTCGTCGCAGCCGATGCGCCGCACAAGCCGCTGGCCTTTCTGACGCTGGGCCTGATCTTCATCTGCACGGGGACCCTGTGGTGCCTGGTGCTGGCGGCGTTCGCGGCCAAGGCCGCTCATCGCCTGCGGCGGTCCGAGGGCGTGATCGCCTGGGTCAATCGGACGCTCGGCGGCCTCTTTATCTATCTCGGCATCCGCGTCGCCATGCTGGAGGCGCGGTAACCTCGGTTACCCAAATTCCTTGAGCAGCGCGCTGCCGGCGAGATAAACGCCGAGCAGGATCATCGCGACCAGGAACCAGCGGCGGAACGCCTCCGCCGGCATCCGCTGCCGCACTGACTGGCCGAGATACATCCCGGCAAAGGCCATCGCCATGGCGACGGTGCCCGGGACGGCATTGGCCGGCGTCAGCAATCCGCCCGCGGTGAGATTGAAGGCCAGCGCCAGCGTCGCCGTGGTGAAGAACACGCCGAGCGCCTGCACCAGCTCGTCCTTCTCCATCCCGATCGCCTGCATGAACGGCATCGAGGGGATCACCTGCACGCCTGTCGAGGCCGAAATCACGCCGGTGACGACACCGACCACGCCGCCGACCCATTTCTCGTTTTGCGGCGCGACGTGGAATTTGAACTTGCTGAGGCCGATCATCGCGTAGATCACCAGCAGCACGCCGAGCACCACGGTGCCGTAGCGCGCATAGGGACCAGTCAGCGCGCCGGCATTGAGCCAGCATCCGATCACGGTGCCGATCATCAGCGGCCACAAGCGCCTGAGGATGTCGCGCAGGTGAGGGCCGACAAAGGTCTGCCAGATGTTGGTGACGATGGCGGGCACGATCACGATGGCGATGGCGCGGCTCGGCGCCATGTTCACCGCGAGCAGGCCCATGGACACGGTCGGCAGGCCGAGCCCGACGACGCCCTTGACGAAGCCGGCGACCAGGAAGACGGCGGCGATGAGGATGAGAAGCGGGTCGATCATGCAGCCACATTGACCGAAGCGGCGCGGGGGCACAATCTGGAGGTTACGGAGATAGCCTTCGTCCATCACGAAGGCTGATTATGGAGGAAAAGCTGTGCGTTTCGACCTCGTCGATCTCCAGCTCTTCATCGCGGTCGCCGACCAGCGCAGCATCACCCGCGGTGCCGAGCGATCGAATCTCGCCTTGGCTTCGGCCAGCGCACGGATCAAGGGTCTCGAGGACGCGCTTGGCGTCGCCCTGCTCAAGCGAGGGCGGCGCGGTGTCGAGCTGACCGCGGCCGGCGAGAGCCTGCTGGATCACGCGCGGCTCGTGATTCACCAGGTCGACGCCATGCGCGGCGATCTCGCCGGCTTTGCCAGCGGCGTGCGCGCCAGCGTTCATTTCCTGGCCAACACGTCGGGCCTGTCGGAGCACCTGCCGAAGGCGCTCGCCGGCTTCCTGCGCGAGCATCGCGACGTCGCCATCGACATCGAGGAGCGCGAGAGCACCGACATTGCTGCCGCGATCACGGCCGGAGCCGCCGATCTCGGCTTTGCCGCCGAGCACGCGCTGCCCGATCATATCGAGCGCTTCGTGTTCAGCGAGGACCGCCTGACGCTGGTGACGTCGAGGCGGGGCCCGTTTGCCGGCCGCCGCCAGATCGATTTCCAGGAGGCGGGCGCCTGCGAGTTCGTCGGCCTCACCAGCGCCACCGCGCTTCAGATGCACATTTCAAAGCATGCCGCGCGGCTCGGCATGCGCCCGCATTTTCGGGCGCGCCTGCGCGACTTCGATGCGATCTGCCAGCTGGTCTCGGCCGATGTCGGTGTCGCCTTGGTGCCCGAAGCCGCCGCCCGCCGCTGCGCAAAACTGATGCCGCTCGCCATCGTCCGCCTGCGCGACGCCTTCGCCAACCGGAAGCTCGTGATCTGCGCGCGCAGTTTCAAGGCGCTGCCACGGCCGGCCAAGATGCTGGCGGAGCATTTGCGGGCAGAGGCGGTGTGAGGCGCAAGAGCACTACTTCGCCGTCTCGACGCCGGCGTCCTTGATCACCTTCGCCCACTTCTTGGTCTCGTCCGCGATGAAGCTGCGAAAATGCTCGGGCTCGTCGCCGACAAGCGTCGCGCCTTGTGCGGCCAGCTTCTCCTTCACCGCCGGATCCGCCATCGCCTTGGTCGCGAGGTCATGCAGCGCGGTGACGATTTCCTTGGGCGTGCCCTTGGGCGCCACCATGCCGTACCAGTTCTCGATGCGCAGGTCGGGGAAGCCGGCTTCCTTCGTGGTCGGCACGTCGGGGGCGGTTGGCGCGCGCTCCACCGAGCCGATCGCGATCGGCTTCAGGGCGCCGGCCTTGACTTGCGGCAGCAGCACCGGGAGATCGAGGAAGGTCATCTGCACTTGCTGGCCCAGCAGATCGTTCACGGCCGGCGCGGCGCCGCGATAGGGCACGTGGACGATGTCGATCTTGGCCGTCAGCTTGAAGAGTTCGCCGGCGAGATGCGGCAGGCTTCCGGGGCCGGAAGAGGCGAAGTTGAGTTTTCCGGGCTGCGCCTTGGCGAGTGCGATCAACTCGCCGATGTCCTTGGCCGGCACATTGGCGGCGACAACCAGCATTTCCGGCACGGTCGCGACCAGCGTCACCGGCGCGAGGTCGTTGAGCGTGTCGTAGGCGACCTTCTCCATGCTCGGGCTGATCGCAAGCGCGCCGGCCGAGGAGATGGCGATGGTGTAGCCGTCGGGCTGGCTCTTTGCGACCGCGTCGGTGCCGAGCACGCCGCCCTGGCCGCCGCGATTGTCGATCAGCACCGGCTGCCCAGATAGTTCCGACATGCGCTGGCCGACGACACGGGCGATAATGTCATTGGGGCCGCCGGCCGGGAACGGCACGATCAGCTTGATCGGCTTTGCCGGAAAATTCTGGGCGGAGGCCAGCGTTGGAAACTGAAGCAGGATGGCGAGAAGGAGCGCGCGGCGTTTTTTCATGCAAGCTCCCGCATCGCCTATCCGTTGAGCAGCTTCAGTGCTTCTTCGTGGACACGTGGATCGCCCGCAGCGACAATGCGGCCGCCGCCCTGGGCCGGCTTGCCTTCCCAGGTGGTGACGACGCCGCCGGCGCCGGTCACGATCGGGATCAGCGCTGCGATATCGTAAGGCTTCAGCTCGGTTTCGACCACGAGATCGACATGGCCGGCCGCGAGCATGCAATAGGAATAGCAATCGCCGCCGTAGCGCGACAGCCGTGCCCCCTGCTCGATGCGGCCGAAAATGGCGCGGTCGCGCTCGTTCATCAGCAAGGGAGAGGTGGTGTAGGTCGTGGCCTCCGACAGCGAGGCGCAGCGGCGGACCTGCAGCCGGCGCTCGCCGGAGGGGCCCTTATAATTGGCCGAGCCATTGTCGCCGGAAAAGCGCTCGCCGATGAAGGGCTGGTGCATCATGCCGTAGACGGGGGAGCCCTTGTGCAGCAGCGCGATCAGCGTGCCCCAGATTGGAAAGCCGCCGATAAAGGACTTCGTGCCGTCGATGGGGTCGAGCACCCAGACATAGTCGGCATCCTCGCGCTCATTGCCAAATTCCTCGCCGACGATGCCGTGCTGGGGGAAGCTCGCCTTGATCAGCCGCCGCATCACCGCCTCCGCGGCGCGGTCGGCTTCCGTGACGGGATCGAAATCCTTGGTCTTGCTCTTGTCGTCGATCGACAGCGAGGTGCGGAAGAACGGGAGGATGGTCTCGCCGGAGGCAGTGGCAAGTCGTCCGATGAAGGCTGAGAAGTCGATCACCGTCACGGCGCATCCTCAAAAACGAAAGTTGGGTGAAGCTCGCAATCTGCCTAGCTCAATTCGCTCCTCACGTGCAGCGCTGTCTTGATTTGCACCCTGGTATTTTGGATCCGGTTACCGGCAAACCCCAGTGAGCCAAATGCCGAGCCATATGCTGGCCAAATATCGATCACCGACTTGAAAACTTAGTTCCGAGCATGCCTCGTTCGTATGCAAATGACTATCAACCCATTGAATTTCCTTATCAAAGAAACTGAATCTGGGTTTCTTTTGGAGCAACCGAGCCATGTGTTTTTGCATGGGAAACGGCTCAAAAGCCCTTGCACTTTGTGCGGCGCGGCCGCATATTGTTGCGGTGCGGTAGCGCTTCTCGCGTTATCGCTGCCCTCCTTGGGCGTTTCCTCCCTAGACTTGGGCCGCTTGCGTCATTCGCGAGCGGCCCTTTTTTCTTGTCGGTCTGTTTTCAGTTTGGTGCGCGATCCCTCGCGAAGCGAAAACGCAATCGCAGGCAAGACGATCGTCCGAGACGCGCGTCTATTCCGCGGCGGCCTGGAACGGACCGAGATCGCCGAACGGAATCGTGGTCGCCAGCACGTCGGCGAGAACGCCAAAGTCGCTTGCCACTTGCGCAAAGCGCGGGCTGCGCTCACGGCGGCGCTCATCCATATAGATCGCGCGGTTGAACTCGAGCTGCACGGCATGGAGGCCGCTCGCCGGGTTGCCGTAGTGCTCGGTGATGAAACCGCCGGCATAGGGCTTGTTGCGGCCGATCGAATAGCCGAGGCCAGTCATGGTTTCCTCGACGCGGTCGGGCAGCAGCGGCGTGCAGCTCGTGCCGTAGCGGTCGCCGATCACGACGTCGGGCCGGCGCGGCTCGTCCCTGCTGACGCCGACCGAGGGCATCGAGTGGCAGTCGACCAGCACCACCGTGCCGAACATCTGGTGCACCTTGTTGATCAGCCGGCGCAGCGCGCGATGATACGGCTTGTACAGCGTCTCGATCCGCGCCAGCGCATCATCGACCGCGATGCGGTCGCGATAGATCTCCTGGCCGTCGCCGACCACGCGCGGAATCGTGCCTAATCCGCCGGCGACCCGCATCGAGCGGGTGTTAGCAAAGCTCGGCAGGCGGCCGGTGAACATGCGGGGGTCGAGCTCATAGGGCTCTCTGTTGACGTCGACATAGGAGCGGGGAAAGTTGACCCGCACGGTCGGAAAGCCGCGTGCGCTCAGATGGCCGGTCAGCTCGTCCATGAAGGAGTCTTCGGAGCGCCGCAGCGTCGGCAGGTCGATCCGCGATGCGTTCAGGAATTCGTCCGGGTAGGTCGAGCCGGAATGGGGCGAGTTGAAGATAACAGGCGCACGCCACTCGGCGGGCTCCACGATCTCGAAGGCTGGCGACACCTCGCCGTCAAACCGGGTCATCTTCTCAGGCTTCGTCCCTTCACGCCGCACGATCCAGCATGGGTCCAGATCGGGTGATTCGGCCGGTCGAGCGGCTCTTAAGTGTCGTCATTGTCCGGAATCGCAACCATTCTGCCAAGCGAAAAAGCGTGATCCGCGCTGGAACATGTCTTAACCGTGTGGGCAGGCAGGCGGGGATGCGTGGGCGCACCGGAATTGATTCATCCCGCATTCCGGTTCACAACACCCCTCGCAGCACGAGCCCAGAGGGTTAAGATTTTCACCCCAAATTTACCCTCTGTCGGGCTTAGTGACCTCTGCATATCCTCTGGGGATCGACGTTCCGCTCATGCCAAAAATCCTGCTCGCCGAAGACGACAACGACATGCGCCGTTTCCTGGTCAAGGCGCTGGAAAACGCCGGTTTTCAGGTCTCGTCCCATGACAACGGCATGGCGGCCTATCAGCGCTTGCGGGAAGAGCCGTTCGAGATGCTGCTGACCGACATCGTGATGCCGGAGATGGACGGCATCGAGCTCGCCCGCCGGGCTTCGGAACTCGACCCCGACATCAAGATCATGTTCATCACCGGCTTTGCCGCGGTCGCCCTGAACTCGGATTCGGATGCGCCCAAGAACGCCAAGGTGCTGTCGAAGCCGGTTCACCTGCGCGAATTGGTGAGCGAAGTGAACAAGATGCTGGCGGCCTAAATTGGCCCTGTTCCGTCCTTGCGCGCGCTCCCCTGAGCCGTTATAGGGACCCCGACCCGACACAAGCGGACTATTAGGGCACGTAGCTCAGCGGGAGAGCACTACCTTGACATGGTAGGGGTCACAGGTTCGATCCCTGTCGTGCCCACCATCCTTCGCTCGTGAGCGAGAGAAGGATGCCACGCCGAAGCCCAACGGGCGCAGGCGGGCTGCCGCCGCGAGCTACGGCTAGGCAAGCCACGATCCAATCTCAATGCGAAGCGTGTCCGGCGTAGCTCGTAGAGCGAAGACGGACTGTCACCTCACCTTCCGCCCCTTGGAACGCGCCACACGCTCCGGCATTGTTCCTCCATGCCCAAATCCTTCCACCGCGGCGATCACGTCAGCTGGAATTCCGAGGCCGGCCGCGTGCGCGGCCATATCCTGCGCGTCCACACTGAGGACGTCGACTACAAGGGGCACACACACCACGCGAGCCCGGATGATCCGCAATACGAGATCAAGAGCGACAAGACCGACCACGTCGCCCTGCACAAGGGTCGTGCGTTGCGGCTGCTGCGCAGCTGAGCGGCACAAGGTGAGCTGACGGGCTGCCATGGCTCATCCCTTCTTCACCATCGGCCATGCCACTCGTTCGATCGAGGAGTTCGTCGACCTGTTGCAGGGCAGCTCGGTTGGCTTCGTCGCCGACGTTCGCACCGTGCCCCGATCCCGCACCAATCCGCAGTACAATCGCGAGACGCTGCCGCAATCGCTGGCGATCGATGCGATCGGCTACGAGCACATCGCCTCGCTCGGCGGTCTGCGCAGCCGCAAGCACGAAGTACCGCGGCAGACCAATGCCTTCTGGCAGAACGCCAGCTTTCACAATTATGCCGACCACGCCATGGGGCCGGCGTTTCACGAAGGCCTCGCGCATTTGCGCGACCTCGGGCAGGCGCGACGTTGCGCCATCATGTGCGCGGAGACATTGTGGTGGCGGTGCCATCGCCGGATCATCACAGATTATCTGCTCGCCGCCGGCGAGACGGTGTTTCACATTCTCGGGCCAGGACAGGTCAAAGAGGCCCAAATGAATCCGGCCGCGCACATCCTGCCCGACGGCCGGCTCGATTACCCCGCGCAGGAGCAATCTCGCGCGCCTTGATGTCATACCTGCCGTCCCCGGGAGGCCACCAGCCGTCCCTAGAGCATGATCCGGAAAAGTGTGAAGCGGTTTTCCGAAACGATCATGCTCAAACAAAGAGCTAAAGCGCGACGACGATTCAACCCAATTTCATCGCGCTTTAGGCCAGCAGGGTCATCACCTGGTCGATCACGGCCTGAACCTGCTTCGCATCGGACCCCTGATGCGCAAGCGACATCAATCCCGTGTGCACCACCATGATCGTGTGTGCCGTGAGATCGGGATCAAAGCCCTTCCTGAACTGCGCCCGGTCGGCGTGGAGGCGTGCGCGCAACAACTGCTCGAGGCGTCTGTTGTAGCGCTCGATGCTTTTGCGGATCTCTGCCTGATCGAGCGAGCCGTCGGTCGACGAGTTGATCGACAGGCAGCCTCGCGCGCCCTTTGTGCCCGAGCAATACGGTACGAATCCCGTGAGCCATTGCCTGATAGCGTCGCGGGCCTGGCCCGGCTGGGCCAGGACACGCTCTGCCCAGCCGAGGATACCGTCGTGGTAGCGATCGAGCACGCGCAGGAACAGCGCGCTCTTGTCACCGAACGCCGCATAGAGGCTCGGTTTGGCGATGCCGCTCGCCGCCGTGATCTCATCGAGCGAGGCCGCCTGGTAGCCCTTGCGCAAGAAAACCTCGCGCGCGACTTCGAGCACGTCATCAGGGTCGAAACTGCGTGGTCTTGCCATGCAACTTGTTTATGCGCTCCTGCTGCGGATGTTAAGTCCTCAAGCAGTCGTGACCGGTGCACCCGGTGCCGTCATTGACCTTCTGTTCGTTCTGTACTATAGAGTACAGAATAGAAAAACAGGAGATGACACATGAAGGCGGTTCAGGTCGTGACGTTTGGAAAGCCTGCGGACGCGGTGAGGCTGAACGATGTGCCCGATGTAGGCGCTCCTGGCCCCGGCGAAGTCGTTGTCGCCGTCGAGGCCGCTCCGATCAACGCCACCGACCTCATGATCGCCGCAGGACGCTACGGATTTCTGCCGCCGCTGCCGGCCACCCTCGGAATCGAGGGCGTGGGCCGCGTCGTCGCGGCGGGTGCAAACGTCAAGAGCCTGAAAGAAGGCGACCGAACCCTGATCCCGATCATGGTGCCGACCTGGACCGAGCGGGTGAAGTTTGCCGCGACGTGGCAGCGGCCCTTGTCGCTGCAAGCGGATGTCCAGCAACTCGCGATGGTCGGCGTCAATCCCGCGACGGCCTACCTGCTGTTGACCGACATGGTCAAGGTTCCCAGCGGTGGCTGGGTGATTCAGAATGGCGCCAATTCGGCGACGGGGCGTTCGGTCATCGCGGTGGCGAAATCGCTCGGACTCAAGCTCGTGAACGTCGTCCGACGCGAGGAATTGGTGCCTGAGTTGCGCGCGCTGGGGAGCGGATGTCGTGCTCGTCGACGGTCCTGATCTGCCCAAGCGCGTCGCCAGCGAGACGGGCGGAGCGCCCATCCATCTGGCACTCGACATGGTCGGCGGTCCATCGACCATGAACCTCATGAACTGCGTTGCACCGAAAGGCGTGGTCGTCATCTACAGCGCGATGAGCGGGCAGCCCTTCTCCGGTTCGAGCCAAAGAGCGATTTTTGCGGAGGTGTCGGTGCGTGGCTTCTGGCTCGTGCATTGGCTCAAGACCGCCACCGCCGAGACCATGGGCAAAATGTACGATCATCTGACCCCGTTGGTGACTTCCGGCGCGCTCACTGCGCCGGTCGCTGCGACCTACGGTCTGGAGCAGTTTGCCGACGCGATCGCCCAGGCTGCGAGCTTCAAGGGCAAGGTCATCTTTACGCCAAACCGCGCCTGACCGAAGATTCCCGCGCGTCCCGCGCTTTGAAATCATGTTTCTATACCGTTTGGTATAGAAACAGCGCGAGACCGCTGGGATTCCCCAGCACCGGAGAGGAAATTCACGCCGTCCGCCTTGATCGCGTCTTGGCGAAGATGCAATCTAACCGGTGCCTCAAAGTGTGCTCCGCTTCGCGCGCGATTCAGTCACAGTGGGAGCCACGTTGACACCGAGGCGCCGAAGTCGAGAACGCCGCCCATGAGCATATCCGTCATCGAACAGGCCAAAATCCAGGCGCAAGTGCTGGTGCCGCTGGTCAAGGCGCTTCAGGCCGAACTCGGCGAGGTCCGTGCGAACGCGATTGTGCGCAAGGCGCTCGGTGACCTCTACCGCGGCTTCGGGGAGGAGTTCTGGAAGGCCAAGAACGAGAGCGATCTCGGCAAAGCGGTCGGCTCCGCCTTCAGGACTTACGCGCGCGACGATGCTCTCAGCTACGAGGTGATCGAGCAGACGCGGGATGCGTTCGCCTTCGACGTGAAGCGATGTGCCTATGCCGAGTTCTACAAGGCGCTGGGCGAGCCGGAGCTCGGCTTCCTCATGGTTTGCACCGCCGACTTTGCGACCGCGGACGGCTTCGGTCCGGACATCAAGCTGGCGCGCACGCAGACCATCATGCAAGGTGCCGATCATTGCGACTTCCGCTACCGGCGCATTGCGGATGTATCAAAGGGAAGGGCGGGTGAATGATGCGGACCATTTTCCTTGCCGTGGCGGCGACGCTGACGGCATCGAGCGCGAATGCCGCCGTCATCGACTGGCAGGCCGAGCTCGAGCGCTGCCGCGAGTTGCGCGCGAGCGTGGCGCCGCTGCTTCAGGCCGGCGAGGGCATTTCTGCTGTCGGCCGCTCCAACAGATCCGTCCGTCGCTGCATCTGGATCCAGCGCATCGCGGTGCGCAAAAAGATCGCTGGCGCAGAGACGTGGTAGCCGGGATTGTCAGTCGCACCTGCTTTTCGGCGCGAGTAGCAACTCCTTCAGTCCAGTCGGATAGAGACTCGGGCCATCAGGCACGTCGAGATCGGCGAGGTCGAACCAGCGGGCGGTGATCTCTTCTCCGTTGTCCTCGCGGAAGTCGATACGGTCCTGACGGCTGAAGGCGTCATCCGGGAACCTGACCTCGGCGATGAACATCACCTCGTGCCCGGTCGCGCCCTCGTGGACAAAAATGTTCTCCATCATCAGCGGCTCGCCGGTGATGGTGACGTCGATGCCGAGCTCCTCGTTGAATTCGCGCAAGAGGGCCGCGCGCCAGCTCTCGCCGAATTCGATCTCGCCGCCGAGCGGGCGGACGCCCTTGATCCGACCGGCATCGTCGCGCACCTCAGCCGCGAGCAGACGCCCGCCCCGCCAGTGCAGGCCGATCGCGACGACGCGAATGTGGGGATGCGGGCGCCATGTGGTCATGGGGCATGGGATAGTGGGCTTTGGCCGATCTCGCAATGAGGAGCGGGCGGTAAAGACCCGTCGCCCCGCGCGGATGGAGGGCCGCTGAACAAGCGGCTACCTCCAGCGACGACGGTGCCTCCAACTTCATGTGCGATCGGCATCGGTCCATGTCCGAAAAGACATGGACCTTGGCGCGACGGCGTCCATAATCGGCGCAGAAACAGGATTGCTGCGATCGCCAGCCAATCTAAGAGCGCAAGGGATGGAGAAGCCTGATGCCTGGAAGCCTGACGACAAGGTCGTTGGCGGCGCTCGCCGTTGTCGTCGGCCTTTCGGCCTCGACGGCCAGTGCGAATTCATTGTTGCCGGTCGGGCCGAAGGTGGGCGACCAGAACCTCTCGCCATTCTATCGCTGGTCCGAAACCCTGCCCGAGAGCCCCGGCATGCTGCTGCGCAAGGAGCCGATGCTCGCGCAGCCCGAAATCACCAGCGCAGCCCTCGCCGAACGCATTCTCTACACATCGAGCGATTTCCGTTGGCACGCCGGCATCGTTCCCGTCAGCGGCACGCTCTATCTGCCCAAGGGCGAGCCGCCGGCCGGAGGTTGGCCCGTGGTTGCCTGGGCGCACGGCACGCTGGGCATTTCCGATGCATGTGCGCCGTCCTGGACCGGTCACAAGCCGCGCGATGCCACCTACATCCAGCGCTGGCTCGAGAACGGTTTTGCGGTCGTGGCGACCGACTATCAAGGACTCGGCGGGCCTGGCCCGCATCCCTATCTGATCTGGCAGGCGGAAGGGCGCTCCGTACTGGATGGCGTGCGCGCGGCGCTCGCCACATATCGTGACAAGCTGGCTCCAAAAGTCTTCGTCACCGGACAATCGCAAGGCTCGGGCGCCGCCCTGGGCGCGACCGTGATCGCAGAAAGCTACGCGCCCGACGTGCCGCTGATTGCCACTGTGGCGACGGGCCTGGTTTCGACCTTCCCGGATGGTCCCTACAAGCCGCCGCAGACGACTGCGATCGGTTCGCCGATCTACACGTCGCTGATGCTGCTTGGCGGCTCGTTGCCGGATGGCGCACCTTCCGCCGACGATCTCGTCTCCGACAAGGGCAAGCCGATCCTGAAGGCGGCGCGCGAGAACTGCTCCACCGAGATGCGCGAGGTCGCGGGCTGGGATGGCGTCACCGCCGAGAACGTCTATGTCGAGCCGATGGCCCAAATCATCGCGCGGTTGACGCCGATCACGGACATGAAGGCCGTGCGCCTCAAGGTGCCGCTCCTGCTCGGCACCGGCCTTGCCGATTCCACGCTGGTGCCGACGCGGCAATATGCCGAAGTCGCGGCGCTGTGCGCGGCCGGCAACGAGGTGGTCTGGAAGACCTATCCCGGCAGGACGCATAATGGCGGCCTGATTGCGGCTTTTCCCGATGCGCTCGCGTTTTTCCGCGGCATGCTCGCCGGACAGAAGCCGTCGAGCAATTGCGCGGGGATCGCCGAGCCCGGTGCTCCGGGTGAGGCCGCGAAGGGCGTCGCTTTCAACGATTAGCCCACTGCATACTTCCTCACCGCCGCCTCGTCCCATTCAATGCCGTTGCCGGGCTCTTCGCCCGGAATCGCAAATCCATCCTTGATCTTCAGCCGCGCCGCCAGCACCGCGTCCGCCCAGTCGACATATTCCAGCCAGTGCGCGGTCGGCGTCACGCAAAGCAGATGCGCGCTGACCTCCGAGAACAGATGCGTCGACATCTCGATGCCGGCGGCGTGCGCCAGTGAGGCGGCGCGCAGCCAGCCGGTGACGCCGCCGATGCGCTGCACGTCGGGCATCACATAGTCGCAGGCCTCGGCGGACAGCGCGCTCTGCATCGCAAACGCGCTGTCAAAATTCTCGCCGATCTGGACCGGCGTACGCAGCGCATCGGCGATGCGGGCGCAGCCCTCGTAATCGTCGTGCCGGATCGGCTCCTCGATCCAGCTCAAGCCTTCGTCGTCGAGCATCTCGCCGCGGCGAATGGCTTCGGTCACCGTCAGCGCCTGATTGTAGTCGCACATCAGCGTCACCTCGTCGCCGACGGCCTTGCGTACCGCGCGCACCACGGCGAGATCGTCCCGCGCCTCGGGCCGCCCGACGCGGATCTTGGCGGCATGAAAGCCCTCGGCCAGCAGCTTGTGGGCTTCCTCTACGGCTCCCTCCGCCGGCATGATGCCGAGCCCTTTCGAATTGTAGGCCTTCACCGGCTTGGGCGCGCCGCCGAGCAGGCGGGCGAGCGGCAGGCCTCGGCTGCGCGCCAGCGCGTCCCATGCCGCCATGTCGATGCCGGATTGCGCCAGCCGTTGCAGGCCGGCGAGGCCGAGCAGCGTGAAGCGTTGGGTCAGCTTGCGCTCGATCTCGAATGGCAGCAGCTCGTCGCCTGCGAGCAGCTCCGACATCTCCGTGACCATCGCGGTCAGCGGCCTCAAGGCCGACGGCGTGATAGAGAACAGATAGGCATGCCCGACCGCGCCCTGGTCGGTCTCGCAGTCGATCAGCACCAGCGGCGCCTTCGCGACCGCGCCGGTCGAGGTCAGAAGCGGCAAGTTCATCGGCGCGATCACGCGGCGCGCAATGAAGCGCCTGATGCGGATTGTCTCGGTCATGGGCGGTGATTCCGGATTGATCGATGCAGGTTGATCCCGATCTTAAACATTCGTCATGAAACGAAAAGGTGCCTGCTGCGACCCACCATAAAATGGGGTTGCGCGGGCGCGCATTTATTGGCTCTGTGCAAGCCGGCATGTCGTGCCGCAAATCCCCCGGTCTTGCGGCAAAAACGCACATCACGGAGCCACAGAGTGAAACAAGAGATCGCCGAAGAGCAGCGCAAGAGCGGCCTCCTGATCGGGGCCGTGATTGCCTTTCTCCTGCTGGCGCTGCCGCTGGCGGTTTGGCTGGACCTGACTGAGCTGAACAAGACCGCGCTCCGCCGGCAGACCGCCGACCTCAACTCGGTCATCACAAGCGTGCGCAGCTACTATGCGTCCAACGTGGTCGGGCGCATCCTGGCCAACCCCAACGGCACGACGAAGGTGGTTCACAACTACGAATCCGTCCCCGGTGCGATCCCGATCCCGGCGACGCTGTCGCTGGAGCTCGGCCGCGTCATCGGCGCGCAGCAGGAGAACATCACCTACCGCTTCGTCTCCGATTTCCCGTTCCAGAACCGCGCCCCGCACCAGCTCGACAAGTTCGAGCGGGATGCGCTGGCCGCGCTCCGCGCCGATCCCGAGCAGAAGATCGTCGACACCGAGACATCGCTGTTCTCCGACAAGGTCCGCCTGGTCGCGCCCGTCACCATGGGCCCGGCCTGCGTCAGCTGCCACAACAGCCACCCCGAGAGCCCCAAGAAGGACTGGAAGGTCGGCGATGTCAGAGGCCTCCAGGAGGTGATCATCGCCCAGCCGATCGCCGCCAACATCTTCTCGTTCAAGTTCCTGCTGGCCTATTTCCTGATCGCCGCAGGCTGCGGGCTGTCCTTCCTCTCGCTCCAGCGCCGTCAGGCCAGCCGCATCAAGGGCATGAACAGGGAGCTCGAATCCGCCAACGATTTCCTGGCCTCGCTGTCGATGAAGATCTCTCGCTACATCCCGCCGCAGGTCTACAAGAGCATCTTCTCCGGCCAGAAGGACGTCACCATTCACACCGAGCGCAAGAAGCTTACGATCTTCTTCTCCGACATCCAGAACTTCACCGCGACCACCGAGCGGCTGCAGCCCGAATTGTTGACCCAGCTCCTCAACGAATATTTCACCGAGATGTCTGACATCGCGCACGAACATGGCGGCACCGTCGACAAGTTCATCGGCGATGCCATGCTGATCTTCTTCGGCGATCCCGAGACCAAGGGCGACCGCGCCGACGCGCAGGCCTGTCTGCAGATGGCCTGGCGCATGCAGCAGCGTCTCACCGAGCTCAATGCGAAATGGCGCGCCTCCGGCATCGAGCAGCCGTTCCGCTCGCGCATGGGCATCAATTCCGGCTACTGCAATGTCGGAAATTTCGGCAGCAGCGATCGCATGGACTACACCATCATCGGTGCCGAGGCGAACCTCGCCGCGCGCCTGCAGTCAATTGCCGAGCCCGGGGGCATCGTGCTGAGCTACGAGACCTTTGCGCTGGTCAGCGACATCGTTCGCGCCCACGCGCTGCCCGCGATCACGATGAAGGGCATCAGCCGCGAGATCATTCCCTATGCGGTCGATGCGCTGAGCGATGCGGCAGCCGAGAAGAGCGGCGTCATCACCGAACGCGCGCCGGGGCTGGAGCTGTACCTCGATCCGGCCGTGGTGAAGTCGGGCGATGCCGCAAGGGTCCGCTCGCTGCTGGAAAACGCGCTGGCATCGCTCAAGCCGGCGTGAGGCCTCTCACCCTCCCCTGGAGGGGGAGGGGAATCGCTACCTCACTTCGCCATGCCTTCCGTAAACGCCGTCTCGATCACCGCCCCAAACGGTTGCCACGACCGTCCGTCGAATTGCACCAGCCGCATCTGCTTGATCGGCAGGTAGTTCTCCGGCGACGTATTCATCCTGATATTGGGCAGCGCAACGGAGGGATGATAGTCCCGCAGCGACGCCGCCTGGCGCATGATATTCTCGCGCGAGACATCGTCGCCGCATTGCTTCAGTACCTGCGTCAACGCCTCGGCCGCGGCATAGCCGTAGAGTGCCGCACTGTTGTTGGTGCTTTCGACCTTGTGATACCGGTCCATGAAGGTGAACCAGTCCTTCATGGCCGGATCGTCCTTCCAGGCGGGATCGCTCGGATCCTTCAGGAAGGCCGCCGAGATCACGCCGGCTGAATTCTCCAGCCCCGCCGGCGCCATCGCGTTGGCGATCGAGGCGGAGGCATCGTTGACGATGAAGACCGGATGCCAGTTCAGCGACGCCGCGAGGCCGATCACCTTGGCCGCCGTCGACGGCACGCCGAGAAACACGAAGATGTCGGCGTCGGCGCGCTTGAGAATCGCGACGTGCCCTTCGAGATGCTCGTCATTGATGTCGAAGGCGACGTCGACCAGGACATGACGGTTCAGATCGCCGAGACCTTCCTGGATGCCCTTGTAGAGCATCCGGCCGAACTGGTCGTTCTGCCACAGCACCACGATCTTCTTCCGGGGATAATAGGCCTGGATGTAGTTGGCGTAGATACGTCCCTCCGAGCGGAAGGGCGGCTGCCAGCCCATGGTCCAGGGAAACGCCCTGGCCTGGCTCAGTTCCTCGTCGCCGGAGGCGACGAACAGCTGCGGGATCTTCTTCTCGTTCAGGTACCAGCGCGTGGCAAGATTGCCCGGTGTGCCGAACGACCCGAACATCAGCTGCACCCCGTCCTTCTCGACGAGATCGCGGGTCAGCTGCAGCGCGGTCGCGGGATCGGAATTGTCGTCGCGGCTGATGAAGCGGACCTTGCGGCCGTTGATGCCGCCGCGATCGTTGATCATGTCGAAATAGGCCGCTTCCGCCTTGCCGATCGCGCCGAATTCCGAGAGCGGCCCCGAATAGGGCACGATGTTGCCGATGCGGATTTCCTTGTCGGGGCTGGGGTCGGAGGTGGGCTGATCCGCACGCTGTTGCGACATCGCCCCGAGCGAGGCGAGCGCCGCGATCAGAACGAACAGCAGTCTGCCGGTGACGCGCATGCTCGACACCTTGTCGTTGGCCCCCCAACGAACTCGGCTCAACCCGCTCCCGGGCGAGTTGATCTACATCAAGCGTTTGGCAATCGTGTGGCTGGGCTTTGAAGCCGCCCGCGGCTGTCTGACCGAAAACGACAGGCGGGCTGACGCGCCGGTTGCGCTCAAAAACGCTCCGCTAACCTCGTCATCCTGAGGTGCGAAGCCCGCGATGCACCGCATCGCGGGTAGAGCCTCGAAGGATGAACGGCCACCGCGGCAGCCGAGCGGAGAGCGCCGGGCCGTCGCCCTTCGAGGGCCGCTGAAGAAGCGGCCACCTCAGGGCGACGGTGACCGACTGATCGTCCGGCTACGGCAACCCCCGCGCCTCCAGTTGATGCACCAGCAGCAGCGTCGGCTCGGCAAGGCTGTCGCCGGAACCATCCAGCCCGAAGGCGCTGGCGATGCCGTCGTGGCTGCGCAGCAGCGTCGCGCGTGGGCAATGGCCGGCGCCGCAGAGCGTCTTCTTCAGGGTCTCGCCTTGCGCGACCAGGTTCGCGGGATCGTTGGCGGCCCAGGCCAGCACGATCGGCTCATCGACATTGAGGATGCCGGGATACACCGAGCGCCTGTCATATTGAGCGACGTCGTTGCCGAAATAGGCCTTCTCGCCGTCACTGGCGTCCTTGCCGACGCGATAGATGCCCGAGACCAGCACCACGGCGGCGACGTCGGCGCGGTCGGTCTGGAGTTCGGGATGCGCCAACAGGCTCGCGACATGGAAGGCGCCGGCGCCATAGCCGACCGCGACGATCTCGCGGGCATCGCCGTTGAACAGGTCGATATTGCCGTGGACCCAGGACAGCGCCGCCGCGACGTCGGTCGCGCCCATCGGCCAGGTTGCGGCGGGCGCGAGGCGATAGTTCACGCGCACCCCGATCATGCCGTTGCGCGCTGCAAAGCACATCGCTTCGTCCTGGATATCGCGGGACAGCTCCGGCGCTCCGCGATCGCCGGTAAACGTGTCACCGGCGACGAACAGCAGCACCGGCCGTGGCGTGTCCGCCTTGGTGGTCTCGCTGGTCGCGACGTCGAGCACATTGGCCTCGCTGTCGCCATAGCGCAGGCCGCGCGAAAAAGCGACCTGCTCGCACAGCCGCGCGACGCCGCCTGCGGTGGTGTCGTTATCGGTGAGGCCTGTCAGGACCAGATCGGAGGGAGCGGCGGGTCGCACCGGCGTCACGCCCTGCGCCGACGCTGCCGTCGCGGCGAGAAGGAGGAACAATGCGAGGAAGTTCTTCATGTCGCTGCCGGCCTTGCGTTCCCATCATGGCTCGCGTGTGGGGCCTGTCTTTTCAATTCGCCTTATTAGTTAGTGCCCTTTGGGCAATTTCACGGCACGTCCGCACCGCTGCGGTGGGTATGCGAGGAGACAGCGGGCCAGGACAGGTTCTCGACGCGCTCTCGGTTGCCGATTTTCGACAGGCATATTAGCTCCGCTTTATGAAAGCGATCCCGTTACCGTCAAACGTCATGGACGGCTTAACGCGCGTGTCAGAATCCGGCCAGAGTGTCGTAGATCGGTCAAATACCCTGATAACTCGACTTGTATATTAGCGATCTCGCCGGCCGGATCTTCTGCCGCGGGAGAATAGCATGTCGAACATCATACAGTTTCGTTTGCAGCGGCATGACGTCGATGCGTCGATCGAACGTTGCGATCGCTCCATCGGGGTCGAGCCCAGCGCGCTGCGCGTCAGCGCCCGGAATGCGCTCAGTCGGTTGGCCGGCCAGTTCGAGCTCGCGATCGAGCACGCCCATCAAATCGAACACCGGATTTGCGATCCGAAATCGCGCCGGGAGTTCTCGGCGCAGATCGAGAGGACGCGACGTCTTCTCGACATCGTCCATCTGAAGATCCTGCAGATCTAGCTGCGCCGCCCGCCAAATTCGATCCAAGCGCCAATTTTTCGGAGAGACAATCGATGCGTACCAATTTGCCTGTTACCGCCACCGAGTATCCCCTGACGGACGAGACGTTGATCGTCTCGAAGACTGACCTCAAGGGCAAGCTGACTTATTTCAACGATCAGTTTGTCGAGGCGTCCGGCTTCACCGAGCAGGAGCTGGCCGGCCAACCGCATAACGTCGTCCGGCACCCCGATATGCCGCCGGAAGCCTTCGCCAATCTCTGGGAAACGCTGAGGGCCGGCAAACCGTGGGCCGGCGCGGTCAAGAACCGCCGCAAGAACGGCGATTTCTATTGGGTGCTGGCGAGCGCGACGCCGATCTGGGAAGAAGGACACGTCGTCGGCTACATGTCGATCCGCACCAAGCTGCCCGCGGACCAGCGCGAGCAGGCCGAACGCGTTTACGCCGCCATTCGCGACAAGAAAGCGGGCGCGTTCAAGATCGAAGCCGGCATGATCCGCAAGCGCTCGCCGTTCGAGCTCTTCTCTCCATTTACGCGATCGCTGAAGGCGCGACTGGTCTCGCTGGTCGGCGTCCTGTCGCTGTTCATGGTCATCGTCGGCTCAGCCGGATTGATCGGCATGAGCCAGGTCAACCGGCACGCCCAATCGATCTACGAGGACCGGTCGGTGCCGCTTGCCCAATTGTTCGAGATCAATGACCGCATGAAGGAGAACTCGCTCGCCGTCCTGCGATCGGCGATCGAAGCGCGCACCGGCCGGGTCTCCTCGGACGCGCAGGGCGTCGTTGCGGCCAACGCCGGCCGGATCGACAAGCTGTGGTCGGATTACATGGCGACCTATCTCACGCCCGAGGAGAAGTCGGTCGCGGAGTCGTTCATGCCGAAACGGGTCGAGTATGTCGAGCGTGGCCTCAAGCCGGCGCTCGCCATGCTGGCCGAAGGCAAGCTCGATGAGCTGAACGCACATATGACCGGCAAGGCTGCCGAGCTGTTCGGCACCGCCAAGGCCGACATGGACCGGCTGGTCGCGATCCAGGTCAAGGAAGCAAAGGCGGAATACGATGCCGCCGAAGGCGCGTTCGCCTTCGCCAACGCGATCGCGATTGTTGCTCTATGCCTGGGCCTGCTCGCCGGCGCCCTGCTGTCATGGGCGTCCATTCGCGCAATCACGCGTCCCCTGGCGCATCTGAACGACATCATGTCGAAAATTGCCCAGGGTGTTTTCAACAGCCGGGTCAACGTCGAGCGCGACGACGAAGCGGGGCTGGCATTGCGCGCCCTCCAGGCGCTTCAGGCCAAGCTTGGCTTTGATCGGGAGTCGCAGCGGGATCTGGAGAAGCGGGCTGCGGACCAACGGCGGATGGACATGCACAGAATGGCCGGAGAGTTCGAGGCCGCCGTTGGCAACATCATCGAGACCGTTGCTTCAGCCGCCACCGAGCTCGAGGCCGCTGCGGGCACGCTGACCGGTACGGCGGAATCGACGCAACAGCTGTCGATCGCCGTCGCGGCAGCGTCGGAAGAGGCCTCCACCAATGTGCAGTCCGTCGCGTCGGCGACCGAGCAGATGTCCTCCTCGGTCACCGAGATCAGCCATCGCGTCCAGGATTCCGCCAGGATGGCGGCTGAGGCCGTCAATCAGGCTCGGCAAACCAACGACCGTGTCAGCGAATTGTCGCGCGCCGCGGCGCGGATCGGCGATGTCGTCGAGCTGATCAACAGCATCGCGGGACAGACTAACCTCCTGGCGCTGAACGCGACCATCGAAGCCGCGCGTGCTGGCGACGCCGGCCGGGGCTTTGCGGTCGTGGCCTCCGAAGTCAAGGCGCTGGCCGAGCAGACCGCGAAGGCCACCGGAGAGATCAGCCAGCAGATATCGGGTATTCAGGTTGCGACCCAGGAGTCCGTCGCGGCGATCGGGACGATCGGAGCGACGATCGGAAGCCTCTCGGAGATATCGGCGGCGGTCGCCGCAGCCGTGGAGGAGCAGGGCGCCGCGACCCAGGAGATCTCCCGCAATGTGCAGCAGGCTGCGAAGGGCACGCAGGACGTCTCGTCGAACATCAGCGACGTGCAGCGCGGCGCGTCGGAGACAGGATCGGCGTCGTCCCAGGTGCTGTCCTCGGCGCAGTCGCTGTCGATCGAGAGCAATCGGCTCAAGACGGAGGTCGACAAATTCCTGGCGACCATTCGCGCGGCCTGAGCGGCGTCCAGTCAGGACGGCGGGCGCGGCGGGAAATCGCCGCGGCCGCTATATTTCTGTAGCGGCGCGCCTCAGGGTTTCGGACGGCAGCTCGCCGTGGAGCCGCAGGTAATCGGCTGCAAAGCGGCCAACATTGTGAAAGCCGCAGCGGAAGGCAACGCCTGTTACCGTGGTCGTCTCCATCGGAGAGCGCAGAAATTCCGCGGCCCGTTGCAACCGCACCCGCTTGGCGAATTGGGCCGGAGAGCCCTTGCCGGCGCGCGCGAACTCGCGAAATACGGTGCGCACGCCGACATTGGCGACGCCGGCGATTTCGTCGAGATCGATCGGCCGGTTCCAATTCGCCTCGATGAAGGCCTCGATCCTGGCGACGACGCTGCGCCCCGCGCTGCGCGGTTCACGCCGGAGCAGATCCGAGAAATTATGTTCATGGCCCAGAAGAAACCTGACGATGAGGTCGCGTTCGAGCTCGGCCTTGGCAAGCGGCGAATATTGATCCGCAAACGTCTCCAGTTCCTCGGCGAGATGGAATACCTGCCGCCTGAAAAGCGACATGCTGGATGGATTCGGATCGGATTCGGCTAGCTCGAGCCGTCGGTCACTTGCATCGCCGGCGAGAGCCTTCATGGCGCGTTCAAGCGCCGGCGTCTCGATGCGCAGGACCAATTGCCGATAGTCCTCGCCAAATTCAAGTTTCAGTCGCGAATTTCCAGGGACGATGGGTGTCCAGGCACCGATCGCGCTGCTTCCGCGCGACGTTGTGAAGCTGGCGCGGCCCTGGATGGAGAAGAATTGCCTGACGTAGTTTGCCTCGGGAAAATTCACCGAGACTGGAGCGTCGTAAGAGCAAAAACCGAGACCGACGGCCGTCAGCCTGGCGTAGTTGGCCCGGATGCCGAAGATTCCGCTCCGTTTGTCGAAACCATCCGCACCGTAGACGCTGAACAGGCGGTCGCGCGCAAGCTCGCTGTCGCGCGAATGCACGGCCTCATACTTGTCCAGATAAGTGACGTCCTTTGAACCCGGCAAACGAAGCACCCGAAACTGCGCGCGCAAATCTACGCATTCGCTGCGGCTGTGCTACCAATCTCGAATTGCATTGTTCGTGGGGACTCGCATCGCTCGACACCAGAGCCGGATCGACGGTATTCCGATCGCGTTGCGCGCTTTTGGCGCATGTCGAAAATCGGCAAATCGACGCTGTGTGGATTTGATGTGGCAGAATCCGGATGACGGTGAACGACCGCTCACGATCTCACGGGTCGCATTCGAGTGACATTCGTCTAGAAAGAATCAGGCCGGATATTTCAGAGCCCGGCTGGAACGAGCGGTGCCGCCTGGCGATCATATTATGCCAGCGCGGCACTGTTCCCGGCGGTACGGCCGTTATGGAATCAATTCCCCGGCTGAAACGTGCAATCCGCCCCGCTGCTGTCCTTCTGCCTGATGGCGTTGGGATCGATCGTGCAACTCAGCTTGCTCAGGCTCTCGAAATTCGATCCCGCCGCGCCATCGGGCGGAATGCCTGCCAGCGCCTCGGTCGCGAAGATCTCGTTGGCGGTGGGGCCGTTTACGGTCCTGACCTTCTTGCCGAATGTCACCTCGCAATTGCGCAACGTGATGTCGACATTACCGGTGCGGCAAACGATCTTGTCTGCGGTCACGACCACAGGCTTCTTGTAGGGAATGTCGGCATTGGCGGCGAACAACATCGCCACCGCCTTCTTCTCGGCGCCGGACAGCGTCGGCGACAGCGGCGCGATCACGCCCGCCAGCGCCAGCGCCGTGGAGCCGGAGATTTTGGAGGGCGTAGCGCCAGCGCCGTTGGCGACGGCGACATGGGCGGCGCCAAGGACAAGGACGGCACAGGCCGGCATCGTGATCTTCATTGGCGTTTCTCCACTTCTGTCACGGTTCTGCTGCCAGACGCGCTTAGCCTACGACAGATTTCCCATCCGGGGGAGGGCTATAGTCACAGGTTGGGGCGAGTGAGCTTAGCGAAATCAGTCGATGTGCACTCGTAAAGGGCCGGACGGAAGTCCATCTCCGAGAGCTCAGCGGACCAGTTGTGCCAAAGTGAATTCTTTGACTTTTGGCCCAGTGGCTGCCCCGGCGGACATTGCGCTGTGCGGAAATTTGGCTTTAGGCTTGGCGGGCAAGCGTCCGAGCGAGGTTGAGGTTATGGAGGGGGAGATCGTCAGCGGCTTCTTGGCGGGAGGCGGCGAGATGGGCGCTTTGACGAGAGAGTTTGACTGGTCAAAGACGTCGCTCGGCTCTCCGGAAACATGGCCGCAAAGTCTTCGGGTGACCGTGCGGCTCGTCCTCACTTCGCGCCACCCGATGTTCATTTGGTGGGGTCCCGAACTCATCCAGTTCTACAACGATGCTTACCGCGAGACGATGGGGCCCGAGCGGCATCCAAGCGCTTTGGGCGCGCGGGGCCGCGAGTGTTGGGATGAGATATGGGACGTCATTGGTCCTCAGATCGAGTACGTCATGGCAGGTAAGGGGGCGACCTGGCATGAGGACCAACTGGTGCCGGTAACGCGTCACGGTCGTCGTGAAGATGTCTGGTGGACTTATAGCTTCGGTCCAATCGATCTCGAAGGCAAAATCGGCGGTGTGCTTGTCGTCTGCAGGGACGTCACATCCGAGCACATGGCAAGGGAAGCGCTGAACCTCATCAACGAAGAGTTAAAGCATCGCGTCAAGAACACTCTTGCGGTACTCAGTGCCGTGGCCAGCCAGACATTTCGCGACGCGTCGAGCAAAGCCGATCTTGAAAAGTATCAAGGACGACTTGGCGCGTTCGGACGTGCGCACGACCTGCTTACAGCAGCAAATTGGGCTGCCGCGCCCCTTCAAGATGTGATCAGCGCCGCGTTGAGCCCTTATAGAACAGGCGAAGGACGGATTGCCGTTTCGGGTCCTCCGCTTGTTGTCAAATCGAGGCAGGCTCTCGCTCTGTCCTTGGCAATCCACGAGCTTGCGACCAATGCCTTGAAGTACGGCGCGCTGAGTGTGACGAGCGGCCGCGTGTCGGTCACATGGACATCAGAAGATGATTCGGGTGTGCCAAAGTTCGTTTTCGTCTGGCAGGAGTTTGGGGGCCCACCTGTGTCGGAGCCGGCCGGTGTGGGCTTCGGTTCGCGCCTCATTTCTAGGGTGTTAAAAGACGATTTCAGAGGCTCGGTTGAAGTGTCGTATGGATCAACCGGACTGATTTGCTGCCTGACCGCTCCCCTCGAAAATCTAGGAAGTTCTTCGGAAGAGCGGTGAAGGCTCTTTGCCACAGCATAGACGAACACGGCTGCGTCGGAACGACGCGGCCGTGTTCTACGCAGGCGGACTGATCATCCGCCTGCGCCAAACGCGATCGGCTAGCTGCTCGGGCCGCCCTGGAGCGCGGTCAGCAGCTTGTTGCCGTCAGGCGCGCCCCAGCCGGTGCAGGCGTCCCATCCGGGACCTGCCTTGTATTGTCCGCCGAGCAGACCGTCGGTGTCGTTGTTGCCGACGGTGATGTCGCGCAGCACGCCTGATGGCCCGAACTTGGAATAGAGCAAGGCATTGAAATTGCCGGACCGTGCGCCGAGCGCGGCGTTGATCCGGGCGATCAGGCTGGCCCAGAGCGGTGCGGACGCGCTGGTGCCGCCGACAATGCCGAGCTTGCCGCCCGACATCGTCAGATAGCCCGTGGCCGGATCGGCATTGGCCGCGACATCGGGGATTGCGCGTCCGGCAAAGTGCTTGGGATTGATCGACTTCGGCACGATGCCTTGCTGCCAGGCCGGGACCGGTGTGATGTCACTGACGCCGCCGCCGGTGCCGCTGCCGGGTCCGTCGTTCCAGACGGTCTCGGTGATCTGCACCTGCTTCTTGGCGTTGGCGCGCGCATGCAGGGTGGTGCCGCCCACCGCCAGCACGTAGGGACTGATTGCAGGGTAGTTCACATGCGCCCGTCCGTCCTGCATCTGTGCTTCCGAGCCGTCGTCGCCGGTGGAGACGCAGAACGTGATGCCGAGATGGGCCGCCGCGAGGAAGCTGTGGTTGCAATGGTCGATCGCAGCCGGTGACCAGATCACTCCGCTGTTGTTGAAGGCCTGGTTCTCGTCCCAGCCCCAGCTGATCGACACGACGGAGGGATCGTTGACGGAATCGCTGACGACCTTCGCGAGACAATCGACCAGACCCTTCTCGTCGAAGGTGGAGAAATAGGTGGCGATCTTGGCACCGCCGCCGAGCGCGCCGGCGACGTTGACGTCCAGCATCACCTCACCGGTCGATTCCGGATCGCCGGCCGGATCGGTCGAGACGCCGTCGACCGCGATGACCGCGACCTCCGGTGCCGGAACGCCGATCTTGCTGAAATAGGCCGCGACGTCGGGCGTCTCCACGCCGCCGCCGAACTCGAGCAGGCCGATGCATTGCTTGCTCGCATCGACCTTGGGGAAGTCGTAGATGGCGCCGAGCTCGGTCGGAATGAACCAGTGCCGCACGGAGCTTGCGAAATCCGGCTTTGCGCTGCTCGCCGAATGACGTGAGCGGTGGAGCACACGATGGTTGTTGAGGCCGAATACGCCGGTGATGGCATCGCCGACTTCGGGGGGGACGTGCACCGGGCCGGTGCGGGCGTGGAAGTCGCCGAGCTTCGGATGGGAATAGTCGAACAGCGTGACGCCGAAGGCGTCGCTGACGTCGTCGACTGTTCCGGCGATGCCGAGCCGCGCGGCGGCGGGCTCGTTGCGGGTAACGACGAGCTTGTGCGCCTTGGCAAAATCCTCGATCGACTTGATGGCCTTGGGATCGGAGCCGTAGCTGCTCGCGAGCTGGTCGCGCGTCATATACTTGCGCTCCTTGGGGAGCTTTTTGTCGAGATCGGACAGATCAGGCAGATCGGCGGATCGCTTGACGCCGACCGTCAGCTCGATCCAGCGCTGGCCGTTGGTTCGGCGCATCGCTTTCGAGCCTGTCGGCAGTTGATGGACAGAGTTGGGAAGTTCGACCATGTGGGGTGTTGCACTAGGGGACATAGTATTTCCTCCTTGTACGGGGTGGTGCGCTGGAAAACTGTTGCGGACGCGGGTCCTGTTCGTTCGAAAGTGTTCAGGTGTTCGAAAATGGATCGCGGCGTGCCGGCGAAAAAGCCGGTACGAAATAGATCAAACCTAAAATAGCAAAGCGACGCGATGCATCCTAGCAGCGGGATGCTGATGCGGCAAAGCCGATCGCGCAGTGCGCGTCTCACAAATGCGTCAGTCTATCGGAGGTCACGCCTCAGCGATGAGCCAATCGATCTGACGTAGTTGGCTCATGGCAATCGTTGCGCGTGCACGGAGGCGCGATGCACGCCGGCGGATGTATCGTGCTGATGGAGAGGTGTCCGAGGTATCAGGCGGCCTTCTTCCGCGAAGCGGATGTCTTTTTCTTTGCAGTCTTCTTCGCAGTCTTCTTCTTCGCAGCCTTCTGGGCGACCAGGTACGCCTCGACCTTCCTGGACGAATGGCCGGCGGCGGCGACGGCAGCCTTCAGCCTGGCCGGCGTGATCTTGAACTTCTTCGACCAGTAGCGGACTTCGTAGGCTTCGCCGAGCGCGATCCGCGTCTTGTCGGCGGCGCGGTGCTTCTGGAGCTTGATGTATGCTTCGACCTTGCTGGCGGAGTGGCCGACCTTCTTGACGGCGTATTTGAGCTTGGCCGGGGTGACCTTGAATTTCTTCGACCAGTAGGCGACTTCGTATCTCTCGGTGAGCGCAATCAGCTTGCGGTCCGCTCCACCCCGCTTGGTCTTGTCGTCGGCCATGCTTCTCTCCTGCCCTGAATCGCGTGCGCATCCAGTCTAGCATGCCATCGGATTTTTGCGGTGCAAGATGCCGCGTGCGTGGCGGTTGTGCGAGGCGGCGGTTTTGCCGCGTCAGCTCAAATGGTTGGGAAGCGCGACGCCTGCTCATCCCGGCAGGGTCGTTCTACTTTGCATGGGGTTGTTTTCGACTTTTTTGCCATTCGCGCGTCCGTGATGGAACCTAATCGCGGCTGGCGCGACTTATCAATGACACGGGGAAACACGTGCGAGGCTGTCATGGCAGAGAAGCATACCGCCGATCGGGCAGAGATCATGCGGGCGACCGGTCATCCTGAGCTGGAATATGCCGCCGGCTGGACCATCGCTGGTCTCGTCACCATCGGCACCATCGTCGCCGCCTGGGTGTTCGCGATCTAGGCCACCGGGAATTGCAGCTCGAAGGCCACGCCGTCATCGGTCGGCTTGAGCCTGATCGAGCCGCCATGGCTCGCCATCACCGCGCGTGCGATCGCAAGGCCCATGCCGGTGCCGCCCTGGTCGCGGCGGGTCGTGAAGAAAGCGTCAAAGATCCTGTCGCGGTTTGGCGCCGAGATCGCCTCGCCATCATTGCTGACTGTCAGCCGCAACGTCGTCCGCTCGTCCACCGCCTCCAGCCTGATTGCCCCCGCCTTGTGCCGCACCGCGTTGTCGGCGAGATGCGACAGCACGATCAGTGCCTTTTCGCCGGACATGCCGACCGGCCGGTCGAGACTGCCGCTGGCCTCGATGCAGCTCGCCGGAAACCGGCTTTTCAGGTCGGCGATCACGGGCGCCAGCTCGGTGCGCTCGTTCTGCGGCAGGCTCTCGGCGCGCGCCAGCTCTCGCAGCCGCTGCGCCATCGCCTCCAGCCGTCGGGTATCGGCGAGGATGTTGGCGATGAAGGTCCGCTGCTCTGATGGCGTCAGGCCCTCGGCCTTGCCTTGATAGGAATCCTGCAACAATTCGGCCGCGCCCTTGATCGAGGTCAGCGGCGATTTCAGCTCGTGGGTGAGATGAGCCGAGAACGTTGCGATATAGTCGGAGCGCCTCGCGAGCTGCTCGGCCATCCCGAGAAAACTATGCGAGAGTTGCGCGAATTCGCGCGTGCCGTAGTGCCGGAGCGGCTGGAACGCCTCGCGATCGCCGCTTCGGATCCGTGCCGCGCGGTCGATCAATTCGCGCATCGGCAGCGTGATGGTGCGCGAGAACACGAGGCCGATCGCGATTGTGCCGAGGATCACCGCAAGCCCCGCCAGCACGAATTTTGCGCGCTCCTGGTACAGATGGTCAAAGATGTTGCTTGGCGTCCGCGTGGTGTAGATTACCCCCGCGACGCGGTTGTTGACGATGACGGGCATCGCCGAGAACACATGCACGCCAAGCCCGCGACTGAAGGAATAGATCGGCGGCGGCGGCTTGTCGGGCACGCGGTTGCGTAACGTCGCGCGGTACTGCCCGTGCAGCGCGTCCGCCACTTCCTCTATATGCGCAAGCGACTGTCCGACCTCCTGCCGCCCCGCGATCACCACGCCTTGTGGATCGAGGATGCGAAACCCCGCCAGCGTCACCTTCTGCGTCTCGCGGATGATCGGCGTCAGCTTGGCGCCGATCTCGACGTAAGCCTGCTGCGCCGGCCGGGACGCGGGCAGTGCGTCCGGCCGTCGACGCAACAAATCATTGGCGGTGAGATCGAGCGCGGGGCGGATCGGCGTGAACTCGTCGCCGGGATCGGGCAGCACGTTCGGCGCAACCTCGGCGCCGAGCGTCAGGCCGCTGTCGAGCCGTGCCGCGACCTCCTGGGCATAGATCGTCGCCAGCACGCGGCTCTGGGCGATCAGCTCGGCCTGGGTCTGGCGGATCAGCTGGTTGTCGTAGAGGCGGAAGAAGAACAGGCCCACCAGCGGCAGCACGGCAACGGTCGCCAGCACCGCGAAGATCACGAGCGCGAGCGATGGCCGCCATTTGTCAGGCGGAGCGCTCACGCCTCTTTCTCGCAGCGGCCGAGCTTGAAGCCGACGCCGTGGATGGTCTCGATCACGTTGTCGCAAGCCAGCGCCGCGAGCTTGGCGCGGATATTGCGGATGTGGCTGTCGATGGTGCGGTCGGAGACCTGGATGTTGAGCTGGTAGGCCGCGCGCATCAGCTGCTCGCGGTTGAACACCGACGTCGGCCGGGTCAGGAATGCACGCAAGATGCCGAACTCGATCGCAGTCAGTTTCAGCGCCGTGCCGGCGAAGGTCGCGACGTGCTGCTCGGGATCGATCAGCAGTCCGCCTTGCGACAGCGCGGCGGGACCGGCCTTGGCCTCGCCATTGCGCGGGCTGAGCCTGCGCAGGATGACGTTGACCCGCGCCACCAGCTCGCGCGGGCTGAATGGTTTTGTGACGTAGTCGTCGCCGCCGATCTCGAGGCCGAGGATGCGGTCGATCTCCTCGTCGCGCGCCGACAGGAACAGGATCGGCACGTCGGAGATTTTGCGGATCTCGCGGCAGACATCGAGGCCGTCGAACTCGGGCATGCCGATGTCGAGCACGATCAGATCGGGCTTGTCGGCGGCAAATCGGGCTAGCGCCTCCTTGCCGTCGCGGGCCTCGATCACGTCCATGCCGGCCTTCTTCAGCGCAACGCGGATGACCTCGCGGATGTGGCCCTCGTCGTCGACGATGAGAATGCGATGCGCCAAAGAAATTCTCCGCTCACCCTGCCGGCTGGCTGCCGGACCGGCTGGTCGCCTCGGCGTCCAGCCTGCGCTGCAGCCTCCAGCTTCGAAAGCCCCAGGCCCGCCAAGCCATGTCCTGACGCTGCCTTTCTATAAGCAGATCGCGCCATCCGACAAGATTGACGAACTTTGCGTCGGAGCGAAACGGCAGCACCTTGGCGATTGCCGGCAGAGCCTGTGGCCCAAGCAGCCAAAGATAGTACTCATCGATCGATTGGCCCTTTCCTGAAACTTCCCTGCTGTGGGCGACATTATAATCGGCGATGAAGGCGTCGAAGTTCATCAGAGCACAGCTATACAGCACGATCGTTAACGCGATCAGATTGGTGCCGACAAGCCAGCGGTTCGACCGGTTGAGCACGATACGGGCGACGATCAGGATCAGCCCCAGCGCCACCAGCCCCATCCAGACGAAGGCTGCGATGCGCCAATAGGTCAGCATGTAGATGTCCACGTAGAGATCGAGGCGGAGGATGGAAGAGGCCACCAGCAGCACGTTCTGCGCCACCCAGAGATAGACCAGCGGGCGGATCACGGCGGATTTCTCTGCTGGCCCGCCCGGACGCATCGCGACCAGCACGAAAGCGGCGGCGAGCAGCGCGGTCGCGATCAGCGGATAGGCGCCGCGATGGGCGTAGGCCGCATAAGTCATGTCGGCCGGCAATACGACATGGCCCCAGAGATAGAGCCCGTCAAGGACGGACTGCGCCGCGAACAGTAGATTGAACAGGATCAGCGAGCGCAGGATGGTGGAGGGGCCGAGGAATTCCGCCGAGACGGCGGGCGGCAGTGGAGGTGGCACGGAGGCATCGGCGACTTCCGTCATGACAAGCTTCCTGCGTCGCCAGCGCAGATGGATGAACGGCCAGACCAGCGCCACCATCATGGTCCAGAACAGTACACGGGCGATGCTGACATATTCGAAAATGACATTTGGATTGAGCAGGGAGACCCATTGCTCGATCACCGGATTGGCTGCAGCGAAGAGGGCGACAAAGACAGTGCCGAGCGCCATCGGCAGCAACCAGAGTGCGATGCCACGGGTGAATGCGGACATGTTGAACACCTGAAGCGCTTCGACGAAGACTCTGAAGGGGCCGAACAGAAAGAAGTTGCGTAGTGCACGCGCGCGCTCGGCGAGCCCGGTCGTCTCCGGATTGGTCGCAAACAGCAGCGCAATGGCGAGCGCCGTCACGAGAATCAGGAAGGACAGCGGGTTGAGCTCTTCGATCGCCGGCATCAGGCCGGCGACGAGGATGGCGGCGCCGATCATGGTGCGGCGCCGATCCAGCGCGGCGTAATTGAAAAGCATCGATAAGCAGATCGTCGCGATTGCAAACAGCGTCAGCGACAGGCCGATCCGATGGCCATAGAACAGCCAGTCGGCGAGCGCAGCCAGCGCCAGCGCGCAGCCCAGCTTGGCTGGAATGGAGGAATGCCTGATCGGCCGGAGGTCCGCCGCGATCGTCGAAGCCAGGCTCGTCATGTCCGGAACACCTTTCGTGATGGGTGGCATCACGAAATCTGCACGCCGGATGTGCAGAAGGCGGGATCAACGTCTGCATGGTTTCAGGAGTCTTCTGCAGATTTCGTGCAGACGCGTTTTTGCATCTCGCGCCGCGAAATTCGCTTTGATAGGTGCGAAGCATTCGGCACTGCTCGGATGTGACGCATCATGCAATTCCTCCGTCGTATCGGCCTCGTACTGCTCTGGTCTGCCGCGCCTCTCGTTGCATTCGCGGCCGCGAACAAGAATGATCCTTATCTGGTCCCGCTGCGCGGCGTTGGAAACATCGGGCTTGTCGCCGCAAGCCTCCTGATTGTTGTCGCCCTGCTCCGCAGGGGGCGTTGGCGCAGCCTGTCCGGCAAGCTGCTCGTCACGCTCTGGTGCCTGCCGCCGGTCCTGATGGCAGTGGCGCATTTCAGTTTCGAGCTGCGCAAGCACGACGTGCTCAGCGCTGACGCGGCCGAGGCGCGTCAGCTCGGGCCTCACTTCATGGTCGGCTATTCATCTTTTCCAGAGGTCGCGCGGCTTGCCGAGCAGGGCTTGATCGGCGGCGTCTACGTCACCCGGCACAACATCCGCGGCCGATCGATCGATGGGCTGCGTGCCGAGATCGCGGCGCTTCAGGATAAGCGCCGTGCCGCCGGCCTGCCGCCGCTGATCGTCGCCGCGGACCAGGAGGGCGGAATCGTCGGACACCTTGCGCCACCGCTGACCAAAGTGCCGGCATTGGCGACGCTCGCGGGGCTTGCTCCTGAAGACCAGCAGGCCAAAGCGGAAGAGTTCGGCCGTATCCACGGCCGCGAGCTCGCCAGCCTTGGCGTCAACCTCAATCTTGCGCCGGTGCTCGATCTCAAGCCCCCACAGCGGCGTAACCGCCTCGACTTTCATACGCTGATCGGACAGCGCGCGATTGCGACCGATCCTGCGGTCGTCAGCACCATCGCAAGTGCATATGTGCGCGGGCTCGAAGAGCAAGGCGTGGGCGCCACGCTCAAGCATTTCCCGGGCATTGGCCGCGTGCGCACGGACACACACCATTTCAGCGCCAACCTCAACACGCCGGTCAGGGAGCTGGAAGCGACCGACTGGCTGCCGTTCCGCGAAGTGTTGTCGCAGTCGCACAGCGCGCTGATGGTCGGCCATGTCACACTGACTGCAGTCGATCCCGATCACGCCGCCTCGCATTCGAAACGCGTCGTCGACGGCATTATCCGCGAGACCTGGAAGTACCAGGGCCTGGTCATGACCGACGATCTGGTGATGGGGGCGATCTATCAGCACGATGTCTGCAAGGCCGTGGTCGAGGCCATCAACGCCGGCGTCGACCTGCTGCTGGTCGCCTACGACGGCGCGCAATTCTATCGGATTTTCGGCTGCGCCCTCGACGGATCGCGGCAGGGCAAGCTTGATGCGGCCATGCTGCGCGCAAGCGCGGCGCGGCTCGTCCGTGCCTTTCCGGCGGACTGAGCCAAGTACGATCGACGATAGCAGCTACAGCACTGGCATTGATCTCGTGGCTGATCGCGGCATCTCGCAAGTCTGAAGCAGCCGTTGCGATAGATAGAGCGCTACGGCGTCACCGCTCCGCGTGCGACCGCGCGCGGGGCGGTCAGCTCCTTCCAGGTGGAGTTTGCAACGTGCACCGGCGAGAAGGCGGGCCGTTCGACATAGTGTCCGTCGCCAGCTTCTGCTCGCAGGTCGCCATCCTTCCACACGATGCGACCGCGCGAGAGCGTTGCCGCCGGCCCGCCGGTGCAGGCAAAGCCCTCGAACACGTTGTAATCGATCCGGCTCATCTGCCGCTTCGCGCTGATGGTCTTCGTCGCTTTCGGATCCCACACCACGATGTCGGCATCCGAGCCGACGGCGACCGCGCCCTTGCGCGGATAGATGTTGAGGATGCGGGCGATGTTCGCCGAGGTCACTGCGACGAACTCTTCCTTGGTCAGGCGTCCCGTAGCAACGCCGGCGGTCCATAACAGTGCCAGGCGATCTTCGAGGCCACCGGTGCCGTTCGGGATCTTCCTGAAATCGCCGAGGCCGAACCGCTTCTGCTCCGTCGTGAAGGCGCAATGGTCGGTCGCGACCACTTGCAGCGAGCCGGACTGCAAGCCCGCCCACAGACTGTCCTGGTGCGACTTGTCGCGGAACGGCGGCGACATCACGCGCTGCGCGGAATGATCCCAATTTTTGTTCTGATATTCGCCTTCATCGAGCAGCAGATGCTGGATCAGCGGCTCGCCATAGACGCGCTTGCCGGCGGCCCGCGCGCGCGCGATCGCCTCATGCGCCTCGCGGCAGCTCGTATGCACGATATAGACTGGTGTGCCCGTCATGTCGGCGATCATGATGGCGCGGTTGGCGGCTTCGCCTTCGACTTCCGGCGGCCGTGAATAGGCATGGCCTTCCGGGCCCGTGACGCCGCGCGCGATCAGCGCCTCCTGCATCAGGGCGACGACATCGCCATTCTCCGCGTGGACAACAGGCATTGCGCCGAGATGGGCGCAGCGCGCGAACGAGTTGTAGAGCTCGTCGTCGTTCACCATCAGCGCGCCTTTGTAGGCCATGAAGTGCTTGAAGGTGTTGATGCCGTAGGTTTTGACCACGGTCTCCATCTCGTCATAGATCTGCTTCGACCACGACGTCACCGCCATATGGAAGCCGTAGTCGCTCGCCGCCTTCTCGGATTTGTGACGCCATTCCTGATAGGCCGCCAGCATCGACTGGCCGGGGTCGGGCAGGCAGAAATCCACCACCATGGTGGTGCCGCCGGTCAGCGCCGCTTTCGTGCCGGATTCGAAATCGTCGGCGGTGACGGTGCCCATGAACGGCATTTCGAGATGCGTGTGCGGATCGATGCCGCCCGGGATGATGTAGGCGCCGCCGGCGTCGAGGATCTCCGCGCCCGTCGGCGCCGCGATCGATGCGCCGACCGCGACGATGCTGCCGCCCTCGATCAGCACGTCCGCACGGCGCGAATGATCATGATTGACGACGGTGCCGCCGCGGATGAGGAGGGACATGGGAACTCCGAAAGGAAAGGGAGAGGACGGAACGCGGCAAAACTAAGCACACCGGCCATGATGTGACAGGCGAAATTTTAGTCAACCGTCGCCCTTGGATCTTCGCTTCTGGCCTCGCTGCGCCTCTCGGCCGCTACGCGGCCCGCGCGATCAATCCGTCGATCATCGCACGCACGAGGCCCGCGATTTCCTTACGCAGCGCCGGTAGCGGCACGGCGACCAGCTTCTGCTCAAGTCCGAGGGCCACCATGCCGTGCACCGCCGAGAACAGGCTGCGCGCGGTGATGCCGAGCTCCTCCGGACTGCGTTTGGGAAGCAGCGCGGCGAGCGGCACATAGATGTGCCTGAACAGTTGCATCTGGTCGTCAACGGACCAGTCGGGAACGACCTTGTCGGCCTCCATACGGTGCTCGAACAGCGCGCGCCAAAGCTGGAGATTTTCCGCAGCGAAATCGCAATAGGCGATCGCGATGCGGACCAGCCTCTCCTGCGGCGAGGGCTCGCCGGCAACTTCCGCGGCGCTGAGTGCGTCGTCCAGTCGATGCAGCGTGCGCGAGCCGACCCGCAGGATCAGCTCGTCCATGTCGGCGACGAGATTGTAAACCGCCCCGTTGGCACAGCCGATCTCGCTGGCAAGATCGCGGGTCTTCAGGCCCGCCAATCCCCGGCTAGCGATCATCCGCTCCGCTGCCAGGATCAGGTCGCCCCGCAATTTCTCTCGACGTTCCAACGCTTTAGTCATCTTCCAGCCAATATCGTGAGCGTTGCTCAAAATTATTCTTGAGCAATGCTCAAGTTATGCTACAAAGCATCCGTGAGCAATGCTCATAACAGGGAGCAAGCAATGTTCAAGACCGTTGTCACACTTTTCCGCGGCAGCGTGGCCGCTGCCGGCGAGGAGCTGGAGGACCGCACGGCCCTGCTGATCCTCGATCAACAGATGCGCGATGCGGCCGCGGCCGTCGAGCGCAGCAAGCGGACGCTGGCGCTGGCGATCGCGCAGGATCAGCAGGAAGGCCGCAAGCTCGAAGCCACTGTCGCCCGGATCGCCGACCTCGAGACCCGCGCGGTCGCCGCGCTCGATGGGGGCCGCGAGGATCTCGCCAAGGAGGCGGCTGAAGCCATCGCTGGCCTCGAGGCCGATCGTGACGCGGCGCTGACCGCGCGCGCACTGTTCGCAACCGAGATCACCCGGTTGAAGCGCCATGTGGCAAGCGCGCAGGCGCGCATCACCGAGCTCGATCGCGGCCGCCGGGTCGCCCGTGCCTCGGAGGCAGTGCGCTCGCTCCGACGCAGCGGCATCGAGGCGGCGCGCCCGTACGAATCCACGCTGCCGGAAGCGGAGAGCACCTTGAAGCGCCTGCGAGACCGGCAGATCGAGGCCCAGGCTGCCGACGATGCGCTGTTCGAGCTCGATGCGGCCACCGGTCCGCTCGCCACGGCCGAGAAACTCGCCGAGCAAGGGTTTGGGCCTCGGATCAAGACCACCGCGGACGACGTGCTGGCGCGGCTGAAGTCCAAGCGCCCAGCGACTGCCTGAACTCAAGCCCAATCATCATCAGAACCCATAGGAGACGACCATGAACCAGAACGGCCAACCCCACAGCGGTGCCTGGGTGACCTTCACTTACGCATCCTTCGCAGCCTCCGCCTTCCTCGTCGCGCTCGGCGTCTTCTTCCTGCCGATCGATTTCTGGATGAAGGGCTATCTCACCATGGGCATCGTGATGCTGATCCAGACCTGCGTCACTTTGACCAAGACCGTGCGTGACAACCACGAGAGCAGCCGCCTCGTGAACCGCATCGAGGATGCCAAGGCTGAGCGGCTGCTGATGGAGGTCTCCAAGGCCGCTTGAGCGGAGAACATGGGAAAGGGGCGGCGGATGCTGAAGCATCCGCCGCTTTCGCGCATTTCCAGTCATTTGCAGGAGCGGAGGTCGCGCGCTTCTGCGCCATCGCAGCCATCGCGTGCTGCGGCGCGCGGATGCGCCGTGGGGATATGCGCCCGACGACCCGGCGGTAGAGCGGCTTGCGTCGCCGATGGTCGCGGCCAACGCATCGCGCTAGTGCAGCGCATCTTGATCATGACGGCCCGACGCCATATCGCGCGTGCGAAATGCAACCGAGCCATGACGGATCGCGCAGGTCTGTGGCCTTGCGCCTCGGCATCGGCCGGAGCACTCTGCACAGGCGGTGCAGAGAACGCCGCCAATAAAGATTGCCCGAGGGAGCATCCATGGCGGTGACGCGGATCGACTGCGATATCCACCCGGCGGTTGGTGGCACGCGCACGACGCTGCTGCCCTATCTCAGCGATCACTGGAAAGAGCAGGTGGTGAGCCGCGCCATCGACGGCGTCGATCTCACGAGCTATCCGCCGAGCATGCCGCTCACGGGCCGCGCCGACTGGCGGCCGGCCAATGGCACCAAGCCGGGCTCCGACCTTGCCATGGTGCAGAAGGGCGCCTTCGACCAACTCGGCGCCAGCCACGCCATCCTCAACGTGCTCTATGGCGCGCAGGCCGTGTTCGATTCCTACATGGCGGCCGACTTCTGCAAGGCCATCAATGACTGGATCGCGGCCGAATGGTTGTCGCGCGACCCGCGCCTGCGTGCGTCCATCGTCGTGCCGATGCAGGCGCCCGATCTCGCGATCGAGGAGATCGAGCGCCGCGCCGGCGATAGCAGGTTTGTCTCCATTCTGGTGCTGGCGCAGGGCGAGACGCTGCTGGGCCGCCGGCATTTCTGGCCGGTCTATCAGCTCGCAGAGAAATACGAGCTCCCGCTCGCAATCCACGCCGGCACGCAATATCGCCAGGCGCCAAGCTCGGCCGGTTGGCCGTCGCATCGCTACGAATATTATTTCGTGGAGGCGCAGGCGTTTCAGGCGCAGATCCTGAGCCTGATCTATGAGGGCGTGTTCGGCAAATATCCGAACCTAAAAGTCGTGCTGATGGAATCTGGCGTGAGCTGGCTGCCGGCCTTCATGTGGCGCGCCAACAAGACATGGCGCGGCGTGCGCGTCGAGGTACCCTGGGTCGAGCGTGAGCCGGCCGCGATCATCCGCGACAATTTCCGCGTCACAATGCAACCGTTCGACGCGCCCGGCGACGCCAGAAGCGTCGAGGAGATCATCGACCAGATCGGTTCCGAAAAGATGTTCCTCTTCGCGTCCGACTATCCGCACTGGCAGTTCGACGGCGACGATCCGATCCCGCCGCATCTGCCGAAGAGCATCATCGAAAAAATGTGCGTCGACAATCCGCTGGAGACGTTTCCGCGGTTGTCGTTGAATTAGCGCATGATCCGGAAAAGTGGGCCGGTTTTCCGATAAGATCATGCGCAAACAAAAAGCTTGGAGGATCGCATGAGTGACGTCATCGACCGCCCTTTGCGTGACGACGAGAGACCGGCCGCATCAAGGCTGCGCATCGTCGATTGCGACGTGCATCCGAGCCTGCATTCTCATGATGATCTCAACGAGTTCCTGCCAAAACGCTGGCAGCAGCATCTGAAGGAATATGGCAGCCATTTGCGTACGCCCTATCTCTTCACGACGCCCTATCCCCGCTCCTCGCCGTTGATCGCGCGGCGCGATGCCTGGCCGCCGACGGGTGGGCCGCCCGGCTCCGACTTGGCCTTCATGCAGAAGCAGCACCTCGATCCGCTCGATGTCGAGTTCGGCATCTTGCAGGTGCTCGATCTCTTCATCTTCTCGCAGCAGAATCTCGAATTCGGCGCGGCGATCCAGCGCGCCATCAACGATTGGCAGCTGGCGTTCTGGTCGCATCGCGATCCGCGCCTGAAGGCCTCGATCCTGGTCGGGCAGGACGGCGTGGACCTTGCGATCGCCGAGATCGAGCGCTGCGCCAAAACAGGCGAATACATCCAGATCAATGTCTCGCCGCGCGCCAACGAGCCGCTCGGCCGTCGCCGCTATTGGCCGATCTACGAGCGCGCGCAGGCGCTCGACCTGCCGCTCGGCATCCATGTCGGCGGCTATGGCGGTCACGCGCCGACCGGCGGCGGCTGGCCGTCTTATTATGTCGAGGAACATCAATCCAACGCCCACACCATCGCGGCGCAGCTCGCCAGCCTCGTCATCGAGGGCGTGCCGGAGCGGTTTCCAAAACTGAAGATCGTCTTCATCGAGGGCGGCTTCGGCTGGATCCCGTCGGCGGTCTGGCGCATGGATCAACACTTCGAACGCTTCCGCAGCGAGGTACCCCATCTCAAGCGCAAGCCCTCGGAATATGTCCGCGAACATTTCTGGTTCACGACTCAGCCGATCGACGAGCCAGACGAGGCGCGGCATCTGCGCGCGCTGATCGAATGGGTCGGCATCGATCGTCTCCTGTTCTCGTCGGACTATCCGCACTGGGACTTCGACGATCCGCGCTTCGCCTTCAAGACGCCGCTCACCGAGGCCGAGCGTAAGAAGATCTTCAGCACGAATGCGCGTGCGGTCTACAAGTTCTGAGACGAGCATGGCCCGTCACATCGTCGCGTCGACTTCAGAAATCCCGCCCGGCGGCAACAAGGTTGTCGACGTCGCGGGCCGCGACATCGTCGTGTTCCATGTCAACGGCGAGTTCTTTGCGCTGCTCAACCGCTGCCCGCATGAAGGCGCGCCGCTGGAGAAAGCGGCCTGCGTAGCGCGGCTGACCTCGCCAGAGCCCGGCGTCTATGAGCGCTCTCGCGTTGGCGAGATGCTGCGCTGTCCCTGGCATGGTTGGGAGTTCGACATGCGCAACGGCCAGTCCTGGTTCGACCCCAAACGGTTCAAGATCCGGTCATATCCGGTTGCGGTGGAGCGGGGCGAGGAATTGCAGAAGGGGCCGTATGTCGCTGAGACATTTCCGGTACATGTCGAAGACTCCTATGTGATTGTCGAGGTCTGAAACACCTCCGTCATTCCGGGGCATTCGCGCAGCGAATGAACCCAGAATCTCGAGATTCCGGGTCTGGTCCTGCGGACCATCCCGGAATGACGGATCACGCATTGAGATTCGCACGCAAGTGGGATAAGGCTCTCGCGCTTTCAGTGGCGGAGACGAGCTTTGTCGAAACAATCCCTGCGCGAAGAGGCCGAGCGCCTGATCCGCGAATCGATGGAAAAGAAGACCATCGTCGTGAAGCAGGGCTCGACCCGTATCGAGACGGTCTGCGGCAAATGCGGCGCGCCGAACCGGGTCCAGGCGGAAAAAGGCCAGACCCGCGTCAAGTTCGCCTGCAAGAATTGCGGGCACAAGCAGGAGACGCTGTAGGCTTCTTACCTCTCCCCGCCCTTCTGCGGGGAGAGGTCGGATCGCGACAGCGATCCGGGTGAGGGACCGGGCACGCGGTTACCGCAATCAAACTCCGACCGACTCCAGTGGGACCGGTTAGGGAAGTCCACCTTAGCTACTCACATCGAGCTTGCGGAGGCATCCCCTCACCCCACCCTCTCCCCGTAAGAACGGGGCGAGGGAGTGAGAGAGCTGTGCCCGCCTAACCCCCCTTCACGAACCGTGCGAACGCATCCGCGTAATCCGGATGCCAGCGCGACAGCGGCGGGCGGTTCTCGACGATGTCGCCGGCAGCCCACAGCATGCGTTTCTCGTCGAGTGCGCGCGGCACGTCATTGTCAGGGCAGAGGATGTAGAAATCGCCGGCCTCGAGCCGCGCGATCATGAAATCCACGGTCTGCTCGGGCGTCCAGGCGCTGGCCGGCTTTTCGGTGCGGCCCTTGGCGGTGAGCCCGGTGAACACGAAGCCGGGGATCAGGAGATGCGCGGTGATTTGGCAATCCCTGGTGCTGCGCAGCTCGTGCTGGAGCGCCTCGGTAAACGCCTTCACGCCGGCCTTGGAGACATTGTAGGCGGGATCGCCGGGCGGGGTGGTGATGCCTTGCTTGGAGCCGGTGTTGATGATCAGGCCTGCCTTGCCGCGTGCCATCATGTTCGGCGCGAAGATGCGCGTGCCGTTGATGATGCCCCACATATTGACGCCGATGATCCGGTGCCAATTGTCCGGCTCGCCGAACAGCGTGCTGCCCGGCTGGATGCCGGCATTGTTCATCAGCAGGTCGGTGCCGCCGAAATGCGCGCCCACGGCGCGTTCCAGTTCCGTCACGCTCTCGATCCGGCTGACGTCGGCTACTGATGTCATCACGTTCGCTGCGCCTGCGATCGATGATAGTTTTGTTGCAGCCTCCGCCAGCCCGCTCTCGTCGACATCGGCGATGCACACTTTCATCCCGGCGCGTGCGAATGCCATAGCCGCGGCGAAACCGATGCCGGATGCGCCGCCGGTGATCACGGCAACATTGCCCTTGGCGATGACAGGATGCGGCATGGCAGTTCTCCGGGAGTGACTCTTGGTCGAGCTATAACATGCGTTCGCGGGACCCTGCACAAGTCGGCATGGCAGGCCTTCGTTCCGCGCCGACTTTACGCCTCTCCGGCGCCGCTGTATTCTCTTTGGCCTAACGATCCCGCCCAGATCGAACCCAATCAATCACCTATAAAGGGAGTGCAGCCATGGCTGTGTCGCAGGCGATTCCGATCACGCGCAATCCGTTCGCCAACGGGTCCTACAAGCAGATGCTGATCGACGGGAAGTGGGTTGATGCCGCCTCCGGCAAGCGCTTCGAGACCCACAACCCCGCCACCGGCGAGCTGCTCGCAACCGTTGCCGAAGGCGACAAGGAAGACATCGATCGTGCGGTCGCGGCCGCCCGCCGAGCCTTCGAAGGCCCCTGGAGCAAGGTTAAGCCGTTCGAGCGCCAGAACCTGCTGCTCAGGCTGGCCGATCTCGTCGAGAAGAATTTCGACGAATTGTCGCAGCTCGATACGCTCGACATGGGCGCGCCGCTCAGCCGCACCCGCGCCTATCGCCTGCGCGCCGTCGGCATGCTGCGCTATTACGCCGGCCAGACCACGGCGATCCATGGCGAGACCATCGAGAACTCGCTGCCCGGCGAGATCTTCTCCTACACGCTGAAGGAGCCGATCGGCGTCGTCGGCGCCATCATTCCCTGGAATGGTCCGCTCACCGCGACGATCTGGAAGATCGGCCCTGCGATCGCGACCGGCTGCACCGTGGTGCTGAAGCCGGCCGAAGAGGCGCCGCTGACCTCGCTGCGCATCGCCGAGCTCGCGATGGAAGCTGGCATTCCGCCCGGCGTCGTCAACGTCGTGCCCGGCTATGGCGAGACCGCAGGCGCCGCGCTTGCCTCGCACCATGACGTCGACAAGGTCGCCTTCACCGGCTCGCATGTCACGGGACAGTCGATCATTCGGGCGTCGGCGGGTAACCTCAAGCGCGTCTCGCTCGAGCTCGGCGGCAAGTCGCCTGATATCGTGTTTGCGGATGCCGATCTCGATGCCGCCGTTCCGGGCGCCGCGATGGCGGTGTTCGCCAATTCAGGCCAGATCTGCAGCGCCGGCACCCGCCTGTTCGTCGAGCAGGCCATCTACGAAGAGTTCGTCGGCCGCGTCGCCGAGTTCGGCAAGAAGCTGCAGGTCGGCAACGGCCTCGATCCCAACGTGCAGATCGGCCCGCTGGTCTCCGAGCAGCAGCTCGAGCGCGTCACCGGTTATCTCGACATCGGCCAAAAGGAAGGCGCGCGAGCACTCGCCGGCGGCGGCCGCGTCACCGAAGGCGCGTTGTCAAAAGGCTTCTTCGTCTCTCCGACCGTGTTCGCCGGCGTCCAGGACAACATGCGCATCGCGCAGGAGGAGATCTTCGGTCCCGTCATCTCCGCGATCGCGTTCAAGGACATGGACGAACTGGTCAAGCGCGCCAACAACACCACCTTCGGCCTCGGCTCCGGCCTGTGGACGCGCGACGTCACCAAGGCGCATGCGGTCGCAAAGCGCCTGCGCGCAGGCTCGGTGTGGGTGAATTGCTACCAGGCGATGGACCCGGCCGTGCCGTTCGGCGGCTACAAGATGAGCGGCTATGGCCGCGAGTCCGGCAAGCAGCATGTCGAGGAATATCTCAACGTGAAGGCCGTCTGGATCAAGACGGCGTAAGGCCTGTTTCTCCCGCGTTCCCGCGCGAGGGAATATCTGTTTTTTGGTGGGGCGGCGCCTTTTCCGGTGGCCGCCCCTCGCTATATGATCCGCATCCTTCCATAGCCACCTGGGGCCAGCATGAAATATCCGGCGTTGTTTAGACCATTGCAGGTCGGTCCGTACAAGCTTGCGCATCGCGTCGCGATGGCGCCGCTGACACGCATGCGTGCCGAGCGCGACAGCTTTTCGCCGCGGCCGCTCAACGCCGAATATTACGGTCAGCGCGCGACGAAGGGCGGCCTGATCATCGCCGAAGCCTCGCCGGTGCTCTCGCATGGCCGCGGCAATCCCGCGACGCCGGGCATCTATACGGACGCGCAGATCGCCGGCTGGCGCAAAGTGGTCGATGCCGTGCACGCCAAGGGCGGCATCATCTTCCTCCAGCTCTGGCATGTCGGCCGCGTCTCACACTCCTCCTTCCACGGCGGTGACCTGCCGGTCTCGGCTTCGGCAATCCCGATCAGGGCCGAAGGCATGAAGGCGATGACCGCCGATGGCAAGATCGCCGATTACGAGACGCCGCGCGCGCTGGAGACCGACGAGGTCAAGGGCATCGTCGAGGCCTTCCGGCAGGGCGCGAAGAACGCGCTCGCGGCCGGCTTTGACGGCGTCGAGATCCATGGCGCCAATGGCTATCTGCTCGAGCAGTTCCTGCAATCACGCAGCAACCAGCGCACCGATCAATATGGCGGCTCGATCGAGAACCGCACGCGCCTGCTGCTTGAAGTCACCCAGGCCGCGATCGACGTCTGGGGCGCGAACCGCGTCGGCGTGCGGCTGTCCCCACATGGCATCGCCAATGATTCCGCCGAGCCCGATCCGATGCCGCTCTATACTCACGTGGTGAAGGCGCTCGACAAGCTCGGCCTTGCCTATCTGCACCTCATCGAGCCGCGCTCCAGCGGTGCCGGCCGCGCCGACGTCCATTGGGAGAACGTGCCCTCGGCCATGGTGCTGTTCCGTCCGCACTACAGCGGCGTGCTGATGACCGCCGGTGGCTTCACCGGCGAAACCGCGAATGCCGCGATCGCCGACGGCCATGCCGACATCATCGCCTTCGGCCGCATCTTCATCTCCAACCCCGATCTGCCACGTCGGTTCGAGCATGGCTATCCCATCACGCCGTACAATCGCGCGACGTTCTATGGCGGCGAGGAAAAGGGATATACGGATTACCCTGTCTATGACGAGCTGACGCTGGCGTGATCTCTCCTCCGTCATTCCTGGGCGGTGCGTAGCGCCGAACCCGGAATCCATTCACGCCTTGGCTTGCTGCTCAACGGATTCCGGGCTCGCGACTTCGTCGCGCCCCGGAATGACGAGCTTGATTTGTGGCCCGGCCGTCAACACAATCTCCGTCATTGCGAGCGCAGCGAAGCAATCCAGAGTCTTTCCGCAGAGGCAGTCTGGATTGCTTCGTCGCTGACGCTCCTCGCAATGACGATGAGGAAATATCATGGCCAAAGCTGCAGTCGCCGCAGGAACCGCCACGGGCCAATGCCTCTGCGGCAAGGTCACTTTCGAGATCGACGTCCCCGCGCGATGGGCCTGGCATGATCACTCCGCCGCGAGCCGCCGCGCTCATGGCGCGGCCTACGCGACTTATGTCGGCAGCTGGAAGAAGCGCTTTCGCATTACATCAGGCAAGATCGCGCTCACCCGTTACGAGGACAAGGCGACCAAGACCGTGCGCAGCTTCTGCTCGCATTGCGGCACGCCGATCGCCTATGAGCGCCCGCGCGGCCCGCACATGGTCAATATTCCCCGCGCGCTCTTCAAAGAGCGCACGGGGCGCCAGCCGCTCTATCACATCGCCATCGAGGAGCTGCAGGAATGGGCCTATACCGGCGAGCCGCTGGTGCCGCTGAAGGGCTTTCCGGGCGTGGTCTGGCAGCGCTCAAAAAAGAAGAAGCGTGCTAGCGGCGAGAATCCGTTCGAGCTCGGGCGCGAGGAGGCGCTTTAATCCTCGTCTTGGTTGCTGCCTTGCGCGGCGCAGCCCGCTTTGCCGGCGGCTTGGCCGGCATCGTCGCCACGTAATCGAGCGCGCGCTTCACCCAGGACTTGAGCCCGGCATCGGTTCGCGTGCCTTCATCCGAGACCCGCACGAACCCGGTCATGATGCGCCCGCGCATTTCCATCGGACTTGTGTGCGGTTCCTTCAGCATACTCGCGTGCGCCTCAGGGCCGACGCGAAACAGCATGCCGCCGCGGCCGCTGATGGTGCAGCACATCACGTTGTCCACCATGAAGCAAAGCCCGCCCATCATCTTCTTTTCCGCAACGTGACGCTGGCCCGCCAGCAACTTGCGAACCCGTGATGCGGTGCCCTCGTCGTAGGCCATGACGGTCCTCCCGGCTTGGTCGATCTTTCCAGCTTCTCCTCGTGTGCGCAAGGCAGCCATGACCGCACTTCCTTGCGCGTGCCCCGAAAGTTCGGCCATCATGTCCCAGTCCTTGCGGCAACGTCCGCTCCTGGAGGAAACATGAAGAACAAGATCACCGGCCGCTCGGCCTTTCTCGCGCTGCTCAAGGACGAGGGTATCACGCATCTGTTCGGCAACCCCGGGACCACCGAGCTGCCGATCATGCACGCGCTGAAGGATCACCCTGACCTCACCTATGTGATGGCGATGCAGGAAAGCCTGGTGGTCGCGATCGCCGACGGCTACAGCCGCGCTTCCGGCAAGCTCGTCGCCTGCAACGTCCATGTCGCGCCCGGCCTCGGCAATGCGATGGGCTCGCTCTACAACGCCCAGTTCACGGGCACGCCGATGATCCTCACCGCCGGCCAGCAGGAGCAGGGCCACGGCCTGATGGAGCCGGTGCTCTATGGCCCGCTGGTACGCATGGCCGAGCCGTTGGTGAAATGGGCGGTCGAGGTGACGCGGCTGGAAGATTTGCCCCGCATCGTGCGCCGCGCCGCGAAGGTGGCGATGACGCCGCCGACCGGGCCGGTGTTCATCTCGCTGCCGGGCGACATCCTCAACAGCGAAGCCGGTATCGACCTCGGCCGCTCCACCCGCATCGACGCGCGGGTGAAGCCCTCGGACGACGCGCTCAGAGCATTCGCCGCGCGGCTGCTGAAAGCGGAGCGCCCTGTGATCGTCACCATGGACGAGGTAGTCAAGAGCGACGCACTGAAGGAAGCTGCCGAACTCGCCGAACTGCTTGGTGCCGCCGCCTATCAATCCTCGACACCCTATGGCTCGCACTTCCTTTCGGAGAGCCCAAGCTTCGTCGGCACGCTGGCCCGCGTGCAGAAGGTCGCGCGCGACACGCTTGCGCCTTATGACCTCCTGATCGCGCTTGGCGGCGATCCCCTGCGCATGTCGGTCTATAGCGAGGTCGACGCGCTGCCTGATGGTCTCGGCATCGTGCAGGTCGGTCTCGTCGACTGGGAAATCGCCAAGAACTACGGTGCCGAGATCGCGCTGAAAGCGGACGTGAAGGAAACGCTGCGCGCGCTGATCCCGGTGCTAAAAGAGATGGGCGGTGCGCCGCTCGCGAGCCGCGCAAAGCAGCGTCTCATCGAGCTTGCGCCGAAGAATTGGACCGCGCGGCGCGCCGCTTTGGTCGAGCAGATCGGCAAGAACGCCGCCCGCACGCCGATTGATCCTGATTATCTCGTGCTGCAAATGGTCGAGGCGATGCCTGAGAATGCCATCCTCGTTGACGAAGGCCTCACCTCCAGCCGCCAGGTCGCGGCGCTGCGTCCGCATCGCGATCGCTATGGCTATCACGGCCTTGCCTCCGGCGGCATCGGCTGGGGCCTGCCGGCCTCGGTCGGCGCCAGCATCGCCAATCCGGATCGCCCTGTCGTGTGTTTCTCAGGCGACGGCAGCGCGATGTACTCGATCCAGTCGCTATGGACCGCCGCGCATCACAAGCTGCCGCTCAATGTCGTCATCGCCAACAATGGCGGCTACCGCATCATCAAGCAGCGCCTGCTTTCCTTCCATGGCGACAACAATTATGTCGGCATGGATTTTGTCGATCCGCCCGTGGATTTCGCAGGCGTTGCCAAGGCGCTCGGCTGCGAAGCGATCAAGATCAGCGATCCCAGCGAGCTGAAGGCGACGCTGGCGTCGGCGTTCAATCGGCCGGGTACGAAGCTGATCGAGGTGATGGTGGACGGGGAGGTGTAGCCCCGGTGTCGTCCTGGCGAAAGCCAGGACGACACCGAAGATGAGGTGAGAGCCTACCCCCTCTTCCCCACCCGATACCCCGCCGCAGGATGCGGCGCATCAAGCCGCGCGCGGCCGTCGCCGAACAGTTTTTCCCGCAGCGTACCCTTTGCATATTCCGGCTTGTACCGCCCGCGCCTGGTCAACTCCGGCACCAGCATGTCGCTGATATCCTCGAAATCGCCGGGCGAGATCGCAAACGCGACGTTGAGGCCGTCGACATCAGTCTTCTCGAACCAGTCCTCGATTCTGTCGGCGACGCTTTCGGGCGTGCCGACCACGACCGGCCCGGCGCCGCCGATGCCGACATGCTCGATGACATCACGCACGGTCCAGACCCGATCGGGGTCGCCGCGGGTGACGTTGTCGAGCGCGCTGCGGCCGGCATCGTTCTGGACGTGACGGACCTGCTGGTCGAGCTCGTAGCCTGAGAAGTCGATGCCGGTCCAGCCCGACATCAAAGCGAGCGCGCCTTCCGGATTGATGTGCGAGCGGTAGTCGGCATATTTCGCCGCAGCTTCAGCTTCGGTGTTGCCGAGGATGATCGTCATCATGTTGAACATCAGGATCTCGGCTGGGTTGCGGCCGAGCGCGGCCGCCTCCTGGCGGATCGCGGCGACGCGCGGCGCGATGATCTTGGCAGACGGTCCCGACATGAACACGCATTCGGCGTGTTTTGCGGCGAACTGCCGCCCGCGCGGCGAGGTGCCGGCCTGGTACAGCACCGGCGTGCGCTGGGGCGACGGCTCGCTGAGATGGATCGTGTTGTTGATGCGATAGTTCGCACTCTCATGATTGATGCGATGAACTTTGCTGGGATCGGTGAAGATGCCGCGCTTGCGATCGCGCAGCACCGCGTCTTCCTCCCAACTGCCCTCCCAGAGCTTGTAGACAACCTCCATATATTCGTCGGCGATGTCGTAGCGGTCGTCGTGCCCGGTCTGCTTGTCCTTGCCGGCGCCTCGCGCGGCGCTGTCGAGATAGCCGGTGACGACGTTCCAGCCGATCCGTCCCTCGGTGAGATGGTCGAGCGTCGACATCCGCCGCGCGAACGGATAGGGCGGCTCGAACGAAAGATTGCTGGTGACACCGAAGCCCAAATTCTTCGTCACTGCCGCCATTGCCGAAAGCAGCAGCAGCGGCTCGTTCGACGGCGTCTGTGCTGCATTGCGCAAGGCTGCGTCAGGGCTGTTGCCATAGACGTCGTAGACGCCGAGCACGTCGGCCAGGAACAACCCGTCGAAACGGCCGCGTTCCAGCGTCTTGGCAAGATCGATCCAGTAGGGCAGGCGGTTATATTCGGCGGTGCGGTCGCGCGGATGGGTCCACAGCCCTGGCGACTGATGCGCGACGCAATTCATCGCAAATGCGTTGAGCCTGATTTGCTTGGCCATGCTGGTCCCCCGGCGCCCTGTACTGAGCGCTCTTTGAATGATAGACGTGCGCCCCAATCTGGCGAAGTTCTTGCATATCATTGGCCCATGGCAAGGGCCAAGAATAGGAAGGCTTGCGCTTGGCAAGGCCAAAATCAGCGGCACTTCCGCTCTTGGCAAGCCAAGCTCAAGAGAGCAAGAACGAAATCGCAAGGCCCCGCCACTTTCGAGCGTCCGCGTAGTCCGCTACGCTGCCTCGTTCCAGGACGTTGAAGACGATACTGATGACCAGAGCCGACGCCATCACCCGCGCCCGTGACGACTTCCAATCCGGTGCGTTTCTCTCCGAACTCGACCGCCGCGTCGCCTATAAGACCGAGAGCCAGAACGCCTCGCGCGGCCCTGAGTTGCGGGCCTATCTGGAACAGGAGATGGTGCCGGCCTTTGCCGCGCTCGATTTCACCAGCCGCATCGTCGAATCCCCGAGCGGCAAGTCGCCGTTCCTGTTTGCCGAACATCATGAGAGCGCGTCCGCGCCGACCGTGCTGGTTTACGGCCATGGTGACGTCGTCGACGGCATGGAAGGCGAGTGGCGTGATGGCCGCGATCCCTGGCGCACGACGAAGGCGGGCATTCGCCTCTATGGCCGCGGCACGGCCGACAACAAGGGCCAGCACAGCATCAACATGGCGGCGCTGCGCGCGGTGCGCGAGGCCCGCGGCGGCAAGCTCGGCTTCAATGCAAAGTTCATCGTCGAGATGGGCGAGGAGATCGGCTCGCCCGATCTCGGCAAGGTCTGCGATCTCAACCGCGATGCGCTCAAGGCCGATCTGTTCATGGCCTCGGACGGACCGCGGCTTTCGGCGGATCGGCCGACGCTGTTCCTGGGCTGCCGCGGCGGCATCCGCATCCATCTCGATGTGAATTTGCGCGATGGCGGCAACCATTCCGGCAATTGGGGCGGCGTGCTCGCCAACCCCGCGACCATCCTGGTCAACGCGATCTCGACGCTGGTCGATGGCCATGGCCGTCTCCAGCTTGAAGCCTTGAAGCCGCCGCGCCTGACCAACCAGATCCGCAGCTATCTTGCCGACGTGCAGGTGGTGCCGACCGAGGACGAGCCACAGCTTGCGGAGAACTGGGGTGAGGACGGCCTGTCCGCGGCGGAGCGGCTCTATGCCTGGAACACGCTGGAAGTGCTGGCGATGTCGTCGGGCAATATCGAGAAGCCGGCCAACGCCATTCCCGGCCATGCCAATGCCGTGTTGCAACTGCGTTTCGTGGTGGGCACCAAGGTCGATGGCCTGATCGACGCCGTCAGGGCGCATCTGGTGGAAAAGGGTTTTCCGATGGTCGAGGTGCGGGCGGCCCAGAGCTTTGCCGCCTCGCGCACCGATTTCGACAGCCCCTGGATCAAATGGGCGGCTGACTCAGTCCAGAACACCACCGGCAAGGCGCCGGCGGTGCTGCCGAACTTCGGCGGCTCGTTGCCGAACGACGTGTTTTCGGAAGTCCTGGGCCTGCCGACGATTTGGGTGCCGCACTCCTATCCCGGCTGCTCCCAGCATGCGCCCAATGAGCACATCCTGCTGCCATTGACCGAAGAAGCCTTGACGGTCATGGCCGGCCTGTTCTGGGATCTCGGTGAATTGCCCAAGCCGCTAAGTCCATTAACCTGAGCGGGCATCCAGCCGAAAGTCACATTCTAATCCGGGCCGAGATGTGCTTGCATCTGGCCGCATCATCCTGAAAGGGGAGAAAAAGTGAAACATTTCCGTCACATCGGCCTCGCGCTCGTCGCGACCTTTGCTGTGAGCCAGGCTGGGGCCGAGGAACTCACCGGCACGCTGAAGAACATCAAGGACACCGGCGCCATCACGCTCGGCTTCCGCGACTCCTCGATCCCGTTCTCCTATCTCGACGACAACCAGAAGCCCGTCGGATTCGCGATGGACATCTGCTACAAGATCGTCGACGCCGTGAAGAAGGAGCTCAAGCTCGACAAGCTCGAGGTGAAGCTCAACCCGGTGACCTCCGCGACGCGTATTCCGCTGATGGCGAACGGCACCATCGATCTCGAATGCGGCTCGACCACCAACAATGCCGAGCGCCAGAAGCAGGTCGCCTTCACCAACACCCACTTCCTCACCGCCAGCCGCTACGTCTTCAAGAAGTCGAGCGGCCTGAAGTCGATCGACGACCTCAAGGGCAAGACGGTGGTCTCGACCGCCGGCACCACCAACATCAAGCAGCTGACCGAAGCCAACGTCGAGAAGAAGCTCGGCGCCAACATCATCCCGGCCAAGGACCACGCCGAAGCCTTCCTGATGGTCGAGACCGATCGCGCGGTTGCCTTCGTGATGGACGACATCCTGCTTGCGAGCCTCGTCGCCGGCGCGAAGACGCCGTCCGACTATGTGATCTCCAAGGATGCGTTCTCCAAGCCCGAGCCCTACGGCATCATGCTCCGCAAGGACGACGCGCCGTTCAAGAAGGTGGTCGATGCGGCAACTGCTGCGCTTTATACCTCGGGTGAAGGCCAGAAGATCTACGACAAGTGGTTCATGTCCAAGATTCCGCCGAAGGGTCTGAACCTCAACACCCCGATCTCCGATCAGCTGAAGAACGAGTTCGCAAAGCCGTCGGACTCGCCGATCCCGGACGACTATAAGTAAGATATAACCCCGACCTTCCTGGGTCGGGATCATGTCCGGCCACTCTTGACACCAGAGTGGCCGGACATTTGCATAAGCGCCCAGACCTTCTTTCGAGCCGATCTTGATTGGCGCGTTCGCGCGGGGGACACGTGAACTACCATTGGAACTGGGGAATTTTCTTCGAGCCGAACCCGATGGGGACTGGCACCTATCTCGACATGCTGTTGTCGGGCCTGGTGCTGACCTTGAAGACGGCGGTGCTCGCCTGGATCATCGCACTGGTCTTCGGCTCCTTAGTCGGCGTGATGCGGACGCTGCCGTCGAAGGCTGCCGGCTGGTTCGGCTTCTGCTGGGTCGAGTTCTTCCGCAACATGCCGCTGCTGGTGCAGCTGTTCCTGTGGTTCTTCGTGCTGCCCGAACTGCTGCCGAAGGCCGCCGGCCTGTGGCTGAAGCAATTGCCGAACGCGCCGTTCTGGACCGCGGCGATCGGTATCGGATTTTTCATGTCGGCGCGCGTCGCGATCCAATTGCAGGCCGGCATTTCCTCGCTGCCGCGCGGGCAGAAGATGGCTGCGACCGCGCTCGGGCTGACCACGATGCAGGGCTATCGCTATATCCTGCTGCCGATGGCGTTCCGCATCATCCTGCCGCCGCTGACCTCCGAGTTTCTGAACACCATCAAGAACACGGCGGTCGCCATCACCATCGGCCTGATCGAGCTGACCGGACAGGCGCGCTCGATGCAGGAGTTCTCGTTCCAGGTGTTCGAGGCCTTCACGGCGGCGACCATCCTCTACCTCCTCGTCAACGCCGTGGTCGTGACCGCGATGCGCTTCCTCGAGCGCTGGGTTGCGATCCCCGGCTACATCACGGGGAAATAGCGCCATGTTCAGCAATTTCGATTTCGGCGTCATCATCCGCGCGCTGCCCTATCTGTTCTACGAGGGCATGACGTTCACGCTGCTGCTGACGGGGCTCGCAGCCCTCGGCGGCCTCGTGTTCGGCACGGCGATCGCCTTGATGCGGCTGTCGGGCTACAAGATTCTTGGCCGCATCGCCGGTGTCTATGTCGACTTCATGCGCTCGCTGCCGCTGGTGCTGGTGATCTTCTGGTTCTACTTCCTGGTGCCCTATATTGGACAGTGGGTGACCGGAGCCTCGCGCCCGATCAGCGTCGGCGCGTTCGCGTCCTCGCTCATCACCTTCATCATGTTCGAGGCGGCTTATTTCTCCGAGATCATGCGTGCCGGCATCCAGTCGATCTCGCGGGGGCAGCCGGCTGCGGCCAACGCGCTCGGCCTCACTTACGCGCAGACCATGCGCTACGTCGTGCTGCCGCAGGCGTTCCGCAACATGCTGCCGGTGCTGATCACACAGACCATCGTGCTGTTCCAGGACACTTCGCTGGTCTACGTGCTGTCAATCACCGATTTCCTCGGTGCGGCCAGCAAGGTCGCACAGCGTGATGGCCGTCTGGTCGAGATGTATCTGTTTGCCGCAATCGTCTACTTCACCATTTCCTGTATCGCGTCCTTCGGCGTTCGCCGCCTGCAGGCGCGCATCGCCATCATCCGCTAGAGCAAGTCGGTCATGATCGAAATCAGCCACGTCAACAAATGGTACAGCCCGACCTTCCAGGTGCTGACCGACTGCACCACCAGCGTCACCAAGGGAGAGGTCGTGGTGGTCTGCGGCCCCTCGGGCTCGGGCAAGTCGACCCTGATCAAATGCGTCAACGCGCTGGAGCCGTTCCAGAGCGGCGACATCAGCGTCGATGGCACCAAGGTCAACGATCCCAAGACCAATCTGCCGAAACTGCGCTCGCGCGTCGGCATGGTGTTCCAGCACTTCGAGCTGTTCCCGCACTTGAAGATCATCGACAACCTCTGCCTCGCGCAGCAGAAGGTGCTGGGCCGATCGTCTGACCAGGCGGTGGCGAAGGGCATGCAGCTGCTGGAGCGCGTCGGCCTGAAGGAACAGGCGCAGAAGTTTCCCGCGCAGCTCTCCGGTGGCCAGCAGCAGCGTGTCGCGATCGCGCGCGCACTCGCCATGGACCCCATTGTCATGCTGTTTGACGAGCCGACCTCGGCGCTCGACCCGGAAATGGTGAGCGAGGTGCTCGACGTCATGGTCGACCTCGCCCATGAGGGCATGACCATGATGGTCGTCACCCACGAAATGGGCTTTGCCCGCAAGGTCGCCAATCGCGTGATCTTCATGGATCGCGGCGAGATCGTCGAGGACGCGCCGAAGGAGGACTTTTTCGGCCAGCCGCGCAGCGACCGCGCGCAAAAGTTCTTGTCGAAGATTCTCTCCCACTAACCACCGCCGCCCCGGAATGACGAAACGAGGGTGCTCGACCCCCTCAACTGGCGTATAACGCGCCAAATCCCAATCCTCCCAGGAGACCCGCCTTGGATTCGATCGCCTACGTCAACGGCTCATTCGTCCCGCTCGCGGACGCGAAAATCTCGGTGCTGGATCGCGGCTTCCTGTTTGCCGACGGCATCTACGAGGTCTCGGCTGTGCTTGACGGCAAGCTGGTCGACAACGCCTCGCATCTGGCACGGCTGGAGCGTTCGGTCGGCGAGATCAAGCTGAAATTGCCAGAGACCGTTGAGCGCATCACCGAGATCCAGAAGGAACTGATCGCCCGCAACAAGCTGATGAGCGGTCTCGTCTATCTCCAGGTCACGCGCGGCGCCGACAAGGGCCGCGACTTTCCGTTTCCCAAGGCCGACGTCAAATCGAGCCTGGTGATGTTCACTTCGGAGAAGGACATCGTCAACGCCGCCTCGGCCAAGACCGGGATCAACGTCATCACCGTGCCCGACATCCGCTGGGAACGGCGCGACATCAAGAGCGTGGCGCTGCTGGCGCAGGTGCTGGCGAAGCAGGCTGCGGCCGAAGCCGGCGCCGGCGAAGCCTGGATGCTGCAAGACGGCTACGTCACCGAGGGCGGCTCGTCCACGGCGTTCATTCTCACCAAGGACGACGTCATCGTCACCCGACAGAATTCGAACGCGATCCTGCCCGGTTGCACCCGCAAGGCGGTGATCGCGCTTGCGGAGGAACGTCAGCTCCGCGTCGAGGAGCGCCCCTTCACGGTCGCCGAGGCGCTCGCCGCCAAGGAGGCGTTCGTCACGTCGGCCTCGGCGTTTGTGCAGCCGGTGGTCGCGCTCGACGGCAAGACGATCGGCGACGGCAAACCCGGCCCGATGGCAACGCGCCTGCGCGAGATCTACGTGGAGTTCGCGAAAGCGACGGCGGTCTAAGCCGCGCGCTCCGCTGCCGTAAGGTGGGCAAAGGCGCACTTGCGCCGTGCCCACGTCCTTTCCCTCGTTGGCTGAAGGTGGGCACGCTACGCTTTGCCCACCCTACGAGACCTGCTTCGAGGGACGCGCCGCGCCCTACGCCACCGACGCCTTCACCTTCACCGGATGTACCGCGCGGAACGCGATCGCCAGCCTGTTCCAGGCGTTGATGGCGCCGATCAGGGCGGTCAGGTTCACCGTCTCCGCGTCAGAGAACTGCGCGCGGACCTCTGCATAGACATCATCCGGCGCATGCGTCTCGGAGATCAGAGTCACCGACTCGGTCCAGGCAAGCGCGGCGCGCTCGCGGTCGGTATAGAGCGGGGACTCGCGCCAGGCATTGAGCAGATAAATGCGCTGCTCGGTCTCGCCGCGCTTGCGCGCGTCCTCGGTGTGCATGTTGATGCAGAAGGCGCAGCCGTTGATCTGCGAGGCCCGGATCTTGACGAGCTCGATCAGCGATTTCTCGAGTCCGGTCGACTGGATTTGCTCTTCCAGCGCCATCAGCGCCTTCATCGTGTCGGGGGCGGCCTGGTAGAAATTCATGCGGGGTTTCATGGTCGTTCTCCTTTTGCGGGGTGAGGGGTCAGTGGGCTCCCCCGGCCGAGACATGGCCGGGCTTCTTCAGGAAGAGGGACGCGATGAAGGCCACGATCAGCGCGAGGCCGAGCAGATAGAAGGTGTCGCTGAAGGCGAAGATGTAAGCCTGCTTCTGCACGACGTGGCCGATCGCGACATAGGCGCGATGCGCGGCATCGGCACGGTCGAGCACGCCGTGATTGATGAAATATTGCGTGAGCTGCTCCAGCCGCGTGCGGGTGGCCTGCTCGAACACCGAGACCGACTGCGTCAGCACGTTGGAGTGATACTGCTCGCGCTTGGTCAGCACGGTTTGCAACAGGGCGATGCCGACGGCGCCGCCGAGGTTGCGCATCATGTTGAACAGGCCGGATGCCGAGCCCGCATTCTCCGCCTCGATGCCCGATGTAGCCACCGCCGACAGCGGCGCCATCACAAGCGCCTGGCCGATAGCGCGGACAACGTTCGGCCACAACAGCTGGTCGGCGGCGTAATCGCTGGTCATGAAGATATTCATGAAGTTCGAGGCGGCGAACAGGATGAAGCCGATTCCAATGATCATCCGTGCATCGAAGCGCTGCATCAGGCGCGGTACCAGCGGGATCAGCACCAGCTGCGGCAGACCGGTCCAAGCCAGCACCATGCCGATCTGCTCGGAATTGTAGCCCTGAATCCGCGACAGATATTGCGGCAGGATGAACACCGAACCATACAACGCGACGCCGAGCAGAAAGTTCGCGAGCATCCCGAAGCCGAAATTGCGGCGGACCAGCAGGCGCAGGTTGAGCAGCGGCTTCTTCACGGTCAGCTCGATGATCAGGAAAGCGGTCAATGCCACGGCCGCGATCACGCTGAGCTTGACGATGAAGGGTGAGCCGAACCAGTCGTCCTTGTTGCCTTCTTCCAGCACGGTCTGAAGCGCGGAGAGGCCGATCGCCATGGTGATGATGCCGGCCCAGTCGCCGTCGCGCAGGAGCGACAACTTCATCGGCTTGGGTTCGAGCGCGTACCAGAGCATGCCGACCATGATCGCGCCGGGCGCGAGGTTGACGTAGAAGATGTATTGCCAGCCCAAATTCTCGGTGAGATAGCCGCCGATGGTCGGGCCGATCGCCGGTGCGAACGTCGCCGACAGCGCGAACAGCGCAAGCCCGACCGGCTGTTTTCCACGCGGCAGCAATGTGATGATGAGAGTGAATGCCATCGGGATCAGAACGCCGCCAGTGAAACCTTGGACGGCACGCAGCACGATCATCTGCGGCAGGTCCTGCGCCAGCGCACAGGCCGCGGACAGCGCCAGGAACAGGATCGCATTGGTGAGCAAATAGATCCGGATCGAGAACACCTGCGCGAGCCAGCCGGACAGCGGGATCACCACGATCTCGGCGATCAGGTAGGAGGTCGAGATCCAGCCGCCGTCGTCGATGCCGGCGCCGATCGCGCCCTGGATGTCGGCGAGCGAGGCGTTGACGATCTGGATGTTGAGCACTGCCATGAAAGCGCCGAGCGTGGCGCCAACCACCGCGATCCAGGTCTTGGCGGAAACGGCCGGCGTGGCGGCAGCAGCTTGCGGCGCGGGGATGTCGGCGGCGGAGGCGGCGTTGACGGCTGGTTGGAGCGTGCTCATGGAAGCCTCGTCTCTGTTGCGGAGACAGGATGCGTCAGGTGGACCGTTTCGATAATCGGGGAAGTCCGGGAAGGATCATCAGGCAGGACTTGATAATCCTGCCGCGATCCTCCGCGACATCAGCTTCCGTTCGGACGCGGCGCGTTGTCGGCGACGCGCTTGGTCGTCTCGTGCTCGGCCACCACCGTCGCCTTGGTATCGACCGTCGGCACTGCCGACATGCCGGGGCGCAGCAGGCCCGTGAGACTGTGATCGTCGAGCACGATCTTCACTGGCACGCGCTGCACGATCTTGGTGAAATTGCCAGTCGCATTGTCGGGAGGCAGCAGCGCGAATTCAAGCCCGCTGGCCGGCGAAAGGCTGTCGACATGGCCGTGCAGCGTGCGATTGCGAAAACTGTCGACGATCAGTTCGACCGGCTGGCCGGCGCGGACATGGGTGAGCTGGGTCTCCTTGAAGTTCGCGACGACATAGACCGCATCGAGCGGCACCACCGCCATCAACTGCGTGCCGGCCTGCACGTACTGGCCGACCCGCAAGGATCGGGCGCCAACGGTGCCGTCAACAGGCGCGGTGATCTCGGTATAGGACAGGTTCAGCTCGGCCTGGTCCGCGACCGCGCGGGCGCGGTCGAGCTGCGCAGAAGCCTGCGCGCGCTGCGTCGTGAGCACGTCGACCTTGCGCTGTGCGGCAACCAGGCCCGACTGCGCATGCTGCAATTGCGCGTTGCTGGCGCGGAGCGCTGCGTCGGTCTGCTGCGCGCGCTGGATCGTGCCGGAGCCAGACTTCATGAGGTCGTCGTAGCGGGCGCGCTCCTCCTGCGCGAATTTCAGATTGGCATCGGCTGCGACGACGTCGGCCGTGCTCTGCGCGATAACAGGCTGTTGCAGCTCGAGCTGGGCATCGAGGTTGCGCACTGAGGCTTCGGCGGCCGCAACGTCGGCGCGGGCTTGCCCCAGCGCGGCCTTGAAGTCGCGGTCGTCGATCCTGGCCAGCACCTGGCCGGCCTTGACCTTCTCGTTGTCGCCGACCTGCACCTTCGCGATGTAGCCGGAGACCTTGGGGGCGATGATGGTGGAATCCGCCTTCACATAGGCGTCATCGGTGGTCTCAAGGTAGCGGCCAGTAGTCAGGTAATTGTAGCCAAAGTCGCCGGCGCCGGCGACGCCGAGGATCAGTCCCAGCGCAAGGGCCGCCCGCTTGATTGCCTGCCGAGATGGTTTCAGGCTGATTTTATCAGTTGTTTCAGTGGTATAAGTCGCGTTCGACATGACATCCTCCGGATTTGGCAGGCGTCCCGTTCCGAAGGGGGCGCTGTTGTCTGGGTCGAAGATGCGCTGTCCCGGCTCTTGTGATAATCCGCCAAAAAGCAAAATGATTGTCCACCCACGCTGCATAATCCGAGGCGCTCATGGACCGGCTGACCAGCCTGACCGCTTTTGTCCGGGTCGTTGATACCGGCGGCTTCTCCGCCGCCGCCCGCAAGCTCGAGATGTCCACGACCATGGTGAGCAATCACATCCAGGCGCTGGAGGAGCGGCTGGGCGCGCGGTTGCTCAACCGCACCACCCGCAAGGTCAGCGTCACCGAAATCGGCAAGGCCTATTACGACCGCTGCATCCAGATCCTCGCCGATATCGAGCAGGCCGACGACATCGCCGGCGCCCTGCAGTCGGTGCCGCGAGGGACGTTGCGGATTCATTCCGCTACTCACATGGTGCCCTTTGTCGCGGGCGTCGTGGCAAAACTGCTGTCGACTTATCCGGAGGTGAAGGTCGACCTGCGCATGGGCGAAGCCAATGTCGACCTGATCGAAGAGGGCTACGACGTTGCTCTCCGCATGACCCCGCCGCCGGACTCCAGCCTGATCGTCCGCAGTCTCGCCACCTGGCGCCACGTGCTGTGCTGCTCGCACGACTATCTCGAAAAGCATGGCCGCGTGCAGCAGCTTGCCGAGCTCACCGAGCACAATTGCGGCCGCCACCTCAACTATCCCTTCGGCGACGAATGGCGCTTCTTCGACCGCAAGGGCGCGCCTGCCTCGGTCCGCATTTCGGGCAGCCTCGTTACCAACAGCGGCGAGGCGCTGCGGCGGATGGTGATCGAGGGCGCCGGCATCGGCCTGCTCGCGGGATTTCTGGTGAGCGACGATCTCGACGCGGGGCGGCTGGTGCGCCTCTTGCCGGAATATCGGCCGGTCGAGATGTCGATGAACGCGGTCTATCCGCATCGCCATCATCTGTCGGCCAAGGTGCGCACCTTCATCGACATGCTCGTGCATCATGGCGCCGAGCAGCAGAAGCTGATCAATCCGTATTCGTGAGCCCAGGCGTCGCGTCAACCGGTGGCGCGCATCTTTGCCGGCGAAGATGCCGCGAGATTGGCGAGCAGCTGCTCGACCTCAGGCTTCACCTTTGCGATCGCGATGTCCTTCACCGGCCCGTAACCGCGGATCTCCATCGGCGCTTTGGCGATGGCGACGAGGTCAGGCAGATGGGCCGCGTCGAGATTGTCAAGCATCTGCGCGATGACGCCCTCGTACCAGACAATCAGCTCTCGCTCTGCGCGCCGCTCCGCGGCATAGCCGAACGGATCAAGCGGTGTCCCGCGCAGCACCTTGAGCCGCGCCAGCACTGCGAGCGGCATCTGGATCCACTGGCCAAAGGCGCGCTTACGCGGGCGGCCGCGCGCGTCATGACCGGACGGCAGGAACGGCGGCGCGAGATGATACTGCACGCTGAAGCCGTCCTCGAACTCGCGCTTCAACTCGTCGAGGAAGCCGCTTCTCATGTGCAGACGCGCAACCTCATATTCGTCCTTGTAGGCCATCAGCTTGAACAGGGTGCGCGCGACGGCCTCGGTCAGCGCCTCGCTCTTGAGTCCGGCTTCGGCACGGCGGACCTTGGCGACGAGCGCCCGATAACGCGCGGCGTAGGCGTCGTTCTGGTAAGCCCTCAGGAAGTCGGATCGCCTGGTGATGAGCTGGTCGAGCGTCTCGGTTTTTGTTGCCTCATTCGCTTTCGGCAGAAAGTCGGGATCGGCGGCGGCGATCCGGCCCCACGCGAAAGCCTGCTTGTTGCGCTCGACCGCGACACCATTGAGCTCGATGGCGCGCAGCAGCGCCGATAGCGAGACCGGCACAAGTCCGCGCTGCCAGGCAAAGCCGAACATGATGATGTTGGCATAGACGGCATCGCCGAGCAGGCGCTCGGCCAGCGCATTGGCGTCGATGCTGTCGAGATTGTCGTTGCCGATGACCTGCCGGATCGCACGCAGGCGAGCAGGCGAGGCGAGATCGGCGTCGCGGAAGCGGACGACGTCGCCTGTCGGCATCTCCGCGGTATTGATCGCCGCGCGCGTGCCGTGGCGGTAGGTGCCGGATGCCTTTGGCGAGGAGCTGACCACGAGGTCGCAGCCGATCAGTGCGTCGGCAGCGCCCTGGTCGATACGGACCTGATGCAGTGCGTCGGGCGATGCGGCCAGGCGGATGTAGCTCAGCACCGGCCCGAATTTCTGCGCAAAGCCGGTGAAGTCGAGCACCGAGACACCGCGACGCTCCAGATGCGCCGCCATGCCGATCAGCGCGCCGACCGTGATCACGCCGGTGCCGCCGACGCCGGTCACGAGCAGATCGTAGGGACGATCGAGCGCTGCGGGGACGGGCAGGGGGAGCGTCGCTGCGTGGCCGATCGCATCAATCTGGCTGGCGCTCTTCTTCCGTCGCGTCGCGCCTTCGACGGTGACGAAGCTCGGACAAAAACCGTTGAGGCAGGAAAAGTCCTTGTTGCAGGCGGACAGATTGATCTGCCGCTTGCGGCCGAACGGCGTCTCCTTCGGCTCGACGCTGAGACAGTTGGACTCGACCGAGCAGTCGCCGCAGCCTTCGCAGACGAGGTCGTTGATGTAGGCAAAGCGCTTGGGATCGGCCATCTGTCCGCGCTTGCGGCGACGCCGTTTCTCCGTGGCGCAGGTCTGCTGGTAGATCAGAACCGAGACGCCGGAGAGGTCACGCAGCTCGCGCTGCACGGCGTCCATCTCCTCGCGCGGATGGATGGTGACGCCACCAGGCAAATCCGCCGGCGAGAATTGTGCGGGATCGTCCGATACCAGAGCGATGCGGGCCACGCCCTCGGCGCGAACGCTGTGCGCAATGGCCTGCACGCTGACGGGCCCGTCGACCGGTTGGCCGCCGGTCATGGCGACGGCGTCGTTGAACAGGATCTTGTAGGTGATGTTGGCTTTGGCCGCGATCGCCTGACGGATCGCCATCGATCCGGAGTGGTAGTAGGTGCCCTCGCCAAGGTTCTGGAAGATGTGCTTGTGGCCGGTAAATCGCGACGAAGCCGCCCAGTTCACGCCCTCGCCGCCCATCTGGATCAGCGATGAGGTCTCGCGATCCATCCAGCTCGCCATGAAGTGGCAGCCGATTCCCGCCAGCGCCTTCGATCCCTCCGGCACTTTCGTCGAGGTGTTGTGCGGGCAGCCAGAGCAGAAGTAAGGGGTGCGCGTTGCGCCGGATACGTTGATCGTGCGCGCAGCTTCCGGAAGCAAGGCGGCCGCACGGGCCGCGAGATTGAGGCCCGGAAACATCGGATCGAGCCGTCGCGCCAGCACCGACGCCAGCGCGCGCGGTGACATCTCGCCGATCCAGGAGATCAGCCGAGCGCCGGTTTCGTCATGCTTGCCGACCATGCGCTCCGGCTTGGCGCCGGGATAGTCGTAAAAATATTCCTTGAACTGGCTCTCGATGATGCCGCGCTTCTCCTCGACCACGAGGATCTCGCGCTTGCCTTTCACGAAGTCCATCGCGTCGTGCAGCGCCAGCGGCCAGACCATGCCGACCTTGTAGATGTCGATGCCGATGCTGCGGCAGGCGGCTTCATCAAGCCCCATCAACCGCAGCGCTTCCATCAGGTCCAGATGCGCCTTGCCTGTCGTGACGACGCCGTAGGTGGCATCAGGGATGTCGTAGATGTGGCGATCGATCGGATTGGCCTTGGCGAAGGCGTAAACCGCGTGCTTCTTCGCCTCCAGCCGCTCCTCGATCTGCGGGCCCGGCAGGTCCGGCCAGCGATAGTGCAGTCCATCAGGCGGCGGCGTGAAATCGGGCGCGCGGAAGATGCGCGGTGGGCGCAGTGCGACGGATGCGCCCGACTCCACGATCTCCGAGATCGCCTTGAAGCCGACCCACATGCCGGAGAAGCGGCTGAGCGCATAGCCGTATTCGCCGAATTCAAGATATTCGTCGACGCTTGCGGGATGCAGCGTCGGCATGAACCAGCTCATGAAGGCGACGTCGGACTGGTGTGGCATCGAGGAGGACACGCAGCCATGATCGTCGCCGGCGACGACCAGCACGCCGCCGTGCGGCGAGGAGCCGTAGGCGTTGCCGTGCTTGAGCGCATCGCCAGAGCGATCGACGCCGGGACCCTTGCCGTACCAGAGCCCGAACACGCCATCGACTTCACGGTCGGCTTGTGTCTCGACCTGCTGGGAGCCGAGCACTGCGGTGGCCGCAAGGTCCTCGTTGACAGCGGGAAGGAATTCGATGCGGTCTTTCTTGAGCCGTTGTTGGATGCGCCAGAGCTCGAGATCGATGCCGCCGAGCGGCGAGCCGCGATAGCCGGAGATGAAGCCCGCCGTGTTGAGGCCGGCCGCCCGATCGCGTCGCACCTGGTCGAGTACGATGCGGACAATGGCCTGTGTGCCCGTGAGGAAGACGCGGCCCTCCTCGCGCTCATAGCGGTCGGAGAGTTCGTAGGCGTCGAGTGACGGAATGGCGTCCATGGTGGACCTCGCGCGGCATCCTGCCGATAGCAAAGGTTAGGCCCGGGGCGCTGGTAGGTCTTACCTATTTATCCCGATATGGTCGCAGAATCGGTAGATTTTTGCCTATTCCGGACAAATTTGGTAAAACTTATCGATTGGAGGGCTCTCGATGATCGAAGACCATGACCTGCGGATTCTCGCCCACCTCCAGAAGGACGGTCGCGCCACCAACCAGCAGCTGGCCGATGAGGTCGGCATGTCGACCTCCGCCTGCTGGCGCCGGGTGCGCGCGCTCGAGGACAGCGGCGTCATCCGCGGCTATGCGGCCCTCATCGCGCGCGAGCAGGCAGGCTTTGCGATGTCGGCCATCCTCCATGTCTCATTGGAGCGGCACGACGCCAAATTCGTCGACGAGTTCGTCTCGCGCGTCACCACGCGCCGCGAGGTGCTGGAGTGCTTTGCGACCACCGGCGATGCTGACTATCATTTGCGCGTCGTTGTGCAGGACATGGCGGCCTACAACCGCTTCCTCGATGAGTTCATGTTCCGCATTCCCGGCATTCGCTACGTCCGCAGCAATGTGGTGCTGAAGGAGATCAAGACCAGCGTCGCGCTGCCGTTCTGACATACGGGAGGTGCCGTAGGGTGGGCAAAGGCGCTCTTGCGCCGTGCCCACGATCTTTCCATGATCGAAAAAGGTGGTGGGCACGCTTCGCGTTGCCCACTCTACAGCACCGGCGCTTACTGCCCCTCCCGTACAAACCTGTTCCGCAAGCTGCCGACACCAATAATCTCGATCTCCACGATATCGCCGTGCTTGATGTCGGGCGAGGCGCCATCCGTGCCCATCCAGATCACGTCGCCCGGCCACAGCGTAAAATACTTCGTCAGCTCGACCAGGAACGGCACCACGCCAAAGATCATGTCGTTCGTGTGGAAGCGGTTCGTTTCCTTGCCGTTGACGCGGACGATGGTCTCCATCGTCGCAAGATCGGCCTCGGTTTCGATCCATGGGCCCATCGGCTTGAACGTGTCGGCATTCTTCGAGCGCCACAGGCTGCGATCGGCCTTCTGCCAGGTGCGCTCGCTGACGTCGTTGCCGATGGTGTAGCCGAATACGCAATCCATCGCGTTCGCTTCGGTGAGATGTTTTACCTTCTTGCCGATGACGACGACGAGCTCGCCCTCGTAGTGGATCTTCTCCGTGGCAAAGGACGGGATCACGACATCCTCGTCATGCGCGATCAGCGCGTTCTGGGCGCGGTAGCCGATCTCGGGCCTCTCAGGCACAGCCGGCACCGTGCCGGCCTTGTCGGCGGCTTCCTTCAGATGCCTCAGATAATTCAGGCCGACGCAGTAGAAGGTGCGTGGAATCAGCGGCAACTCGATCTTCACCTGCGACAGCGGATGCGTGCGCGACGTACGCTGCCACTCACCGAAGGGATCGCCGTCGACCGCGATCACCTGATCGCCGTCCATGATTCCCCAGGAGGTCTTGCCGGAGGCGGTGAATTTTAGCCAGCGCATAGTCTGTCCTCGCTGTTATTCTGCAGCATTGCGCGGCTGCACTTTCCACGCGCCGGCGGCGGGCCGCTTCAAGCCGAGATTCTCCCGCAGCGTCTTGCCACGGTAGTCCTTCTGGAACAGGCCGCGCCGCTGCAACTCCGGCACCACATGCTGGACGAAATCGGCATAGGAGCCGGGCACGTAAGTGGCCGCGATGACAAAGCCGTCGCAGCCGCGCTCGACGAACATCTCTTCAAGCTTGTCCGCGATCTCCTTGGGGCCGCCGACCATGGCGTCGTGCACCTGGCCGCGGCCGGAGAAGGTGACGAAGTCGCGCGCGCTCGGATTGCTCTTGCCCGAGGTCTTCAGCACGCCGTCGCGGATGCCCAGGATGCCCTGCATGCTCTTGAGGTCGTCCGTCGTCAGCGGTTCGTCGAGATCCTTGGTGGCGAAGTCGTAATTGAGCGCTTCTGATAGCAGCGACAGCGCGTCGATCTCCAGCGGCAGCTTGTTGATCAGCGCCATCTTGTCCTCGGCTTCCGCCTTGGTCGCGGCACAAACGGGCGTCGTCAGATTGCAGAGGAACATCTGCTCCGGATCGCGGCCGGCTTTCGCGGCCTCGTTGCGCACGGACGCATAACCTTCCTTCGCGGCGCCGAGATTGCGCGCGGCGGTGAAGATCACCTCGCCCCATCGTCCGGCAAAGCGCTGGCCGCGGCCGGACGCGCCGGCCTGGATGATGACGGGGTGGCCCTGCTGCGAGCGCGGCACGGTGAACGGCCCGCGGGACTTGAAGGCCGCGCCCCTGTGATCGAGCCGCTTCACCTTGGTCGGATCGGCAAAACGTCCGCTTGTCTTGTCCATGATCAACGCGCCGTCTTCCCATGTGTCCCAATGGCCGAGCACGACCTCCATGAACTCGTCGGCCTTGTCGTAACGGGAATCATGTTCGGGATGGGAGTCCCGGCCCATGTTGAGCGCCTCGCCGTCGTTGAGCGAAGTCACGACGTTCCAGCCCGCGCGCCCGCCCGACATCAGATCGAGCGTGGCAAAGCGGCGGGCGACGTCGAACGGCTCGTAATAGGTGGTCGAGCATGTTGCCCCTAAGCCGAGCTTGTCGGTCACCATGCCCATCGTGGTCAGCACGATCAGCGGATCCATCTTCACGCAGCGGATGCCGTATTCGACGGTGTGGGCGTGGTCGTTGCCATAGCGGTCCGGCATCGCGAGACGATCGTCGAAGAACGCCATCTGGAACTTGCCGGCCTCGAGAATCTTCGCGATCTCCTGATAGTAGTCCGCCGACATGGAGTCGCTGCGCGAGTCCGGATGCCGCCACGAGCTCGGCAAGTTCGTGCAGTTCTGCGCCTGCAGGAAGCCGACCAGAACCATCTGCCTGTTCATGTTGCTGTTCTCCGGATTGGCTCAGGACAGATCGAGGACGGTGTCGAGACGGTAGTCACGCGCGAGCGCACGCAGCTTTTCCCACGTCGCATCCTCGACCGCGATGCCATCCCGCAGACGCTGCTGCTCGCGCACGCCCTCGAGCTCGCCGGGATAATAGACGCCCTTGCTGCCCTCGGACGGCGGCGTCGACTTCAAATAGCGCGCGAACTCCGCAACCTCGCGCTTGAACTCCTGCAGCGGGCGGAAGGCGGCGACGTTGAACACCGCCATGAAGCACCCGTCATTGTGCCGTCCTGTCGGCTCGACGCCGAAGCCGAGCCCCGTGAGCAGGCCGCAGAGCACCTCGACCATCGCGGCAAGCCCACTGCCCTTGTAGCCCTCGGTACCGCCGAGCGGCAGCAGCGCGCCGCCCTTGCGATATTGCGTGGGATCGGTGGTGTGCCGGCCCTCGGCATCGATGATCCATCCCGTAGGAATCTCTTCGCCGCGGGCGACCGCGAGCTGGACCTTGCCGGCGGCGACAGCCGACGTCGCCATGTCCAGGTAGAATGGCGCCTCGAGGTCGGACGGCACCGCGATCGAGATCGGGTTGGTGCCGAGCCGCGCCTCCTTGCCGCCGAACGGCGCGACATGCTTTGGCGAGCGTCCGGAATCGGCGGTGGCAATCCCGATCATGCCCTCGTGCATCGCCATCAGCGGATAGGCCGCGAGGCGGCCGACATGGCTTTGCCGGAACACGGTGCAGGCGGCGACGTTCGCCGTCTTCGCCTTCTCGATGGTAAGTGCCATCGCCTTGGCGTTGACGTGAAACCCAAAACCCCAGTGCCCGTCGATTACGGTCGTGGTCGGCGATTCCTGGACGATGGTCCAATTCGCACCGGGGACGATGTGCCCGGCTTTGATGCGGTCGATGTAGGTGGGAACCGCGATCACGCCGTGGGAGTCATGGCCGGCGAGATTGGCGTTGACGCAGCCGACGGCAACGGCGTCGGCTTCTTCCTCGGTGGCGCCGGCGGCCCGGAGCAGCGCAGCGCTGACGCGCGTGAGGCGGTCGGCCTTGACGATCGGCATGGCGTTCCCTCGGCTTTCGTGCCCTTCACGGGCTGCTCGTTGGGTGCCATCGTCTCAAAGCCGGAGTGCGATATCAATCTTCCGTAAACCAATACAGGGCTGCAAATTCGTAAACAGTGCGCGCCTTTCGTCGAAGATTCCTCCCGCGCGGCGGTATTCCCGGGAGTTCTTCAGCTGTCATTCGCTGCTCGTTCACTCTGATTGGCGGTTTCCCTGCCGCAATAACGACCACTTAGGCGATCCCCATTCATAAAGCACCCGGGAAAAATCGGCAGAAATGCCCGGGAGTTGAGATCGTGTCGACGTCACTCGCGCGCACCTTTGCGGCGCTGAGCGCCATAAATGAAGCGATCCTCTACGCGAAATCGCCGGACGCGCTGTACCAGATGGTCTGCGATGCCGGGTTTTCGAGCGGAGACTTCATGGCCGTCGCCGTGTTCCTGGTGGAGCCGGAGGGCCAGCACTTGCATTTCGCCGCCGGGCGCGGCGACGATGTGGCGCGCCTGCGCTCGCTCAAGATCACCACCGAAGCTGGCGCGCCCGAGGGCTCGGGCGTCGGGGGCGAAGCGTTTCGCAGCCAGAAGCTCTGCATCAGCAACGACTATCTGAACGATCCGCGCTCACTGGCATGGCGTGAAGGCGCGACCAAGGCGAATATCGGCGCCGCGGCGGCGCTACCGCTTCTGTGCAACGGCAAAAGTGTCGGCGTGCTGTTCGTCACCCGCAGCGAGGCCGGCTCGTTGACCGAGCAGATGGTGTCGCTGTTCGAGCGCATGTCGGCCAACATCTCCTATGCGCTGGAGAACTTTGCGCGCGAGACCGCGCGGCAGGCCAGCGAGCGGACGACGCGGCGGCTCAACCGCATGTTCGGCGCGCTCAGCGCGACCAATGAAGCCATCCTGCGGGCAAAAAACGAGCAGGAGCTGTATCAGCTCGTGTGCGACGCTTCCGTGCACGGCGGCAAGTCATTGGCGACCTTCATCCTGCTGAAGGAGCCGGATTCGCATTGGCTGAAGCCCGTCGCCGGCACCGGCGAGAATCTGGAGCTCGTGGCGCGGACCCATTACTCCACCGATCCCGAGAATCCCTACGGCCGCGGCATTTCCGGCGAAGTGTTTCGAACGCAGAAGCCCATCATTGAGCGCGATCTCGCACGTCGCACCAAGGGAACGCCATGGGAGCAGCCGAACGTCAACACCGGCGTTGCAGCCCTCATCGCGGCGCCCCTGGTCAAGCATGGCCAAAGCATCGGCGTCATCCTGGCCTTCCTCAGCCAGTCCTGGGCCAAGGACGACGAAGTCGTCAGCTTGATGCTGCGCATCGCCGAGAATGTCTGCTTCGCGATCGACAATTTCGACCGTGAGGCCGAGAAAGCGCAGATCGCCGAGGAGGAGGAACGCCTGGCGCGCATGTATGCGGCGCTGAGCGCGACCAACGAGGCGATCCTGCGCGCGCACTCCCGTGCCGAGCTGTTCGATCTCGTCTGCGAGGCAACCGCCAAGGGCGCAAAATTCACCTCGGCGGCCATCGCGCTGGTCGATCACGACGCCGAGCTGCTCCGCGTCGCCGCCTGCTACGGTCCGAACGCGGATTCAGTTCGCAACTTCAAGCTTTCGACCTCCGACCAGGTGCCCGAAGGCCGCGGTTTGACCGGAACGGCTTTCCGTACGCGCCAGCCCTGCATCAGCAACGACGTGCTGTCCGACGACCGGATCAAGCCCTGGGCGGCCAATGCCCGTCGCAACGGCATCGGGTCCGCCGCGGCGTTGCCGCTGTTCAACGGCGACCGTATCGAGGGCGTATTCGTTTTCAACTCGCCGGAGCGCGGCACGTTCACGCCGGAGTTTGTCGAGCTGTTGCAGCGGCTGCAGGCCAATGTCGCCTTTGCGCTCAACAATTTCGATCGGGCCGACGAACGCGCGCGGGCCGAGGCGCAGAAGGAGCGCCTGACGCGCATGTTCGCGGCGCTGAGCGCCACCAATGAAGCGATCGTGCGCGCCAAGTCCCGCACCGAGCTGTTCGAGCTCGTGTGCCGGGCCGCGTCCACCGGCGGCAAGTTTACTTCGACGACCATTGCGCTCGCCAGTGCCGACAGCGATCGGCTCGCGATCGTCGCATCCGCGGGACCTTCCGCCGAGACCACCCGCAACGTCCGTCTCTCCGTCGACGCCGACCGGCCCGAGGGGCAGGGCATGAGCGGAACGGCGTTCCGCACGCGCCAGCCTTGCATCTGCAACGACTATGTCAACGACAGCCGTGTGAGCGCCTTCCATGCCGTCGTCCGAGCCGACGGCGCGCGCTCCGGCGCGGCATTTCCGCTGATCGCGCACGACAAGGCCGTCGGCGTCATGATCTACATGTCGACGGAACAGGACACCTTCACATCCGAGTTCGTCGAGCTGCTGCATCGCCTCGCCGACAACGTCTCCTTCGCGATGGAGAATTTCGATCGCGCCGACGAGAAGAACGAGGCCGACGAGCGGATCGAATACCTCGCCTCGCATGACAGCCTGACCGATTTGCCGAACCGCGAGACCTTCAACGGGCTGCTGCGCGGAGCGATCGACGACGCTCAGCGCCACGATCACCGCTTCGCATTGCTGTTCATCGATCTCGACCGCTTCAAGGTCATCAACGATTCGCTCGGGCACGAGGCCGGCGATTTGCTCCTGCTCGAAGTGGCAAATCGTTTGCGCGGCGCGCTGCGGGCCAGCGACGTCGTGGCACGTCTCGGCGGTGACGAGTTCGTGGTGATCCTCGATCAGTGCGGCGAGATCGACGATGTCCAGCGCATCGCCACCGGGCTGCTCGCCGCGCTCGCCGAGCCGATGGAGCTCGCCGGCCACGAGTGCCACACCACGGCGTCGATCGGCATCGCGATGTATCCGGCCAACGGCGCCGATGCACAGACGTTGACCAAGAACGCCGACATGGCGATGTATCTCGCCAAGGAAGACGGCAAGAACGGCTACCGCTTCTTCTCCAACGAAGTGAAGACGCAATCGATCGAACGTTTGTCGCTCGAAAGCGCACTGCGCCGGGCGCTCGAACGAGAGCAGTTCTCGCTGAACTACCAGCCCAAGGTCGACATGGAGACGGGGCAGATCACCGGCGTGGAAGCGCTGCTCCGCTGGAATCATCCCGATCTCGGCAGCGTCTCGCCGGCGCAGTTCATCCCGCTTGCGGAAGAGACCGGCCTGATCGTGCCGATTGGCCGCTGGGTGCTGAACGAAGCCTGCGCGCAGGCGATGACTTGGCAGCGCTGCGGCCTGCTGCCGCTGTCGATGGCGGTGAACTTGTCGCCGCGCCAGTTCGCCGACGAGCATCTGTTGCAGGACGTCGACGAGGCTCTGGCGGCCTCCGGCATGTCGCCGGTGCTGCTCCAGCTCGAGGTCACCGAGAGCATGATGATGCGCAATGTCGGTCGGGCGCTGAAGGTGCTCGATGCCATTCAGAGCCGCGGCATCCGCCTGGCGATCGACGATTTCGGCACCGGCTATTCGTCGATGTCGCTGATGAAGCATTTCCCGATCGACACGATCAAGATCGACCGCTCCTTCGTGCGCGACCTGCCGCAGGATTCGGAGGACCAGGCGATCGCACAGGCCATCATCAGCATGGGCAAGGCGCTCGGCATGACCGTGGTCGCCGAGGGCGTCGAGAATGCCGAGCAGGAGGCCTTCCTGCGCACCCATGGCTGCGACGAGATGCAGGGCTTCCTGATCGCCAAGCCGTTGCCGGCGAAGCAGATGGCCGAGCTGCTGCGGCCGATGGAGTTGGCGATCGCGCCGCCGCTCCAGCCGGAGACGGATCTGCCCGTGGACGACGCGGGACCGGTGTTGAAACGCGCCGTCGTGTGACGGCTGCTCAACGCGATCTGGGTGGATGCGCTACGCGTCCTAGCGATTGAATGGCCGTCTGCGGCTGAACAGAAGATAGATCGCGCGGGGGTTGGTGGTCATATAGCGCCAGAACAGACGGCGCGGCTCGAGCCAGGTCCGCCAGGCCCATTCAAGCCCGACCCTCTGCATCCATCGCGGCGCGCGGGAGCGGCTGCCCGACAGGAAGTTGAACAGGCCGCCCGACGTCTTGATGACGCCGACATTGGTGAGCAGCGGCGTGTATTCCTCGACGAAGGCCTGCTCGTTGGGTACGCCGAGCGCGACCCACAGGAAGTCGGGCGCGAGCGCGTTGATCTCGTCGACCTTGGCCCGCAGCGCTTCGCCATCGAGATAGCCATGACTGTGTCCGACGATCTTGAGCCTCGGATACATGTTCTGGACACGCCGGACGGCCGCGGCGTTCTCCTCCTCGTTGGCGCCGAACATGTAGAAGGTGCGACCGGTCACCTCCGCCTTGCGCGCGACGACATGGAACAGGTCGGTCGTGGCCACGCGCTCGGGCAATGGAAACCAGGACTGCAGCTTCGAGGCCGCCACCAGCGGCTGCCCGTCGGCATTGATCAGATCGGCGGCGCGGAACAGACGCTCGGTCTGCGGCTCGGTCGAACAGCGCGCCAGCACCTCGCCATTGGCAGAGGTCAGATACAGCGGGCGGCTGATGCGATGACGTTCATCGGTCGCCTCGATCATGAAGTCGGCGGTTGCTTCCAGGTCGAGTGCGGCCATGCGCAGGCCGCCGATCGTGATCCGGGGCACGTCGGCGGTCGCGGCCCGACCTTCAAGATTGACGCGGCGCTCAAGCATATTGTTTGCCTCGCTGGCGCGTTTGGATCGCCGGGGGGAGCTCGTCGAGCACGACGCCGACGAGCTTGCGCTGGGCGGTGCCGAGCGCGGTCAGGATTTCTTCCATGCTGTCGTTGATGTCGAGGCTGGTCGGCAGCACCGCTACCAGCGCGTCAGTGCCATCGAGCAGCTTGCGGCCGGCAGCCGAGAGCGGCATCGCGGGGCCGTCGAGAACGACGAGGTCATAGCCGCCGGCCGCACGCGCCTGCGCGATTGCCTTGCGGATGGCGTCGGCTGCCTTGCCGGCATCGCTCTCGGTCGCCGGCAGCACCGAGATGCCGTTCACGGTCTTGATCTCGCGCGCGGCCTTGCTGCCGATCGAGAGCCAGCCCGCCTTGCCGGCTTCGGTCTTGCCTGGGCGCTTGACCTTGCTCGAGAGCGCGTGCGCTTGATGATCCGCATCGATCATCAGCACGCGGCTGCCGTCGCGCGCGGCGGCAAGCGCAAAATTCAGCGCGGACACACTGCGCCCCGTGGTCTGGCCGGCCCCCACGAGCGCGATCACTTGCATCGTCTTGCTGCCGGTAAGGCGCGCTATCGCCGCACGCATGTCGCGCAGGGCGTTGAGGAGGGTCGTCAACGGAAATCCGGGGCGAAGCGTCGGCCAGCCGATTCGGGTCAGATCGACGCCGCTGCCGGTTGCAAGAATGGCGCCGAGCGTGCGGATCACGTCGGCCTCCTGGAGCCGGGCGATCGTTGGCTTCTCGACCAGCGCAAGCGCGGGCGGAGGCGCGGCGGCCTCGATCTGGGGCTTGGCATCGTCAGGCGCTGGGTTACGCTCGCGGCGGTTCGGCTCGGGGGCGGTCGCGCCATTGAACAGATGCTCGGCCGCGACGAACCAGAAGGCGGCGGCAAGCCCACCGAACATGAAGCCGATCATCGCGAACAGGCTCATGCCAGGCGGGAACGAGCGGCGCTGCGGTATGGTGGCCTCGCCAATGACGCGTGCCGCCGAGGTATTCAGGGTTTCCTGTTCCTCGGTCTCGCGCGAGCGCTTGAGGAAGGACTGATAGACGTCGCGGCTGGCGTCGGCCTCGCGCTCGAGCTCGCGCAGGCGCACGGCCGCCTGGCTGAGCTGCACGCTCTGCCGCTTCTGCACATCCAGCGCCCGGTTGAGTGAGGCTTCGTAGTCGCGGGCGCGGGTCAGATCGTTCTTGGCGGACAGTGCGAAGCGATCGATCTCTTCGTTGATGGTGCGCTTGAGATCCTCGACCTGCTTCTCGGTCTGCCGCAGCGCCGGGTGGCGCGGGCCGAGCTCGGCGGTCTGCTCCGCATATTTCTTGCGGGCATCGGCATATTGCGCGCGCAAATTGGCGATAGTCGGCGATTGCAGCGCTTCGGGAATCGCGCCTGCATCCGCGGCGGTCCGCTTGTTTGCCTCGATCTGGTCCAGCCGCGCTTGTGCGTCCATCGTCGCCGCTCGGGCCGCTGACAGCCGCTGGTTGCTGGAGGAGAGTTGCTGATCGGAGATCAACGAATCCTGGGTGCCGACGAAATTGTTCTGCGCCTTGTAGGTGGCAAGCGCGGTCTCGGCATTGCGCAGCCGCTCGCGCAGCTCCTTCAGCCGGCCGGACAATTCGCTGGTGGCGCGCCGCGCCGCCAGGGCCTGGGAGTTGCGGGACTCCGTGAGGTAGGTGTTGGTCAGGGTGTTGGCGAGCATCGCCGCCTTCGCCGGATCGGTCGACCAGACCTCGATGTCGACGATGAAGCTCTTTTCGGTCTTGCGGATGGTGATGTGCTTGTTCAGCGCGTCGAGTGCGGCGAGCTGCACCTCCTTGGTTTCCGCAGCGGAGGGCGCGCGGAGCTGGAAGCCGATCAGGCCGAGCAGGGACGAAGCCAGCGTCTTGCCGTCGCTGCCGCCGAATTCTGGATCCTTGTCGAGACCTGCCTGCTGGATCACCTGCAGCAACACGCTGTTGGAGGTGATGAGGCGCGCCTGGCTCTCCACCAGCATGGACATGCCGGAGACGTCCTGCGCGCGCGGCGTCAGCTCGCGATCGACCAGCTGAAGCTCGCGCGGGTCGACATAGAGCTGGGAGGTCGCGGTGTAGCGGGGTGTCAGGCTCTTGCCGGCAGCAACGGCGAGGCACGCGCCGATCAGTGCCGCGGAGGCAATCGCGATCTTGCGCCGCCACAGCAGGTTGGCGAGCTCCAGCACGTTGAAGCTGGACTCGGATCTCCGCTGCGGGACTTCCGACCCGGTCGGATTTTTGGCCCGATCAATCGGCTGGTTGTAGTCAAGCATAGTCCCCAGCTTTCATTCCAACGGTCGCGGGCTGAGGGGTTACTCTTCGCTTTACGCCTCGCACCGGGGATATAGGCGCGCAATCAACGCAACAGGGAAAATTAACCATACTCATTGAGGGACTATTCACCGAAATGGCAAACAAAGCGTTTAAGCGCGGGCCGCCATTAGCCGCGACGTTGTGCCGCCTCAGTGCCGGCAGCCCCCCAGTGATTAACGGTTCGTTACCATGCGTGCCCAGCGGCGCGCACGCGCCCGGCATCTTGACTTGGCGGCCGGTCAACGCGCTCATGGCTCAGCGCCTCCGCAGATTGACGTAATGGTCGCCGCGCCGGAGATCGGTACCACGCGGCAGCACGGCGGCGCCATCGAACGCTTCGAGCTTCGGTTGCGTCGCTGTCGCGAGATCGATCGTGGCGGACTCGTTCATTGTTTTCCAACCGCGCTTGTTCGACTCAAATTTACAGGAAAAGTGTCGCGATCTCGAAGAGCAAATCTGATGCCGCGGGACGTCACCGATCACGGTGCTTACAGGCGGGTTAATCGGCCCCCACGTTAACTACGGCATTGTCCATGTTGATCCGTTGACGCCTGATGGACTGTGAATTGCAGTATCACACACAAGGGAATTTGCAGGGCAAAACACGCGAAAGCGGTTAAACCTATGACGAAGCGTCTCATCGTCGACAGATCTGTGTCCGCGGTGCAGTTTGAGTGCCCTTGCGGTCCGCTCGTTCTGGGACGCTTCTGTCCCGCGCGGCCGTGCCGTCGCGGGACAGTGGACGCAGGGCTTTTTCAACATATCTCAGGCATTGGAATGCAATGACGCTGATCCCGACAGATTTGTCCGCCCGCCGGATCTCGGAAACGTTGCGCGATCCCTTCAGGGAGATCGTGGCGAGTTCGCGCGTCATCGACCTCTCGGTCGGCATCGTCGTCTGCATTCCCTGTTTCCGGCGCCCCGAGCATCTGCGGCTGACGCTGGACTCGCTGGTCGATCAGCGCACGCCGCGCTCCTTCGCGGTGGTGATGGTCGAGAACGATGCGGCAGGGCGCGCGAGCGCGCCGGTGGCTGCGGAATACCTCGCCGACGGCAAACTCCAGGGCATCTGTCTGGTCGAGAAGCGGCAGGGCAATTGCCAGGCGATCAACGCCGCGTTCGAGACGGCGCAGGCGGTGTTTCCCGCCGCGACCCGCTTCCTGATGATCGACGACGACGAGATCGCTTCGCCCGATTGGCTCGAGCTGATGGTTCGCACGGCGGAGGCGACCGGCGCCGACATTGTCGGCGGACCGGTGCTGCCGGTGTTTGACGATGACAGCCGGCCCTGGCTCGCGCGTCATCCCGCTTTCTGTCCTGCCTACGATTACACCGGGGCCGTGCCGATGATCTATGGCTGCGGCAATTGCCTGATCACGCGCGGCGCGTTCGACCGGCTCGGCAGCCCCGCCTTCGACCTGCAATTCAATTTTCTCGGCGGCGGCGATTGCGACTTCTTCTATCGCGGCCGCAATGCCGGCATGATCTTCCACTGGACCGCGGAAGCCATCATCACCGAGACCGTGCCGCAAAGCCGCACCAGCTTCGGCTGGATCGCCAGGCGGGGCCTGCGCATCGGGGTGATCAACTACCGTGCGCGATCCAAGGCCGCACACGGTGCGGCGGCACGGGCGCGCCTGTTTGCGCAGACGCTCGGACGGCTGCCGCTGTCTCTGGGGCGCTCGGTCCGACTGCTGACGTCATCGAGGGCCGTCGTGGCGATGCATCCCTTGCTGGTGGCCGTCGGGTCCGCGCTTGCGGCATTCGGCTTCGATCCGAAGCCTTATGAGGCCTCGAAGATCGTCTCCTGACGCGTTCGCGCCGAGACGCTAGATCCCAAAATAGGAAAGCGCGATCTTGATCGCGGACCGCGGCATTGCCTTGAGCGATCGCTGCCCGACCATGCCGAGATAGGCAAGCGCCTCGCGATATCGTCCGAAGCGGACTGCCTGCGTCGCAGCATAGGTGACGAGATGGATCTCGGCCGCCTGCCGTAGCCGCGCTGCGGCCCCTGATGGCAGCTTGCCAAGGATGAGTTCGTCATCGAATACGCGCGCCACCGCCGGAAAGAAATCCTGCGGCGTCCGTACTGCCGCATTCATCGTATTGGCCGTGTGCAGCCGATAGTCGAGCAGTAGCTCTGGCACATAGGCGAACTCGCCTGCTGCGGCGAGCCGGCACCAGCAGTGCCAGTCCTCGCAATAGCGCAGCGAAACGTCGAAGCCGCCGGTAGCGCTGAAGGCATCAAGGCGGACGAGCATGATGCCGCCGTTGACGATGAAATTGCCGCTGGCGAGCCGCTCCAGCACGTGGCCCGAAGGCTTTTGGCGTCCTTTCAGCAGGTCGCGGTGGCCGATCGTCCGCCCGGCGCTGTCGATGGTGTTGTAGTCGCCATAGACCAGCACCGCCTGCGGCGCGGTCCTGGCCGTTGCCAGCAATGTCGTCACCGCGTCAGGTCGCAGGCGATCATCCGCATCGAGGAAGAGCAGCCAGTCCCCGCGTGCGTTGCGGGCGCCGAGGTTGCGCGCTGCCGACACGCCGCTGGCGTCGTTCCGCATCAGGCGCAGCCGCGGATCGCGGATGGCGCCGACGATTGCGTCCGTGCCGTCGGTCGAGCCATCGTCGACGACGATGATCTCGCTGACGCCGCCCTGCATGAGCGCGCTCTCGATGGCTTCGCCGATATAGGCCGCGGCATTCTTCGCGGGGATGACAACCGACACCACCGGCGACGTCGCGCGCGCATCCGCCGCCACTGGTGCTGCGGTCGGTGCATCGAGCATGGCGTCGGCGAGAGGCAAGCGGGGGCTCGTCGTGTTTAAGGATCTGTTAACCAGGCGACCTGCGGCCGCAGTCCTGGCGCGCGCAGATGATACCCGGATAAGAGCGAAATCGTTGTTGCGAAGGCGGCCCAAGTCATCGGTTTCGTAGATTAGCGTTAAGCCTGTGGCGTTAAGTCTGTCGCTGGTTTCGAGAGGTGCGATGGCCGGTCTCGTGCGAAACTGCAGGCCCAGATGCCGCGGATGGATGAAAGTGCCCGCAAAGACGTTCGACTACGATCCCGACGACATGATCCTCAACCTGTTCTATGAGGACAAGGACGATCGCTGGTTTCCGGGCGACCGCCATCTGCGTCGCATGGCGCGCAAGATGCTGTTCGGTGAGCCGCGCATGAGCGGGCAGCTGCGCGTCTTCCTTAATCTCTGTGCCGGACTTGACCGGCTCGGCATCCGCTATCGTGTCAACGACTACGGCTACATCGCGCAGCACCCGGAAGAAGTCGCCTGCATCATCGGCCGCGCCTTCCTGCTCGACAAGTTTGCGTGGAAGAACCCGATCCTGCTTGGCGTTTGCGCCTATAACCATCCGTTCGACGATCCTGACCTGTTCAAGCGGCTTCCAGTCCGGAAATTCCTGGTGCCCGGTCCGTGGTATGCCGAGATGTACAGGCCCCATTGGCCTGAGACGGAAGCCTGGCCCGTCGGCATCGACACGGATCAGTGGGCGCCGTCGCGCCCGCACGACAAGACCGTCGACGTTCTGCTCTACGACAAGATCAGCTTGGATCGCGAGCGCTACGTTCCGGAGCTGGTCGAGGCAGTGCGCGCCCGGTTGACGAAGGAAGGCCGCTCCTTCACCGAGCTGCGTTACGGCAGCTACCAGGAGGAGGATTACAGGTCCGCGCTGGCACGCTCGCGCGCGATGATCTTCCTGTGCCAGAACGAGAGCCAGGGCATCGCCTATCAGCAGGCGCTGTCCTGCGGCGTGCCGGTGTTCGCCTGGGATCCCGGCGGCCCGTGGCGTGACCCCGACTATTATCCACATCGGGTCGAGTTCGGGCCCGTCTCGTCGGTGCCCTATTGGGATGATCGCTGCGGGCTCAAGTTCACTGACCGCGCCGGCTTCGAGGAGCGCTGGACCGATTTCTGGGCCGGCTGCACCGCCGGCAAATTCGATCCGCGCGGCTACATCCTGGACAATCTGACGCTGGAGCAGCGCGCGCTGCAATATTACGAGATCGCGCGAAGCGTCGCGCGGCAAAGCCGGGTTCCTGCCGCTGCCGATGTGCTGGTTGACGGATGGTTAACGGGGATGGGCTAGACCCGGGTTGACCTTTTGGGGTCCCCCATCGTCCCGTCAGGCCTTTGAGGCATGGATCGCAGCGCCGCAGACATGACTGACGTCGAGGCCCGCTCGCTGGGCCAGGCGCTGCGCGATGCGCTGGCGAAGTTCAACGTCGTGAACGCGGCACGTTGCCTTGTCGCTGTCGCGGCCCTGCTGCTGGTCCTGATCACGCTCGATCCGTTTCCCGATCTGCGCAATCCCGACGTTGCCACCGTGGTCAGCGGAAGATTGGCAACAACCTACATCTCGTTCGGATTGCTGGCCGCGATCGCGGTGCTGCTGACCTTCACGGCCGACGCGCCCTCGCTCGGAAGCCTGGTCACGCCGCTGCATCTTTGCCTGATCGGCTGGATGATGATCAATCTCGCATTCTCCGAGAGTCGCGAGATTTCGATTCAGCGCTTCGTGCTCGCGGCCAGCGCAACCACGCTTGCCGTCCTGCTGCCGCTGCTGCCGCCGACGCAGCGAAGCTTCAATCTGTGCCTCGGCGGCGCCGCGCTGGCGCTGCTGGTGGTGTGCTATCTCGGTGTCGTCCTGGCCCCGCAATATTCGATGCACACCGCGCTCGACATCACCGAGCCGCAGCTTGCCGGCGATTGGCGTGGCAGCTTTGGCCACAAGAACATCGCTTCGCCCGTGATGTCCATCCTGGTCTATGTCGGCATTTACCTGTCGGCCATGGGCTCTTTCGTGATGGGGCCGGCGATCGCGCTGCTTTCCGGCATCTTCCTGATCTTCACCGGCGGCAAGACGTCGTCGGTGCTGTGCCTTGTGATCTATGCCCTGGCATCGCTGGTCTACGCTATCAGGAGCCTGTGGCTGAAGCGGATCATCTGCTTCGCGCCGCTGATCGTGATGAACCTGCTGACGGTCGGCAGCGTCGTGAGCCCGGTGCTCGGCAGCATCACGCGGGCGCTTCCGATCGACCCCACCTTCACGGGCCGGTCCGAGATCTGGGAGTTTGCGCTCGGAGCCGTTGCGGAAAGGCCGATCACCGGTCATGGCTATGCGGCGTTCTGGGACGGCGCGGCGGAGGGGAAGACCATCCAGGGCTCGGAATGGGCGGTGACTGCGGCGCACAGCCACAACAGCTATCTCGACCTTGCCGTCACGATCGGCCTGCCGGGCCTTCTACTCGTCATCCTCATCTTCGTGCTCGCACCACTGCGCAATTTCCAGGAGGTCCAGGCCCACAACCGCAGCAATGCGCTGGGTAAGCTGTTCCTGACCATCTGGCTGTTCGGGCTCTACTTCGGAACGACCGAAACCTTCCTGGTCGAGCGCCAGAATCCGGTCTGGTTCATGTTCGCGCTTGCGGTCGCAGGGCTGCACTTCCTGGCCAGGTTCCAATGCGTCGCGCAAAGGGAACCCGATCGCTGACAATTTGTCGCAGCCGCAAGAAACACGTGCGCGCAGGCTGACGGTAACCGCTTAACGATAAGCAGCGACGTAACTTGTAGTCCGCGGCAAAACATAATCTATCTGGACGTGTTCAGTAACCGTATGCCCCGCAAATGGCGTTTCTCAGCGTCGAGCAACTAAACGGTCAGGTATCCAGCACGTCGGGAATCTCAGTCGATTTCCTGCGCGACTGGCGGCAGGCTGCATTGCGCCTGAACGCGGGACATCGCACCGCATTTCAACATGGTTACTGGCTGGGCGCGTGGTACGCCGCGTTTCACGGCGTCGCGCCGCTGATCGCTGTCATCACCGACGCGGCGACAGCTAAGGACATCGCCATCGTGCCGATGTTCAACCACACCAGGCGCGGCATCCGTATCGTTGAGTTTGCCGATCTCGGCGTCTCCGACAACAACGCTCCGATCGTTGCTGGCGATGCGAGTTTCGATGCGGCCGGCGCAGAGGCGATCAGCGCGGCGCTGGTTGACGGCCTGCGCGCCTTGCCCGATCGTTTCGACCTGCTTCGCTTCAAGAAGATGCCGGCCTATGTCGGCGGCAAGCCGAACCCGCTGGTGTCGCTCGGCCGCTCCGGCTCCTGCTCTCTCAACGGCAATCTCGTGCTGACCGGTGACGACTATGCGGACTATCAGGCCTCGATCAAGCGCATGCAGATGCCGCGCTGCTGGCGCGTGTTCAGCCGCCATGCCGGCGCCCGGTTCGAGATCGCCACCGACATTGCCCGCGCACACGAGCTTCTGGACGTGATCGACATCCAGCAGCAGGAGCGCATGCAGCAGCTCGGCTTGCGGTTCGTCCTCAATGACGCGGTCCATGGCCGCTTCTATCGCGATGTCGCCCGGCAGGGCGTTGCGGAGGGCTATGCGGTGATTTCGGCTCTGGTCTGCGACGAGGGCATCGTCGCGACCACGTTCGGTGTCAGATACGGCGCGACCTATTACTTGCTGCGGATCGGCCATGCCGGCAAGCCGTGGGCGAATTGCTCGCCGGGGCTGCTCGTGACCGAGCGCACCATGGCGGCGCTGCATGCGCAAGGCGTGCGGCGCTTCGATCTCAGCATCGGCAATCACGACTACAAGCGCCGCTTCGGCGCCGAGCCGGTGCCGCTGACCGATGTCAGCGTCGCGCTGTCATGGCGCGGGCTGCCCTTTGTCTTGCGCGACCATGCCGCGCAGGGACTGCGCCGTCATCCAAGGCTTGCCGCACTGGCCGCGCGGGCCATGGGCAAGGCGCGCTGAACCGTCGCCGGTTGCAGCGGTCACTCGAATATCGCGTTAATTGTGCTATCGTGATCGCCTCAGCCAGGAGGCGACATGCACGATCGTTCGGACAAGTATCGCGCGTTCTTTGCGCAGCTGATCTGCGCCGCGGCCAGAGTCACGGACCCTCGTCTCGAACAGGCCTTTCGCAATGTGAAGCGCGAACCCTTCGCCGGACCCGGGCCATGGTCGATCACATTGGGCGGGCATCCCTATGTCGTGACGCCGGATGACGATCCCGCCTTCCTCTATCAGAATACGCTGCTGGCGCTGGATCCGGCGCGGGGCATCAACATCGGCATGCCCGGTGCGCACGCCCATTGGCTCAGCGGCTGCGGTGTCAAAGAGGGCGAGACCGTGCTCCAGATCGGCGCGGGCACGGGCTACTACACCGCGGTCCTCGCCGAGCTTGCCGGGCCCAGCGGCCGCGTCTACGCCTACGAGATCGACGCGCACCTTGCGGGGCTTGCGCGCGAGAATTTGAAGGACATCGCCAATGTCGAGCTGCGTGACCGCTCGGGCGTTGCCTCCGATCTGCCTGATGTCGACGTGATCTATGTTTGCGCAGGCGCGGCGCAGCCGGCGACCGAATGGCTGGAGGCGTTGCGGCCCGGCGGCCGGCTGGTGTTTCCGCTGGCCCCGACGGGCGTGCTCGGCGGCATGTTGATGATCACGCGCCCGCAGCAGGGCGCGGCCTGGCCGGCGAAATTCCTGAGCCGGGCCCAGTTCATCGGCTGCGCGGGACTACAGGATGCGGAGGCAGGCCGGCGGCTCGCCGAGGCGTTTGCAAAGGGCTGGGAGAGTGTGCGGTCGCTGCGGCGAGGGGATGCGCCGGACGAGACTTGCTGGTTCGCCGGCGACGGCTGGTGGCTTTCAACGGCGCCCGCATCTGCGCCTGATATCAGCATCCCACCGCACGCGGACATCACGCGGGCGTGAGGGATTACGATCCCGTGCACTCCGCGCAGTGAAAACGTCCACGCGAGGCTCGGAACAGGCTGCGGCAATACCAGCGTCGCGCGAGAGCCTGGGCCGGCCTGCGGATCATCTGCGCAATCAAGAGAAGTTCGAAAGCCATTCGTCTAATAAGTCCTGCGTGTCGTGAGCCGTGTCGTTGCTGCTCACATAGATGGGGCGGCATTCCCGTCAGAGAATGCCGCCTGTGTCGCATCTGCCATGCGGCAGATCGTGAGGCTTAAGCTTAACCGTGCAGCTTCTTCGCGGTCTCCGCGATCTGGCGGCCCTGATAGCGCGCGCCAGCCAGCTCATTGGCGCTGGGCTGGCGGCTGCCGTCGCCGCCGGTGATCGTGGTGGCGCCATAGGGCGCACCGCCGGTGACCTCGTCGAGCTTCATCTGGCCGGCAAAGCCATAGTTCATGCCGACGATCACCATGCCGAAATGCAGGAGGTTGGTGATGATAGAGAACAGCGTCGTCTCCTGGCCGCCATGCTGGGTCGCGGTCGACGTGAAGGCACCGCCGACCTTGCCGTGCAGCGCGCCCTTGGCCCAGAGCCCGCCGGCCTGGTCCAAAAAGTTCGCCATCTGCGAGGCCATGCGGCCGAAGCGGGTGCCGGTGCCGACGATGATCGCGTCGTAATTGGCGAGGTCTTCGATCTTGGCGACAGGGGCGGCCTGGTCGACCTTGTAATACGAGGCCTTCGCGACTTCGGCCGGCACCAGCTCAGGCACGCGCTTGATGTCGACGGTGGCGCCGGTTTCGCGCGCACCTTCCGCGACGGCATTCGCCATCGCTTCGATATGGCCATAGGCGGAATAATAGAGGACGAGAACTTTGGTCATGGTGGTCTCCGTTGGGATTGGATGCGATGGCTCGTTGTTGGGTGTTACGCGGCGTCGACGAGCACGAGCTCGGAGTCTTCCAGCGCCGTGATTGTCAGCTTGCTCTCGTCGCGGATCGCGGCACCGTCGCGGGCATTGACGCGCACGCCGTTGATCTCGACCGCGCCTGCCGCCGGCACCAGATACAGGTGCCGCGCCTTCTGCGGTTCGTACTCCGCACTCTCGCCGGCTTTCAGCGTGGTGGCAAGCACCCGCGCATCGGCGCGGATCGGCAGCGCGTCGGTGTCTTCAGCGATGCCGCTCGCGATGGTGACGAGCTTGCCTGAGCGATCAGCCTTGGGGAACGGCTTTGAGCCCCAGGTCGGCTGTCCGCCGCGCGCCACAGGCTCGATCCAGATCTGGAAGATCCGCGTCCTGGTCGGCTCGAGATTGTACTCGGAATGGCGGATGCCGCTGCCGGCACTCATCACCTGCACGTCGCCCGCCTCGGTGCGGCCCTCGTTGCCGAGGCTGTCCTGATGGGTGATCGCGCCCTCACGTACATAGGTGATGATCTCCATGTTGGCGTGGGGATGGGCGGGAAAGCCGGTGTTCGGCGCGATCTCGTCGTCGTTCCACACCCGCAAGGCGCCGTGGCCCATGTTGTTCGGGTCATAGTGACTTGCGAAGGAGAAATGATGTTTTGCTTTCAGCCAGCCGTGATCGGCGCCGCCGAGTTTTGCGAAAGGTCTGAGTTCGATCATTTGCATAGTCCTTGTGTGAGTAGGTTGGCGCCTTGATCAGGCGCCGAACCCGCCGTCGACATTGAGCACGGTGCCGGTGACGAAGGAGGCTTCCGGGCTTGCGAGGAAGACGACGCCGGCGGCGACTTCCTCGGGGCGGCCGAAGCGCTGCAACGCGTGCTGCTTGCGTTGCGCTTCGGCGAAATCGCGGTCGTCATCCGGATTCATGTCGGTGTTGATCGAGCCGGGCTGCACCACGTTGACGGTGATGCCGCGCGGGCCGAGGTCGCGTGCCGCGCCCTTGGTGTAGCCGACGACGGCCGCCTTGGTGGCAACGTAGTCGGCAAGGCCCGGGAACGTGGCACGGTCGGCGAGCATGGAGCCGACGGTGACGATGCGGCCGCCTTCACCCATCAACCGCGAGGCGGCGCGGATCGCCGCGATCACGCCGTGAACGTTGACCTGGTCCTGCCGTTCCAGCGCGCCGGTATCCGCATTGGCATCGTCGGTCGCGCCGCCGGCGGCGACGCCGGCATTGTTGACGAGGATGTCGAGATGGCCGAATTCCCTGGCGACGTCGTTGACGAGCTTCGTCACGTCCTTGGCCGAGGCTTGATCGGCCTTGAAGGCGCGAGCCTTGACGCCGCGGGCCTTCAATTCGGTGACGACAGCTTCGGCCTTGTCCGGCGAAGCCAGGTAGCTGATGGCGACGTCAGCGCCTTCATCGGCGAGCGCGCGGGCCGAGGCCGCGCCGATGCCGCGCGAGCCGCCGGTGACGAGGGCAACCTTGCCTGAGAGCTTCTTGGTCATTGGATTTCTCCAGTCCGTCAATTTCTGATGGGCCTTGGATAAGCCTCCGCCTGTGGTATAGAAATAGAAACTGTTGAAACATATTGTTTCCTAATATAACCCTGCGGACCCTCGCCATGGCCAAACTCCCCGATTTCGAGGCGCTCGCGATTTTCGCAAAAGTCGTGGAATTACGGTCGTTTGCCGGGGCCGCGAGCGAGCTCACGATGTCCAAGGCCACGGTGTCCAAGGCGGTCACCCGCCTGGAGGAGCGGCTTGGCGCCCGTCTGTTCAACCGCACCTCGCGCCGCCTTGCGCTGACCGACGCCGGCCACAAGCTCGCCGATCGCGCCACGCGCCTGCTCGCTGATGGTGAGGCCGCAGAGAACGAGGCGCTGGCGCAATCGGTGGCGCCGCGCGGCCTGGTACGGCTTGCGGTGCCCATGACGTTCGGCATCAAGGCGGTGGCGCCGCTGTTGCCGGAGTTTTTCGAGACCTATCCGGAGGTCTCGGTCGATCTGCATTTGAGCGATGCCACCGTCGATCTGATCGGCGAAGGTTTCGACATGGCGGTGCGGATCGCGCGGCTGCCGGATTCCTCGCTGATCGCGCGGCGGCTCTTCACCATGCCGCGCTTCACGGTCGCGGCGCCGTCCTATCTGAAGAAGCACGGCCGCCCGACGCATCCGATGCATCTCGCCCAGCACAAATGCTTCAGCTACGCCTATCTCTCGACGCCCAATATCTGGCACTACACCAATTCCGCCGGCGAGCAGGCCAGCGTCCGCCCCGGCGGCCTGCTTCGCGTCAACAACGGCGAAGCGCTGATGCCGTCGCTCCTATCAGGCCTCGGCATCGCGGAGCTACCTGAGTTCATCGTCGGCGATGCCATCTCTTCCGGCGCCGTCGAAGTGATCCTGAAAGACTGGAAGCAGGCCGAAGGCGCCGTGCACCTCGTCACCCCACCCGGCGGCCCGAGGCCCGCGCGAGTCGAGGCGCTCGGCGAATTTCTTGCCGCGAAGCTGCCGGGGACGTGCAAGCGGAAGCCGAAGAAGGGTGGCAAAACCGGTTAGCTACTACTGTATCCTCAGAGCAGCTATCGTAGGGTGGGCAAAGCGAAGCGTGCCCACGTCTTTGCTCGGGGGGATCGCGAGTGTCTCGATATCGGCGCGTACGAGGGAGGACGTTCTTCTTCACCGTTGTGCTCGAAGACAGGTCGAGCACGCTGCTCGTCGATCAAGCTGATCGCCTGAGACGAATGTACCGAACCGTCTTTGAGCGCCAGCCATTCGAGACGATCGCAATCTGTATTCTGCCGGACCATCTCCATGCGATCTGGACGCTGCCGGAGGGCGACGTCGACTTTTCATCGCGTTGGAATCTGATCAAGGGCGGATTCTCGCGGGGCTTACAGGCTGTCGCGCCTTCGATGAGCAAATTGAAGAAGCGCGAGAAGGGCATTTGGCAGCGCCGCTATTGGGAGCATGCAATTCGCGATGACGCGGATCTGGAACGACACGTTGATTACATTCATTTCAACCCAGTGAAGCATGGCCTCGTGACGCCGGTGCGCGATTGGTCTCTCAGCAGTTTCCATCGCTACGTCAAGCAGGGAGCACTTCCCGTGGATTGGGGCGGTGATATGCGGGATATTGCGGGGCAATTCGGCGAGTGACGCGGGCACGGCGCGCGAAGAGCGCGCCTTTGCCCACCCTACGGAATCTCGCAATGACGGTCTTCCAGCTACGACACCTTCACGCCGTCGATCGCGACGATCCGCAGGCTCGGCTTCAGCGTCTTCTCCAGCTCCGACTTCAACTCATGCACCCGCGGGTCGGTCGAGCGCGCGGCGCACACCGCGTATTGATGCACGGATTGCGTCAGGGCGCGGCGCGCCTCCGGCGTGCGCGTCAGTTCGGGCTTCGAAAGCCGCAGGACGATCGCCGCCAAATTCACCAGCATCTCGTCCAGGGCGACATCGATGGTCGCAAGTTTTCCCATAACACTCCCTCCACACTCGCCCTCGCAGGGCAACGGAGGGTGGAGGGATGCGTTCCGGACGAGGCCGAACATGGCTAACACTTCGTAAACGGCTTGTTCTTGCGGACCGTGACGCTAGGCTGGGAGGGAAACAAGAAAACAAGGGGAGGGGGCTGCCATGAATCGACGTATGGATCGACGTGACGTCTTGCGCGCGGTTGCCGCGTTGCCATTGTTGCGGGCCGCGTTGCCGGCGCAGGCCTTCGCGCAAGCCTACCCCGTTCGCAACATCACCATGATCGTGCCATTCCCCGCCGGCGGCCAGGCCGATCTCGCGGCGCGCCCGGTGGCGCAGGCGCTGGAGCGGATTCTCGGCAAGTCCGTCATCGTCGACAACCGCGCCGGCGGCGCCGGCGGATCGGTCGGCAACGCTGCGGCGGCGCGCGCCGAGCCCGATGGCTACACCCTGCTGATGGCCTTGTCCTCGCTCGCGGTGCTGCCCGAGGCCGACCGGCTGTTCGACCGCCCCGTCGCCTACGAGATGTCGCAGTTCATGCCGATCGCGCGCGTGCTGGCCGATCCGACGCTGCTCGCGGTGCCGACCTCGGCACCATGGAAGACGGCGCAGGAGTTCGTAGCGGATGCGAAGAAGCGTCCCGGCCAGATCACCTATGGCTCGTCCGGTCCCTACGGCACGCTGCATGTGGCGATGGAGATGTTCGCAAACAGCGCCGATATCAAATTGCTGCACGTGCCGTTCCGCGGTGCGGGGCCAGCGCTGACCGCGCTGCTCAGCGGCACCGTGCAGGCGATCGCGGCCGCACCGGGCACGCTGAAGCCGCAGGTCGACGACGGCAAGCTGCGCGTGCTCGGCAATTGCGGCGCGCAGCGCATCGCGAGCTTCCCCGACGTGCCGACCTTCCAGGAGCTCGGCTACAAGGATGTCGAGATGTACATCTGGGCCGGGCTGTTTGCACAGAGCGCGCTTCCCGCACCGATCGCGAGCCGCTTGCGCGAAGCGATGGCGCAAGTGATGACGAGCCCGGACGTGCTCAAGACCTTCGACGCGTCGGGTAGCCTCGTCGCGTATCAGGATGCGCCCGATTTCGCCAAGTTCGTCGCGACCGACAGCGCAAGGCTGATCGCGGCGGTGAAGAAGATTGGCAGGGTGGAATAGGTTCCAGCCGCTTCCTCACATTTTGTTGTTGGTCCAGAACCTGTCCGCGCCTCATTGATTGAAGACAAGTCGAGCGAGTTGGAAGGATCGGAACCATGCGAACAGAGCGGATTGCGCTGGGTGTGGCGCTCGCGATTGGCGGCATCGTCGCGCAGAGCGCAGCATTCGCCGAGGAATATCGCGGAACCATGGAGCAGCAGATGGCCTGCACGCCTGATGTCTGGCGCCTGTGCAGCGACCAGATTCCGGATGTGAGCCGCATCACCGCTTGCTTGCGGCAGAACACGCCGCAACTCTCCAGTGGCTGCCGCGCCGTGTTCGAGTCCAACAACCAGATGCCGCCGCAACAGCAGGTCCCGCGCAATCGCGCCGCACCGCCGCCGACGCGCTACAACAATGCGCCGTCGCCGCAGGTGCAGCCACGGCCTTATGATGATGACGACGATTAGCGCTGCCTAGCGCCTGTCCTGTTCAGGTCGACGTCCGAGCACCATCCGCAAGGCGGCGCCGAACAGAATGACCGCGACTGGCCAATGGAACCAGATTTTGTGCCCGCCAGAGAACAGATTGATCATGATCAGGAAGGCGGACACCGTGAGCGCCACCGCAACCGGCCGGGGCAGCTTTCCCAGCCAATCCGAAACGGCATTGGTGGACGATGATGGCTCGCGCCTGTCGCCCATCCGCGGAGCGCGCGCGCTCTCCGAGGGCGTTCGGTTTTCCTCCATCGGGATGCTGGCATGCCCGGCGGCTTGGCCGCCCAGGGTCACCCGATAGCTGGTCAGGGGCGCGATGTTCTTCATCGGGCGCTGGCCGAGACAGTCGAAGCCAACGGACAGTTTGTTGTGCACCTGATCGTAGACGGAGCTCGAGATCACGACCCCGCCGGGGTCAGCGAGCTCCTGCAGCCGTGATGCGATATTGACGCCGTCACCATAGATGTTGGTGCCGTCCACCATCACGTCGCCGAGGTTGATGCCGATGCGAAACCGCATCGCGTTCGCTTGAGGCGCGGCCGATTCCTGATCGGATATTTCCTGCTGAATCTCGATCGCGGATTGGACGGCCTCGACCACGCTGGCGAATTCGGCGATCACGGCATCGCCCCAGGTGTTCACGATGCGGCCGTCATGGCGCTCGACCAGTCGGGCAATGGCCGCGCGGGAGCGGCGGAGCGCTTCCAGCGTTCCGGCCTCGTCCGCTTCCATGAGACGGGAATAGCCGTACACGTCAGCGCACAGCACGGTGGTCAGTCGTCGTTTCACCTTGTCATCGGGCATGGTCCTCATCCTAGCCTCCCTGACCGGCAAATGCATCAGGCATCGCATCTGGCGCCGTCGCGGTTCAGCGACCGGTCGTCCCGTCCCGAAACCGTCACGTCTGTGCAACGAATTGCCGTCGGCCAAGTTGATTGCGGTCGGAAGCTGTCGATTGGAGGAATGTCATGTCCAAGACCGAATCCAAGACCAAATCCATGACCAGAATTCCTGCTGCACTTTGCGTGTTTGGCGCGATATTGCTCGGAGCACCTGCAATGGCAGCTCCAGTCACTGCTTTGTCCGGAGCCGCCAAGCCGATGGCGCAGGAGAACGACCTGGTGCAAGCGCGATTCGGCTGGCACTGGGGCTGGGGCCATTCGCACCGCGCGAACTATCGCTGCCGGCCCTACTGCGGCTGGGGCGGCTAGAGCGAAATGCGTTTCGGTTGAATCGGTGCAATCCGCGAGCTCCGACACCTCTCCTCGCTGGGGAGAGGTGTCGCAGGCCGACCGATCGAACCCGCGTTATGGCCTGTGCTCGCAGACGTCGACCCATTCCGCTGCGGTCAGCTCGGCCATCCGATCGGGCGTGATGCGCACGGCGCTGTGGGTCGAGCCCGCGGCCGGCACCACCACGTCGTACGCCTTCAGCGAAATGTCACAATAGACCGGCAGCGGCGATTTCAGGCCGAACGGGCAGACGCCGCCGACCTCGTGGCCGGTGATGTCGGCGACCTCTTCCAGTCCCAGCATCTTCGGCTTGCCGCCGAACTGCGCCTTTACCTTCTTGTTGTCCATGCGCGAGGTGCCGGCCGCGACGATCAGGATCACGCGCTCGCCGACGCGCAAGGACAGCGTCTTGGCAATCATGCCGGGCTCGACGCCATAGGCTTCGGCGGCCAGCGTCACGGTCGCCGAGCTGATCGGGGATTCCATGACTGATATGTCGGGGGCTTTCTCGGCGAAGAAGGCGCGAACGGATTCCAGGCTCATTCCAGTTGGCTCATCGAGGACTTACGGGCGGGCGGCAATCGCGGGCAGGTCCGAAAGCGAACGAACACGATAATCCGGCGCAAAGCCGAGCTCGTCCATCTGGGTGCGGATCGCCTTGAACATGGTCAGCGGTGCCACGAGTTCGGTCTCGACGCAAGCCAGCGCCATCGCCTCCGGCGTCACCCGCTCGATCCAGGCGACGTTCAGCCCGAACGCCTTGGCACCGGCGACGTCCCAGGGATTGGAGGAGACGAACAGCACCTCGCCAGGCGCGGTGCCGAGCACCTCGCCGATCAGCTCATAGGCCTGTGGGCTCGGCTTGAAGATCTTCTTGGCATCGACGCTGATGGTGGCGTCGAGCAGGCGGTCGAGCCCGGAATTGCGCACCAGCGCGTTCAGCATATCCGGGCTGCCATTGGAGAGGATGGCCAGCTTTCGCGGTCTCAAGGCCTCGAGCGCGGCGGTCGCGTCCGGATAGAGATCGAGATGCAGATATTTTTCGATGATCCGCTCGAAGGCCTCGTTCTCGTACGCCAGCCCAAGCACGCGCAGCGTATAAGCCAGCGAGTCGCGCGTGACGGCAGAAAAATCCTGGTAGCGCCGCATCAGCGAGCGCAGCCAGGTGTATTCGAGCTGCTTGATCCGCCAGACCTGCGTGATGATCTCGCCATAGCCCGGAAACGCATCCTCGGTGATCTCAGCGACCGACTGGATGTCGTAGAGCGTTCCGTAGGCATCGAAGACGACGGCTTTGAGATTCATCGGCTGTCCTTCCGGGCGGTGTAGTCACAAGAACCCCGCTTGGGGGCGTGCGCGTATCGTCAGCTTACCAGAGCACAGCAGACGCCGGCCACCGCAAGCGTGATCGCGGCTTGTGGACGCAGTGCAGATGTTGGCTGTTTCGCTGACCGCTCTTCCGGGCTTGGTTCAAGTTCCGAAATGCGGCCGTCGCCACTGTAGAATGCGTCACGCTAGTCGCACACTTCGGTAGCGAAGTTGGTAGCAGATGTGCTGAAATATTTTCGCTGCTCGATGCGACATCCGGGCTTGACGGGCCGGCAACCGGCACTCGAGCAGATCATCTGGCCGCTCGATCTCGCCTGCGGTTTCGAAGGCGTTGACTCGACCTGCTTTCGCTCGTCGTCCGCTCCTTTCGGCGATTCACGAGTCGCCACTGGCTTCTTGTCTTGGCCCCTCTCGCATTCGTTGTCACCATTGAGGTGATAATTTGCCCGGCAGGTGATCTTGACGCAGGTGTCGCCATCAGCCCTGAAGCCGTGCTCGCAGACAAGCGGACAAACCCGACCAGGCCTGGCCTTGATCGCATCGAGCGCTTCGAAGCTCGCCAGCTTGGTGTCGAATTTTGTTCCGGCAAACTTGTTAAACAGCGTCAGGGAGCGCTGGGAGGCATTGCTCCAGTCGCCGTCAGTTGCGCCCGTCATACAACCGACACGGCGCAGCTCAGACTGCACCAGCTTGATCGTCTCTTGAGGCGAGAGGGATGGCTGCGATGGCGTGGGCGGAAGGTCCGCAACCTTCATGGCGTTGTCGTTCTTGTCCTTGGTTTCCGTCGCCGCCTGCTTCTGCGCTGTAAGTTCGGCAGCAGCCTTCTCTCGGGCAATGCTGTCGGCTAGCGCGGTCTCGGCCGCCTGCTTTTCGGCAAGTGCCTTGGCGACTGCAGCTTCCGCCTCCTTGCGCCGCTGCTCGGCCTCTGCTGCCTTCGCCTCTTCAACCCGTTTGGCCTTTTCTGCCGCAAGCCGGTTGTCCTCGGCAGCCTTCGCGGCCGCCGCGGCCTTCTCCTGTTCGGCCTTGTTGGCGCGATCGGCGGCCAGACGTGCCTTCTCCTGCTCCGCCTGTCGGGCCTTGTCTACCGCCTCAGCGCGGGCTTCCTCGGCCGCGATCTTGTTGAGCTGGCCCTTGGCGAGACCGGCGTAGAATCCATCGGGATATTGGGTCAGGAACACGGTCCAGCCATCGCGGGTACCGAGTTGAAGCGCGAATTCGTAGTCGCGGCGAACGGCCTCCTGCGGATCGGCTTGCGCTCCCACTGCCGGTGCGGCCGGGACCAGAGACAGATCTTCGCCGCCGAGCGAACCGTAGACGTAAGGCTCTTGATGATAGGCCGTGCTCCTGAGAACGTCGTCGCGGACGAAGCCAAAGGCTTTGCGGAGATCGAGCCCTGGTTTTGGCAGGCGTTCGACCACGGCAATTGCAAATGGGCTGTTCTTCGAGTCTCCGTCCGACGCCGTCGAGCCCGCCTTGGCGGCAAAAGCGATCATCGTATTCGGACTCGACGGCTCGACCTTGGCAAGACCGCGACCGATAGAACGGCTGGCCACGGTGCGTTTCATAGTTCCGGCGAACGGGTTGTCCCGGCAGGCATCGAGAATGACGAGGCGAAGCTGCTTGGCTGGTTCGATCGTCGCCAGGATACGGTCGAGCGGAAGTGCCTCGTCGTAGACGTCCGTATCGACTTCCAGCGCGGCATCGGTCGGGACCAAATAGTTGATGCCATCGACCTCAATCCCGTGGCCTGCGTAATAAACAACGGCGATGTCGGCATCCCGGCTCCGGAGGCCAAATTCCCTCAGCGCTTTCCGCGTCTCGGCAATGTTGAGGTCAGTCTTGATCTCGACGAGATCGAATCCAGCGTTCCTGAACATGCCGCCAACCAAGGCGGCGTCATTCACAGGGTTCGCCAGCTTCGGCACGCTCTTGTAGGCGGAATTGCCGATCACCAGCGCGACCCGGCGTTCGGCATGGGCCGAACCGAACGTCAAGCAAAGCAAAAAGATTAAGAAAAACCAGCGAGGTGTGCGCATGGAAGCCCCGATTATGTGCACAGGGTATTTGCAGCTTGCCATAATGCAAGTGGGACTTTGTGATGTCGATCACAGTAAAGGTCGCCCGCCTTTGAAGCGCGTCACGAAGCTGATTTTCGGCATTGGCGCCAAGCCGACATGCGACTGGCGCCTGCTTGCGAAGGGAAAGGGCCTGTGTCCCCCCGGAACTTTGCCAACGCCTCTCCGTTCCCGTTAGCGGGCATGAACGTAGGGAGGCGTGATGAAATGGATGTTGGTCGTCTTGGTCGGCGGCGTCTCACCCGTCAACACCGATCTGGTGTTCGACAAGTTCAGTGACTGCCTCGCCGCCGAGGAGCAGATGCGGCAGCACTATGCTGACGCGTTCGAGGCGTGGGATCGCACGGCTGCGGCAAGGATCGAACGCCGCAGCGACTACAGGAAAGCCCGTGATATCGAGGCCAAACGGCTGCTCAGCAACGTAGGGACGTGCGTCCCGCACGGTGGCGGCGATGCGCAGCCGGTCACAGCACCGCAGCAGCAACCTTCTGCTCCAGCGCCGTCGCAACCTGCCGCGACACCGTCGCCGCAGCCAACGCCGCGACCTTAGTGAGTGCGCTGGTTGCGCGCGCCGGAATGATTCCGCCGCCCGCGAACTAAAGCGTCACGACGACCTTGCCGAAATGCGAGCCGCTCCGCAGGTGAGCATAGGCTTCGGGGACGTCCTCGAAATCGTAGATGCGGTCCACGATCGGGTGGATCGCATGTTCGGTCAGGAAGCGATTCATCGCAGAGAAATGTTCAACCGATCCGACGGTGACACCGATGATATCGGCATTTTCCCATTGCAGGCGAGCGAGATCTGGCTTCGGACCGAACCCCGTCAAGACGCCGATCTGAATGATCTTGCCGCCCGACGCGACGGATCGCAGCGACCGGTCATAGGTGCCAGGACCGCCGAGTTCGAGAATGTGGCTGGCACCTTCGCCACTGGTGGCCTTCATCACGGCGATATCCCAGTCCGGGGTGTTGCGATAGTTGATGAGGATCGAGCCGCCCAGTGTCCTCGCGCGGGCAAGCTTTTCATCCGAGGACGAGATCACGATCGCGCGCGCCCCGAGCGCCGCAGCGAATTGAAGTCCGAACAGTGCGACGCCACCCGTTCCCTGGACGAGCAGCGTGCCGCGCTTGCTCAACCCACCGCGTGTGACGAGGCCGTGCCAGGCCGTGACGCCAGCACAGGGCAAAGTGGCCGCTTCGACCGAGGACAAATGCGGCGGTACGGGGACGAGCGCTGACGCCGGCAGCACGACATACTCTGTCAGCATTCCGTCCGTCGCGTTGCCACCGAGGGACGACGCAACGTAGCTGGATTTGAACGGCCCGGAGATCCAATCGCGAAAGAACGACGCGGCGACGCGGTCGCCGATCTTCCATTGCGCGACCTCGGCGCCGATGGCGTCAACGATGCCCGCACCGTCGGAGAGCGGCACGCGGCCGTTGACTTCGTTCTGGCCCGCGCGGTCGAGGATCAGAAGGTCCCGGTAGTTGAGACTGACCGCTTCGACCCGGACGCGGACTTCACCATTGGCGGGTTCGGGCTTGCTGACGTCGGCTCGCACGAGGTGGCCGGCCCCCGCATGGCTGTTCAAATGATAGGCTTTCATCATTGCTCCCTTCACAAGTGGCATTCACTTGGATGAGCACCATCTGTACGGTCTGACAGTGCTGTCAGGGTCAAGAGGTCTTCAGATGAAAATTGGCGAGCTTTCCCGCAGCACGGGGGTCAGCGTCCGGATGCTGCGCTATTACGAAGGCGAAGGCTTGCTCGCGCCGCAGCGGACCAATTCCGGTTATCGCGACTATGGCCCGGAGGCAGAGGAGACCGTGCGGCGGATCAAAATGCTTGGTTCGGCGGGGATGAAGCTCGAGACGATCCAGCAATTGCTCCCGTGCGTCCGGAACAACGATCCGGCTTTCACGCCGTGCAATGAGCTACGAAGAATCCTCGCTCAGCAGGTCGGCCTGATCGACGAACGCATCGAGACGCTCAGCCAGAGCCGCACCATTCTGGCGGGCTATCTGGCAAGTGTGAACTGATCGCGCATCGCGCGTCGACTTCCGCCCTCGGGCCGTGAGCGGACGTCGTTAGGACGCGCCTAGATCCCCAAGATCTTCCGCGCGTTGGCCTTCAGCACCTTCGGCCGGATCTCGTCGCGGATGTCGATCTTGGCAAAGTCCGACAGCCAGCGGTCCGGCGTGATGACGGGCCAGTCCGAGCCGAACAGCATCTTGTCCTGCAGGATCGAGTTGATGTAGCGCACCAGGATCGGCGGGAAATATTTCGGCGACCAGCCGGAGAGGTCGATATAGACGTTCGGCTTGTGGGTCGCGACCGACAGCGCCTCTTCCTGCCAGGGGAAGGAGGGATGTGCGAGGATGATCTTGAGGTCGGGGAAATCGGCCGCGACGTCGTCCATGTACATCGGGTTGGAATATTTCAGCCGCATGCCCATGCCGCCGGGCATGCCCGAGCCGACGCCGGTCTGGCCGGTGTGGAACAGCGCGATCGCGCCGCCATTGTTGATCTCTTCGTAGAGCGGATAGGCCATGCGATCGTTGGCGTAGAAGCCCTGCATGGTCGGATGGAATTTGAAGCCGCGCACGCCGTATTCCTCGATCAGCCTGCGCGCCTCGCGCACCCCGAGCTTGCCCTTGTGCGGGTCGATCGAAACGAAGGGGATGAGGACGTCCAGATGGTCGGAGGCGATCTCCAGCATCTCTTCATTCTTGTAGCGGCGGAAGCCGGTCTCGCGCTCGGCATCGACGGGGAAGATCACGGCGGCGATGTTCTTGGAGCGGTAATAGGCCGCGGTCTCCGGCACGGTCGGCGGATGCTTGTGCGGCGACTTGAAATAGTCGGCCATCTGCGCCTGGAAATCGTCATAGCCGTCGTCGGGATGGGTGCCGCAAGGCTCCTCGGCATGGGTGTGGATGTCGATGGCGACGACCTTGTCGATATCAGGCAGCTTCAGCTTGGGCATTGGTGTCCTCCCGACGGGTTGCCGAATTGATTATATGATATAACGAATTTGGCAAGGCGTTGCTGGCGGAGAAACCGCAACCCGCTAAAGTCTTTGCGGGGCCTGGCCGGGGCCTGACAGAATCGGGCCGAACCGGCCGCTTCTACTGTGCATGGGGTTGTTTCGCGTTTTGCCTGCGAGGAACCAGCCAGACAACATTGACATGACCTCCCGCCATGCCTTAAGAACCGCCCCGTCCCGGGCGGTCGGTCCGCCAGCGGGAAATATCTCATTTTGCCACATTCGCGCGTGCCGAAACGGTAGTGCCGAACACGGCCTTTCGAACGTTCAGGATTCTGCCATGAAGGTCCGTAACTCGCTGAAGTCGCTGCGCGGTCGCCATCGCGCCAACCGCCTGGTCCGCCGCAAGGGCCGGGTCTATGTGATCAACAAGGTGCAGCGCCGTTTCAAGGCTCGCCAGGGCTGATATTGCCCTCGCGGTCGCCTTCGCGCGCCCCGCAAGACCACGGTCTCACACGAGTTTGACGCCGCCTTTGCTTTGCAAGGGCGGCTTTGCGCGTTTAGACTTTCACCATGACCGTGAGATTCCTTTTCCCGCGCACGCTGTGCCTGGCCCTGGTTCTTGGAACTGCCGGCCTCGCGCCGGCGCTGGCGCAGAATGATCCGGCCCCGCCGACGAAGCAGCAGAAGAAGCTGCCGGAGGCACCGGCCAAGCTGCCCAAGGCCGACCGCACCAAGAACCTCGATTTCCTGTTCGGCGCGCTAAAGGCCGCTCCCGACGACGTCAGCGCCAAACATGTCGAGGCGCGGATCTGGGCGATCTGGCTGCAGACCCCGAGCGACACCGCTGCCCTCCTGATGGCGCGAGCCAAGGCGGCGGTCGATGCGCAGAAGATCGACGTCGCGATCAAGCTGCTCGATTCCGTCATCAAGCTCCGGCCCGATTATATCGAAGCCTGGAATCGGCGCGCCACGCTCTATTACATGCAGAACGACTATGCCCGCTCGCTCGCCGACATCCGCGAGGTGCTGATCCGCGAGCCCCGTCACTTCGGCGCGCTCGCGGGGCTCGGCATGATCATGCAGGACGTCGGCGACGAGAAGCGCGCGCTCGAGGCCTATCGCAAGGCGCTCGCCGTCAATCCGCACCTCGAGAAGATCCCCGAGCAGGTGAAGGCTTTGACCGAGAAGGTCGAAGGCCGCGACATCTAGCCGATATTTCGATCATTTCTTGAGCGGTTGCGGCGCGCCGCGATTAACCACGATCGGAAGCGCAATGCGGCAAGGACTATTGCCGGTGCTGCCGCAGGTCTACCTGCATGGCAGGGAGCACAGCCATGATGCGTTTGATCTTTGCTTGTAGCTTGCTGTTGGCGTCGGGAACGATCAGCCTCGCCAATGGGCTGTTCTGGGTGGTTGGCAATCGCGCCACCGGCAAATGCAATATCGTGACCAGCAATCCGGTCATCATTGGCGACATCTGGTTCGGCGACGGTCCCTACAAATCCAAGGACGACGCCAAACTTGCGCGCTCGACCATCCGCGCCTGTCCCGTGCTCACGCCCGACGAGCAAAAGGCCGAGGACGACGCCGGCTAATCCGGCTTAGTGCAGCACGTTGGTGCCGCGCTCGGCGAGACCATGATCGGCGGCCGCGGCATAGGCCTTGGCGAGCTCGGTCTCGAGATGTTCGTTGATCAGCAGCAGCGCCCGCACCGCACCGCGCAAATCGCCGTTGCAGCTTGCCACAATCTCGTCGATTGCGGTGTCATTCGATCTGAAGCTCATCGAAAAATCCTCCGGTTCAAACCAGGACAATCCTGCCGGTCTTTCCTGCATCCCCTGAGGTTGCGAGGAGGGATCGGCGCCCATCCGCTTCCAAATGGCGGAACCGACCGTGGCGATTATAAGGACGGCGCGATGACGACTGCATGAAGCTGGTGGGAGGCTTGTAGGTCGTCGGGTGGATCATTGATTTCATTGAGTTTTTTAGTTCGGCAATTCTGCACATATCCACAGGGCGGCATTTCCGGTGGAAGCGCTGGGCCTCCCCGCGCGAAACTGCCGTCTGCGTCATTCGTAACTGCCATGTGCCCTGGATCGTCCGGACTGTCTCCATGATCGTTTTATCAGCCGTGACGGCGCTGGCCCTGCTCGCGCTGGTCACGCAGGCCGGCATCATCGTCGTGCAACGTTCCTTTCCGCCGCAGGGCCGGATGATCGAGGTCGAGGGCGCAACGCTGCACGTCGTCGACATTGGCCCGCGCGATGCGGGCTGGCCGATCGTCATGCTGCACGGCGCCAGCTCGAATCTTGAAGTGATGCGGCGTCCGCTCGGCGACATGCTCGCCGGGAATCATCGCGTCATCCTGATCGACCGCCCCGGCCATGGCTGGAGCACGCGCGCGCGACGGCAGGATTCGACGCCTCAGATTCAGGCGCGGATGATCGATGAGGCGCTCGGCAAGCTCGGGATCGATCGCGCGATTTTCGTCGCGCATTCCTGGAGCGGTGCGCTGGGCGCGCGCCTGGCGCTCGATCACCCAGGCCGCGTTGCTGGCCTCGTCATGCTGGCACCGGTGACCCATCCCTGGCGCGGCGGCGTCGGTCGCTACAACGAGATCATCGCAACGCCTGTCATCGGCCCGCTGCTCGCATTCACCATCACGCTGCCGCTGGGCTTTTTCGTCACCGAATCGGGCGCACGCAACGTCTTCCTGCCCCAGACGATGCCGGATGGATTCGTGAAGGAGTCCGCGACGCCGCTCTTGCTGCGGCCGCGCGAATTCATCGCCAATGCCTACGATCTCGTGACGCTCAAGGAAGCGGTGGCCGCGCAGGCGCCGCGCTACGGCGAGATCAAGGTGCCTGTGACGATCATCGCCGGCGCGCCCGACAAGACGGTGCGGACCGACATCCACGCGCGCCCGTTCGCCGCGACGGTGCCGGATGCAAAGCTGATCGTTCTGCCCGACCTCGGCCACATGGTGCAGAATGCGGTGCCGGATCTGGTGAAGACGGAGATCGAGACGATGATCGGTCAGATCGCCCCGGCGCAGGCGGCCGCAGATTAGCGGCCGCCATCAACCGGCTTACTGCTTGATCTTGCCGTCCTTGTCGAACTGCGAGACGTAGGTCCAGAGATTGTTGATCTCGGTCTCGTTCTTGATGCCGGCGAACGCCATCTTGGTGCCGGGGATCTTGGCCTTCGGGTCCTTGATGTATTCCTTGAACTGCGCCTCATTCCAGGTGATGCCGGAATTCTTGTTCGCATCTGAATAATTGTAGTCTGGCGCGGTGCCGGAATGACGGCCGTCGAGGCCGTTCAGCTCGGGGCCGACCTTGTTCTTGGCGCCTTCGCCGATCGCGTGGCAGGCCAGGCACTTATTGAACGATGTCTTGCCGGCTGCGGCGTCCTGCGCCATCGCTTTTGACGACATCGCGGTGGAGGCTGCGGCAGTCATGGCGAGGGCAACCAACGCGCCGAAAGTCAATTTTTTCATAGCTCTTCGTCTCTTCCCGGGGTCAGAGGGTGGATCGTGGTTTTGGCAGGTCCGGTGCACGGGGACAAGCTGCCAAACCCTGACAGGTTTCCTGATAGCAGACTTGCCTCAGAGAGAACTTGCGCTGCAACAAAGCAATGCGACCTTCGGAGGACCCTACCCAAACGTGGGCAGACATGATTGATTTGCCGGAACAAATTCCAATGCCCGACGAAGGTTTTGTAACATGGCCATCATGATGCCCGCGAGCGATCAGGCGGTGCTGGCGCGCCGCAGCGAGATCGTCGCCGCCTTGCGCGCAATCGTGCCCGGCGAGGGCGTGATCGACAGCGCCGCCGAGATGCGGGCCTATGAATCCGACGGGCTGACCGCCTATCGGCAGCCGCCGATGGTCGTGGTGCTGCCCGATACGACCGAGCAGGTCTCGCTCGTCCTGAAATATTGTGCCGCCCAGGGCATCAAGGTGGTGCCGCGCGGTTCGGGCACGTCGCTGTCAGGCGGCGCGCTGCCGCTCGAGGACGGCGTGCTGCTGGGCCTCGGCAAATTCAAGCGTATCCGCGAGATCGATTTCGACAACCGCGTCGTCGTCACCGAGCCCGGCGTCACCAATCTCGCGATCAGCCAGGCGGTCGCGCATGCCGGCTTCTATTACGCGCCAGATCCGTCCTCGCAGATCGCCTGCTCGATCGGTGGCAATGTCGCGGAAAATTCCGGCGGCGTGCATTGCTTGAAATACGGCATGACCACCAACAACGTGCTCGGCTGCGAGATTGTCCTGATGAGCGGCGAGATCCTGCGCATCGGCGGCAAATCGGCGGAGAATCCGGGTTACGACCTCATGGGCGTCATCACCGGCTCGGAAGGCCTGCTCGGCGTCATCACCGAGGTCACCGTGCGCATCCTGCAAAAGCCGGAGACGGCGCGCGCACTGATGGTCGGATTCGCGCAAGTCGAGGCGGCCGGCGAATGCGTGGCGCGCATCATCGGCGCCGGCATCATCCCGGGCGGCATGGAGATGATGGACAAGCCGGCGATCCACGCCGCGGAGGCCTTCGTCCATGCCGGCTATCCGCTGGATGTGGAAGCGCTGCTGATCATCGAGCTCGACGGTCCCAAGATCGAGGTCGATGAGCTGATCACGCGCGTCGAGACCATCGCCAGAGGCTGCGGCTCGGTGACGCTGCAGATCTCCAATTCGGAGGCCGAGCGCAATCTGTTCTGGGCGGGCCGCAAGGCCGCGTTCCCCGCGGTGGGCCGCATCTCGCCCGACTATCTCTGCATGGACGGCACCATTCCGCGCGGCGCGCTGCCGAAGGCGCTGGCGCGCATCCGCGAGCTCGGCGAAAAGTACCAGCTCGGCTGCGCCAACGTGTTCCACGCCGGCGACGGCAATCTGCATCCGCTGATCCTCTACGATGCCAACAAGCCGGGCGAGATCGAGCGCGCCGAAGCCTTCGGCGCCGACATCCTGCGCGCCTGTGTCGAGTTCGGCGGCGTGCTCACCGGCGAGCACGGCGTCGGCATCGAGAAGCGCGATCTCATGCCCGACATGTTCACCGAGATCGACCTCAACCAGCAGCAACGGTTGAAATGCGCCTTCGACGCGCAGGGCCTGCTCAACCCCGGAAAGGTGTTTCCGACCCTGCACCGCTGTGCCGAGCTCGGCCGCATGCATGTCCACGCAGGCAAGCTGGCGTTCCCGGATATTCCAAGGTTCTAGACGCTCGCGAAAGGAAGGGCCCGCGGGTGCGGGCCCTTCTCCGCGAGCCTCACAGCATCCCGTACTGCGCCCGCTCGCGCTTCGCGAGTAGCGGCAACGCCTGGTCGGCGATCCAGGTCTTGAAGTGCGCGCTCTCCTGGTGTGCTTTGAAGGCGGCCTCGTCGCGGAACAGTTCGTAGAACAGGAACTGGGCCGGATTGTCCTTCGCCCGCGAGATCAGGAACAGCTTGACGCCGTCCTCGCGCTGCGCGTCCGGCAGGAAACGGTCGAGGATCCCAGCGACCTTGTCGGCCTCGCCGGGCTTTGCCTCCCATTGTGCGACGACGAGCAGGCCGCCGCCGTCGACGGCCTCGCTGAGGGATTTTTGCGTTGCATAGTGGTTCATGGTCCTTCCTCCTTGTCTGTCTTCACCGGTTGGCCTCGATCGCGATCGACGCAGATTTGTAGCGACGGCCTGCTGGCTTTGGTTCGCCGGTGATCGAAGTATCGATGTCGTGAACGCTTCGGCCACGATCGAAGCGTCGATGTGGCCCTGCGACGGGTCGCGAACGCGCCGGCGAGGGGCGCTTGCGTCACGCCGCATTTGATTTTGGCGACGAATTTCGCTACCGCCTTCTCCCGTGGATACGCTCAAGGTCAGAGACGCCAAAGACGTCGAAGAGGTGGTGCGCGCGGCGATTGCCAACGAGCAGCCGCTCGAGATCATCGGTCATGGCAGCAAGCGCAGCATCGGCCACGCGATGGCGACCAATGCCGTGCTCGATATCTCCGCTTTGAACGCCGTCACCTCCTACGAGCCGAACGAATTGATCGTCACGCTCCAGGCCGGCGCGCCTGTTGCCGACGTGCTGTCGCTGATCGACGCCAAGAACCAGCAATTCGCTTTCGAGCCCATCAACACCGCGCCGCTGCTCGGCACGCCTGCCTCGGGAACCATCGGCGGCATGATCGCGGCCGGTCTCGCCGGCCCACGCCGGATCAAGGCAGGCGGGGCGCGCGATCATCTCCTCGGGGCGCATGCCGTCTCCGGCTTCGGCGACAGTTTTAAAACCGGCGGCAAGGTGGTGAAGAACGTCACCGGCTATGATCTCTGCAAGCTGCTGGCGGGCTCCTGGGGCACGCTGTCGGTGATGACCGAAGTGACGCTGAAGGTGATGCCGAAGCCGGAAGCGGAGCGGACGCTGCTGCTGCGCGGCCTCGACGATGCCACCGCCAACAAGGCGATGACGGCGGCCCTCGGCTCCCCCTACGACGTCTCCGGCGCCGCGCATCTGCCGAAATCGGTGCTCCGAACCAGGACTGACGGGCTCGGCGATATCGCCGGCCAGGGCGAGGCGGTGACCGCGCTGCGGCTCGAGGGCATCACGGCCTCGGCCAGCCATCGCGCCGGTTCCTTGCGCGAGCTGCTGGCGCCGTTCGGCGCCGCGACCCTGATTGAGGATGCCGTGTCGTCAGTGCTATGGGCCACCATCCGTGATGTGTTGCCGTTTGCGGCCGGCAGCGCGCTCGGTGCTTGTCCGGTGTGGCGGATCGTCTGCCCGCCGGCCTCGGGGGCGGCACTCGGCACGCAATTGGCGCGCGAGACCGGTGGCGATGTGATCTATGACTGGGGCGGCGGACTGATCTGGGCGGCGCTGCCGCCGAAGGCCGATGCGCATGCCCCTTCCGTACGCCAGCGTGCCGATGCAGTCGGAGGGCACGCCATGCTGATCCGCGCAGCCGAGGACGTCAGGCGCGGCGTCGACATATTCCACCCGCAAGCGCCGGGCGTTGCCGCCCTGAGCGAACGGGTCCGCGCCAGCTTCGATCCGAAGTCGATCCTGAACCGGGGACGCCTGAGGCGGGCTACGGCATGAAGACCGAATTCTCACTCGCGCAGCTTGCTAACCCCGACATCGCGGAGGCCGACAAGATCCTGCGCGCCTGCGTCCATTGCGGCTTCTGCACGGCGACTTGCCCGACTTATGTCCTGCTCGGCGACGAGCTCGATAGCCCGCGCGGTCGCATCTATCTGATCAAGGAAATGCTGGAGAAGGACCAGGCGCCGACATCGGAGGTGGTCAAGCATGTCGATCGCTGTCTGTCGTGCCTGGCTTGCATGACCACCTGCCCCTCCGGCGTGAACTACATGCACCTCGTCGATCAGGCCCGTGTCAGGATCGAGCAGCGCTATCAGCGCCCGCTCGCCGAGCGGCTGCTGCGCCGGGTACTCGCCTTCGTCCTGCCGGACCCGCAATGGTTTCGCATCAGCATGCGGCTGGCTCAGCTGGCCCGACCCCTCGCGGTCTTCCTGCCGACACCGCGGCCCTCGGCCACGCCAGGCCTGATCCAGCGCCTCAAGGCGATGCTGGCTCTGGCTCCCGGCCGGCTGCCGGCGCCGGGCGCGCTTCCGGGCAGCGTGTTCGCGGCGCTCGGCAAGAAGCGTGGCCGGGTCGCGCTGCTGCAGGGCTGCGCCCAGCAGGTGCTGGCGCCGCGCATCAACCAGGCCGCCATCAGCCTGCTCACCCGCCACGGCATCGAGGTCGTCCTGGTCAAGGACGAGCAATGCTGCGGCGCGCTGACCCATCACCTCGGTGATGACGAGGATGCGCTGGCGCGCGCTCGCGCCAATGTCGCAGCGTGGCACAAGGAGGCCGCCGGCGAGGGGCTCGACGCCATCCTGGTGACGACGTCCGGCTGCGGCACCGTGATCAAGGACTACGGTTATCTGCTGCGCGAGGACGCCGTGTTCGCAGCCGATGCGGCAAAGGTGTCAGCGCTTGCCAAGGACATCACCGAATATGTCGCCGGTCTCGGCCTCGCACCGAGCACGCAACAGGACAACATCGTCGTCGCCTATCACTCCGCGTGTTCGTTGCAGCACGGACAGAAAATCACAGGCCTTCCGAAAGAATTGCTTTCCAAGAATGGATTCGTGGTGAAAGATGTGCCGGAGAGCCATTTGTGTTGCGGTTCGGCGGGGACCTACAACATTCTCCAGCCCGAGCTTGCGGGCAGGTTGCGTGATCGCAAGGTCGCCAACATCGCCAGCGTCAAGCCGGACATGATTGCCGCAGGCAATATCGGCTGCATGGTGCAGATTGCCAGTGGCACGTCAGTTCCGGTCGTACACACGATTGAGCTTCTCGATTGGGCTACGGGCGGGTCGCGGCCGGCATTGAATGCGTCGAGCTGAGCCCTCGTCCCGAGGTGACAGCTGAAGGCGCCCGATCGACCATTGTTCGGCGGCAACAGGAGGACCACGATGGCGAAAGCGAGCAAGAAGAAAAGCAAGAAGGCTAAAAAGGCCAAGAAGGTTGTAGCGGCGAAGAAGGCGACGAAGAAGAAGGCGGCCAAGAAGTCTGCCAAGAAGGCAGCGAAGAAATCGGCCAAGAAAGCCGCACCGAAGAAGACAGCGAAGAAGGCCGCTGCCAAGAAGGCGGCGCCGAAAAAGGCCGCCAAGAAGACTGCGAAGAAGGCGGCACCGAAGAAGGCGAAGGCAGCTCCCGCTCCGAAGCCGGCGGCCCCAGTAGCCGCACCAGCTCCCGAGCCCGCCGCCGAGACCAGCTGGGCGATGCCTTCGTCTTCTGCGGAACCGACGCCGGCCGAAGGGCAGGGTTAGGCCCAGAGTTCGGCCAAGGCCAGGTTCACCGGACCAGGCTTCCCCCTCGGGCGACCGATCGACAACAGGAAGGCCGCAGCGGCGATGCTGCGGCCTTTTTGCATCTACGTCAGGGATTACCGGAGGCTGCCCGTTTTTGAGTCAGCTGATTCGTAGCGCGCGGGCCACGGAGCAACGGGCCTCCGTAGTATCCCGGCCGCCTCTGTGCACTTCGGCGTGAAAATAATGTGATCGAGAAGCAACACCGGCTGACAACCTTTCGCGGAATCGTCAGAACGCCCAAAAAGTCGGCAAATGCTCGTGTTTTTTGCTTCTCGCTTTGCGTCTGTCCATCCAAATTGCCTCAGTTACGAAATTTGCAAACAGGTCGGGTGCTCTGGGGGGCTTCCGGAGCTCGGCCGGGGTCAGAACTTGGTGATGGGGATCGAAATGAAGAAAGTGGCTTTGTTGGCAACGGCGCTGGCAATGGTGACGGGTTCGGCTTTCGCGGCGGACATGCCCTTGAAGGCTGTGAAGGCTCCTCCCGTGCCCGCGTTCGATCCCTGGGATGTCGCCTTCGGCGGCGCGATCATGAACGACTACATCTTCCGCGGCGTGACCCAGTCGAACCACAAACCGTCGGTCGCGGCCTATTTCGAGCCGCGCTACAACGTCACCAAGGACCTCCAATTGTACGCCGGCGTGTCCGCGGAGAGCATCTCCTTCGCCAACCGCGCCGCGGCTGAAGTCGACATCTACGGCGGTATCCGCCCGACCTTCGGCGCCTGGGCCTTCGATATCGGCGTGTGGGGCTATCTGTATCCGGGCGGAAGCTGCGCCGACAACGTGCTCACCGGCGGCGTCCCCGGCGGCGGCGTCTGCCCCGTCAGCACCACGACCATCTTCCTCGCCGACGGCAACGTCATGAAGAAGGACGTCAGCTTCTTCGAAGTCTACGGCAAGGTGAACTACACCATCAACGACAGCTTCACGGTTGGCGCGACCGAGTTCTACTCGCCGAACTTCCTGAACTCCGGAGCCTGGGGCAACTACGCGTCGTTGACCGCCAAGTACACGGCGCCCAGCACGATGTTCGGTGCTTCCGGCGTTGGCATGTACGTGTCGGGTGAATTCGGCCGGCAGTGGTTCGGCACCTCGGATGCCTTCTACGGCACCGGTGCTGGCACCGTGTTCGCCAACGGCATTCCCTACAAGGATTACAACACCTGGAATATCGGCGTCGGCTTCACCTACAAGGTGTTCACGCTCGATCTGCGTTACTCCGACACCGATCTGAACAAGGGTGATTGCAACGCCTTCACCAGCGCCTTCAACGCCACCGGCACCACCAACGTCACCCCGATCAACCCGGGCGGCGCCGGCTCCAACTGGTGCGGCGCGGCGGGTATTGCCAAGCTGTCCTTCGACCTGACGGCGATGACCAATCTGAAGTAAGTTTTGTCCCGAGACGACTAACAAGGGCGGCAGAGCGATCTGCCGCCCTTTTGTTTTGGGGGACTGTGCGAGCGGGAGAACGGAGCCGGAGCGTCACACTCCGTTCATTGCGAGCGCAGCGAAGCAATCCAGAGTCTTTCCGCCGAGACAGTCTGGATTGCTTCGCTGCGCTCGCAATGACGAGGTCTGAGCTGGGACCTCGCCCTCAGCGCGCGTAGCCCGGATGGAGTGCAGCGAAATCCGGGTCTATCGGCGCAGTGAGATATTCCCCGGATTGCGGGGAGCCTGTCATCGGGCGGCGCTTCGCGCCGACCCGTTGGCTCCCTCCGGGCTACCCCTCAGCGCGCTGCGCTCGGCTCCGGTTCGACTGGGGTACTGTCCTTGCCCAGCACATGGATCGCTCCGTCCTTCATCATCGCCACCTTGCGGGTGTGGAAGGCATCGAGCGTCGAGCGATGGCCGATCGAGACGATGGTGGCCTGCGGCAGCTTCTCGGCCAGCAGCCGGTAGAGGCGGGCCTCCGATGGTTCGTCGAGCGAGGCGGTGGCCTCGTCCAGGAACAGATAGTCCGGCGCATGCAGCAGCGCGCGGGCCAGCCCCAGGCGCTGCTGCTCGCCGAGCGACAGCATCCGGTTCCAGTGCCCGTCTTCGCCGAGCCGATCGGCGAGGTCGGGCAGGCCGACCGATATCACCGCGTCCCGGATCTGGCTTGCCTGGAATGCGCCGGGCGCTGCTGGATAGATCACGGCATCACCCAGCGCGCCGACCGGGAAATAGGGACGTTGCGGCAGCATCATCAGCTTCGCCTGGGCGGGGACGACGATGGTGCCGGTACCGAACGGCCAGATGCCGGCAATTGCCCGGAACAGCGTCGACTTGCCGGAGCCCGACGGCCCGGTCACGAGCACGCGCTCCGACGTCTGGATGGCAAAGCCGTCGGCTGCCACCAGCGGCTTGCCGTTGGGCAGATACACGCAAAGCTTCTCAAGCCCGATATTGCGGCTGCCGCCGGCCGCCTTGAGCTCGATCGTCGCCTGATGCGCCGGCAGGTTTACCGCGCTGTCGACCGACATCTCGAAGCCGTCGAGACGCGCGACGATCGCACGCCATTCGGCGATCGAACGATAGGCCGTGACGAAGAAGGACAGAGCATCCTGCACGCTGCCGAAAGCCGAGCCGGTCTGCATCATGTCGCCGAGCTGGATGCTCTTGGCGAAGTAAGCTGGCGCCACCACCACATAGGGAAAGATCACCGCTGCCTGACTGTAGCTCGCTGTGAAAGCGGTCAGGCGCTTGGTGCGCCCCATGATCGCATACCAATTGCCGATCACGAAGCCGAAGCGGTCCAGCAGGCGGCTGCGCTCGGCGCCTTCGCCCTTCAGCAGCGCGATCTGCTCGGAGTTTTCGCGGACGCGAACCAGATTGAAGCGGAAATCGGCCTCAAAGCGCTGCTGCTCGAAATTGAGGTTGATGAGCGGCGCGCCGATCCAGTGCGTCAGCGCCGTACCCAGCACCGCGTAAAGCAGCGCACACCAAAACAGAAAACCGGGGATGACGATATCGGTGCCGTAAAGGTGCAGTGGTGCCTTGTTGGACAGACCCCACAGGATCACGACGAACGAGGCCAGCGTCACGATGGACGACAGCAGGCCCAACCCGATCACCAGCGTTTGCTCGACGAAATTCTTGACGTCCTCGGTGATGCGCTGATCCGGGTTGTCGGCGGCGTCACCCGTGAGCTGCATGCGATAGTGCGTGGCCTCGTCGAGCCATTCGCCGAGGTAGTGCCTGGTCAGCCATTGCCGCCAGCGGATCTGCAGCCACTGGTTCAGATAGAGTTTGTAGACGGCGAGCGCGATGAAGACGGACGCGAGGCCGAGGAATATCCAGATCTCCGTGACGAACCGGGCCAGATCGTATTCCTGGATGGCCGTGAAAAACCGGTTCTGCCACTGGCTGACGAGGACATTGATCGCGACCAGCGCCAACTCCATCGCGATCACCGCGGCGAGCAGGCCGCGACCGGCCCATCTGTCCTCCGATCGGAAATAGGGGATGGCGATTCGCCAGACGATCGCGAGCGTGGCGCGGATGTTGTTCACAGAGGGATATCTCCTGAGGGATATTCACAGCGGCCCTGACGCCAGGCGGCTGAGGCCATGGCAGAAAGCGGCGCACTTAGACTAAAGTCGCAAGTTCTGCAATTTGCGTTGGCGAGCCGCAGCTTGCAACCCTAGCATGGGCATAACGGCGTGGGGTGGGGACCTCCAGATTTTCGCGAGCTTGTGAGCAGGGGCGGAACCGCTGCTTTCGCGAGGAATTCGCGTCCAACTCGGGGGTTATCGCTTGCAACGTCAAGCAGGTCTGGCCGTCCACGCGGGCCACCTGCCGCACACATGCGTGGGGGAGGAAGACCATGTGGAATCAAATCTATGATCCGTTGCACAGCCCCGTGCTGTCGACGATCGCGGCGGCGATACCTGTCGTCACGCTGCTGGTGCTGATCGCGAGCGGGCGCGTTCAGGCTCACATTGCGGCCATCGTCGCCGTGATCGTGACCAACCTGATCACGATCTTCGTGTTCACGATGCCGGTGAACATGTCGGTCCGCGCCTCGATCCTCGGCATCGTGACCGGCTTCTTCCCGATCGGCTGGATCGTTCTCAACGTCATCTTCCTCTACCAGGTGACGGTGACCACCGGTCGCTTCGAGCTGCTCAAGCGCGCGGTCGGCGGCGTCACCGAGGACCGGCGATTGCAATTGCTGCTGATCGCATTTTCGTTCGGTGCGTTCTTCGAGGGCGCCTCGGGCTTCGGTACGCCGGTGGCCATCACAGGTGCCGTGCTGATCGGTCTCGGCTTCTCGCCGCTTGCGGCCTCCGGCCTGTCGCTGATCGCCAACACCGCGCCGGTCGCCTTCGGCGCGCTGGGCACGCCGATCCAGGGCCTCGCCTCGGTCACCGGGCTTGATCCCTACATTCTCGGCGCGATGGTTGGACGGCAATTGCCGCTGTTCTCGCTGATCGTGCCGTTCTGGGTGGTGTGGGCGTTCGCGGGCTGGAGAGGCATGAAGGATGTCTGGCCGGCGATCCTCGTCACCGGCGTGTCGTTCGCGGTCCCGCAATTCGTGATCTCGAACTTCGTCAATCCCTGGATCGTCGACATCGGTGCGTCGCTGATCTCGATGGGCGCGCTGATCCTGTTCCTGAAGGTCTGGCAGCCGAAGCAACTCTGGCTGTCGCCGGCGCTGCGCGGGCACGATGAATCGGCGGCAACGATGGCGACGGCAAAACCGATCGACAAGACGCCGCTGACGCAAAGCGAGCTGTTCAGCGCGCTTCTGCCGTGGATCATCGTCTGCGTCGTGATGCTGGTCTGGGGCAATGGCGCCTTCAAGACCTGGGCGAACAACATCTTCGTCTGGAACTATCCCGTTCCCGAACTGCACCAGATGATCAACAAGATGCCGCCGGTCGCGCCGGCGCCGACCAAGGAAGCGGCGGTGTTCGGCTTCACCTACCTGTCCTTCACGGGCACCGGCATGTTGATCGCGGCGATCATCTCCGGCTTCCTGATGGGTGTCGGTCCGGGCCGGCTCTTGCTCGAATACGGCCGCACCATCCGGCTCTGCGCGATCTCGCTGATCACGATCTCGGCGATGCTCGCGATCGGTACGTTGACGCGGCTCTCCGGCGTCGACGCGACGCTGGGTCTCGCCTTTGCCGCAACCGGCGTGCTCTATCCCTTCTTCGGCACGCTGCTCGGCTGGTTGGGCGTGGCGCTGACGGGATCGGATACGTCGTCGAACATCCTGTTCGGCAACCTCCAGAAGATCACGTCGCAGCAGCTCGGCCTCTCGCCGATCCTGATGGCGGCGGCGAATTCATCCGGCGGCGTGATGGGCAAGATGATCGACGCGCAATCGATCGTCGTCGCCTCCACCGCGACCAACTGGTACGGCCACGAAGGCACCATCCTGCGCTTCGTGTTCTGGCATTCGATCGTGCTGGCCTGCCTCGTCGGTGTGTTCGTGACGTTGCAAGCCTATGTCTATCCGTTCACGGCCCTCGTCCTGAAGTAACAGGCGCCTCCGGCCCCGATACAAATCCCCGCGGGCTTGTCCCGCGGGGATTTTTGTATCTTGAACCGACGAACCTTCTCAAAGGCCTTGCCGTCTTATAGAAGACCCCCGGCAAATCGGGTCGGTTGAGAGGTCTCATGGTGTTGTTGAAGCGGATGGTGTGCACGGTCGCTGCAGTGCTTGCGATGTCCGACGTTGCGCGTGCGCAAGAGGGCTTTCCCTTCGGCACCGAGATGACGCTGGAGGCCGTTCCTCAGCCCGGCTCCAAGCGGATTCCCAACCTCGAGATCGGCGACAATGGCGAGGTCGTGCTCGAGCTCTGGTGCAAGGGCGGAAAAGGCCAGTTCTCGGTGGCCGGCAATACCGTGATCTTCGTCCCCGGCCAGATCCAGGATCGTTCCTGTCCGCCGGCCAGGGCGCAAGCCGACGACGAACTCGTCGCCGCGCTAGCCGCCGTCGAGACCTGGAAGCGCCAGGGTGAGGTGCTCACGCTGATCGGCCCCAAGACGCTGCGCTTCCGCCAGAACGGGAATTAGCCCTCTCCGTCATGCCCCGCGAAGCGGGCAATGACAGCGAGTTTGTCGCTTCGCCTACTTCCACACCGACTTGTCGGCGTCCCAGCGCTGGCCTTTCAGCTCCTTGGCGAGCGCTTCGATCGAGCCGTTGTCGTCGGGCTGGTCGCCTTCCTCATCGGCCGTCGCCTCGTCAGAGACATTGAGCTTGGCGCCGGTGCTTTCGTCGGCGGTCGTGGTCGAGGGGCTGCCGATCCAGAGGATCAGCTTGTCTGATGTCCCCGGCTTGTCGGCGGAAACGAGGCCCGCGACCTCGATCGTGTCGGTGAGCTCGAGCGCCGGGAAATCCTGGTTCGGCCGCTTGAACACCAGCTTGAGCTTGCCGGTGGCGGCGTTGAAGCTCTGCGAGACCGGCTTGGCCGCGAGCGTCCTGCTGAGCACGCCGGCGATCGCGCCTGCGAGCTTGTCGCGGTTGATCTTGTCGCCGTCGCGCCAGTCGGCAGCGCCAACGCGGATGGTGCGATCCATTTCCACCAGTCCGGCGGTCCAGCCTGCGGCCGTGACGCCTGGCATCGCCTTGAATTTTGCGAGCAGCGCGGCCGCGCGCTCCGGATCGACCGACATGTTGATGGTCTGCTCGCCGGCGCGCAGCGCGTCACAGCCGACGGTCAGGCTTGCCAGCGTCACCTCGACGTCCTGGCCCTTGAGGCCTTTCAGGAAGTCGGTCGCGGCATCGAGCTTGACCTTGACCGCGATCGCCTCCGGCGAGACTTCAGTGAAATCCTTCGGCTGGGGCGTGATGCCGTCGTCGGTGGTCTGGTTGTCCAGAAACTCCTTCTCGCTGAGATCGGCATTATCAGGCGAGGTCACTTCGGTCACGGCCTGGCCGATGCCGATCTGGCCGCGGAATTCAAAGGTGTCGCCGGTGGGCTTGCGCGTAAGCTTGACCGTGACAGGCGCCTTCGCGCCGAGGCTCGTGGTCGTGCCGGTCAAGGTCTGGCCGGAGACCTGGAGATTGACGACGAAGCGATCCTTGCGATCGGAATTCTTCGCCACGGGATAGCAAACGTCGAGCACGGCCGCGGTGACCGTCTTGCCCTGCCGCGTCTCCTTCAGGATGACGTCGGCGTTGCCGTCCATCAGCCCGTCGATCGAGGTGAAATAGCGCGTCTCGGTGCCGCCGGGCGCCGCGGCCTTCGGCGACAGCTTCATCTGGGCTGATACGAGCCCTGGAGACATGACGAGCAGGCTTGCCAAGAGAGCCGTCGGAAAAAGCGCGCGCATTGACGAAATCCTCAAATCAGAATCGGCGCGCCACCGTAGTGGGTTTTGTCCGCCGGTTGAAGCGCGGGCCAGTCTCGACAAAAAAGAAGGCCGCCCGGAGGCGGCCTTCGCAACAGTGTCAGGGGGAAGGATGGGCTCAGAAGCCACCCATGCCGCCGCCGGCCGGCATGGCGGGCGGGGCATCCTTCTTCGGCGCCTCGGCGACCATGGCTTCGGTGGTCACCAGCAGGCCGGCCACGGAGGAGGCGTCCTGCAGCGCGGTGCGCACCACCTTGGCGGGATCGATGATGCCCTTCTCGATCATGTCGACATAGTCCTCGGTCTGGGCGTCGAAGCCGAAGGTCTCGGACTTGTTCTCCAGGATCTTGCCGACCACGATCGACCCCTCGACGCCGGCATTCTCCGAGATCTGGCGGATCGGAGCTTCGAGCGCCTTCAGCACGATGTTGATGCCGGCCTGCACGTCGGCGTTGGCGTTGGTGAGACGGCCGACCGCCTTCTTGGCGCGCAGCAGCGTCACGCCGCCGCCGGGGACGATGCCTTCCTGCACCGCGGCGCGGGTGGCGTTGAGCGCGTCCTCGACGCGGTCCTTCTTCTCCTTGACCTCGATCTCGGTCGCGCCGCCGACGCGGATAACCGCGACACCGCCGGCAAGCTTGGCCAGACGCTCCTGCAGCTTCTCACGGTCGTAGTCCGAGGTGGTCTCCTCGATCTGGGCCTTGATCTGCCCGACGCGGGCCTCGATCTCCGGCTTCTTGCCGGCGCCCTTGACGATCGTGGTGTTCTCCTTGTCGATCACGACCTTGCCGGCGCGGCCGAGCATCTTCACCGTGACGTTCTCGAGCTTCATGCCGAGATCGTCGGAGATCAGCTGGCCACCGGTGAGGATCGCGAGGTCTTCCAGCATGGCCTTGCGGCGATCGCCGAAGCCCGGCGCCTTGACGGCGGCGACCTTGAGGCCGCCACGCAGGCGGTTGACGACCAGGGTCGCCAGCGCCTCGCCCTCGACGTCCTCGGCGATGATGACGAGCGGCTTGCCCGACTGCACGACGGCTTCGAGCACCGGCAGCATGGCCTGCAGGCCGGAGAGCTTCTTCTCGTGCAGGAGGATGTAGGCGTCCTCGAGCTCGGCGGTCATCTTCTCGGGGTTGGTGACAAAGTACGGGCTGAGATAGCCGCGGTCGAACTTCATGCCCTCGACGATGTCGACTTCGGTGTCGAGCGACTTGTTTTCCTCGACGGTGATGACGCCTTCGTTGCCGACCTTCTGCATCGCCTGCGCGATCATCTTGCCGATGGCGGCATCGCCGTTGGCCGAGATGGTGCCGACCTGGGCGACCTCGGAAGAGGACGCGACCGGCTTGGCGCGCTTCTCGATGTCCTTGACGACGGCATGGACCGCGATGTCGATGCCGCGCTTGAGGTCCATCGGGTTCATGCCGGCGGCAACCGATTTGGCGCCTTCGCGCACGATGGCCTGGGCCAGCACGGTCGCGGTGGTGGTGCCGTCGCCGGCGAGGTCGTTGGTCTTGGAGGCGACCTCACGCACCATCTGGGCGCCCATGTTCTCGAACTTGTCCTCGAGCTCGATCTCCTTGGCGACGGTGACGCCGTCCTTGGTGATGCGGGGGGCGCCGAATGACTTCTCGATGACGACGTTGCGGCCCTTCGGACCGAGCGTCACCTTGACCGCGTTGGCGAGAATGTCGACGCCGCGCAGCATGCGATCGCGCGCGTCTCCGGAAAACTTGACGTCCTTGGCAGCCATTGTCTGCAATCCCTGTTGTGTCGTGATGTGTCGTGCGTGGTGATGTGCGGCGGAACGATGGATGCCCGGACCTGATGATCCGGGCATAGCATTCAGCGGCCGTTCAGGCTGACGGCCTTAGGCCATCACGCCCATGATGTCCGACTCCTTCATGATCAGGAGCTCTTCGTTGTCGATCTTGACCTCGGTGCCCGACCACTTGCCGAACAGCACGCGGTCGCCGACCTTGAGGTCGATCGGGATCAGCTTGCCAGCCTCGTCACGGCCGCCGGGGCCGACCGCGACGACTTCGCCCTGGGACGGCTTTTCCTTGGCTGTGTCGGGGATGATGATGCCGCCCTTGGTCTTTTCCTCGGCGTCGATACGTTTGACCACGACACGGTCATGCAGCGGACGAAATTTGGACTTAGCCATGACGTTTCCCTTTGGAGGCTCGCTTTTTTCGAAAGCAGCGGAAGTGGGTGGCGGCGCCGCCGTCCTTCCTCTTCCCGAGGGGCGAACGGCGCGCTTAGCAATCGGTCTTTCCGAGTGCTAATAGTGCGCAGGGGATATGGCTTGGCTGCGATCCTGTCAAGCAAAGGTGGTTAAGCGATTGGTGAGGCGGATATAGGATGGTGGCATTGGAAACTTGTTCGGGGCTCGGGCGTATCAAAGGACGTCATTGCTCTGGCAGCGGTTTTGCGCTTGGCTGCGGGAGGGGTGCGGCCATGGTCTTGTTCGGGGGAATGCCATGATCAGTTCAGCTCACGCGCGCACGGTTGCCAATCTGGCGGCGGCCTCTTGCCTGGCGCTGCTGTTGGGGGCCTGCGGCGGCGGCATGAGCCTGCCGTCCTTCTCTTCGTCCCAGCCTGCGCCTGAGGCCGAGCCCGGCGTCGCGCCGGAAATGCCGGCCTCGATCCGCGCCGACGAGATCGTCGGCCGCTGGGGCCTCGCCTCGTTCCAGAACCCGGCCGACCGCGCCCGCACCGAGGCGGCGGCGAGGGCCCAGTGCAAGAATCCCTACGTGATCGGCGCCGGGTCCTCCGGCGGGGTGGTCATGCATCTGGCCGACCAGGCAACGCCCCAGGAGCTGCGGCTGAAGGGCTCGCCGAGCGGCAAGAACTATATCGGCCCGTCCGGTCCGACGCCCGGCGAGCAGGACCGCGAGATCGTCTCTTTCGACGGCCGCGTCATGATCACCCGCTTCGTCGACAAGGACGCCGCCACCCGCTACGGCAACATGGTCTATGTCCGCTGCGCGCCGCGGGCGTGACCGGGGTTTCGGCCTAACCACTCGTCATTGCGAGCGAAGCGAAGCAATCCAGTCTGTCTCCGCGGAGGCAGCTTGGATTGCTTCGTCGCTTCAGCGCAAAATTGCTGCGCGATTTTGTCGCGAGCTCCTCGCAATGACGAGAAACAAAAAATGCCGGCCCGAGGGCCGGCATTTTGTTTGTCTGTTTGCGCGTCCGCTTAGTCGAACAGCGCGTCGATGTCGTCCTGCGAGGCATGGCCGACGTCGCCGGCGAGCTTCGGGCCGTTGAGGAGCTTGTCGTCCTCGCTGCGAGTGTCGACCGGAGCCGGCACGTGAGCCTTGATGGCGTCGACGCCGCCCCAGATCTCCATCATCGCGTTGATGTGCTGCTCGATGAACTTCATCGTGCTCATGACCTTGCTGATGCGCTGGCCGGTCAGGTCCTGGAAGTTGCAGGCTTCGAAGATCGAGATGACCCGTTCCTGGATGTCGTCGGCAAGCCGCTTCTGCTGGTCGGCCGATTGCACCTTGGACATCGCGCTGGCCGCCTGGTCGATCGACTCGGCGGCTTCGAGGATCTGCTGGGTCGCCTGTTCGGTGCCGCCGACCACTGCACCGAGCTCGCCATTGACCTTGGCCATCTCGCCGCCGTCGAAGCTCTTGCCGTGCAGGGTCGCGATCTCGCGCTTGGTGCGGTCGATGGCGTCGTGGATGAGGTCGAGCTCGACCTTCAGCTTCTCGCACTGTTCGATCTGGGCGCGGTAGGTTTCCAGCAGCGCGCGCGTATCGGCAACTTCCTGCGCCACGACGGCATCGCTCGGCGGCAGCGCGGCTTGGCTGCTTCGTGCCATCTGGGCGCGGATCGCGCGCAGCTCCGCCATGATTTCGCTATGCATCGGGCCGGCCTCTTCAGTCACGTCTAAAACTGGCATCTCGCCACCGGCGATATCCTCGACACGAAAACGCTTGCGGTGAACAGCCATCAGGATACTCCCCCCACCTCACTCACGCGTCTTTGTAGACAGAAGCAATTTAACACGAGGTTCACGTCAGGAACTGTTGTGCAGCCGCGCGCGACGGCGCGCAAACGCACGATTAACCATGAGGCTTTGCCTTTCATCGAAAATAAACGCTGATCGGGAAATTGCAGCGTTGCTCGCGACGTGGTGAATCGAAACGCCTGATCTGTTTACCAAACGCAACGGAGTTTGCTCTTTATTGACCACGTCGGGGACGCGAAAAATCAGCCAGCGCGTTCGGCGGCGAATGCAACTAGACGAAACAGTACAGAGTACGTCGATGTTCAAGAAAATGTCTGTTGCGCTGCTCGGCAGCGCATGCGCCTTCATTGTCGGCGCGACCAGCGCCAGCGCCTTCGACAATAGCGTGCCGAACGATCCGCCCGCGGTGCTCTACCAGCCGCGTGTAACCCCCGCGCCGGTGCGCGTCGCCTCCAATGCCAGTATGGGCGGCGGTTTCATCGAGTTCCTGTTCGGCGACGGACCCGGCCGCGGCCCGGCCTATGCGCCGGAGCAGCCGATCTATCAGCAGCAGCCCGCTTACGCCGATCCGCGTCGCATGCCGCCGATGGGCGAGCCGCAGATGCAGGGCGGTTATCAGCAAGGCGCAAGCTACCAGCAGGAAGCGATCGATCCGCGGCAGCGTCCGTTCGATCCGAAATTCGAGAAACAGCTGGTCGACTATAGCGGCAAGGAAGGCGCCGGCACCATCGTCGTCGATTCCAACAACAAGTTCCTCTACCTCGTCGAAGGCAACGGCCGGGCGCTGCGCTATGGCATCGGCGTCGGACGCGAGGGCTTCACCTGGACCGGCGTGAAGTCGATCACCGCCAAGCGCGAATGGCCCGATTGGACGCCGCCGGCGGAAATGATCGCCCGCCGTCCCGACTTGCCGAGGCACATGGAAGGCGGCCCGGAAAACCCGCTCGGCGCGCGTGCAATGTATCTCGGCTCCACGCTCTATCGCATCCACGGCTCCAACGAGCCCTGGACCATCGGCACCAACGTTTCCTCCGGTTGCATCCGCATGCGCAACGAGGACGTCATCGACCTCTATGGCCGCGTCAATGTCGGCACCAAGGTCGTGGTGATGTGAGACTCTGACGTTTGATGTGAAAACGGCCGCCTCATCGGCGGCCGTTTTTGTTTGGCGCGTCGCGCGGCTTTACGCGTAGTCGCTGCCGCCATCGTCACCGCCGCCGAAATCGCTGTCGTCGGCCGTGTCCATATTGTCGTTGTTGTCGTAGTTCTGGTCGTCGTTGTCGCGATCGTTCGAGGCCTGGTCGAAGAAGCCCTGACGGGAATCCCGGTTCGACCCGATGTCATCGAGGCCGGCGTCGCGCGCGAGCGAGCCGCCGGACTGGTCGCCGCCCCAGGGACTGCCACCCGTGGAGCCGCCACCGCGCTCCTCGATGATGGTGGTGTCGCCGAAAGCCTGATGCGATCCGCCGCCCATCATGCCGCGAATGCTGGAGAGCAGCAGCGAGCCGCCGACCACGCCGGCCGCGGCCGCCGCCGCGGTGCCGAGGAACGAGCCGCCGCCACCGCCGACCGGCGGCGCGCCATAGCCCTGTCCGTATCCTTGTCCGTATCCCTGGCCTTGTCCGTAAGCCTGACCGTAAGGCGGCTGGCCGTAGCCGGGCTGGGCCTGCTGCATCGCCTGACCGCTGTTCCAGACCGGCCGCTGCTCGCGCGGCGGCACATTCGGAACCGAGCCGCGCGATTGGCTCGTGCCAAACAGCGTGTCGCGCATGGTGTCGAGAAAACCGCCGGACTGCGGCTGCTCGGGCGCATGGGCCGCTTCCAGCTCCTGGATGCGGTTATGCGCGCGCTTGAGCGCTTCGTCCTGCAACAGCGTGGTCTGCACCAGCGCATAGACCGCGCCGGGTGCCTTGCGTAAGCCGTCCGAAATCGCGGCAATCGCGTCGGGATCGCGCGGTGCATTTTCCAGTTTCGAAAGCCGGTCGAAAAGCTCGTCGACGAGTTGGCGTTCCTGCGGCGTCATGGTCAGTCTCCCTCGCGCGAAACAAGCGCAAGCGGGATGTAGGGTTCCATTGTGGCCCCAACAGTGGCTGCAGGATTAAATTTCGGTATGCGACAGACTGCCCCAAAGCTTAGCCTTTCAGGGTCGGCTTTCGCCGATTTCATCCCAATGTCACATGGCTCGTCGCGAGGAGCTGTGCGAAGGCGTCGCTTGCAAGATAGGCATGCTCGCGTTCCCTGACATCGGTCATCGGGTCGAGACCGGCGAGAACCTCGTCGACAAAGCCGGGATGGCACATGACGAGGCCGCCTTCGGGCAGGCCTGCGAGGAATTGCCGCATCAGCTCGCCGAACTCGGCCGCGCGGGTGAAATCATAGGCGCCGGCAAAGGCGGGATTGAATGCAAGGCCGGCGCGGCCCGCACGGCGGCGGAACGGTGCGCTGAGCAGATCGAGCAACAGGGCTTTCGGAGAGGCCAGCCGCTGCATCAGCGGCAAATCGCGTCCGCCCTGGCGCACCCAGGCCTTTGGCGCGATCTCGCTGACGGCCTCGACAAAGCCGTCGCGCACTTGCGGAAACAGCTGCACGTGCTGATGGCCGTCGACGAAGTCGGGCGCCCGGCCGAAGGCTTCCGCGAACGCCAGCAGCTGCGCCCTCACTTCGTTGCGAAAGAACTCGCTGTCGAGCCGCCGCAAAAATCCTGCACGCAGCAGTTTTGGAAAGGCCATGAACATGTCGCCGTCCAAGGGGCGGAAATGCATGGTGAGGGGGCGGAACGGCGCCGACAGCGTCACATGCAATCCGATCGCGCAGCGCGGGCTCGCCGTCGCGGCGGCAGAAAGCGCGTCGACCTCGCGCTGCTCGATCGCGGGGCCGACCATCATCACAGACGTCGCGTTGAGGCGGCCGCGTTCGATCAGGTCGCGAATGGCGCGGTTGACGCCGGGGCTGATGCCGTAATCGTCGGCGCAGAGCCAGATCTGCCGCAAGCGCGCGGCCGTGCTCATTCGGCCGCGGTCCTGTTGGATGCGTCCTGGCTCGAAGCGTCCTGGCTCGAAGCGTCCTGGCTCGAAGCGTCCTGGCTTGAAGCGTCCTGACTTGAAGCGTCCTGGGCCTTGTCGGCACCAAAATGCTTTTCGCTGTGCTCGGCGACGAAGTAGATCGGACGCGCCTTCAGCTCGGAGAGGATCTTGCCGATATATTCGCCGACGATGCCGATCATGATCAGTTGCACGCCGCCGATCGTCATCAGGCCGACCACGAGCGAGGGATAGCCCGGCACCTGCTTGCCCGTCGTGAACACCTCCCACAGGATCGAGAGGCCGAACAGGAAGGCGACGCCGGCAAGCGCGACTCCGAGCAGGCTGGCGAAGCGCAGCGGCGCCACCGAGAACGAGGTCAGGCCCTCGATCGACAGGCCGAGCAGGCGGGCAGCGTTGAAAGTGGTGACGCCATGGGCGCGCGCCGCAGGCTCGTAATCGACGCGAATCTGGCGGAAGCCGATCCAGCTGGCCAACCCCTTGAAGAAGCGGTTGCGCTCCGGCAGTTGCCGAAGCGCGGTGACCGCGCGCGGCGAGAGCAAGCGGAAGTCGCCGGCGTCCTCCGGAATCTTCTGGCGCGCGCCCCAATTGATCAGCGCGTAGAAGCCGTGCACGGCGAGGCGGCGCAGGAAGGTCTCGTTGTCGCGATGCGCCTTGGCGGTGTAGACGACGTCATAGCCGTCATCGATCCAGTGCCGCACCAGCTGCTCGATCAGGGCGGGCGGATGCTGACCGTCGCCGTCCATGAACATGACAGCGCCGAGCCGGGCATGGTCGAGGCCGGCCATCAAAGCCGCCTCCTTGCCGAAATTGCGCGACAGCGAGACGACCTGGACGTCGATCGCGTCGGCTGGCAGCGAGCGTGCGATCGACAACGTGCTGTCCGTGCTGCCGTCGTCGACATAGACGACCTCGCAAGAGAGGCGGTAGCGCTGCCGCAAGGTCTTGGCGAGATCGCAGATGCGCTGGTGCAGGGCGGCCAGGCCCGCCGCCTCATTATAGACGGGGACGACAATCGACAGCCCCTTCGCAGCGGCATTCGCTGCGGTGGTCGTCAGGGCGGAAACATCAGAGCCCAGCGTCATCGATCAAGGTTCCAGAGCGCGTTCAGGATCATCGGGGCAGCATATGATAGCTGCAGCTTGCTGTCGCTACGCTGAACGGAGCTGCTCAACGAGCTTTGGGCTCACTACCGCAGGAAAGTCTCAAGCTTGGCGAACAGCGGGTTTTCCCGATCGAACACGTAGTCGAGCGAGACCACCGAGACGGTCTCGGCCCCGTGTTCGCGCAGGAAGCTCGCCAGCGCATAGATCTGCCCAGGTGGGCAGTGCAGCGTGAGCATGCCCGACGAGGTCGGCCCGCCGAACGGAGCCTCGACGCCGAAGCGGCTGTGAGCTTCGCCGAGCAGGGTGGCGTCGCATTGCCGGAAGCGGGTCCGGACCTCGCGGTATTTGTTGGCGCGCGCCCGGGCCGCGATGTGGTCGAGGATGATGCGCGCGGTCTCGCGGGCTTGCGGCGACCAGTCGGCATCTTTCGAGGCGACCAGATTGGCCTGGCTGCGCAGGATCACGCCGTCGTCGAGCACCCGCAGGCCGTTGGCGGCAAGCGTCGCACCCGTCGTGGTGATGTCGACGATCAGCTCGGCGCTGCCGGCCGCCGGCGCGCCCTCGGTCGCGCCCGCGCTTTCGACGATGCGGTAATCGCTGATGCCGCGCTGCGAGAAGAACGCGCGGGTGAGATTGATGAACTTGGTCGCGACCCGCATCCGCATGTGATGCTGCTCGCGGAAGCCGGTGGCGACGTCGTCGAGATCGGCCATGGTGCGGACGTCGATCCAGGCCTGCGGCACCGCGACCACGACGTCGGCATAGCCGAACCCCAGTCCGTCGATCAGCGACACGCGCTTCTCCGCGTCCGCGATGTTGTCGCGCACCAGGTCTTCTCCGGTGACGCCGAAATGCGCGTAGCCGCGCGACAATTGCGCGGCGATCTCGCTCGCCGAGAGATAGGCGACCTCGACATTGTCGAGGCCCGCGATCGTGCCGCGATAGTCGCGGGCGCCGCCGGCCTTCGACAGCTTGAGGCCGGCGCGGGCGAAGAAGGCTTCGGTATTTTCCTGAAGGCGGCCCTTGGAGGGAACGGCCAGGACGAACGGCGCGCTCATGGCTTAAGCTCCCACCTTGCGGCCGATGCTGGTCAGCGCATCCACCCAGACCGAGAAGCCGACCGCCGGTATAGGAGCGGCCGCTCCGAGCTGGGTCATCAGTCCATCATAGCGACCACCGGCAACCAGCGGCTCGGTGCCGTTACCCCTGTGATGCACTTCGAATTCAAACCCCGTGTAGTAGTCGAGGCCGCGCCCGAACGCGGTCGAGAAGCGCGTGCTCTTCACGTCGATACCGCGCGCGGCCATGAAGCCGACCCGGCTCTCGAGCTGGTCGATCGCGCCATTCAGATCGAGCCTTGCCTCAGCGGTGAGCGCCCGCAGCGCGGCGACCGCCTCGTCCGGATTGCCCGATATCGACAGAAAGCGCTTCAGCACGGCGATCGCCTCGCGCGGCAGCGCGCCACTCTTCAAGGTCGATTGCTCGAGGAAGCGGTCGGCGATCTCGGCCGTGGTGCGGCCGCCGACATTGGTGGTGCCGGCAATCGACATCAGGTCGGTGACGAAGGCCAGCGCCGCCTTGCGGTCGGAGCCGGCGAGCGCCGCCAGCACGCCCTCATATTCGCTACGGGTCGCGGTAGTCTCCGCTGCCAGCCGCTCCAGATCCTGATCGAGGCTGATCTTGCGATTGAAGTCCTTGACCAGGCGGCGGCGCCAGACCGGATAAAGATTGAGTGCGTCGAGCAGCGCGTTGAACAGCGCGACGTCGCCGGTGCGGACCTCGACGTCGCGCACGCCGAAAGCGGCGGTCGCCTCCAGCGCCAGCGCCAGCGTCTCGGCATCGGCGGCAGCGCGATCCTGGCGGCCGAACGATTCGATTCCGGCCTGAAGGAATTCGCTGGCCTGTCCGCTGCGGTAGCGGAACACGGGACCCAGATAGCTGAACCCGGCCGGCTGGCCGGCGCGGCTGGATGCGAGGTAGTCGCGCGCCACGGGGATGGTCAGGTCGGGGCGCAGGCAGAGCTCTTCGCCGGACAGGTCCGTCGTCAGATAGAGGCTCTTGCGGATGTCCTCGCCCGACAGGTCCAGGAATGGCTCGGCCGGCTGCAGAATGGCGGGCTCGGCCCTGACATAGCCGGCCTGCGCGAACGACAGCAGCAGCGTGTCCGCCCAGGCGGCGGAGCCGGCAGCATTTGAGGTGGCAGTCGCGGTCATAACAGGGGTCCATCATCCCGGGAGAGCCGGGCAGGCAAGGGGAGGCCAAAGAGAGGCCAAGGAAAGGCAGAGGAATTGGCGCAGCCCTTAGCATGGTCGGAAAACGGTTTCGACCTCCAAAGGATCAATCGCTTAACGACTTTGGGACGGCCCAGGCGGCCCAGGCTGGATTCCCTGCTGGGCTCACGAAGCCGGAGGGCGATTCGCGAGGAAGGTATTATTATACCTAAATCGGCCTTTGCAGCCTCGTCAGAGTGGCCGGAGCAGCCTTGCTTCACTCACAGCCAGGGCAGTCTCCGCGCTCTTCCACAATCGATGCTTCGTGCACGCCAGCTTCTGGGGCGTCGGAGATCGCGCCATCGGCGAGTTGCTCTGCCAGATCGAGAATTCTCTGCCTCTTGCGCGCGTCCGTGATGCCGCGAAAGGCTTTGATCAGACCTAGTGCCTGGCGCTCCCAAACATCGTCGTCCATGGCCATTCATTCCTGTCGGGCCGCCGGCTGAACGGAGCAGGCATCATCGAAAGAGTTGGATGCTGTCGTGCATCGAAGTCACAGCAGCCATCGACCTGACCGCCGTCTCGCAGCCGCGATGTCGATCGGAACATCGTCCGACGCGCGTCTCATCCATCCGCAACGTCACTGTCAGTCACAATGAGAGATTGAGAATACTTGGCAAGTTGTCACATACTCAATCTGGGTATGCCTGATGGTACGATCGCGGCTGCCTTCGTCTACAACATGAATGCTGGTTTTCGATTCATGCCCAATGCTTCTGATGTCATCCGGACGGTCTCGCGGCATACGCTGGCCTACATGCTGTTTTCGATCAGCGAGATGTTCCGGAACTACGAAGAATTCGATCCGATGGACCTTCTGATTGTTCATGCGATTCTCAATGCGAACGTCATCAGTGTGATGAACGATCCGTCGCTGGACGAGAAGTTTTCGAGCATTCACACGGTCGAGCCGGACGCGATCAAGCAGGGCGTGTCGCGAGCGGCGCTCTCCCGTTTCCTGAGCCTGCCGCTGGAGACGGTTCGCCGTCGCGTAGCGGGACTGAAGCGGCGGAAGATTCTCGCCGAGACCAAGGCCGGACTGATCGTGACCGAGCAGAACGCATTCAAGTTCGGCAACAACCACGAACTGCAGAAGACCAATATGCTGCTGCTCACAAAATTGCTTCGCGATCTCAAGCGCGCCGGCATCAACGGACCGGATGATCTGAGTGCAGCCAAATTCGCGGTCGCGGCGAAGGAAGCGAAGTAAGCGACGGGATATGGATCAAAGCCTTCTCAACATCACCCGCGACGGCGCGAACAAGAGTGCGGCGGAACGCTTGTTGTCGTTCCAGGGACTCAAGCCGTCCTCGGCGCTCGAGCTGCAGACCTACGACATCGATCATTTCGGCGACAGTGAGAAATATGCCGGCGCGTCGAGCATGCCGTTATCATCAGGCTCGACTGCGATCATGCGTGCGCGGCTCAGCCTGCCGAATCTGAGCCTGTCGCTGGTGAAGACCTTCCCGCGGATCATTCGCGGGTATCAATTGGCACACGCCGCGGCCGTGGTGGTGCCGATGGACCAGGTGACCTCGACGCGCATCAATGGGCAGTCAATCGGCAGCTCCATCGTCGTTCTGAAGGGCGCCTCCGACTGCCTGGTCCATGAGCCGGTCGGCCGTCTGATCGGTGTCATCTACTTCACGCCGCCGGCGTGCGAGCCCTGGTCTCGCCTGGATGGTTATCATTTGCTGAGCCCGGCATCGGACATGCTAGCGTCCCTGCGCGGCCAGATTTCCGCGACGCTTGAAACTGCGGCCAACGATCCGGACTTGCTGAACGAGCCGGAGTCGCGAGCGGCCGTCGAACAATCGCTGCTCAGCGTGATGAACGCTGCCATCGCAACCAGCGTGGACAGCCGTTCGGCCCACGCCACGACGTCGACCTATCTGCGGATCGTCGCCGAGATGGAAAGCTTGATCCGGCACGATCTGACGATCTGGCACAAGACCACCGAAATGGCGGAGCGGGTGGGCGTGTCGGTCCGGACTCTCCAGAGTGCGACGCAGGCTATCTGCGGCATGAGCCCGCATCGCTATTCCAGGGTCTTGCGCCTCTGGTCGGTGCGCCGGCAGCTGCGCACCGGCCCGGCACGGCGCAGCGTGAAGGCCTGCGCCATTGCGCACGGCTTCTGGCATTTGAGCGAGTTCGCCGCGAGCTACAGGGCGGCGTTCGGAGAGTTGCCATCCGAAACTCTGCATCGATCGCTGCGCGAGCATGGCTAGGGCCATGATCGTTCGCCCGGCGTGACGACCTAGCTGCCCCAATCGCCCAGCACGGCCTGGACCAGTGCCAGCGCCGCCACTGCGGCCGTATCGGCCCGCATGATTCGCGGGCCCAGGGCCAGCCGCAGGATTTTCGGCTGCCTCAGCAGCAGGGCACGCTCTTCCTCGGCAAAGCCGCCCTCCGGGCCGATCAGCACGTCGATACCTTGGCCCGCCTCGCTTGCGCCTTGCAGGCTTTGGATAGGGCTTTGGACCTCCGCCGCCTCGTCGCAGAAGATGAGCAGGCGGCCGGCAGGGCGCTGACCGAGATACCGCTCCAGCGGCACCGGTTCGGCAACCGCGGCGATGCTCAAAATGCCGCATTGCTCCGCGGCCTCGACGACGTTGGCGCGCATCCGCTCGGTGTTGACCCGGGAGGCCTGGGTGAACCGGGTCAGGACCGGTTGAAGCCTGGCGGCGCCCATCTCGATGGCCTTCTGCACCATATAGTCGAGCCTGGCGTGCTTGAGCGGGGCGAAGACATAGGCGAGGTCGGGCAGCCGGTCCTGGGGGCGGACCTGCTGGAGGATGATGAGGCTATCGGGTCGCTTGCGGCCCTCGATCGCGGCCTGCCATTCGCCATCGCGGCCGTTGAAGGCGAAAACCTCGGCTCCAGCGGCAAGCCGCAGCACATTGCCGAGATAATTGCTCTGGTCGCGGTCGAGCGGAACCCTGGCGTCCTGGGCCAGGGCGGCGTCAACGAACAGGCGGGGGCCGCGAAAATCGTGGGAGGGCATTCGCTCAGGTCCGGTTTGTGGCCGTTCTTAACCGAAAGCCGTAGATTGGGGGGTAAATATCGCCGGATTGGTGCGTCGGCGCGCCGCGCTATTGCCCTATTCGACGGGTTGTTAAGCGCTGGCGGGAATCGTAAAAACGCCAGCACGCTGGTCGCGCTTCAATTGGGAAGACGCCTGAACCCCGTAGCTCCTGCCGGAGAGACACTCTTGATGATCCGTCGTTTGATGGTTCCGATCACTGCCGCCATGGTCGTCATGGGCGCCGCGGGCGCTTATGCCCAGGGGTTCCCGGCCCCGCTGCCCAATCAATCCGCGGCCGATCCCGCATTTCCACCCGTGAACGGCCGGGCGCCGGTCGCCTCCGTCGGCGCCGCGCCACAGGCCTCGTTCCCGGTCAATGGTGCAGCTCCTATTGGCGGCGCAGGCGCCTTCAGCGCCGCTCCGCCGACCCAGGCCGGTCCCGGCGAGGAGTGCATGAAGGCCTTCGTGCCGCTGCGCGAGGACGCCGAGAAGCGCGGCAAGATGATCAAGGCCGCGAGCGATCGCCATGCCCCGCCTGACGAGGCCTGCAAGCTGATCAGGGGCTTCGGCCAGGCCGAGCTCAAGATGATCAAATACATCGAGACTCATGCCGCCAAATGCGGAATCCCGCCGACCGTCGCCGCGCAGATGAAGGAAGGTCACAAGAACACCGAGTCCATGCAGACCAAGGTCTGCAACGTCGCGCAGCAGATGGCGAACGGGCCGCGCGGTCCGGCCGGTCCGTCGCTGAGCGAGGTGGTGGGCACGGGCGCGGCGCCGGAAGCCAATGCCAGCAAGAAGGGCGGCAGCACCTTCGACACGCTCAACGGCAACGTCCTCACCCGATGATACACGTGCCGCCGATTTGAAGTTCCTACGGTGCATGCCGCGAGATCCTCATAGGAACTTCAAATCGATAAGCGGCACGTGAATTAAAATTTCTTGCTAGTGCCCTTGTAGTTTTCGAAGTTCGTACCGGAATACGCCGCGATGGAATACGAACTTCGAAAACTGGGCACTAGCACATCCGCCCGCGTTGCCGATTCCACCGGCAACTGGGTCGATACGCTCGCGCCACAATGGGCGCGGCCTTACTTGCGCGTCTCCCGCTTCGATCGCCCGATCGGGTCCTGGCTTTTGCTGATGCCGTGCTGGTGGTCGGTCGCGCTCGCGAGTGGCATGGCGCATGACACGAGCCGCCTGCCGCTCACCATCGTCCTGTTCTTCATCGGCGCCTTCGTGATGCGCGGGGCGGGCTGTACCTGGAACGACATCACCGACCGCGACCTGGATGCCAAGGTCGAGCGCACCCGCTCGCGGCCGCTGCCCGCGGGGCAGATCAGCGTGAAGCAAGCGCTGGCCTTCATGATCGCGCAAGCGCTGATCGGCCTCGTTGTGCTGCTCCAGTTCAACCGCTTTGCGGTGGCGACCGGCATCGCCTCGCTCGTGGTCGTCGCCATCTATCCTTTCATGAAGCGTGTCACCTGGTGGCCGCAGGTCTTCCTCGGTCTTGCCTTCTCCTGGGGCGCGTTGATGGGCTTTGCCGTCATCTTCGGACGCATCGACCTCACTGCGCTGGTGCTCTATGCAGGGTCGATCGCCTGGGTGATCGGCTATGACACCATCTATGCGCATCAAGACTCCGAGGACGACGCGCTGATCGGGGTCAAATCCACTGCGCGCCTGTTCGGCGCGCATACACACCAGGCGCTGATCCTGTTCTATGGACTTGCCGTAGTGCTGATCGGCGTTGCGCTGGCGTCAGGCGATGTGCGCTGGCCAGCCTGGCTTGGCCTTGCGGCCTTCGCCGGGCACCTGGCCTCGCAGATCATGCGTTTGAGGATCGAAGACCCGGAACTGTGCAAGCGCCTGTTCAAGTCGAACCGCGATGCAGGGCTTTTACTGTTTGCGGGATTACTGGTCGACGCGGTGATGCGGGCGGCGTAGGTGGTGTCGTAGGGTGGGCAAACGCGCCCTTGCGCCGTGCCCATGATCTCTCAATGATTTAGATGGAAAAGGTGGGCACGCTTTCGCTTTGCCCACCCTACTGCACCTGTGATTGCCGCTCAGTTCCGCGCGATGATCTCGCGTTCCTCGCGGTGGACCGGCAGTTCGCGCGCCGTGGCGGTGCGGCGGCGCATCAGGAATTTCGGACGGCGGGCGCGGATCGCGTTGGCGCGGCGGCGGCGCGGTGCCGGCTTGCGGGCGCCTTCGTCGAGCTGCGGCAGCGCGAAGATCTCGCTCCAGATCGCCCAGGCTTCTGTGAGTTCGTCGCCGTCGGTACTGACCAGCAGCGGAACGGAGAGCGAGGGATCGCGGTGCACGAGGACGAGGGTCTGTGCCTCGTCATTGCCGCGCAGTGCGAGCCCGGTGAAGTCGCTGACGCGGACGTTGATCGCCATCTGCATGCCGCGCACGGCACGGCGCAGCACGACACGCTCGCGATGAAGCTCGATCTGCCTGGTGTAGCCGTCGGCGCGCGGATCATGCGCATCGAAGCGGACCGGAAGGGAAAGAGGGTCGAGCCGCAGAGAGCGGCTCGACCCGGCGGGGTTGGCCCCGCATGTTGCTGTTTGACGCCTCACGGCTTTCGTTCTCCCCGCCAGGATTATGTTCCCGGTCGATGCGAGGACGTTAGCGCAGGCCGTTCCGAAACCGCTTAAAAAGGCTGGTTAATCCAACCTCACCGCCCGCCATGATTGACAAGACCTTGGCGCGCATGATTGACGAGACGTTGCGTAAGAGCAGCGAATCTGAGCCTTCTTCGGGCTGAAAGTGCTTGAAGTCCGCACCATTTGGGCACATCTGGTGTTCAGGGCCTAAGATCGCCCCGAAACCTCCCGCGCCCCAACAGGATTTCGTTCGTGAACTCTTCACCATCCGCAAGCTCGACGTTGTCCTCCAAAGCCAATCGCGACCTGTTTGACCAATCCGCGCTGTCGGATCTGGCGCAACGCCTGGTCGAGGCGGCGAAGCGCGCCGGCGCCGATGCGGCCGATGCGGTCGCGGTGCGCGGCATCTCGCAAGGCGTCGAGGTGCGCGACGGCCGCGTCGAGGAATCCGAGCGGTCCGAGGGCGACGATGTGGGCCTGCGCGTGCTCGTCGGCCAGCGTCAGGCCGTTGTCTCCACCAATGACGCCAGCGGCGATGCCGTCACCAAGCTTGCGGAACGCGCGGTGGCGATGGCGCGCGTCGCGCCCGACGACAAATTCGTCGGCCTCGCTGATCCGGCACTGCTGGCGCGCGACTTCCCCGATCTCGATCTGCTCGATCCCGATGTGCCCGCGACTTCAGAGCTGGAGCGCCGCGCGCTCGAAGCAGAGGCGGCTGCGCTTGCGGTGAAGGGCGTGTCGAAATCCGGCGGCGCTTCGGCGTCATCAGGCATGGGCGGCATGGTGCTGGTCACCTCGACCGGCTTCCACGGCTCTTACTTGCGTTCGAGCCAGGGCATCTCGGCGACCGCGATCGTCGGCGAAGGCACCGGCATGGAGCGCGACTACGATTTCACTTCGGCGCCGCACGCTGCCGATCTGTTGTCGCCGGAAGCCGTCGGCCGCTCCGCCGGCGAGCGCACCGTGGCACGCTACAATCCGCGCAAGGTCGAGACCTGCAAGGTGCCCGTGGTGTTCGACCCGCGCGTTGCCGGCTCGCTGGTCGGCCATGTCGTTGGAGCCATCAACGGCGCCTCGATCGCGCGCAAGACCAGCTTCCTGAAGGACAAGCTCGGCCAACAGCTGTTTTCGAACAACATCCGCATCATCGACGATCCCCTGCGCAAGCGCGGCCTGCGCTCGCAGACCTTCGATGCCGAAGGCGTCGCGGTGAAGCGGATCGCGCTGGTCGACGAAGGCGTGCTGACGACCTGGCTGCTCGATTGCGCAACCGCGCGCGAACTCGGCCTCACCACCACAGGCCACGCCCATCGCGGCGTCTCGTCCTCGCCGTCGCCCGGGCCGTATAATCTGCATCTCGAAGCCGGCACGCCGACGCCGGCCGAGCTCATCTCCGACATCAGCCAAGGCTTTTACGTCACTGATCTGATCGGCTCCGGCGTCAACGGCGTCACCGGCGATTACAGCCGCGGCGCCTCCGGCTTCTGGATCGAGAACGGCGAGCTCACCTATCCCGTCAGCGAGGTGACGATCGCCGGCCATCTGTTCGAGATCTTCAAGTCGATGCAGCCGGCCAACAATCTCGAGTTCCGCTACGGCATCAATGCGCCGACGGTGCGCATCGAAGGACTGACGCTTGGCGGACGCTGACTTTCCCGACGCAACCATTCTGACGCGTGACGCAGCGCTGCTGCAAGACACGGTGCGCGAGGCGGGGAGCCTCGCGCGGTCGATGTTCCGCACCGAGCTGAAGAAGTGGATCAAGGGCGCATCCTCGCCGGTCTCGGAAGCCGACATCGCCGTCAACGATCTGCTCGAAGCGCGCCTGCGCGGTGCCACGCCCGACTATGGCTGGCTGTCGGAGGAGAGCGCTGATGATCAGGCGCGGCTGTCACGGCGGCTGACCTGGGTGGTCGATCCCATCGACGGCACCCGCAACTACCTCAATGGCCATGACGAATGGTGCGTCAGCGTCGCGCTGGTCGAGGTTTCAGCGCCGGTGCTGGCCGCGGTCTACGCGCCGACCACGAACGAATTCTTTTTCGCGGTTCGCGGCCAGGGCACCACGCTGAATGGCCATCAGGTCCGGGCGACGCCCGGGTCCTTGCTCGACTTCGCCCGCATGGCCGGCCCCAAGCCGATGGTCGAGCGACTCAATATGAAAGACGGCGACATCAAGCTGCACCCGCGAATCGGCTCGCTCGCGCTGCGGCTGTGCCGGGTCGCCAATGGCTCCCTGGATGCGGCTTTTGCGGGCGGCAATAGCCATGATTGGGATCTTGCGGCCGCCGATTTGATCGTGCAGGAAGCGGATGGTAGGATGAGCGACCTCTCTGGAGATCCCATCCTCTATAATCGCCGGGAAGTGACGCACGGGGTGCTGGTGGCAGCGGGACGCGATCGTCATGCGAGCATTGTCGCGCATTTTCGCAATCGTCCCTTGCCCTGAAGCGCCCGTCGGCGTGCTTGTCGACCACTGCTTTGCCGGGCAGCCTGTTAGGAACCGAACTCATGTCAGATAGTGCCCCGCAACAACTGCTTCACCTCGTCATCGGCGGCGAGCTGCTCGACCTCGAGCACAACACCTTCAAGAACCTGGACGACGTCGAGATCGTCGGCCTCTATCCGAACTATGCGTCCGCCCATGTCGCCTGGCGCGCCAAGGCGCAGAGCACGGTCGACAACGCGCAGATGCGCTATTTCATCGTCCACCTGCACCGGTTGCTCGACCCGAACGAAGAAACGAAGGCGCGTTGAAAAAACTGCTTCGCAATACGCTGCGAAGCAGCTGGTTTCAGCGTGCCGTCGGGGTCCTGGCGGCCGAATATCTGCGTCTGGTCTGGCGGACCAACAGGTTCACGTTCGATCCGCCTGACGTCTATGAGCTCGTCGAGCCGCACATGCCGGCGATCTTCGCGTTCTGGCACGGTCAGCATTTCCTCACCCCCTTCATCAAGAACAAGGACTCTTACCGGGCCAAGGTGCTGATCTCCCGCCACCGCGACGGCGAGTTCAACGCGGTTGCCGCCGAGCGGCTCGGCATCGGCACCATCAGGGGGTCCGGGGATCACGGCGGCGCGTTCCACCGCAAGGGTGGTGTCGGCGCCTTCAGGGAAATGGTGTACACGCTTCAAGACGGTTGTAATGTCGCGTTGACCGCCGATGTGCCCAAGCGTTCGCGCGTGGCCGGCCTCGGCATCATCATGCTCGCGCGGGAATCGGGGCGGCCGATCATGCCTTTTGCGATGGCGACCAGCCGCTTTATCAGGCTCAAGAACTGGGACCGCACCACCATCAACCTGCCGTTCGGCCGGGGCGCTCTGGTCGGCATCAAGGAAATCCACGTTCCCGCAGACGCCGACGCAGCGAAGATGGAAGAGCTGCGGCAGGAGCTGGAAGACACGTTGAACGAAGCCACACGCCGCGCCTATGCGCAGCTCGGGCGCAAGGGGCCTGCAGATGGCTAGCTCGCTGCCCCATCCCCATGCGGTCCCGAAGTCCCTGCCGATGACGCTGCGGATGTATCGGCGCCTGGCGACGAGCCTCGTGCCGCTCGCGCCTGCACTGATCAAGCGGCGGCTGAAGCAGGGCAAGGAGGATCCCGCGCGCGTCGGCGAGCGGCGGGGGCTCAGCCGGGATGTGCGACCGCACGGCCCGCTGGTTTGGATCCACGGCGCCAGCGTCGGCGAGGTGCTGGCTGCGGCGGCGCTGATCGAGCGCCTGCGCGATCTCAATTTGCGCATCCTGCTCACCTCAGGCACGGTCACCTCGGCCGCGGTCGTCGCAAAACGCTTTCCGCCCGACGTCATCCATCAATACGTGCCGTATGATTCTCCGCGCTACGTCGCGCGCTTCCTCGACCATTGGAAGCCGTCGCTGGCGCTGTTCATCGAATCCGATCTGTGGCCGAACCTGATCCTGGCGGGCGCGGCGCGCCGGGTGCCGATGGTGCTGATCAACGGGCGGATGTCGCCGCGCTCCTTCCCGCGCTGGCGGCGGATGTACGGCACCATCTCGGCGCTGCTGTCGCGCTTCGATATCTGCCTCGCGCAGTCGAGGACCGATGCCGAACGCTTCTCCGCGCTCGGCGGCCGCGACGTGGTCACCACGGGCAATCTCAAGCTCGACGTGCCGGCGCCGCCGGCCGATCCCGTCAAGCTCGAACGGCTGATGACGATGACGCGCGGCCGGCCGATCATCGTCGCGGCCTCGACCCACCCGGGCGAGGACGAGATGCTGGTCGCGGCGCATCGCAGCCTCGTCGGCATCTTCCCGCAGCTCCTCACCGTGATCGTGCCGCGGCATCCGGATCGCGGCTCGTCGATCTCTGGCATGATCACGGCGTCGGGTCTGAAGCCGGCGCTGCGCTCGCGCGACGAGCAGCTGGCGGCCGCCACCGATGTCTATGTCGCCGACACCATGGGCGAGCTCGGCCTGTTCTATCGCCTCTCGCCTGTTGTTTTCATGGGCGGATCGTTGATCCGCCACGGCGGGCAGAATCCGATCGAGGCGATCAAGCTGGGGGCGGCCATCGTCCATGGCCCGCATGTGTTCAATTTCGCCGATGTCTACGCGGCGCTCGATCAAAGCGGCGGCGCGCGCCAGGCCGACACGCAGGAGGCGCTGACGAAGCAGCTCGGCCTGTTGCTGGCCGAGCCCAGCGTGCGCGACAAGATGCAGCGCGCGGGTGCTGGCGTGGTCGAGGAGCTCGGCGGCGCGCTCGATCGCACCATGACGGCACTCGAGCCGTATCTGATGCAGTTGCGGATCGAGATGGGAGCCGCCAATGCGTGAGCCGGCCTTCTGGTACCGGCCGCGTTCCCCGAAGTCGCATCTCCTCGGCCCATTGGGCGCACTCTATGGCGCCATCACCGCGCGCCGCATGGCGCGCCAGGGCTTTGACGCCGGCATCCCCGTGCTCTGCGTCGGCAATTACCATGTCGGCGGCGCCGGCAAGACGCCGACCGTGCTGGCGCTGACGAAGTTGCTGCGCGAGCTCGGCGAAACCCCTGTGGTGCTCAGCCGCGGCTATGGCGGGCGCCTGAAGGGGCCTGTCATGGTCGACCGCGAACGTCACACCGCCACTGACGTCGGCGACGAGCCCTTGATGATGGTCCGCGACGTACCCGTCGCGGTCGCACGCGATCGTCTCGAAGGCGTCGTGCTGGCGAAATCGCAAGGCGCCACCGTGATCCTGATGGACGACGGCTTCCAGAATCCAAAACTGCTGAAGGACGCCTCGCTGATCGTGATCGACAGCGAGCGCGGCCTCGGCAACGGCAAGGTGTTTCCCGCAGGTCCGCTGCGCGCGCCGCTGCGGGCGCAGCTTTCGCGTACCGATGCGCTGGTGATGATCGGCGACGGCCGCGCCGCCAACGATGTCGCGGCCGAGCTCGCCAAGCGCAACAAGCCCGAGCTGCGCGCTCGCCTGAAGCCGGATGCGGCCTCGGTCGCGCAACTCTTCGGCAAAAAGGTTCTCGCCTTCGCCGGCATCGGCGATCCCGAGCGTTTCTTCCGCACCCTGCGTGCCAGCGGCATCGAGGTCGCGCGCACGCGCCCCTTTGCCGATCATCACATGTTCTCGCAGCTCGAACTCGCCGCGCTCGCAACTGAGGCGCAGCGCGAGCAGCTCACCCTGGTGACGACGGAAAAGGATCTCGCGCGCCTGCGTGGCACCGAGGGCGTGCCCGATGGCATCGTGCCGTTCAAGGTAGCGCTCGAATTCGACGATCCGGCCAAGTTGAAGCAATTGATCAGCGACCATCTCTACAAGGCTCGCGAGCGCCGCTTCAGCCAGCGATAAGATGCTGCTCTCGTAGAGTGGGCAAAGGCGCTCTTGCGCCGTGCCCACGATCTGTCGCGATCGGAAACAGGTGGTGCTATTCAGCCGACATTCATCGCCAACTCTCTATCGATCTCATTCGATCCTGGAGACACCGATGAAACTGCCCTTTGCCGCCGTTGCCGCCAGCCTTGTGTGCCTGTCTGTCGCGTCGGCGCAAACGACGACGGCTCCCGCGGCTCCAGGCGCCGCGGTGCCGGTTCCTGCGACCAAGCGCGTGGGTTGCCTCGGCTCGACGCAGAATTTGCAGGGCCAGGACAAGCGCGACCAGATGCAGCTCTGCATGGCGCAGGCGCGGCTCGATTGCCTGAAGCAGGCGATCGATCAGAAGCTGGTCGGCGAGGCGCGCAAGAGCGCGATCAAGACCTGCGTGGGCACGGATGGCGCGGAGCAGCAATAGACGCGCGCCGGAGGCCTCAATTCTGCGGCTTCGGCGCGTTCGGAAAATGCCGCTGCAGCACGGCGGCTGGCGTGGCGTAGGCTTCCTGCAAATCCACGCTCCAATACTTCAATTCGTCGAGCGGGATCCGCGTGTCGGTGATGGCGCAGCGCACGAACGTCCCCGGCGAGATCACGCGGAAATCGCCGTCGAGATATTGCACCTGGGCTTCGCCATGGCCCGAGGGGCCGAACTTGTTCAGCACGGTCGAAAGTCTCCGTGGAAGGGCACGATGTGTTGGACCAGATGTAGCATAGATAGGGTGGCTTGTCCGCCCGTTAAACCCACCGGTTTGTGATGTTTTGCAACCGTTTGCGCGTGATAGTGCTTGAGGCTGTGCGGCACCTCCTGCGACGGAATCCGATGCGCCCCGTAACTTCCGCCCTGTTCCTGGCACTGCTGATGTCGGCCGCGCACGCCGCGCCGGCGCCTGCGCCGCAGGCCGTCGAAATTCCGCTGTCGTCAGGCGTCCTGCATGCGCAGCTGTTCAAGCCGGAGGGGGCGGGCCCATTCCCGACCGTGATCGCACTGCACGGCTGCGGCGGCCTCGGCAGTCATTCCGATTCCGTCCAGCCGCGCTATCGCGACTGGGCCGAGCGTCTGCTCAAGACAGGCAATGCCGTGCTGCTGCCGGATAGTTACGGTTCACGCGAGCTCGGCCCGCAATGTCGCGTCAAGGACATCCACGTCAAGGCGCGGCGCGAGCGCGTCACCGACATCGCGGCGTCGCGCGCCTGGCTGATGAAGCAGAACTGGGTGGCCCGCGACCGCGTCAGCCTGATCGGCTGGGCCAATGGCGCCAGCGCGCTGCTCTGGGCGGTGCGTCCGCAAAGCGCGGCGCGCGATGCGGGCCCGGATTTCCGCGCCGCGATCGCGTTCTATCCGGATTGCCGGATCTCCGCCGGTCTCGGCTGGAGCACGCGGGTGCCGACGCTGGTGCTGATCGGCGCCAATGACGACGTCTCCTCGCCGCCGGCCTGTCGCCAGATGGTGGACGGCGCGCACGGCCGCAGCGCGCTCGCGCGCATCGTGGTCTATCCCGGCGCCTATCACGATTTCGACCGCGCCAACACGCCGCTGCACGCAACAAGCGGCAGCTCTGACGCCGCCGTTCCCGAGCACGGCCATCTCGGCACCGATTCCGAGGCGCGTAACGAGTCGCAGAAGGAAGTCGCGGCGTGGCTGTCGCGATAGCGCGAATGAGCCGGCTCGCCGCGCCTTAGCTCGGTAGAGGCGGATGGGCGGGCTTGCCACGCCGCAGCTCGACGGAGCGAAGGCGGGTTTCATTCTGCGGCGGTGCCTTAGTTCGACCATGATGTCGGCTAAACGCATCTGTCATGCGCAACCGCATCCTCATCTTCTCATCCGCACTGGCCATCTTCACCGTCGCGGTCTTCCTGTTCGAAGCCCAGGCCGGCTCGCCCCAACTCGCGCCGGATCATTGCGGCTTCTGGACCACGATGGACGCGGGACTGTCCTGCCGGTAGGGCAGGGACGACGGACTGTCTCCACACCATGGCTGTCATCGCCCGGCTTGACCGGGCGATCCAGTACTCCGAGACGTCAGTGAGTCACCGAGAAGCCGCGGCGTACTGGATTCCCCGCTTTCGCGGGGAATGACAGAAGACGCCTCAGAACAAACTGCCCTGATCCACCGGCTTGGCCACGCGCTTCGGTGCAGCCTTTGTCTCCGGCGCGGCCGGCTTCGGCTGCGCCGGCGCACGCTTGGCCATCGGCTCGGCGCGGTCCGCATCCGCCGTCGCGCCCACGCGTCCATCCGCGAACTCGATCGCGATCCGCGCATTCGGTCCGACGCTGTCGGCCGAATGCAGGGGATGGCCTGAATCATCGCGCACCAGCGCAAAGCCGCGGGCGAGCACGCCGCGATAGGAGAGGGCGGAGAGCAGCTTGCCGCTGTTCTCGACGCGGGCATCGAGCCGCTGCAGCAACGTCACCAGCGCGCGGCCCGCGCGCTCGGAAAGCCGCTGCGTGCGCTCGCGCTGGCGGAGAATCGCGTTGCGCTGCGCCTGCGCGTTGGAGAGTTTTGAGGCACGCAGGCGCACCTCGAGCCCGGCGAAGCGGTCGCGCCGCCGTCGCAGCAGCGAGCGCGCGGACAGGCCGAGCCGCTCGCCGCACACGGTGAGCCGGTGCCCGGCCTGCGCGATCTGGCCGTGCAGCACCCGCAGCGTCAGCTTCGAGCTCGCCGCCGTGAACCTGCGGAAATGCGCATGCGTATTGGCCTTCAGCCCGCGGGGCAGGGCGCTGCCTGCCGAATCCAGCCGCTGCCGCGGAATCGCCAGCAGATCGCCAGCCGACGGCAGCGCGCGTGCGGCCGCGCGCAATTCGTTGCGGCGGCTCTCATGGGCGCGCATCCAATAGGCGTGGGTCCGGCGTCCGAGATCGGCGACCTCGACGAACAATTCGCTGCGCACCGGCACGGCCATCTCGGCGGCCGCCGTCGGCGTCGGCGCGCGCTTGTCGGCGACGAAGTCGATCAGCGTGATGTCGGTCTCGTGTCCCACCGCCGAGATCAGCGGGATCATGCTCTCGGCCGCCGCGCGCACCACGATCTCCTCGTTGAACGACCAGAGATCCTCCAGCGAGCCGCCGCCGCGCGCGACGATCAGCACGTCGGGCCGCGGAATCTTGCCGCCCTCGGGCAGCGCGTTGAAGCCGCGGATCGCGGCCGCGACCTGCTCGGCCGAGCCCTCGCCCTGCACCTTCACCGGCCACACCAGCACGTGGCGGGGGAAGCGGTCCTCCAGCCGATGCAGGATGTCGCGGATCACCGCGCCGGTCGGCGAGGTCACCACGCCGATCACCTCGGGCAGCCAGGGCAAGAGCTGCTTGCGCGCCTCGTCGAACAGGCCTTCGGCGGCGAGCTTCTTCTTGCGCTCTTCCATCAGCGCCATCAGCGCGCCGATGCCGGCCGGCTCCAGCGCCTCGATGACGATCTGGTATTTCGACGAGCCCGGATAGGTCGTGAGCTTGCCCGTCGCGATCACCTCAAGCCCCTCCTGGGGCTTGAAGCGCATGCGGCCGTGCACGCCCTTCCAGATCACCGCCTCGATCTTGGCGCTCTCGTCCTTGAGCGCGAAATAGCAATGGCCGGAGGAATGGGCGCCGCGAAAGCCGGAGATCTCGCCGCGGACCCGGACATGGCCATAGGTGTCCTCGACCGTCCGCTTCAGGGACTGGGACAGCTCGGAAACGGTGAATTCGGGTGCGTTGTGAAGTTGTTCCGCAGGCGGCATCGGCAAACGATTCGGCATTTTGGGATCAGTCTCGACGTTAAGGATTTTCGCCGGCTAGCGCCATCCAAAGCGCGACGAAATGAGATTCGGTCGGCTGTCCGTGGTTCACCTCTCCCCAGCGGGGAGAGGTCAGATTGCTCCTGGCGATGCGAAGCATCGTCCAGTGCAATCCGGGTGAGGGGGCGCGGCGCCCAGTGAGACCAGATCCCCTCACCCGGATCGCATCTTGCGATGCGATCCGACCTCTCCCTGCGGGAGAGGTGATCCGAGCTCTGGGTGCGCTTCGAAATCCCGATTTGGGGGGTCGTATAGAAGAGTACTCTGTATTATAGAGTTCTCTAACGATGATCTGGTCAGGGAGTTCGACCATGGCAACGCGTCTGCTGCGAGGGGTGCTGGGCTTGCTCAAATGGGGTCTGTGCGCAGTCGGCGCCGTGGCGCTGATCCTGACCGCCCTGATCGCGACGCCGCTGCAGCGGCCCGCGGAGATGCGCTCAGTCTCGGATTCCGCCAAGGGCATCGACTGGTCCACGCTGCCGCCGCTGGAGCGTTTCCAGGCCCGCGACGGCACCTGGCTCGGCTACCGCCATTATCAGGCGAAGGGCGCGGACACCGGTCGCGGTGCCATCTTCATCCATGGCTCGTCCGGCTCCTCCGCCACGGTCAATCACGCGCTGACCGCGGCGTTCGCCGCGCACGGCGTCGAGACCTGGGCACTGGATACGCGCGGCCACGGTGCTTCGGGCACGCGCGGCGACATCGGCTATGTCGGCCAGCTCGAGGACGACCTCGTCGATTTCGTCGCCCATGTCCGCAAAAGTGCGCCGGATCTGCCGCTGACGCTGGTCGGCCATTCCGCAGGCGCCGGCTTCTCGCTCCGCATCGCCGCGACGCCGATCATCCAGGATCTGTTCGTCCGCACCGTCTTGGTCGCGCCCTATCTCGGCTATGACGCGCCGACCAATGTCGCGCATTCCGGCGGCTGGGCCAATGCCGACATCCCGCGCTTCCTCGGTCTCACGGCGCTCCGCAAGCTCGGCATCGACTGCTGCTCGCAGCTTCCGGTACTCGCCTTCGCGGTGCCTGCGAATTCGGAGCGCATTCTCACCGCGACCTATTCCGACCGCCTGATGCGCAATTTCGCCACGCACGGCTATCGTCTCGATCTGCCTGCGGTGACGCATCCGATGACGATCTTCGGCGGCGGCGAGGACGAGATGATGATCTCGGCCAAATATGCGGAAGTCGTGCAGGCCATCAGGCCTGATATCGATGTCAAGATCATCGACGGCGTCAACCACATGGGCATGGTCACCAACCCGAAGGCCGTCAATGCGATTGCCGAGGACGTGGCAACGCGGGGAGCGGGCCAGTCATGATCGACAGCAAGGAGGCGTCCGCCGCGCTGGCCGAGATCGACGACATCGTCCAGCGCGTGAAGCAGTCGCAGCTCTATGAGCTGGCCAGCCTTGCGGCGCTGTGGTGGGGCGTTCTGGTCTTCGCCGGCAATCTGGTGACTTGGGCGTGGCCGTTCTACGCGCGCTACGCCTGGCCCGCCGTCGACATCCTCGGTGTCGGCGGCCTGATCGCCATCCGATTGCTGACGCCGTCGCAAATCCAGGGCCAAAGCCAAGCCTTCGACGTCAGGATCGTGCTGGTGTTCGCGCTGTTCTTCGCGTTCGGAAACATCTGCACCGATGTGCTCGGTCATTTCGGCCCGCGCGAGCTCGGCGCCTTCTGGCCGATCTACTTCATGTTGTTCTACACGCTCGCCGGCCTCTGGTTCGGCTATGCGTTCGTCGCCATCGGCCTCGGTATCATCGCGCTGACGCTGATCGGCTTCTTCTACATCGGCGAGGCCTTCCCGCTCTGGATGGCCTTCGTCAACGGCGGCGGCCTGATCCTCGGCGGCCTCTGGATGCGGCGGATCTGATGGCCGAGCTCGACGACATCATCCATCAGCCGCTGCGGCTGAAGATCATGGCGGCCCTGAACGCATTGCCTGTGGCGTCAGGCCTGGAATTCGCCCGCCTGAAAAAACTCACCGGCGCCACCGACGGCAATCTCGGCGCGCATATCGAGACCCTCGCCAAGGCCGGCTACGTCTCGGTGGAGAAGGCTTTTGTGGGCAAGAAGCCGCAGACGACGGTGACGGCCACAGCGGCGGGCCGCGGCGCGTTTGCGCGGCATGTGGCGACCTTGCAGGAGATCATTGCGGGGAAGCAGGCGTAGGGGCGGTCGTCATTCGGTAGGCTGCTTCACACTCTCCCCTTGTGGAATGATCCCCCTCTTGAGGGATGGAGGTCTTCGCCCTACCCTACAAGTAGGGGAGGCTATCCAGTGAATAGGGCAGTCTTCGCCCCTCGTGGGTGGTTATGTCTGATTCTGCTGTGCCGAAAACATGGGAGGATGCCCTCAATCTTGTTCTGGGCAACGCTCCCTGGATTTTGCTGCTAGTGGCAGTCGAGCGAGCAGTGGAGGGGCACTTCGTCCAAGCTGGCGGAGCCCTCATAGGTTGTTTCATCTCCCTCGGGGTCGCAATCTATTGGAAGGTCTTTGAAGGCCTGACCAAACCCGAGGGGAGGCAACGTTTGGCTTTCGTTTTCATAGCTATCGGGGCCGCTATTCTGGCAACAGGCATTTACATGCTCGCTAGTCAAGGTTCGGCGACCGTTGACAAGAGCCAATTGCATGTAGCGAAGCAGCAGTCGGCACCGGAACAGCCGCCGCTGACACCCAGCCAACCACTAACACAAAAGGAAGAAGAGGCGCTTCAAGGTCTATCAGTGATTTTGAACAGCAGGGGCCCAGAGGTCATCGCAGTCTCAGAGAAGCTCCTAACCGGATTCAGCCCCATCCCCCAATTGAATCTGAATCAAAAAACCGTCTTCGACATGCGCGACGGACTCCAAGAGATTTCGAGTGCCCTGCACTTGATGGAGAATGTTCTTTATCGCGAGTTCATTCCCAAAAATCGCTACTACCAATCCGAACTGCTGGCGGCCTTAGGTGCGCCAAATATGAACAGTGCGGATGTTGTCGAAACTCCGATCTATAGGTTTCAGCAGGTTGTCTCCGCCATTCATGGCAGGATGCAGTGGGCAACGAGCACGGCGGATGAGGCAAAGAATCCAGCTATAACATCGCGATTGATGGACCTTGCCTATCCCGACATACCAGCTCTGAAGACCGCCAAAGATGATTTCAAGGCTTGGATCGATAGCTGCAATTCGCGGATTGAGCAGAGGAAGGCTCAGAAATGAGCAGGCGCGCGCTCAGAACGGCAAATCGATTGGTGTGACAGCTCGTAGCAACCACCGTTTAATGGTTGCTACGAGCTTGCTCACATGGGGGAAATTGCCGGTCTGGTTTGGGGGCAAACGAGTCTGCCCGCCTCAATAAAATTGCGGCGCAATAGACGGGCGCGTCGATATTTCTCAGCGCCCTGTCGGCTGTGATCGGGTCATTTGCATAGTGAATTGGAGCGCGGCCTGCGCCAACGCGGCTGAGATAGCGACGGCGTGGCACGCAAAGCACGTGATACGTACTAACGATACTTCAAAGAATTTCGCCCGTCTCCGCGTCAATTTTACGCTGCTGCAATTGGTCGTCGAATATCAGAATATCGTGGTCGCCGACGCCAGCTAGGATCATTTCTGCAATACGGTCCGAGGTAATGTTTAATTCGATGGTCTGCACACCCATTTCATAGGTCGTTGAAATCAGATCAAACTGGATGAGAGGCCCGCTCTCGACTTGCAAAGACCATCCGTCGGGCAATGTCCTCACTTCGTAAAGGCCTGACGGAAGTTTCTGTGCCGGGCTGCTATTGACCTTATCTGACATGAACGACGTGAATTGGTGACGTTCGGCGCCGCGAACGAGGAAGACCGGGTGCATGATGTGAATTCCTCCGGTAATTCCTACTCGCAGGCATTCCGCAGCAAACAGGTCCCTGTTCGCCTCGGACATGTTCATAGTCATGCTGTGGTTCTTCGCGCTCTGGATATGGAGATTGACGACGACTGTCTTAATGCGGCCTTCCATGTCGCGCTCTTCGGCTCCGCGCAGAACCGCAAGCTTGATATTTTTCGCCTTGGCGTATTTCTGGGCGTCGCGCGTATAGCCTGTGCATGTGACAATAATGGCTTCATCGGCGTTTGTATCCTCGACGACTGAACGAAAGTTTCGAACAATATCGAGGCCCACCTTATCTCCCGATATGTCAAAATCCTTGCACTCGATGATGACCCGCCAGGCCTTTCCGTTTTTCTCGATCGACACGTCAATCTGGTGCGGGACGTCTGAGTCCCCCGTCAACTGCAAGTGATGAATAACCGTGTTTTTGTCTTCAAGACTTTTGAAGACCATGGCCGCCAGCATTTCGTAGCGGGTGCCAGCCTTCGTACTCAAGATCGCGTGGTAGCGATCGTGCAATTCGTCGTATTTTGAGCGTTGCGCCATTTCCGGCTCCTCTCCGATCCATCATAGCTCCGGCGCGGAGGCACGGTCATGGTCCTCGGATTACGGTGACAGTGCACTAAACGGAGCAACCCTCTAAGGCTGCGCCAACTTTGCTATTTCTCGGTTTGCAAGCCGAACGACAGCCGTGGTTCTCCTCAACAGCCGCTGCCGGTCGATTGTCTTTGGATCGATAAAGATGTCGGGAAGACCGTTATATCTGAGAAGGTTTCCCTTATAAAAAACATTCAGTGCCTTCACTTCCTGCGCAAGCGCCGGGCGCATGGGTTGGAGGCCAAAGACCTTTAGAGCCGCCAGTGCGACGCCTTCCAGGTCGTGCCCGTATCCCCTGATCACCTTGTCGTACTTCTTGTAGTCGAGCAGCAACAGCAGCGCCTTCGCGATGATTTCGGTACCTTGGCAGACTAGGTGGAGCACCACATATTCGTCGCCCCCATGGTCTTGCAGCAAAATAGACGCGCCAAGGAAACTTTGACCCTTTGCATAGAGGGCGAGCGCAATCCGCTGCCGAGCGTAGTCCGTCAAATCGCTACTGCCGATGGTGACTTCCATGAGTGCCGTCCGACCCGCGCTAGAGGAAGCCAAGTTTCCCTTTGCCCACGGCAGTCGCGACTTTAACGGGACTCTCCAGCACTGCCCTGATGTACTCGTGAATCTCCTCACAGACCCGTTCAACGTCATCTTCGCTGAAGTTGAGTGGAATGCCTCTAAGCGCGCGCGGGCTGTCACCGATCCTAACCGTTATGGCGTCGCCAATCATCTCGAATTCCAGGACCACGCGCGGCCAGAACTTGCCCTTGCCGTTTGTGCGCGGAATCCCCACAGCAACACCCATCTGGATAGGAGCTAGCCTCAAGGTTCCTTTGTCATGCGTGCTGAACTTTGCACCCCGGTAGTCGCCGACCTCCTCTCGATACTCGCCTTCAGGCGGTACACCCCGCGCTTCAGACCCTTCACCTAGATAGATCGGCAGATGCCGCACGACGGCATCTCCAAGCGCTTCGATGGTGCGGAAGCTCTTGACCGTCATGTCGCTGTAAGCGGACATTGCATCTTGTAGGATCTTCAGTCGTTCGCTGAGAGCCATCTGTTTCGTCCTCTTTCTAAAGTCCACGTGCCTTGTTGTCGCGATGTAACGAACGCACCAACATCCTACCGTAAGTCTTGCCGTCCTCTGAATGCTCCAGATAGTTCCACTCGTCGCCCTCCAACAAGAGCCTGATGTACTTAGCGACGCTCAACGCCAATCGAGACAGGCGCCAGATATCGCGAATGAGAATCCTCTGGCTTGGATCAAGCCCAGTGGTGGCGTGGGCGAGAACCTTGTTTCGGTAGTGCTTTGTCCTCGTTAGGGCGTCCTGCTCTGCCTTTAGGGCGGACCATCGCGCCTTTAGCGCCCGCATCAACTTCGGTATGTCTCTGGTCGGCCCTGCCCTATGACCGACGGCACGCTGCCACTGCGTTTCCTTGTCGATCAAGAATCGTTGGAAGTCGGAAGTGCTCACGTCCTCCACAAGCTGTCCAAGCGACGCGTCATCATTTCTGGTGCCGTTGTCGCATAGTGCGCATAGTCTGATCACCATAATCTGCAACTGGTCAAACAAGATGGTGCTTAGCGCGCCGATGGCCTCCCTTCGAGCTTCAGCTTTTGACCTGTTTCGTTCAGGCCGTGAAACACTCCGAGCGTCTGCGCTAGGTTCTCAGCGAAGTGGTGTATGATCTCAGCTTTCTTGCAGAATGTTCGATAGAGTTCCTCCGCAGCTTTTGTTTTTGGACTTGGTTTACTCTTCATGGTTTGCTTCTTGCGTGCAAGCCTCCGGTGCGTTCTCACGTCTGCACGCAGTTAGAAGGCCACTTCCAAGGGGCGTCAGCATGAAGTTTGCTTCAGGGAGCAGCGGCATCCCAAAGGTAAATTGGGAGATGGTGGATGTACCTCCGGTTGGAAAATCCATCATGCCGCTCGCCGCAAGTTGGCGCTCGATCAATTCCCCAAGTACTCGCTGAAACTTATCTGGATTGACGACCGCCCAATTCCCGACACTCACGCCCATGTCATTTTGGAGAGGGACGCGTCCAAACAAATTATGTAGGTCAACGGACCTAGCTCGGAAGGTCACGCACCGAAGACGCACAAGGTTCTGTATGGATATGGCTCGCTCATCGGGGAGAAACTGCCGCCAATGTGTATCGGCCAGAGCATTCATCGCGTTCACGAACGTCTGATGCTCTTGCTGGGTCTTAAATCTTTTCCGGCTTTGATCTTCGATCTTGGCAATTAGCTCCAGAAACAAAACCTCTCTGGTCGAAAGAGACTTCAGGATATCAATGTAGACCTTCTCAGGCTTAACCGAAGCCGAAGGATCGACAGCATTTGCCATTAATCGTGCCCATAGCTCTTGGACACTTTCGTCTTCCTCTAGAGAAGCGGCTTCCATAATCAGAAGCCCTTCCCCAAACCCCAGCGCCTTCAGCTGTTCTGGCTTTAGGCCCCGCTCGTCAACTATGGTCTGAGCCTTCTCTAGGATACGCACTCCGTTCTTGAAGCGCCAAAACCGCATCTGGTCGCCAAAGATATGACTTAGCTCGCGCGATGCGGGCTCAAACAGCCCTGCTAAATAGCCTCCCACGCGGCCCAAAAGGTCCAAACCGCGCTGATAGGTCTTTTGCGTCTCCTGCTCAGCCTTGGCGACTTCGGTGACGACCTCCGCACCCGCCTTAACCACTGACTTAACAACGCCGTTGGCGTCACTTTCTGTCATAGGGCCTCGCATGAATGGGCAATCGGGCGAATCACTCCGAAAGCTAGAATACCTAGAGGAGGGCAGAAGCAAGCACTTATGCAATTCGGAATCCATACGATTCCAGAATGCACGTTGCGCGATGTACGGAAATTCGCCTAACCTTCGTTGCGGCGTTCAGCATCGGCGATCTTCGTCATTTCACCGAAAGCGGAGATAGATTCCGGGGCGTTGCCAATCGCTCTGCGCGCATGGCGCGCGGCCCAACGGATCCCGGGCTCGCGGTTTCGCCGCGCCCCGGAATGCCGGGGAGTCCGCCCCCATCCCCCTTGAGCCCCACCCCGATTCGTGCGACCTCGGCCCCCAGCAAAACCCCTCATTTCGAGCCTTCGATGCACATTCTCCTGCTTGGTTCCGGCGGCCGCGAACATGCCCTGGCGTGGAAGATCGCAGCCTCTCCCCTGGTGACCAAATTCTGGTGCGCGCCCGGCAATGCCGGCATCGCGCGTGAGGCGGAGTGCGTGGCGCTCGATGTCGCCGACCATGCGGCCGTGATCGATTTCTGTAAAAAGAACGCGGTCGAGCTGGTCGTGGTCGGCCCGGAGACGCCGCTGGCGGCCGGTATCGTCGATGATCTCACCGCCGCGGGCATCAAGGCGTTCGGCCCGAACAAGATCCCGGCGCAGCTCGAAAGCTCCAAGGGCTTTACCAAGGCGCTGTGCACCGAGTTCGGCATTCCGACCGGCGCCTACAAGCGCTTCACCAATGCCGATGACGCGCGCGCCTACGTGCAGAGCCAGGGCGCGCCGATCGTGGTGAAGGCCGATGGCCTTGCCGCCGGCAAGGGCGTCGTCGTCGCGAAGTCAGTGCGCGAGGCGGAGGACGCCATCGCCATGATGTTCGAGGGCGCGTTTGGCGAGGCCGGCACTGAAGTCGTGATCGAGGAATTTTTGCCGGGCCGCGAGATCAGCTTCTTCGCGCTGTGCGACGGCGAGACCGCGATTCCGCTCGCCTCCGCGCAGGACCACAAGCGCGTGTTCGACCACGACGTCGGCCCGAACACCGGCGGCATGGGCGCCTATTCGCCGACGCCGCTGGTCACGCCTGTTATCCACGACGCGATCATGGCCAAGATCATCCTGCCGACGGTGGCGGGCATGAAGCAGCGCGGCACGCCGTTCCGCGGCATTCTCTATGCCGGCATCATGCTGACGACGCAGGGCCCAAAGCTGTTCGAGTTCAACGTCCGCTTCGGCGACCCTGAATGCCAGGTGCTGATGCTGCGCATGATGTCGGACATCGTGCCCGCGTTCCTCGCGGCGTGTGACGGCCAGCTGAAGAATTTTGATCTGCGCTGGTATCCGGAATCCGCGCTCACCGTGGTGATGGCCGCGAAGGGCTATCCCGGCGATTATCAGAAGGGCACTGAGATCAAGGGGCTCGATGACGCCGCCAAGGTCGACACCGTCGAGATCTTCCACGCCGGCACCGTCGCGAAGGACGGCGCCATCCTCGCCAATGGCGGCCGCGTGCTCAATGTCTGCGCGCTGGGCGCGACCGTGACTGAGGCGCAGGCGCGCGCCTATCAGGCGGTCGACCTGATCCGCTGGCCGGAAGGCTTTTGCCGCCGCGACATCGGCTGGCAGGCGGTGGAGGCCGAGAAGGCCAAGAGCTAGTTCCTTGTCATTCCGGACGGCGCACCGCGCCGATCCGGAATCCAGAGCTGTGGGCCCACTCCGACATCCCAGAAATGCGCAATCAGCTGTTGGGCTTAGCCACCCCGCTGATAATACCGCTACTGTGCATGGGGTTGTTTTCGATTCTCGTGTCGAGGTGCCCCCCAATGACTGAGCAGAGACTGAGCAGAGACTGACCAGATAAGGATGCAGAAGATGTCCGATCTCGCCGACCTCTATCCCGGCTTCGCCTCCGAATGGACCGACACCTCGTTCGGCCGCATCTTCGCCCGCGTCGGCGGCAAGGGCCCGCCGCTGCTGTTGCTGCACGGCTTCTCCGAGACGCATGTGATGTGGCACCGCGTCGCGCCCGCGCTCGCCGACCGGTTCACGCTGATCATCGCAGACCTGCCGGGCTATGGCTGGTCCGACATGCCCGAGAGCGACGCGCTGCACATGCCCTACAGCAAGCGCGCGATGGCGAAAGCGATGGTCGAGATGATGGAGCGCCTCGGCCACGTCCACTTCGCACTCGCCGGCCACGACCGCGGCGGCCGCGTGTCGTATCGTTTGGCGCTCGATCATCCCGGGCGGCTGTCGAAGCTCGCCGTGCTCGATATCCTGCCGACCTATAATTACTGGGAGCGGATGAACCGCGCCTATGCGCTGAAGATCTATCACTGGACGTTCCTCGCCCAGCCCGCGCCGCTGCCGGAGACGCTGATCGCAGGGCAAGGCGAATTCTTCCTGCGCTTCAAGATGGCGAGCCAGACCAAGTCGAAGAATCTGGATGCGATCGACAAGCGCGCGCTCGAGCACTACATCGCCCCGTTCCGCGATCCCGCCCGGATCCATGCGATGTGCGAGGATTACCGCGCCGGCGCCTATATCGACTACGATTTGGACAAGGCCGATTTCGAGGCGGGCAAGAAGATCACCGTGCCCATGCTGGCGCTGTGGGGCAACGCCGGCATCGCCCAGGCCGCCGCGACCCCGCTCGATGTCTGGAAGCAGTGGGCGACCAACGTCGAGGGCCAGCCGGTGGACTCCGGCCACTTCCTCACCGAGGAGAACCCCGACGTCACCGCGCGGGCCCTGCGTGCGTTCTTCGCAGGGACCTAGCGCCGCTCGCGAAAGAACTCCTTGAGCAGCCGCGCCGCCTCGCTCTCGCCGACCCCGGAGTAGACGTCCGGGGCGTGGTGGCAGGTCGGGGAGGCAAAGAACCGCACGCCCGATTCCACCGCGCCGCCCTTGGGGTCGGCCGCGCCGTAATAGAGCCGGCGCACCCTTGCAAAGGAGATCGCGCCCGCACACATGGTGCAGGGCTCCAGCGTCACGTAGAGGTCGCAGTCGACCAGCCGCTCGCTGCCGATCTTCTTCGCCGCCTCGCGCAGCGCAATGATCTCGGCGTGGCCGGTGGGGTCGTAATCGGTCAGCGTCCGGTTGGCGGCGGTGGCGATGACCTCGTAATTCCGGACCACCACGCAGCCGATCGGAACTTCGCCCGCCTTTCCGGCATTTTCGGCCGTTTTGAGCGCCAAATCCATGAAAGAGGGGGCTTTCAAGCCTCGTATCATCCGAAGAAACCTGCTAGTAGCTGCGCCTTCAGCAGAAGTGCTTATCGAATTTGCCTGAGCATGCGGCTCGCAATGAGCGCGCGCAATGCTTTCCGGCCACCCCCTGAGTGAGATTATTCATGCCTCGCGACAGCGACAAAGACAACGATTCCCGCGGCCGGCGAGGCCCCCCCAAAGGTGGCCGCAGCGGCAAGCCGCGCGGCCCCGAGAAGAAATTCGCCAAGCGCGGCTTCGAGGGCAAGAGCGAGGGCAGGGGCGATCACGACAGCCGCCCGCCCCGTGGCGACCGCGACAGCCGTCCGCCTCGTGAGGGTAAACCCTTCCGCCGCCGCGAGGAGGGCGATGCCCCGCGCCGTGATTTTTCCGACCGGCCCCGCTTCAAGCGCGACGATCGCAGTGGCGAGGGCCGCGGCGAGCGCAGCTTCAAGCCGCGTGGCGACCGCCCGTTCTCCGATCGCGGAGCGCGCGATGGCGAGAAGCGCTCCTTCAAGCCGCGTGGTGAGCGTCCGTCCTATGGCCGCGACGACCGTCCGCCGCGCCGGGATCGCGATGACTTTCGTCCGGCGGGCCGCTCCAGTGACAGGAAATTCGGCGACAAGAAGCCCTATGCGCCGCGCGGCGACCGTCCCGAGCGCAAGTTCGACGGCGAGCGGAAATTTTCGCGGGGCGGCGGGCCGGATCGCGAACGCGACCGTGGGGATCGCGGGCCGCGCGAGGATCGTGGCGAGCGCAGCTTCAAGCCGCGTGGCGACCGCCCGAATTTCGATCGCGGTGATCGCGCGCCCCGTGGAGAGCGCCCCGAACGCAAATTCGAGGACCGGAAGTTTTCCCGGGGCGGACCGGATCGCGGGCCGCGCAAGGATTTCGGCGGCCGCGATCGCGGCGAGGACAAGCCCTGGCAGAAGCGCGACGACCGTCGCGAAGGCGGTCGCGGCGATGACCGTCCGCGCTTCTCGCGCTCGCGCGAGGACCGTCCATCGGGCGATCGTCCGTTCCGTGACCGTCCCAAATTCGATCGTCCGCGTGAGCGGCCCGAAGGCCGCTCCGATTGGCACGAGCATCCGCGCAGCGAAGGCCGTTTCGGTGATCGTCCGCGCCGTGAAAACGAGGATGAGAGCAGGATCTTCGAGAAGCGTCCGGCCTTCGGTGGCCGCGGTGCCTATCGCGCGCGCGATCGGGATTTCGAGGGACGCCCACGTCGCGAAGAAGCACCTAAGCCGAAGAAGGAAGGCGAACGCATCGCCAAGGCGCTGGCGCGCGCCGGTCTCGCCTCGCGCAGGGATGCCGAGGAGATGGTCACGCAGGGCCGCGTCACCGTCAACGGCCGTGTCATCAACTCGCCGGCGCTCGACATCACCAAGAACGACGTCGTTCTGGTCGACGGCAAGCCGTTGCCGGAGCGCGAGCGCACGCGCCTGTTCCTCTATCACAAGCCGCGCGGGCTGATGACGACGCATGACGACCCCGAGGGCCGTCCGACCGTGTTCGACAATCTGCCCGAAGGCCTGCCGCGGTTGATCTCGATCGGCCGACTCGACTTCAACACCGAGGGCCTGTTGCTGCTCACCAATGACGGCGGCCTCGCGCGCACGCTTGAGCTGCCCGACACCGGCTGGCTGCGCCGCTACCGCGTTCGCGCCCATGGTGAGATCACCCAGGCGCAGCTCGACCAGCTCAAGGACGGCATCGAGGTTGAAGGCGTGAAGTACGGTCCGATCGAAGCGACGCTCGAACGCGACCAGGGCGCGAATGTCTGGCTGGTGTTCGCGATCCGCGAAGGCAAGAATCGCGAGGTGCGTAACGTCTGCGCCCATCTCGGGCTCGAGGTGAACCGGCTGATCCGCGTCTCCTACGGCCCGTTCCAACTCGGAGAAGTGCCCGAGGGCCAGGTCGAGGAGGTCCGCGCGCGTGTGCTGCGCGATCAGCTCGGCGACAAGATCATCGAGAAGTCTGGCGCGCAGTTCGACGTCGCGAAGAAATCCCCAGGCGAGGGCGAAAAGACCTCCACGCGCGCCGTGATCGCCGACCGCAAGGGCCGCCGCGTGCTGGTGCAGCGCACCGGCAGCGACGAGGCGCGCGAGCGCAACGAGGAAGAGGCGAGCGGCTACGGCCCGCCCCGCCGCCCCAAGCGCGGCTATCACGGCAAGCGCGACCTGACGCCGCGGGAGGACTAGCTTGCGTATCGTCGGCGGTCGCTTGAAGGGGCGCAATCTCGCCTCACCGTCTTCGCGTGACATCCGTCCGACGGCGGATCGCCTGCGCGAGTCCGTGTTCAACATCCTCGTGCATGCCTATGACGATCCGATCCAGGACGCGCGCGTGCTCGATCTCTTCGCCGGCACCGGGGCGCTCGGCATCGAGGCGTCCTCGCGTGGCGCGAAATTCACGCTGTTCGTGGATAACGGCGCGGAGGCGCGGGCGCTGCTGCGTAACAACGTCGAGTCGCTCGGCCTTGGCGGCGTCACCAAAGTCTATCGCCGCGATGCGACCGATCTCGGCCCCGCGCATCCCGTCGAGCCGTTCTCGCTGGTATTTCTCGATCCGCCCTATGGCAAGGGATTTGCGGAGAAGGCGTTGGCGAGCTTGCGCGATGGTGGCTGGCTCACGCCTGGCGCGCTGCTGGTGGTCGAGGAGGCAAAGGCCGCGCAGTTCGTGACGCCGGAAGGTTTCGAGGAGCTGGAGCGGCGGGCGTATGACGACACGGAGTTCGTGTTTTTGAAACGCAACGCGTAATTCATCGCCGCCCGAACAGCTTCTCCACATCGGCGAGCTTCAGCTCGACATAGGTCGGCCTGCCGTGATTGCACTGGCCGGAGTTCGGCGTCTCCTCCATCTCGCGGAGCAGTGCGTTCATCTCCTCGGGCCGTAGTCTGCGGCCGGCGCGCACCGAGCCGTGGCAGGCCATGGTGGCGGCGACATGCATCAAGCGGCGTTCCAAAGGCAGCGCCTCGTCCCACTCGGCCATGTGTTCGGAGAGATCGCGGAGCAGCCCGCCTGCATTGGTCTTCCCAAGCAGCGACGGCGTCTCGCGTACCGCGACCGCGCCGGGGCCGAAGGATTCGATTGCAAGGCCAAAGGATGTGAGCTCTTCGCTGCGCTCCAACAGGCGCTCGACCGTGGCCTCGTCCATTTCGACGATCTCGGGGATCAGCAGGATCTGCCGCTGCACGCCGTTTGCGGCGAGTGACGCCTTGAGCCGCTCATAGACGATGCGCTCATGCGCGGCGTGCTGGTCGACGATGATCAGACCGTCGCGGGTCTGCGACACGATATAGGTCTCGTGGAGCTGCGTGCGCGCCGCGCCGAGCGGACGATCGACGAGATCAGTCACCGGCTGCGTCTCAAACCGCACGTCCGCGCTGGGCGCGCCGACATCGAAGGCGGCCTGCGCGCGCTCGGCGAAAGCGGGCGCGGCTGGGCCCTCGAATGACGGCATCGAAGCGACCGGCGCGGACGGTGAGGCCCGCCAGTCCCAGCTTGCAGGACGCGGCGGCGTGAAGGCCGGCCGGAACGAGGACAAGGCGCTCTCGCCACTATTGGCGGCGGTGCGGCGGCCCTCGCGTGCGAGACCTTCCTTCAGCCCGTGCACGATCAGCGCGCGCACGAGGCCGGCGTTGCGGAAGCGCACCTCGGTCTTCGCCGGATGAACATTGGCGTCGACCTCGCGCGGATCGAGCGTCACGAACAACGCCAGCACCGGATGCCGGTCGCGCGGCAGATAATCGGCATAGGCGCCACGCACCGCGCCGAGGATCAGCTTGTCGCGCACCGGGCGGCCGTTGACGAAAAGATATTGCCCGAGTGCGTTGGCTTTGGTCAGCGCGGGAGCGGCGGCATAGCCGGCGACGACGACGCCGTCGCGCTCGGCACGGACCTCGAAGGCATGGCTGCGGAACTCCGCGCCCAGAATATCGCCAAGCCGGGTCAGCCGTCCGGCCGCGCCGGGTAGCGCGGCGGCCCAGGTCACCGGCGCGCGCTCTTCGCCCGCGAGCGTGAAGGCAATGTCAGGCCTTGCCATCGCAAGCCGTCGCACCACCTCGCGGATCGCTTCGGCCTCGGTGCGATCGGTCTTCAGAAATTTCAGCCGCGCGGGTGTCGCGTAGAAGAGGTCGTTGACCTCGACGCGAGTGCCGTGCGCGAGCGCGGCCGGCATGATCTCGGACTTTTCGCCGCCCTCGACAGTGAGCGCCCAGGCATGCGGCTCGCTGGCATGCCGCGTGGTGATCGAGAGCCGTGCCACCGAGCCGATCGACGGCAACGCCTCGCCGCGGAAGCCGAGGGTGCGGATCTGCAGCAGATCCTCGTCATCAAGCTTGGACGTCGCGTGGCGCTCGACGGCGAGCGCAAGGTCCTTCGCGGTCATGCCGCTACCGTCGTCGGTAATGCCGATCCGCCTCCGCCCGCCGCCATCGGTGAAGACGTCGATGCGGCTCGCGCCGGCATCGATAGCATTCTCGACAAGCTCCTTGACCACGCTCGCCGGGCGCTCGACCACCTCGCCGGCGGCGATGCGGTTGACGACCTGTTCTGGAAGCTGACGGACGGGCATGGATTCGCTCAATGACGGCGCAGTTTATCCCCGTCGGAACTCAAATGCATGGGATAAGTCCTGCTACCCACATATCAGATCTGGATTTTCAGCACGCACGTGTTCCTTGCCGCCGCATATGAGGAGCACAATTCCGCGAAAGCGCCGCGAAATCCCTAAACGATGACCACACGGCCCGGCTTGCATCGCGATCGCGCCGTTCAGCTCTTTGCGCGACGGGGCGGTCCGGTCCAGACGAACGGCGTGGGGAATGGCCGAACCGCTCATCGCGAATAAAATCCAGGAGACATGGATGAAGTTGGTGAAGACCTCAGTGATCGCTTGCGCGCTTTCCGCTCTGCTTGCGGGCCCCGTTCTCGCGCAAGGAATGTCGTCCGACAGCAAGTTGCATGGCGGCGCGCAGGGCAAGACGACGCAAGGTGGCGTCGCAGGCAATAGCGAGGAGGAGCTGGAAGCACAGTCGGGCGGTGCGGGCCAAACGGGCATGAAGCCAGCGAAGGGCACGAAAGGCGCGGTCGGCACCACGGGCAGTGCCACGCATAAGAGCGCCACCGACGGGTCGGCTCCCGGCGGGGCGACCACCAACGGCAAGCGCTACTGAGCGTGAGATCTGAGTAAACCAACCTCCGGTCGCGTGGCGGCCGGAGGTTTTTTCCAATCAATCGTCGAAGCGACCGCCGCGGCCGGCCTTGACGTCGCTGCGGCGCTTCTTGCCGTCGAGTCGGCGCTGCTTGGAGCCAAACGTCGGCTTGGTCGCGCGGCGTGGTGTCGGCCGGATCATCGCCTCGGTCAGGATCTCGACGAGTCGGTCGATAGCGTCCTGGCGGTTGCGTTCCTGGGTGCGGAAGCGCTGGGCATGGATTACGATCACGCCATCCTTGGTCATCCGCTGGCCAGCGATGCGGGCGAGCCGGATCGTCGCATCCTCCGGGATGGTCAACTTGCGTGTGTCGAAGCGCAGCTGGGCCGCGGTCGACAATTTGTTGACGTTCTGCCCGCCCGGGCCAGAGGCGCGGACAAAGCCGATCTCGATGTCGTCCTCGTCGATGACGAGATCGCGGGATATCCGCAGCATGATGGCACCATTCGTGACATCAGGACATATCTCGGAACATCCATCTTCGGCAATGGCGGGATGGCGGAAACGCAAATGGCCGGGCGAGCCCGGCCATTTCAGGTAACGTCGGAGGCGTCAGTTCGACTTCGTCGCCGGTGCCGCCGCCGGTTGCGCGGCAGCCTGCGGTGCGCGGCCGACGATGACCGTCAGGAGCCCCTGGCTCCACAGCCGCTTGGCCGCGGCCTTGGCATCGTCCAGGGTCACAGCATCGACGATGGCGTTGCGCTTCTCGATATAATCGATCGGCAGCTTGTCCTGCTGATATTGCAGCAGCGCCTGTGCGAGCTTGGAGGAGGTGTCGAGCACCAGCATCTGCGAGCCCTTGAGGTAGGACTTGGCCTCATCAAGCTCCTTCTGGGTCGGACCCTCGTCGGCGATGCGGCGGACTTCTTTCTCGATGGCATCCATGGTGTCGCCGGCACGGTCGGCGCGGGTGCCGGTGTTGCCGATGAAGATTCCCGAATGTTCCATCCAGAGCAGCGATTCGAACACCGAATAAGCCAGCCCGCGCTTCTCGCGGACTTCGCGGTAAAGCCGCGAGGACAGGCCGCCGCCACCGAGGATATGGTTGACGACATAGGCCGCCATGAAGTTCGGATCGCTGCGCATCACGCCGGGACCGCCGAAGGTGATCACGGTCTGCGGCACGTCAAGCGGCACGAAGGCACGCTGCGGCGGTTTTGCAGCCTCGACGTCGGGGACCGGTGCCAGGGTGGCTTTGGCAGGCAAGCTGCCAAACGTGTGGTCGAGCAGTTTGCCCAAGGTCGCCGGATCGACGTCGCCGACCACTGCGATCTTCAGCGTCTCCCGGGCGAGGACACGGCCGACATAATCCTTCATGTCGGCAACCGTGATGGTCGGCACGCTCTCCAGCGTGCCGGTGGTCTGCCGTCCATAGGGATGATCGCCGAAGGTCATCTCCAGGAATTTCCGGCTCGCGAGCGAGGTCGGGTTGGTGGTGTCGCGGCGCAGGCCCGAGATGACCTGCGAGCGAATGCGCTCGACATCGACCGTGTCGAAATGCGGCGAGGTCAGCGCGGACCGCAACAGATCGAAGGCCTCGTCCTTGTTGTCGCGCAGCATGCGCAGGCTGCCGCGGAAGGTATCGCGGGTAGCGCTGAAGGAGAGCTCGATGGCGCGGCGGTCGAGCCGCTCATGGAACGTCTTGGAATCGAGATCGCCCGAGCCCTCGTCGAGCAGGTCGCCGACGAGATTGGCAACGCCGGGCTTGTCCTTGGGGTCCTGCGCCGAGCCGCCGGCAAAGGAATATTCCATGGCGATCAGCGGCACGGTCGCGTCCTGGACGAACCATGCTTCGATGCCGCCCGGCGACACCAGGTGCTGGATCTTTGCTGCCGCCTGCGACGGCGAGACCGAGGCGAGCGCGAGCGCAGCGCCGGTGACGAAGGAGAGCGCAACGTGGCGCGCGCGAAGGAAAGGATAGGTCACGAACGCTTCTCCTCACGCTTGGCAGCGGTGCTGGTGTCTTTGATCAGATAGCCGGTCACTGAGCGGTTCTTCTCGAACCATTTTTGCGCAGCTTCACGGACCTGCTCGGCGGTGACGGCACGGATGCGGTCGGGCCAGCTCCTGATATCCTCGATCGACAGGCCCGTGGTCAGTGCGCCGCCGTACCAGCGTGCCAACACCGCCTGATTGTCCTGGGCGTAGATCGCCTCCGCGATGAGCTGGGTCTTGACCCGCTCGAGATCCTCGGCACGGATCGGGTTCTGCGCAACGTCGGCGATCACGCGGTCGATGGCCTGCTCGACTTCAGCAAAGCTGACACCTGATTTCGGCGAAGCCGAGATCGCGAATTGGGTCGGATCCAGCGAGATGCTGGAATAGCTGGCGCTGGCGGAGACTGCGAGCGGCTTGTCGACGACGAGCGCGCGGTAGAGATAGGAGTTGCTGCCGCTGCCGATCAACTGCGCGAGCACGTCGAGCGCAGCGCTCTCGCCAGCCGCGGCGGTCGTCGCCGAGGGCACCAGATAATAGCGGCGCAGGCTCGGCTGCTCGACGCGCGGGTCGGACAATGTGACGGTGCGCGGCGCCGCTGGCTCCGGCTCCTGTGGGCGGATGCGCCGAGCGGGGATCGCCGGCTGGGCCGGGATCGGGCCGAAATTGCGTTCGACCAGCGGACGCACATCGGCGGCCTCCACGTCGCCGGCGATGACCAGGATCGCATTGTTCGGCGCGTAGAACCGGCGATAGAAAGCCAGCGCGTCCTCGCGATTGAGCTTCTCGATCTCCTGGTGCCAGCCGATCACCGGCCGGCCATAGGGATGATTGAGATAGAGCGCGGCCATGATCTGTTCGTTGAGGCGCGCGTCGGGGCTGTTGGCAACGCGCATGTTGTACTCTTCGAGCACGACATCGCGCTCGGGCAGCACGTTCTCGTCCTTGAGGACGAGGCCCGTCATGCGATCGGCCTCGAACTCCATCATGGTCGGGAGCTGCTCTTTCGTCACGCGCTGGTAGTAGTTGGTGTAGTCGACCGAGGTCGAAGCGTTCTCGTTGCCGCCGACGCGGAGCACGGTCTGGGAGAATTCGCCGACGGGGTGCTTCTCGGTGCCCTTGAACATCAAATGTTCGAGGAAGTGGGCGAGGCCGGATTTGCCTGGCGTCTCGTCGGCCGAGCCGACCTTGTACCAGATCATCTCGGTGACCACGGGCGTGCGGTGATCCGGGATCACCACGACCTGGAGGCCGTTTGGAAGCGTGAAGCTCGCGGGCGGCGCGGAGGTGACCGTCGTCTGGGCGAATGCGCTGCCGACGTTGAGGGCAGATGTCGAGAGCAGCGCGACGAAGAGGCAGGCAATCGATCGGTGTGAGGACATCACGATCCTTGTGAAAGCCCGGACCCTGATGTCCAGGCGTGAAAGCGCGGCATGCTACACCGCGCGGCTTTGAGCTTCGGGTCACGAAGCAGAGAACGCCGGCGAGTTGTACTTAAAAATAGGTCATCTGCCGCATCCGGCCTATACCGGACGATTGCGGCGTGCGCGCGCCTGCGGGCGGCGGCCGAGGAGCTTATTGCTCCTTTTCCTTACCCGATCGGACGTCGAAATAGGTCCTGCGCGTCGTGTCCTCTCCGGAGCCATAGGCGTAGCTCGGCGAGGGCGTCTGATATCCCGGCGGCGGCTCGACCAGCGATTGGCGCGGCGGCTCGCTCGTAAACTGCTTGGATTCGGGCTGGCCGCCCTTGAACAATTTCAACAGACCTCCGGTGTAGCCCATCTCGGCCGGGCTCATCGTCGGGTTGTTGGGGTTGCTGCCCGGCGGGGGCGGATCATTGTTGGCCTGCTGCGGGCCCGACTTGTGGGCGTTCAACTCGGCGGGCGACAGCGGCTGGCCAATTTTCCAGAACTCGTTCGCCTTGGTGCCGGGCACCTTCTTCCGCTGGGCAATGGCCTCCTGGCGACGCTTCTCGTCGGGATCCTTCGGCCAGTTCGGCGCGTTCTTGGCTTCAGAGCTGGGCGGCGGCAGGTCGAGCTTCGGCGGGACCACCAGCGGTGACCGCTCGCGGTACTCGATGCCCTTCTTCTCCATGCTCTTGGCGCCGATGCCGGACATCAGATTGTCGATGAGCTTCTCTTCGAAGGTCATGTCGTCGTCGTCATCGTCGTCGCCGGCGCGGACCGGGCCTGCCGACATCACGAGACCGATGCCGAGTGCGACAGCTGACAATTTCAGCGCCAGCCAAAGACCCCGCCGGGCGTCTCGACCGATCGAACCGCTGGTTTCGAAGCTGCGCATACCTGTACCTGTTCCATATTGTGGCAGTAGCAATCTCGCCGCGTCTCGCGCGATCACGCCTCGCCAAGCAAGGTTCCGCCTCCGGCCCGTATCGGCCGGGATCAGGGCGCTTTTGCGGCGGGTACCCCCAGGAAGGAATCATACAATAGGGCCGCCACCCCAGCAACGATGGCCACGTCCGCGAGGTTGAAAACGTACCAATTATAGGTATTTCCGCCGATTTCGATGTGAAACAGGGCGAAATCGACCACCGCGCCATAGACGAAGCGGTCGATGCCATTGCCGATGGCGCCGCCGATGATCAGCCCCAGTGCGACGGTGGCGAGGTAGGTCTGCGACCGCGCCATCCAGATTCCCAGCGCAATCACCGCAACGACCTTCACCGCCATCAGCGCGATCTGTGCTGACTGGCTGTCGTTCTGCAGCCAGCCGAAGCTGATGCCGATATTCCAGGCCAGCACCAGGTCGAAGAACGGCGTCACCTTGACCACGCCCCGGCGGGCAAGGTCGAAGCCGTTCAGCAGCCAGAGCTTTGAGGCCTGGTCGGCCACGAGTGTCACCACGGCCGCGATGATGCCGGCACGGAGCGGGGTCATGGCAGGCCGATCAGACGCTCACCCCCAACGCCTTCCATTCGCGCAGCGCCTTGGCGTCGCGCGGGGTGACGTCGGGATATTCAGCGTCCTCGCCGACAGCAGGCGAGATCTTCCAGGAGCGGGCGCATTTGGTGCCGACGGCCTTCTCGACCACGACCGCGACGCCGGGCACCGCATCGAGGCGGAATGCAGAGGCGGGCGCTTCGCCCTCGCGCACCTCGTAATTCGAGGTGATGCAGATCTCGGCAAGATCGGTGTCGAACAATGTCGCCAGCATGCGGCGGTCGGCGACATAGATCACCGGCGAGGCCTCGAGTGAGGAGCCGATGTTCTTGGCAGCACGTTCAAGCTCGAGCGCCCCGGTGACGACACGGCGGACGTTGCGGATGGTCTCCCACTTCGCGGCGAGCTTGTCGTCGCGGAGCTTTTCGAGGCCTTCCGGGAACAGCGTCAGATGCACCGACGGTTCGGCATCCGGCCTGTACATGCGCCAGCCCTCTTCCGCGGTGAAGCTCAGGACCGGCGCCAGCCATTTCAGGATCGAATTGCACAGCAGGTCGATCGTGGTCAGCGCCGCCTTGCGCGTCAGCGAGGACGGTGGATCGCAATAGAGCGTGTCCTTGCGGATGTCGAAATAGAACGCCGAGAGCTCGCTGTTCATGAAGGCGGACAGGGTCGCGACCACGCTCTTGTAGTCGAACGTCTCATAGGCCTTGCGGACCAATTCTGCGCGGAGCGCGAGCTCGTGCAGCATCAGCCGTTCGAGCTCGGGCATCTCGGCGTCCGCGACGGCGTCGGCGGGCTTGTAATGATGCAGCGTGCCGAGCATCCAGCGCACGGTGTTGCGCAGCTTGCGGTAGGTCTCGACCGTGTTCTTCAGGATCTCGGGCCCGATGCGCTGGTCGTCGGTGTAGTCGCAGGATGCGACCCAGAGCCGCAGGATGTCGGCGCCGGATTCCTTGATGACGGCCTGCGGCTCGATGGTGTTGCCGAGCGACTTCGACATCTTGCGGCCGTCTTCGGCCTGGGTGAAGCCGTGGGTCAGCACGATGTCGTAGGGCGCGCGACCGCGCGTGCCGCAGCTCTCCAGCAGCGAGGAGTGGAACCAGCCGCGATGCTGGTCCGAGCCTTCGAGATACATCACGGTATCAGTGCCGCCGTCGACCTTGCGCTTGATGCCGGCGAGACCGGGGAATTGCACGGGGTCTTCCAGCACGAAGGCGTGCGTCGAGCCGGAATCGAACCAGACGTCGAGAATGTCGTCGACCTTCTGCCAGCCTTCGTTCGCGCGCGATCCAAGGAAGCGCTCGCGCGCGCCCGTCGCGTACCAGGCGTCAGCGCCTTCCTTTTCGAAGGCATCGCCAATGCGGGTGTTGACGGCCTCGTCCTGGAGGATCTCGGCGGAGCCGTCGCCCTTCTCGCGCACGAACACGGCGATCGGCACGCCCCAGGCGCGCTGACGCGAGATCACCCAGTCGGGGCGTGCCTCGATCATGCCGTTGATGCGGTTCTCGCCCGACGGCGGCACCCATTGCGTCACCGAGATCGCCTGCAGCGCGCGGGCGCGCAGCGTGTCGCCGGATTTGGCCTTGCCGCCCTCCGCAATGTCCTTGTCCATCGCGATGAACCATTGCGGCGTGTTGCGGAAGATCACCGGCTTCTTCGAGCGCCAGGAATGGGGATATTGGTGCTTGAGCCGGCCGCGCGCGAGCAGCTTGCCGCCCTCGATCAGCGCCTTGATCACGGCCTCGTTGGCGTCACCCTTCTCGCCCTTGTCGTTGATGACGCGCTTGCCGGTGAAGCCCGGTGCCTGGTCGGTATAGGCACCGTTCTCGTCGACAGTGTAGGGGATCGCGCTGTTGATGCCGCGCGCGTCGAGCTCGCGGGTGTTCGCCATCCAGACGTCGAAATCCTCGCGGCCGTGGCTCGGCGCGGTGTGCACGAAGCCGGTGCCGGTGTCGTCGGTGACGTGGTCGCCGGACAAGAGCGGCACGGTGAATTCATAGCCGCCGGCGAGGCCCTTGAGCGGATGGGCGCATTCGATCGCGTCCATGGTATCGCCGGGGATGTCGCGAACCTTCTCATAAGCGGTCACGCGCGCCTGCTTGAACACTTCTTCGGCGAGCCCGTCGGCCAGGATCAGGAGATCGCCGGTCTTGGCCCAGTTGTCGGCGGGCGCGTCCGTGACCTTGTAGAGGCCATAGGCGATCTTCGGCGAGAACGAGATGGCGCGGTTGCCGGGCAGCGTCCAGGGCGTGGTGGTCCAGATCACGACGCTCGCCGAGGCGAGCGCGCCATGCGCCGGCGAGGTCACCGGGAATTTCACCCAGACCATGTCGGAGGTGTAGTCCTCATACTCGACCTCGGCCTCGGCGAGCGCGGTCTTCTCGACCACGCTCCACATCACCGGCTTGGAGCCGCGATAGAGCGTGCCGTTGGCGGCGAACTTCATCAGTTCGCGCGCGATCTGGGCCTCAGCCGGATAGTTCATGGTGGCGTAGGGATGAGCCCAGTCGCCGATCACACCAAGCCGCTTGAACTCCTCGCGCTGCACGTTGAGCCAGTGCGTGGCGTAGGCGCGGCACTCTTTCCGGAAATCGATCATCGCGGCACTGTCGCGGAAATCGGGCTTCTGCTTGCCCTTCTTGCGATAGTTCTCCTCCTCGACCTTCCACTCGATCGGCAGGCCGTGGCAATCCCAGCCGGGCACGTAATTCGAATCGAAGCCGAGCATCTGCTGGCTCTTGGTGACGAGATCCTTGAGGATCTTGTTCAGCGCCGTGCCGATGTGGATGTTGCCGTTGGCATAGGGCGGGCCGTCATGCAGCACGAACTTGTCGCGGCCCTTCGCGGTCTCGCGCAGCTTCTCGTAGAGGCCGATCTCGTACCAGCGCTTGAGGATCTCCGGCTCGCGCTGCGGCAGGCCGGCGCGCATCGGGAATTCGGTCTGCGGCAGGAACAGGGTCTTGGAATAGTCTTTGGCTTCAGACTTTGGGGACTTTTGCGGCTTTTCGGACATGAGGCTGACTGGCTCGGAATGGCGCGGGAACGGATGGCGATGCGGAATCGCGGGGTGAAACGACCAAATCCCGGTCTTGCGCCGAGCCTTGAGGCTCAGGCGGAAGCCGGGCTGCTAATCCCTATGATGCGCCGCGCAAACATGGGCTCTCCATAGCAGCCGAACGGGGGAAGCGCAAAGGTCCGGCGGGCGAGGCTTTGGGCCCTTAATCGACTATCCCGAGCCGCGGAAACGCGTCGGGGGCGGCCGCCAGCATGGCGCGGGCCCGGGCGGAATCCTCGTCCATCTGGTGGATCAGGGCGTCGATATCGCCAAATTTCAGCTCCTCGCGGATGAAGCCGACAAAGGCGCAGTCCAGCGCCTGCCCGTAAAGATCGCCCTTGAAGTCGAACAGGAAGATTTCCAGCAGCGGCGCGCCATTATCGAAGGTCGGGCGGCGACCGAAGCTCGCCACCCCGTTCAGCCGCTCGGTGCCGCGACCGACCCGCACGGCGTAGATTCCGTGCTTCAAGCCGCAATTCGCATCGAGCCGGATATTGGCGGTGGGATAGCCGAGGTCGCGGCCGCGTTTTTCGCCGTGGATGACCTCGCCGGTGACGAACCAGGGCGCGCCCAGCATGGTCGTGGCCTCGTCGATGAGTCCCTCCGCGAGCGCGATCCGGATGGCGCTGGAGGAGACAGGCCGCTCGTCGATATCAACATGGGGCTGCACGTCGACCTCGATGCCGAGCCGGGGGGCCTCGTTCACCAGCAGGCCTGGCGAGCCGACCCGGCCCTTGCCGAAATGAAAGTCGTAACCGACCGCAATGCCGCTGACGCCAAGGCGCCCGATCAGCTCATGGTGAATGAAATCTTGCGCTGTGGTGCCGGCTCTCGCCTTGTCGAAGGTCATGACCACGGCGCCGGCGAGCCCGGTCCCGGCCAGCAGCCGCAGCTTGGCGCGCTCGTCCGTCAGGCGGAATTGCGGGGTGTTGGGGCTGAAAAACCGGCGTGGATGCGGCTCGAAGGTCAGTGCCAGCGCAGGCCGGCCATGCGCCCGGCCCATTTCCAGGGCTGCTGCAATGACGGCCCGGTGCCCGAGATGGACCCCGTCGAAATTGCCCATGGCGACCACCGCGCCCTTCAGGATGGCAGAATCCGGCGTGGTATCGCGGATAACGGTAAATTGCGGGGCCATCAGGGGAATTCTCGAGCCGGCGGGACCGGCGGGGACCGTGGCGTGACCCGGCGGATGAAGTCAAGCGGGAGGGGGGGGCGCCGCAAGGAGCCTCATTTCGGTCGGTCGCAGGCCACCCCAGTTAACGCGCTGTTTAACGCCTTGGTGCTAGTGCTTGGGAGATGGAACTGAGGGGCCGCGGTCCGTCAGGTCCGATTTTAGATATTCCTGGGTATGCGTTGGGGGAGTCGAGATGGCGGTTGATTTGTCGATGCCGGTTCTGGTGGTGGATGATTATAGCACCATGATCCGTATCATCCGGAATCTGCTGAAGCAGCTTGGCTTCGATAATATCGATGATGCCAGCGACGGTTCGGCGGCACTGAACAAGATGCGCGGCAAGAAGTACGGCCTCGTGATCTCCGACTGGAACATGGAGCCGATGACGGGTTACGACCTGCTCCGCGAAGTGCGCGCAGATCCCAACCTCGCCACCACGCCCTTCATCATGATCACGGCGGAATCGAAGACCGAGAACGTGATCGCGGCCAAGAAGGCCGGCGTGAACAATTACATCGTCAAGCCGTTCAACGCGGCGACGCTGAAGACCAAGATCGAGGCGGTCTTCCCGGACATGGCGAGCGCGTAAGCGTCAAAGCCATCAGCTGAATTTGGAAAGCCCGGGACGATCGTCCCGGGCTTTTTGCATTTCGGAGGTCACCACTTCAATTCGCGCATCAGAGCCTTCGGCGGGTGGCCGAACAATTCCATCACCGACTTGGGATCGAGCTGGTCGAGGCCCTCGAACTCCTCGGCATGGATGCCGCGGGTGACGAACAGGCAATCGATGCCGAATTCGCGCGCACCGGTGAGGTCGGTGCGGACGGAATCGCCGATCGCCAGCACCTTCTTCCGGTCGATCGTGTGGCCCTGGCGCTCGCCGGCGAGCGCCATCGCGCGCTCATAGATCGGCCGGTGCGGCTTGCCGTAAAAGATCACCTCGCCGCCGAGCTCGCGGTACAGCTCCGCGATCGCCCCGGCGCAATAGATCAGCCGGTCGCCGCGCTCGACCACGATGTCGGGGTTGGCGCAGACCAGCGTCAGCTTGCGCTCGCGCGCTTTCAGCATCATGCCGCGATAGTCTTCCGCGGTCTCGGTCTCGTCGTCATAGAGGCCGGTGCAGACGATGTAGTCGGCCTCTTCGAGCGGCGCAGTTGTCGTATCGAGGCCGCGATAGATCGAATTGTCGCGCTCGGGGCCGAGCCAGAACATCTTGCGGCCGGGATGCTCGGCGACATAGAGCCGCGTCAAATCGCCGGAGGAAACGATGGCGTCGTAGGTTTCGTCGGCGACGCCGAGCTTACGCAATTGCCGCTGCACCGAGTCGGCCGGGCGCGGCGCGTTGGTGATCAGGATCACCGTACCGCCGTGGCTGCGATAGGTGTGCAGCGCCTCGCAGGCCTCGGGGAAGGCTTCCAGGCCGTTATGGACCACGCCCCAGATGTCGCTGAGCACGACATCGACGCCGCCGACGAGCTCGCGCAGGCTTTGGGCAAAATGCAGCGTGGTCATGACGCGCGCGGCCGATCAGACGCGGCGCGCGAGCGCTGCGTTGCCGGTGATGCGCTGTGACGGGGCAGCAGGCGTCGCGGCTGACGTTCCGCTTGGGCTGGGCGTACCGGAACCATTGGATCCCTGAATATCTTGCGCCTGGTTTGGCGACGCCCCGCCGGTAGCAGATGGGCCCTCGGGCCGCAATGGCCGGGGCGGCGCGAACAGAAAGCCCTGGCCGAACCGCACGTCATAGTCGAGCAGGTCGACCACTGCGCGCTCGCCCTCGATCCGCTCCGCGATCAAATCGATGCCGAAGCGGCCGAGCAGGTCGGACAGGTCGGAGGGGTGAATGTCCGAGGTTGAAGCCTGCTTCGGGTCGAGCAGGAGTGACGCCGGAACCTTGATGAAGCGGACGCCGCGGTCCGCGAGCTCGCGCGGCTCGATCCTGAGGTCCGTGACATGGTCAATCGAGAAGCGGAAGCCGCGCTGCGCCAGCGCCGCCAGATTCTCGGTCTCGGCCGGACCGAGCGCGCGGAAGGTCGATTGCTTGAACTCAAGCACCAGCGACGGTGCCAGCGCGCGATTGGCCTCGAGGAAATCGAGGCATTGCGCAAAGGTGGTGGAATTGCCGAGCGTCGAAGCCGCGACGTTGCAGAACACGCCGACTTCCTTGTTGCGCACCATCAGCCGACGCAGCACCTGGACGCAGCGCAGCAACACCATGTTGTCGATCCGCCCGATCAACCCGGAGGCCTCGGCGAGGCTGATGAACTCCTCGGCGGCAATCAGCTGATCGCGCTCGTCGCGCACCCGGATGACGGCTTCGTAGAACCGGACCTTGCGCTGCGGCAGCGTCACCATCGGCTGGAGGAATATGTCGATGCGGTTCTCGTCGATGGCGCTGCGCAGCGTCGCCAGCATCTGGGTCTGGTTGCGGCCGTTGACGGCATGAACGGCGCTGGCGGTCTGGGGCGGGACCGCCGGCGGCGTCGGCCGCGGCGGCGCTGCAGGAAGCGGAGGAGGAGCCGCCGGTCGCTCATCGAAGGGGGCAATCAGGTCGATTGGCGCTTCCACCGCCGGCCTTGCGACCGGAGCAGCAGCCGGCGCTGGCGCATGACCGGCCAGCAGGTCCTCATGGGTCGACACCGTGGCGGCAAGCTGCCTGACCAGCCCGCCGAGCTCGTTGATCTCGCTGACCACCGACTGGACCCGATCCGAATTGGTCGAGTTGGACGAGGCGATCCGGCCCTCGATCGCAGCGAGCCGCCGTCCGAACTCGGCCACCTGGCGGGCGAGGTCGGCGGTGCCGCGCGAGAGGTCGGCGATCTGGCCGCCGACGTCGCTGCGGTCGCGCAGCCGCATCGAGACCGCGTTGTAGAGGATCAGGAAGGTCAGCGCAGTCAGCGCCACGATCGCGGATTCGGTTCCGTTGATGCCGGCGACCGAGTAGAGCACGAGCCCGAGCGATGCCGCGACCAGAACCATGCAGATGGCGATGAAGATCGTCGAAATGCGAATCATGCCGCGCGTTATGCCTCAAGAGCTGACTGCCTCACCCGGGAAAACACGGGCTGCCATTCGCACCCGTCGCGCCTCATGCTCCCCTAGGCATGCATGACCTTAACATCATTGTTGATTCGAGGGGATAGCGGGGCGCAGGCGCGCGTGGTGACAGTCAGGACGGCGCGGCGGCACCGACCGTGTCGGCCGAGACCGCCTCGCGGCTGCCGAGCGGCTTGGGCCGTCCGGTCGTCGTATCGCGCAGCGTTTGCCGTTCGATCTCCGAGTTCAGCTCGGCGCCGAACATGATGACGATCGCGGACATCCACATCCACGTCATCAGGCCGATCGCCGCCCCGAGCGAGCCGTAGGTCGCGTTGTAATTGGCAAAGGCCGACAGATACCAGGACAGCAGCGCGGAGCCTGCGATCCAGAGCAGGGCGGCGGTCACCGCGCCGATGCTCAGCCATTCCCAGCGCGGCGCGTCACGGCTCGGCGCGAAGCGGTAGAGGATGGCGAGCGCCGCCAGGAGGACGACGAGCAGCAGCGGCCAGCGCGCCAGCGCCACGATCAGCTTGCTGTCCGGCGGAATGCCGAGGTGATCGAGCGCGAGCGGGAAGGCGACGACGGCGGCCACCATCAGCAGGAGTGCGAGGATGCCGCCGACCGTGAACGACAGGGAGATCAGGTTCAGCTTGATGAAGCCGCGCTTCTCGCGCTCCTCATAGGCGACGTTAAGAGCGTCGAAGATCGATTTGACCCCGGCATTGGCGCTCCAGATCGCCAGCACGAAGCCGAACAGGAAGGTGGCGCCGAGTGCCGTGTTTCCCTTGGAGACCACCCGCGCGACCTGGTCCGCGACGATCTGGAACGAACCTTCCGGCAGCATCGTCGCGAGCGTCTGGAGATTGCCACTGATGGTCGAGGGATCGGCGAACAGTCCGTAAAACGAGACCAGCGCGGTCACTGCGGGAAAGATCGCGAGCAGTCCGAAGAACACCACGCCGCCGGCGGTGGCGAGCAGACGATCGTCGTCGATGCGCTGATAGGTACGCCAGAAAATATCCTTCCAGCCCGCCCAGGGAATTGCGAATGGGCTTTTCGAGCCACGGCCATGGCCCGGCTGCATAGCCGCCCTTGCCGGGTTCGTTTCCGGTGAGTTCGCTTCCTTGTTGCGATGGTCTTGAGGTGGTCCCGGGCGGATGAACCCGGACTCCTGGAAATAGCGCTCTGCGGTCAGCACGAACACGGCTGTGGCGGCGACCAGCAGCCAGCTGTCGAATTGCTCGGTCTGCCGCGCCGGCATCATGCATCCTGTCTGCGGGCTGGGCGCCGCCGGCGCGCCGCCGTGAAGCCGACCAGGGTGAGAGCCGCAAGCATCAGGCCAAGCTGCACGGGCCTGATGGTGCGAGCCGAAGAGCCGCTGCCTTCACGGCCGCGTTCGCCCGGTGCGAGCGGCACCAGCGGAATCGTCGTCGCCACTTCTCTCACCGCCTGCTTGACCGTTCCGCGCGGGATCCGCGGCGTCGCGATCGCCACGCGCATCCGGCTGGCGAGCGGCACGATCGGCTTGGTCCGGCGGTTCATTTGCGCCATCGCCACCCCGGCGCAGATTGCGGCCAGCACCAGCAGTACCGCTGCGACGGCACCAAAGCCCCAGAATTGCCCGTAGGTGATAGCCACCCAGCGATACAGCGCGACCAGGCCGACGAAGAAGGCCGCGATCACGAACAGCCCGGCCACAGCGAACAATCCCGCAGCGACTGCATAGGATGTCACGCGCCCGGTCGTCTGGCTGGTGCGGTCGCGCAGATAAGACTGCGCGGCGCGCTTGAGATGGTTGAGTTTCAGCGCCATGCCGGCGCGCAGCAATTCGCCCGATGGCGCGAGCATGCGGACATCCTCCGAGAACGAGAACTTCGTCGGGAGATGAACGTTGCGGAATTTGACTTGTTCCGCGCGTGCGCGCGATCAGCCGAGATCGGCGGCCGAGATCCAGAACACCTCGCCCTCGGAGTCCTCAGTGTCGAGCCAGAGCAGGGGCAGTTCCGAAAAGGCCTCGTCGACCAGTTCGCGGCCGCGGCCGATCTCGCAGATCAGGCCGCCATGCGGCGTCAAATGATCCGGTGCATCGCGCAGGATGCGGCGGACCACATCAAGACCGTCGGCGCCGCCGTCGAAGGCAAGTTTCGGCTCGGCCCGGCATTCCGGCGGCAACGCCGCCATGCCTTCCGCGTCGACATAGGGCGGGTTGGTGATGATCAGATCGTATTTGTTATCCCCGAGCGGCGCGAACAGATCGCCGCGATGGAGCGTGATGCGCTCATCGAGGCCATGATCGGCAACATTGCGCGCGGCGACTTCGAGCGCGCCCTTGGAGATATCGACCGCATCGACCACAGCATTCGGGAAATGATACGCAGCGAGGATCGCAAGGCATCCCGAGCCGGTGCAGAGATCGAGCACGCGCTCGACGGCGGTGGGATCGTCGATCAGCGAGCCCACCTCGCCGTCGCCGCCGAAATGCGAATCCAGGAGCTCGCCGATGAAGGAGCGCGGAACGATGACGCGCTCGTCGACATAGAAGGGCAGGCCGCGCATGTAGATCCTGTTGACGAGATAGGCGGCCGGTTTGCACGTCGTGACGCGCCGATGGATGAGATCGAGCAGGGTCTTGCCCTCCGCCGCGGTGACGCGCGCATGGGCAAAGCTCTCGAACTGGTCGGGATGCAGATGCAGGGCCTCGCAGACCAGGAAGGCAGCTTCGGCGACCGGATCGGTCGTGCCATGGGCGAAGGCCAGTTTCGCCTCATTGAAGCGGCTCACCCCATAGCGGACGAAATCGATCAGCGTAAGCAACTCGCCGCGGCCGACCTTCGCGAGTTTCGGCGCGGCGCGGCCGCGCGCGGGCGTCTTGGATGCTTTTGCCATCAGGATTTGGCCCAGCGTGCAGCGGCCTCGTCGTCACGGGCGTGGGCCTCGACCCAGCCGGTGCCGGTGGCGCTCTCTTCCTTCTTCCAGAACGGGGCGCTGGTCTTGAGATAATCCATCAAGAACTCGGCTGCCTCGAATGCCGCGCGGCGGTGCTGCGAGGCGGCGAGCACCAGCACGATGTTCTGGCCGGGCTCGAATCGCCCGACGCGATGAATGACCGTGACGCCGTTCAGCGGCCAACGCGAGATGGCCTCGTCGACGTGGCGCTTGATCTCTTCTTCCGCCATGCCGGGATAATGCTCGAGCGTGAGCGCTGCTATCTTCGAACTATCCTCATCGGCGCGGCAGATGCCGGAGAAGCTGACGACGGCGCCGATGTCGGTGCGGCTTTTGGTCAGGACCGCGATCTCGCGCGCAATGTCGAAATCGTCCTCCTGGATGCGGATCGCGATGGGGCAGGTGGCGACAGGGGAGCTCATGGCCTAGCCGCCGGTCATCGGCGGGAAGAACGCGATCTCGCGGGCGCCGGCGATGGCAGCGTCCGCCTTGACGTGGGCGTGGTCGATCGCGGTGCGGATCACCTTCGGCTTCTCGAAGGCATACGCATAGGCCTCGCTTCTCGCGGAGAGCCAGGCGATCAGCTCCTCGACGGTGCGCACGGTCGCGGGCGGCTCGATGATTTCCTCGGCCTTTCCGACGCGCTCGCGCACCCAGGCAAAATACTTCACCTTCATCCCTCATCCTCCTTGATGAGGTGGTGGATGCCGGCGCGGAAATAATCGTAGCCCGTGTACATCGTCAGGATCGCCGAGGCCCATAGCAGGACGAGGCCGATCAGCGAGACCACGGAGACGACCTCGTCACCCGCGGGACCGGCGAGCAGGAAACCGATGGCGACGAGCTGAACGGTGGTCTTCCACTTGGCGAGCTTGGTCACGGGCACGCTGACGCGCAGCGCCGCCAGATATTCGCGCAGGCCCGAGACCAGGATCTCGCGGCACAGGATCACGATGGCGGCCCACAGCGACCAGCCATGGATGATGCCGTCGGCGGCCAGCATGAGGAGGCAGGAGGCGACCAGCAGCTTGTCGGCGATCGGGTCGAGCATCCGGCCAAATGCCGATTGCTGATTCCAGATCCGGGCATAATAGCCGTCGAGATAATCCGTGACCGCGGCGCCGATGAAGATCGCGACCGCGACCCAGCGCAGCCACAACGGATAGTCCATGATCGATTGCGCATAGATGCATCCGACCACGACCGGGATCGCAGCGATCCGGCCATAGGTCAGGATGTTCGGGAGGGACATCGCGCGGCTGGTCGTCCCTCGTGTCGTGGCGATGTTCATCCGTCCTACCAATACCGCTCAAGCCTGAAGGTCAACCGTCCGTCCCCATTGGGGTACAGGATGCGACGACCATATGACTACAGCCCCTTTAGTTCACCCCGGCTGGGGATGGAAATAGTCGAATATCCTGCGGGCGCTCTCGGCGCTCACCCCAGGAACCTTGCCAAGATCGGCGATCGAGGCCCGTTCGATCTCCTTCAGGGTTCCGAAATGGTGCAGCAAGGCCCGTTTGCGTGACGGGCCGATGCCCGGAATCTCCTGCAAACCGGCCTCGCGGATGTCCTTCTTGCGCAGCTTGCGGTGCGAGCCGATGACGAAACGGTGGGCCTCGTCCCGCAGGCGCTGGATGAAATAGAGCACCGGGTCGCGCGGCTCCAGCTTGATCGCCTCGCGCTCCGGCATGAACAGGGTCTCGCGGCCGGCGTCACGGTCCGGACCCTTGGCGACCGACATCAGCGAGACCTGGGTCAGGCCGAGATTGGCAAATATCTCCCTGACGGCATTGAGCTGGCCACGGCCGCCGTCGATGATCACGAGATCGGGCCATTGCGGGAAATCATCGTCCTTGGCCTTGTTGCTGTCCTTGGTCGCACCCTCTTCGGGCGGGTTGATCAGGCGCTTGAAGCGGCGCTCCAGCACCTCGCGCATCATGGCGAAGTCGTCGCCCGGGGTGATCCCTTCCGACTTGATGTTGAACTTGCGGTACTGGTTCTTCACGAAACCATCCGGGCCGGCGACGATCATCGCGCCGACCGCGTTGGTACCCTGGATGTGGCTGTTGTCGTAGACCTCGATGCGCTTGGGCGCATGCGGCAGGTTCAGCGTCGCAGCCATGGCGTCGAGCAGGCGGCTCTGGGTTGCAGTATCGGCGAGCTTGCGGCCGAGCGCCTCGCGCGCATTAGTCAGCGCGTGGGTGACGAGCTCCTTCTTCTCGCCGCGCTTGGGCGCGATGACCTCGACCTTGTGGCCGGCCTTGATCGACAGCGCGTTGGCGAGCAGGTCGCTCTCTTCGATCTCGTGCGAGAGCAGGATGGTCTTCGGCGGCGGCTTGTCGTCGTAGAACTGGGCGAGGAAGGACCCGAGCACCTCCTCAGGCGTATAGGTCTTCTCGGCGCGCGGAAAATAAGCGCGGTTGCCCCAGTTCTGCCCGGTGCGGAAGAAGAACACTTCGACGCAGGAGAAGCCGCCCTCCTGGTGGATGGCGAACACGTCGGCTTCCTCGACCGTGCGCGGATTGATGCCCTGCTGCGACTGGATCGCCGATAGCGCAGCGAGGCGGTCGCGATAGAGCGCCGCGCTCTCGAACTCGAGCTCGCCTGAGGCTTTCTCCATCTCCGCGGCAAGCTCCTGCTTCACGGCATGGCTCTTGCCGGAGAGGAAGTCGGTGGCTTCGCGCACCAGCGTCGCATAGCCGCCGAAATCGATCTCGCGGGTGCAGGGGCCGGCACAGCGGCGGATCTGGTAGAGCAGGCAGGGCCGGGTGCGGCTCTCGAAGAACGAGTCCGTGCAGGAGCGGATCAGGAACGCGCGCTGAAGTGCGGTGATGGTGCGGTTGACTGCACCGGCGGAGGCGAACGGGCCGAAATAGCGCCCGGGGCGGGTCTGCGCGCCGCGATGCTTGAGAATTTGCGGAGCCCAATGGTCGCCGGTGATCAGGATATAGGGAAACGATTTGTCGTCGCGCAGCTGCACGTTGAAGCGCGGCCGCAGCTGCTTGATCAGATTGGCTTCCAGCAGCAGCGCCTCGGTCTCGGTCGTGGTCGAGACGATCTCCACGGTCACCGTGGCCGCGATCATGCGCAGGATGCGCGCCGGCAGCGGCGCGCTCTGGCGCGCATAGTTTGAGAGGCGCTTTTTGACGTTCTTGGCCTTGCCGACATAGAGCACGTCGGCGTTCGCACTGAGCATGCGATAGACGCCGGGCGAGGTGGGTGCCAGCCGGACGGCGCGCTCGATCGCCTCGTGACCTGACGCCAGCGGCTCTTCGCCGATCGCGCCGCTTTCCTCGAGAATGTCGGGCAGCCGCGCATCGTCCTCATCGTCGCCACCGCTGGTGGCGGGATCGAGGTCCGGCGGCGCCGTCTCCTGGGGTGGGGCGTCGGTCGCGGCTTGCCGCGATTTGCGCGCGCGTGCGTCGCCCGGCTTGTCGGAGGAATCGTGAACCATGGTGCGAATTTAGGCGCTGGGAGGGCCGATTTGAAGTTCCGGCCGTACCGCACGCACAGGATGGCGCGTGCAGTCCCCGGTAACGCTTCCTTAAGTCTGTTAACAGCGCGGTAACGGGTCTTAACAGCCCTTTAACTTAAAACTCTCGATAAATCTTACGCGATAAAGTGGTGGTTCCGTAACCAAGCGGTTTGGCCTGGCGCGGCGGTGCGGGCATCGCACCGGTTACGGCAGTTGCGTTGGAGTGTGGAATGAAGAGGCTCGTTGTAGGCGCAGCCGCGTTGGTTGCAGCCGCCTGGACGGCTTCGGCAGGGGCCGCCGATCTCAATTACGGGCAGCGTGCGCCCTATACGGTCAATCAGCCGCTCAATGCCTATAGCTGGGCCGGCCCGTATATCGGCGCCAATCTCGGCTACGAATGGGGCTCGGTGAGCAACAATCCCGCAAAGCCCTCCGGCTTCGTCGGCGGCGCGCAGGCGGGCTACAATTTCCAGAACGGCCCGTGGGTGTTCGGCGTCGAGGGCGACATCCAGGCCGCGGGTGCCGATGACACCTTTGCGCCGTGGAAGTTTTCCAATCCCTGGTTCGGCACGCTGCGCGGCCGCGCCGGCTATGCCTTCAGCAACGTTCTGGTCTACGGCACCGCCGGCCTCTCCTTCGGTGAGCTGCGCGCGCAGACTTTCGGCTGGACGGAGTCGCACACGACGGCGGGCTGGACCGCCGGCGTCGGCGCGGAAGTCGGCCTTGCGCCGAACTGGAGCGCGAAGCTCGAATATCTCTACATCGACCTATCGTCGAGTCAGTTCGCGATTACAGGCGTCTCAAATGGCTATAGCGCCAGCGTTGTGCGCGCAGGCGTGAATTATCACTTCTGATAGCGAAATAAGAAAATACCGGACTGAAGCCTCCCGGCCGCTCGCGGCCGGGACTTTTTTTGCGTCAGGTTTTTTTGGGGCAGGTCCGCTACGATAGGATCACGAGATTGACCGCCTTCGGCCCCTTCCCCTTCTTGTCCGGTTCGACTTCGAACGTGATACGCTGTCCTTCGGCAAGGTCCTTCAGTCCCGCCCGCTCCACTGCTGTGATGTGAACGAAGACATCGCGACCGCCATCGTCCGGCTTGATGAAGCCATAGCCGCGCTCGCCGTTGAAGAACTTGACCGTTCCCGTATTGGCCATCGGGAAACTCCCCCTCATTGCTCCTCCGTCGCAACGCAGACGCGCGCCGCGACATGACCGGGCGTTACGAAGCCCGGGAGAGCTGGCCATCCTTAGGCGGACCCATCGGTCCGACCGGGATCTTTCTTAGGCCTTCACTCCGCCGCAACCATTCGCGGAAGCGGAACGTAAAGCCAGTCACGGAAACAGCATAATACGGTTCTTTGCAGATTGACTACCGCTCCTGCATATTTTTCCCAAGAATGCCGGAGTGTTACGGGCGCGGTATCTCCAATCGGAATCTGGCAGCCCCACCTTGGCCGAGCGGCATTTCCAGCTCGGGCAGGATCGTCTTGAGCTCGCCTTGCAGCGTGTAGGGCGGATTGACGATCAGAAGTCCGGCCGAGGTGAGGGCCGCACCATCAAGCTGCGGCGCGACGCTGAATTCGAGGCGAAGACATTTTCCCGGAGTCTTTGCTGCCGCTGCGGTGCGTGCCACGAGCTGCGCCAGCGCGTCGGTGGCGCGCCTGGATTTGGCAGGGTACCAGATTACATAGATACCGGTCGGCCATTTCGCGAAGGCGGTGGAGAAGGCCTCGCCCAGACTTTCGAACTCGTCTTTCGCCTCGAAGGGCGGGTCGATCAGCACGAGTCCGCGCCGCTCCTTCGGCGGCACGAAAGCCGGCAGCGCCATCCAGCCGTCGAGATCGACCACGCGCGCCTGTTCGTCGCGCCGCAGCACATCGATCAGCGCCTTGCGCGCCTTCGGCTCCAGCTCGCAGGCCACGAGCCGGTCCTGCGGCCGCATCAGGCCACGGGCGATCAGGGGCGAGCCCGGATAAGCCTTGAGCTCGCCCTTCGGATTGAAGGCGCGCACGATGTCCAGATAGGGCTTGGTCAGCGCCACTGTCTCGTTTGAGAGGCGCGCCTGCAGCAGTCGCGCGATCCCGGTCAGCCACTCGCCGCTGCGGCGCGCCTCGTCGCTGTCGAGATCATAGAGGCCAGCACCCGCATGGGTGTCGATGACCCGGAAGGCGGCCGGCTTGTCCTGCAAATAAGTGAGGATGCGCGCCAGCACGATGTGCTTGATGACATCGGCGAAGTTGCCGGCGTGAAAGGCGTGGCGGTAGTTCATGAGATTAGGACTACGTTGTTCTGGCGCGATCCTAACCCCTTGTCATTGCGAGCGCAGCGAAGCAATCCAGAATCCAACCGCGGCGGCAGTCTGGATTGCTTCGCGGAGCCTGTCATCGGACCGCGCTACACGCGGACCCGGTGGCTCGCGATGACGGAACTAACCGCCCCTGATTGGCGGCATGGTCACCTGGTCGCGGCGACAGCTGTGGCGTTCGAGCTCCTCGCAGGCGCGGAATTGCAGGTCCTTGCTGAGGCAGATGCGAACCTCGGAGAGCCTCGTCCGGTTGCAGGTGACCGAGACGGCTGCGTTGCTCAGGCCCGGATTGGCCTTGATGAAGGCTTCTTCGACCTCGCCAGGCGCGACGGTCTTGGCCTGCGACAGGTCAAGATATTCGACCGGAATCTTGATCACGGCGCGGGCTTTGCGGATCGTCTCGAAATAGTTGCGGCCGTCGAGCCCGGAGCAGGTGCCATGCTTGTCCCACTCGTTGAAGATCAGGCCTGGCGCCGGCATCAAATCCAGCATCGAGGAGACGATGTTACGGTTCAGCCGCGGTGACGGCCGCTGGCAATATTCCGGAAAGCCGCTCTCATATTGCGGCCACAGCCCGTGCACCACAAAGGAATAGGGCCGTCCCTCGCACTGGATGTTCGAACGCCCGCCACTGCGACCGCGCTCGGCCGCTTCCTCGCAGAACGACGGCGACCACGACAATGATAGCACATAGAAGTCGAATTCGCCGGGCGCGTTCTGCCGCTTGTCCTGCGCGTTGGCGCCGCCGCCCAGCGAGATCAGCCCGGCAAAGGTCAGCGAGATCACGAGACGGGAGATCGATTGCAATCTAAAATGAAACATGGAGACGCCTCTCAACTAGACTGTGCAATCAGCCTAGCAGCCATCAAGAACATTTCAAGAACAAATTTCGAGCGACCGACGCGCAGGTCGCTGGATCGGCCCGAATCAGGCGCTTCGACTCAGGGCTTTGCGGCGCGGCAGGACGGATTGTAGGCCCAGTTGCGGTCGAGCCCGACCACGCACCATTCGACGCCCTGGCCGTAGCCGGCAAAGCCGCCATCCTCGATGATCGAGAAGTGCACCCGGCGCATCTTGCCGTCAGTGAGCATGGCCTCGCCGGTGCAGTAGCGGCGCGGAATGTTGTCCGATGCCCAGGGGCGGAAGGCGGTCTCGTGAACGTTTGCGAAGCCCGTGATCTGCAGCGGCGAATTCCAGAACGAGCTTTCCTTCTCCCAGAACTGGGTCGAGATCGTCGGCAGTGCCTTGTCGCATTCGGCGACATTGCCGTCGTAACGCGGCCCGCTCAGCCAGAAGTTCAGCTCCAGCGGATTGGCCGCCTTGGCCTGACCGAGCGACAGCGCCCCGAACACGAGGCCGAGAACGGCGGCAAAGCGGAGCGATTTCGGGGAGGGGGCGCGCATGGGCAATCCAGACAGCATGATCTGTGAGGACCGGACGGTGCCGCGAAGGGCGGGGGAGGTCAAGTGCAGCGCGGCAACACTTGGCCAGGAGTTGATCACAACGTCGCTGCCGACAGGCCTTCCGTTCTTTTCACCGCTGCGCGGGCACCGTAAACTGTTGCCAACCAATCGGAGTGACGGGAATGCGAATCATTGCGGCCGCGGGCCTTCTTGCCAGCCTGGTTTTTGTCTCGGGTATGATGGCGAGCCAGTCGGCGCGCGCCGACCTCCTGCCGGTGCCGCCGTTCAAGGGCAACGACACCGGCGGCATCATCGCCTATTCGATGGCGACGCAGGTCGATGCGCGCCAGGTCGCGGTCGATCACTGCGCGCGCTACGGCAAGGTGGTGAAATTCCTCGCGGTGCAGGCCTATGAGGGCGGCTACATCTCATTCTCCTGCCGCTGGGTGCCCTATGGCGCCGCCGACCGGCCGATCCGCACGCTCTATTGAGGCATTTCGGAACGCCGACAAGGTCACGCCAAAGAAAAAGCTAGGCCATTTCAGCCCGGGAGTCTCTCGCATGACGCGCAAGCTCGCTTTGCTCGGATCAGCCGTTTGCCTCGCGGTGTCGGCGAGTGGCGCCTTTGCCGACGATCTGCCGGTGCGCAAGGCCGGTCTCTGGGAAATGAAGATGGTCAGATCAGGCTCTGCGATGCCGGAGATGACCATGCAGCATTGCACCGATGAGGCCGTCGACAAGGAGATGAACAACAACGTCTCGCCGATGGCCAAGCAGGTCTGCTCCAAGCAGGACATCAAGAAGACGGCCACCGGCTATGTCAGCGATTCCGAATGCAGCGTCGCCGGCATGTCCACGACCTCGCATGCCGAGATCACCGGGGATTTCAATTCGGCCTACACCGTGAAGACTTCGTCGCATGCCCAGGGCGGCGTCGCCGGTACTGCCGGGCGCGACACCACCATGACGCTGGAAGCGAAATGGCTCGGCGCCTGCAAGCCCGACCAGAAGCCCGGCGACATCGTGATGCCCGGCGGCTTCAAGATGAACGTGCGCGACGTCGACAAGTTGAAGGCGCTGCTGCCGAAGTGAGTTCGCTTCACCCTCTCCCACAAGGGGGGAAGGAAAGGAACCCTCCTACACCGGTATTCTCACGCTCGCGCGTAACCCACCCATCGGACTGTCACCCAGCGTGATGTCGCCGCCATGGGAGCGGGCAATGTCGCGGGCGATCGCGAGCCCGAGGCCCGTGCCGCCTTCGTCCTGGTTGCGGGCGTTGTCCAGGCGGAGGAATGGCTTGAACACTTCTTCGCGCAAATGGGTGGGAATGCCGGGGCCGTCGTCGTCGACCGTGACGGTCAGATAGCGATGATCGCGCTGGCCGGAAATGGCGATGGCCTTGCCGTAGCGCGCGGCATTGGTGACGAGGTTGGCGAGGCATCGCTTGAACGAGGCCGGCTTCACCGTCACCACGGGCAGCCCAGTGAATGTCACGGTCGCGGTGTGACCGTGGCGTTCGGCGTCGCTGCGCAATTCCTCGAGCGCCTGCGCCATGTCGGTCGGTTGCGACTGCTCGCCGGAATCGCCGCGGGCAAAGGCGAGGTAATCCTCCAGCATCATCGACATCTCGTCGACGTCCCTGCGCATGCCCTCGAGTTCGGGACTGTCGCCGATCAGCTCCAGTTCGAGCTTGAAGCGGGTCAGGATCGTGCGCAGATCGTGGCTGACGCCGGCGAGCATCGCTGTGCGCTGCTCCATCGCGCGTTCGATGCGCGACTTCATCTCGAGGAAGGCGCCCGCCGCGCGTCGCACCTCGCGCGCGCCGCGCGGCCTGAAGTTCGGCGCCTCGCGGCCCTTGCCGAAACTTTCCGCGGCGTCCGCAAGCCGCAGGATCGGCTTGATCTGGTTGCGCAGGAACAGCACTGACACGATCAGCAGGATCGAGGACGTGCCGACCATCCAGAACAGGAAGATCTCCGAGTTCGAGGCATAGGCCGCGCTGCGCTGTGCGAACACGCGCATCACGGCATCGTCGAGCTGGATGCGGATCTCGACGAGGTTGGAACGGCCGACCGTGTCGATCCAGAACGAGCGTCCGATCTTTTGGCCGAGTTGCACCGACAACGTTTGGTCGAGCAGCGAGAAGAACGGCTTGGGTCCCGGTGGCGGCATGTCGCCGCGGGGCAGGAAATCGACCACCAATTGCAACCGCTGCCCGATGCTCTTGAGCTGCGCGCGGTCCTTGTCCTGCGGATAGCTCTTGTAAACGTCGATCAGCGCGGCGATGTCCTGCACCACTGCGGCCGACAGCCGCCGTGTCACCGTGTTCCAGTGCCGCTCCATGAACACGAAGGCGACCACGGTCTGCAGGATCACCATCGGTACGATCATGATCAGCAATGCGCGCGCATAGAGGCCGGTCGGCATCCAGCCCTTGAACGCGTTGCCCATCCAGCCATTGGCGGCAGAGACGCGCCCGGCGGCGCTTCGGAGTAGCGTCAGGCCGGTGTCGATCGTGCTCATCTCGCGCGCTTCACTTGACTATGGCGAGGCGACCAGCCGGTAGCCGATGCCGCGCACCGCTTGCAGGAACAGTGGATTGGCGGGATCGGTCTCGATCTTGCGCCTGAGGCGGTTGATCTGCACGTCAACGGCGCGCTCGTTGACGCTGCCATTGCCCGTGAGCGCGCTGCGCGGCACGGTCTCGCCTGGCGTCTCCGAGAGAATGCGCAGCATCTCGCGCTCGCGGTCGGTAAGATGGATGACCTCCTCGCCCTGGCGCAACTCGCCGCGATCCAGGTGATAGACGTACGTGCCGAACGCGATCTTCTCCACCGCCGCGGCCTGGACCGGCGGCGCGGCGCGCTTGAGGATGTTGTTGATGCGCAGCGCCAGCTCGCGCGGCTCGAACGGCTTTGCGACATAATCGTCAGCGCCGATCTGCAAGCCCTCGATGCGGGCCTCGGCTTCGTGCCGCGCCGTCAGCATCAAAATCGGCACCGAGGACGATGTGCGGATGAACCGGGCGAGATCGAAGCCGGTTTCGCCGGGCATCATCACGTCCAGGATCAGCAGGTCGAAATGCAGTCCGAGCAGTTTGGCGCGGGCATCGCCCGCGCTGGCGGCGGTGGTGACGCGATAACCCTCGGCCGCGAGAAAGCGCGAGAGGAGATCGCGGATGCGGCGATCGTCGTCGACCAGCAGCAGGTGCGGGGCATCGTCGGCCGGTTGCGCCGGCGGGCGGGCGAGCGTAGCAGCAAGCGGCACGGTCACTCCTTTGACTCTTGATTGGCGGCGAAGATCGTCTCCAGCACCTTGTCCGGATCGTCGCGGTCGATCATCGCGCGCAGGAAGCGCTTGACGGTCTCGGCATCATCAGGCGCCATCTCGGCGAGCGCCTTGGTGATCCGCGTGGTCTGGAGGCCGGCGAGCTTCTGCACCAGCGCCTCGCCCTTGGGCGTGGCGTAGAGCAGGCGCTGGCGGCGGTCGTTGTCGCCGGTCTTCTGCACGATGTAGCCCTCGTCCAGCAGCTGCTTGAGCACCCGGCCGAGCGACTGTTTTGTGATGCGCAGGACGTCGAGCAGGTCGGCGACCTTCAGTCCTGGATAGCGATAGACGAAGTGCATGACCCGGTGATGAGCCCGGCCGAAGCCGAAAGCCTCCAGCTCCTGGTCGGGATCGCCGACGAAATCGCGATAGGCGAAGAACAGCAGCTCGATGATATCCCAGCGCAAATTGCCTCCTTCACCTGCCGCCGGCCGTGGCTCGGCAACGTCTTGAGAGGGAGTCGCGAAATTTATGTCAGGCATATTGACGTATCTTGGGTTCAATGTTACAAAACCATCAGCCCGCACGAAATTTTAAATCGTTTCGCATCGGGTGGCATTCCTAACAGCGGCCGGAGAGAAGCCGGACAGGCGACGACGGCCGGAACAGATCTACCGTGCGATTGTCGAGCGGCATTTCGGCAAAACATACTGGACTTCCGCCTTCCGCAAAAGCATGTCCTCGAAGGACATGCTGGCCACGGAAACCGGCCGTAACAAGGCTGGCGGTGGTTCGGCCAGAAACCACATCAAGCCAGCCGGGCCCGAACAGGGGCGGCCGGCGCCAGAACAGCGCCGCCACCGGCAGCGGGAGGCAAGGACATGAGCATGAAATTCGACATCCAGCCCGCATCCAATCCGACACCCGAGAAGGACCGGGTCGCCAAGCTGGTGGACCCCGGCTTCGGACGTGTCTTCACCGATCACATGGCTGTGGTCCGCTACAACCAGGCCAAGGGTGGCTGGTACGAGGCGAAGGTCGAGGCGCGCGCGAACTTCCAGATCGATCCGGCGGGCGCGGTGCTGCACTACGCCCAGGAAATTTTCGAAGGTCTGAAGGCCTACAAGCGCGACGACGGCGGCGTGAACCTGTTCCGCCCCGACGCCAATGCGCGCCGCTTCAAGGATTCGGCCGACCGCATGGCGATGGCGCAATTGCCGGAAGACGTCTTCATCGAGGCGGTCGAGCAGGTCGTGCGCATCGATCGCGCCTGGATGCCGGGCGGCGAGGGCAGCCTTTATCTGCGGCCCTTCATGATCGCGAGCGAGACCTTCCTCGGCGTCAAGCCATCCTCCGAATACATCTTTGCGGTGATCGCTTCGCCCGTCGGCTCCTATTTCAAGGGCGGGCCCGCGCCGGTTTCGATCTGGGTCTCGGAGAATTACACCCGCGCCGCGGTCGGCGGCACCGGCGCCGTCAAGTGCGGCGGTAATTATGCGGCGAGCCTGCGCGCGCAGGCCGAAGCGATCCAGCATGGCTGTGATCAGGTCGTGTTCCTCGATGCGGTCGAGCGCCGCTACATCGAGGAGCTCGGCGGCATGAATGTGTTCTTCGTGTTCGACGACGGCTCGCTCTCGACGCCGCCGCTCGGCACCATCCTGCCCGGCATCACCCGCGACTCCATCATCGCGCTCGCCCGTGATGCCGGAAAGACGGTCCGCGAGGAGCCGTATTCGCTGGAGCAATGGCGCAAGGATGCGGCTAGCGGAAAGCTGAAGGAAGCGTTCGCCTGCGGCACCGCGGCCGTGATCTCGCCGATCGGCAAGGTGCGCTCGGTCAGCGGCGATTTCGAGATCTCGGGCGGCGCCGCCGGTCCCGTCGCGATGGGCCTGCGCAAGCAGCTCGTCGATATCCAGTACGGTCGCACCAACGATCCGCACAACTGGATCCGCAAGGTGTTTTGAGCCTTCATCTCTCACTCCCTCGCCCCGCTCTTGCAGGGAGAGGGTGGGGTGAGGGGCTCTCACCACGAGTTCGAGAGATCTGAGTCCGCGGAGACTCCCCCCCTCACCCGGTCGCTTCGCGACCGACCTCTCCCCGCAAGCGGGGCGAGGTGAAGAACACTCCGGTTGCCGCATCGCGCGTCGGCTGGTAAACGCCCGCATGGCCGAAAAACCCAAAAAACCCCAGAAACTGAAGGCGCGGCTGCCGCGCGGGCTCGAGGATCGCGACCCTGCCGCGATCCGGGCGACGCGCGAGATGGTCGAGAAGATCCGCGCCGTCTACGAGCTCTACGGCTTCGAGCCGGTGGAGACGCCGGCGATGGAGTACACCGACGCGCTCGGCAAGTTCCTGCCCGATCAGGATCGCCCGAATGAAGGCGTGTTCTCGTTCCAGGACGATGACGAGCAGTGGATTTCGCTCCGCTACGACCTGACCGCGCCGCTGGCGCGCTATGTCGGCGAGCGCTACGGCACCGACGGTCTGGTCCTGCCGTACCGCAGCTACCGCGTCGGCTACGTCTTCCGCAACGAGAAGCCCGGCCCGGGCCGCTTCCGTCAGTTCATGCAGTTTGACGCCGATACGGTCGGCTCGGCAACGCCCGCGGCGGATGCCGAGATCTGCATGATGGCAGCGGACACGATGGAAGCGCTCGGCGTTGCGCGCGGCCAGTATGTGGTGAAGGTCAACAACCGCAAGGTCCTCGACGGCGTTCTCGAAGCCATCGGGCTGGCGGGTGAGGAGAATGCGGCGCGCCGCCTGACCGTGCTGCGCGCGATCGACAAGCTCGACAAATTTTCCGCTGACGAAGTGCGCAAGCTGCTCGGTCCCGGACGATGGGATGGTGGCGAAGAAGGCAAGGGCGACTTCACTAAGGGCGCCAATCTCAGCGCGGCGGAGGCTGACGTCGTTCTCGCTATCACCAAGCCGCGCGAGGATTGGAAAGAAGCCATCGCTGCGGCGGAAACCTACCTGGCCAAGAGCGAGACCGGTCAAGCCGGCGTCAGCGAGCTGGAAGAGATTGCCAAGCTTGTCACAGCGTCCGGCTACGGCGCGGATCGGATCAAGATCGATCCGTCCGTCGTGCGCGGCCTCGAATATTACACCGGCCCCGTATACGAAGTCGAACTTCTGCTCGATACCAAGGACGAGAAGGGTCGGCCCGTGCGCTTCGGCTCCGTCGGTGGCGGTGGTCGTTATGACGGTCTCGTCTCCCGCTTCCGCGGCGAGCCGGTGCCGGCGACCGGTTTCTCGATTGGCGTGTCGCGGCTGCAGGCCGCGCTGACGTTGCTCGGCAAGCTCGACACGCGGCCCGAAGTCGGGCCCGTCGTCGTCACCGTGTTCGACCGAGATCGCGTCGCCGACTACCAGAAGATGGTCGCAAGCTTGCGCTCCGCCGGCATCCGCGCCGAGCTCTATCTCGGCAATCCCAAGAACATGGGCAACCAGCTCAAATATGCCGATCGCCGCAACTCACCTTGCGTGATCATCCAGGGCTCGGATGAAAAGGCGCGCGGCGAGCTCCAGATCAAGGATCTCGTCGAGGGCGCGAAAGCGGCCGCCGCGATCGCCTCCAACCAGGAATGGCGCGAGACGCGGCCAGCGCAGTTCTCCTGTAGCGAGGCCGATCTCGTTTCAAGAGTGCGCGAGGTCCTCGCGCGCCATGACGTGAGCTGGGGCTAGCCATTCGCGAACGCCGACATGCCCGGGCTTGTCCCGGGCATGTCAGTCCTGTTTGATGCGCACCTTCAGAACGACCGGGGTGTGCCTGGTCATCGCGACAGCAGGGAGAAGATAATGCCTGAGATTACCGTCAGCATGGCCGAAGGCCGCACCGACGAGCAGAAGGCCGGCATGATGCGCGACATCACGCAGGCACTGGTGAAGAATCTCGGCGTCGACGCCGATGCCGTCGTCATCCAGATCAACGAAGCCCCGCTCCGCCACAAGATGAAGGGCGGCAAGACGTTCGTGGAACGCGCAGCCGCGGCGAAGAAGTAAGCTGGCGCTAGCACGGCATTCACCGCCGTCGTCCCGGCGAAAGCCGGGACCCATAGCCGCAGGGAGTGGTTGTGGGGGCGCTGGTAACTCCGAGTCTTAGCAAAACTAATGCTGCGGCTATGGGTCCCGGATCGGCGCTTCGCTTGTCCGGGACGACACCGTGTGTGAGGCACGATGGACGCACGCGATTTCATCCAGATCGGCATGAGCGCCGAGCGTACGCTGGTGGTGCCGGCCGAGCGCACGGTCGGGCATTTCGTGCCCGGCATGCCGATGGTCTATGCGACCCCGATGATGATCCTGGAAATGGAGATGACGTCGGGCGATGCGATCCGCTCAGCGCTCCAGCCGGGCTGGGTCACTGTCGGTACCGAGGTCGACATCCGCCATCTCGCGGCCGCCCTCGTCGGCGCGACGGTGCGGACGACGGCGAAAGTGATCGCAGTCGAGCGCCGCGTGATCCGTTTCGAGGTCGAAGCGTTCGAAGGCGCGCGCAAGCTCGGCGAAGGCCGCCATGCGCGCGGGCTCGTCAACGTCGAGATGTTCAACAAGCGGCTCGGGGCTTAGCCAAGGGCGCGATGCTGTAGTGCCGTAGGGTGGGCAAAGCGAAGCGTGCCCACGATCTTTATCCACCACAAAGGAATGGTGGGCACGGCGCTTTGCGCCTTTGCCCACCCTACCGCACCTGCTTACTTCGCGAGCTCCTTCGATCGCTTTGTCGCGGCCGCGATGGCGCGGATCATCAGATCGCGCAAGCCGGGCTCGCCCATCAGCACGCCGAGGGCGGCAGCCGTGGTGCCGCCGGGCGAGGTGACGTTCTGGCGCAGCGTCGCGGAGGGAAGATCCGACTGGTGCAGCAGCTCGCCGGAGCCGGCGACCGTCTCGCGCGCGAGCTTGGTCGCCAGCGCTTCCGGCAATCCCGCCTCCACGCCGGCCCGCGCAAGCTCTTCGGCGAGCAGGAATACATAAGCGGGCCCGGAGCCGGAGACGGCGGTCACCGCATCCATCAGGCTTTCATCTTCGACCCACTCGACCGAGCCGGTGGCGCGCAGCAATGCATCGGCGACCGCGCGCTGTGCGGCGCTGACGTTCTTTGCAGCGACCGCGACCGTGATGCCGCGGCCGATCGCGGCCGGTGTGTTCGGCATCGCGCGCACCACGGCGCCGCCGCAAACCTCTTCGAGCGCGGCGATCGTGGTTCCCGCCATGATCGAGACCACCGACGTCTTGTCCGAGACGAATGATTTCAGCTTCGCGCCTGCCTCGCGAAACATCTGCGGCTTCACGGCGACGACCATCGTATCAACAAAGCCTGCTGCCTTCGCATCTGGATTGAGCGCAACGCCCTTGGCGGCGAGCGCGGTGATCTCAGGCGAGAGATGCGGTTCGACCACGGCGATGCGGCCCGGATCGAGCCCGCCCGCCAGCCATCCGGTCAGCATCGCGCCGCCCATCTTGCCGGCGCCGGCGAGCAGGATGGTGCCGGTGATATTTTGGAGAGTGCTGTTTGCCACTGTAGTCACCCAAACAAAAGGTGTCGTCCCGGCCTAGTGCGCGATTGCGCACGGGGGGCCGGGACCCATAACCACAGGGGGTTCTAGTGGACGAAGGCGTTGGCAACAAGCCGCGTGCCACAAGATGAATCACGCAGTATGGATCCCGGCCTTCGCCGGGACGATGCGAGGGAGCTGCGGCCCCCCACTTCTTGAGACCTACGCCTCGCCCACCGTATCGAACATCGCCGCGTCCATCGCCTGCGCTGTGGTCTTGCCCGCCCACACCACGAACTGGAACGCCGGGAAGTAGCGCTCGCAGGCGTGGATCGCGCCGGCGAGCATGGCTTCGCATTGCGCGGTCGAGGCGGTGAGGCCACCCGGCAGCACCAGGGCCTGACGGTGCATGATCATGCCGGTGTTGGTCCAGAGATCGAAATGGCCGATCCACAATTGCTCGTTGACCGCAGCAACGAGCTTCTGCACCTCGCCCCGTCGCGCGGCAGGAATCTTCATGTCGAAAGCGCAGGCCAGATGCAGTGCCTCGATTTCACCCATCCAGGTGAAGGAGATCTGGTAGTCAGTCCATTGCCCCTTCGAGACAATGGTCAGCTCGTCCTCGCCGGAGCGTTCGAACGGCCAGTTGTTGCTGGCAGCGATATCCTCGACCACCGCAAGCGGGTGATTTCGGGAATCGATGGTACCTTCGAGCAGGGACATGCCGTCTCGACCTCTTGCCTTCTTGTTGTCTTTGATACGCACGCGGTTGGTCCGGCGCGCGCTTCCTCAATTTCGCTTAAGGCGATCCCCGGGAGTCGCTGTTGCGATCCCGGGACCAGCGCGGGCTTGTCGCGGATCAACTGATGTGATTTGCGGAATCTGCGCAACTGGGTCGCGAGTCCGTCCACAAGCCATGACTCGTTCGTCCACAGCTCATCTCGGCCACAATTGTTAACGATTGAGAACAAACCGGAATCCAATCGTTAATTCCACTGCGCGAGGGCCGCACCGCCCTGGCGGCATGGGACCATGCGGTTTTTGCTGCGGAACTCGCTTGCTTGCGGCCCCGGACTGGCGGCATATTTCCGCTCAGGTCGCTCAATCCCGGGCGGCCGATGTTCTCAGGGCGGGGTGAAAGTCCCCACCGGCGGTAAGGGCCGAAAGGCCTGAGCCCGCGAGCGCCTTCCCCAAGGTCTTTGACTGACGGGAAGGGTCAGCAGATTCGGTGCAACTCCGAAGCCGACGGTTAAAGTCCGGATGAAAGAGAACGGTCGGTGGCAGACGCATCGCAAGGTGCGGCTGTTTGTCGTTCCGTGTGCCCTGATTCTGGTCCCTTGAAGGAAAGCCATGAATCAGATGTTGCAAGATCCCCAGACCGATACTTCCCAGACACAGCCGCCGGTTCCGCAAGGCCCCGCGACCGAGCATCCGCGTTTTGCAAAACCGCAGCGGGTGGCCTTCGTGCAGGCCTGCTGGCACCGCGACGTCGTCGCGGAAGCCCGCATCGCCTTCATGAAAGAAGCCGAGGCACGCCATCTCACCCATGTCGACGTGTTCGAGGTGCCGGGCTCGTTCGAGATCCCGTTGCATGCGCAGGTCCTCGCCAAGACGCGGCGCTACACCGCGATCGTTGCGGCAGGCCTGGTCGTTGACGGTGGCATCTATCGCCACGAATTCGTCGCCGACACCGTGATCAAGGCGCTGATGGACGTGCAGCTCCGCACCGAGGTCCCGGTGTTCTCGGCCGTGCTGACGCCCCAGCAATTCCACGAGACCGAAGTGCACTACGATTTCTTCCGCAGGCACTTTGCGATCAAGGGCGTCGAGGTCGCGGCCGCCTGTGCGGAGACGCTGCTCGGCCTCGAGCGCCTGCGCGGCCAGGTCGCGGCGGGAATTGTGTAAAGGTCCGCTCACACGCCGCTGATTGTCAATCCCGTCGCCGTCCCTATAAAGTCGGCGGCGGGAGGAGGCCGTGCCGTGGAGACGGGCGGCCGGCAAGATCATGTTCGAAGGACACGATCCCTTTCTCGTCGCGCTGTCAGTGGCGATCGCGAGTCTGGGTGGCTATACCGGCTTTGCGCTTGCTGCTCGCATCCGCAACACGCCCGGCGTCAGCAACCGCGTCCTGCTCGCGGGGGCGGCCGCGTTTCTGGCGGTCGGTATCTGGACCATGCATTTCGTCGGCATGCTGGCCGCACCACTGCCGCCAGATACGGTCTATCTCGTCCTTCCCACCATCATCTCGTTCCTGATCTGCGCGCTGGTGGTCGGCATCTCGCTCTTCTTTGTTTCGATCGGCGAGCCCACGCTGAAACGCGTGGCGTCGTCTGCCGTGCTGCTCGGCGTCGGCATCGCCAGCATGCATTACGTCGGCATTCATGGGTTGGCTGGCTCGTTCGGCATCGTGCATGACCCCTCGATGGTGCTGCTCTCGGTCGTGGTTGCCATCGTCACCGCCTATGGCGGCCTGCGCGCCTTCCTGGCGCAGCAGGAAGGCGTTCGGCTGATCGTTAGCTCCATTGCTTTCGGCATTGCCGTCTCCGGCATGCATTACACTGCGATGCTGGGCATGCATTTCGAGCCGCTGACCGATGCGGCGCATCACCATGGCGGCGGTCTTGCCGCGTCGCAGCAAATCCTGTCGATCGTCGTTGCGGTGCTGTGCTTCGTCATCGCAGCAGGCTTCCTGCTATCGCTCGTTCCGGACTCGCGGCGGCAGGCGCCCGTCGCTGCGGAGCCGTCCGCTGTCGCGCCTGTTAGCGCCGAGCCGCTTCTGGCCGCAAGCGCATCGCCACGCCCGATGGCGCCGCTCGGCGGTCTCGGTCAGCCGCCGCGCGCGCCGGTTCCCCGACTGCCGGTCGAGAGTGCCGACGGCACGCACTTCATCGACACCGCGAGCGTCCGCAGCGTCCGGGCGGATGCGCATTACACACGCGTCCATGACGGCACGCGGGAGCGGATGTGCCCGTGGTCGATCTCGGAGGCCGAGGCGCAGCTTGATCCCTCGCTGTTCCTGCGGGTGCACCGCAGCCATATCGTCGCCATTCCCCATGTCGCCCTGGTCCGGAAAGAGGGCGATGGCGCCGTGCTCGAGCTCGACGGCCCGTCGCCGCATCGGGTGCCCGTGAGCCGGGCCAAGATCGCCGAGGTGAAGGCCCGGCTCGGGCTGGCGAGCCGGCGGCAGGTGTAGCGCCGTCATACGTCGCCCAAGCTGACGCAATTCGTGCGTTGCCACCCGCAATTCGTGCAAAAAGCCCGCGCTTGTGCCCGAACGATTGCGGGCAGTTCGGTCCGGAGAGACCGTTTCCTCCAACGTCGGCGCCGTCACGCGCAGAGACGATCAGGGGAGGAGATGATGATCCCGGGCTCATTCAGCTATCACCGGCCGGCGAGCGTCGCCGATGCCGTCAAACTCTTGTCAGACCTCGGCGAGGAGGCGCGGCCGCTGGCCGGCGGGCACAGCCTGGTGCCGATGATGAAGCTTCGGCTCGCCACCCCCGCCCATTTGGTCGATCTGCACGGCATCGCCGCCCTCAAGGGCATCAGCCGTAACGGCAACAATCTGATCATCGGCGCGATGACCACCCAGCACGAGCTGCTGGCCTCCGACGAGGTCGCGAAGGCGATGCCAATCCTGCACGAGGCCGCGCTGCTGATCGCCGACCCGCAGGTGCGCTACCGCGGCACGATCGGCGGCAATGTCGCCAATGGCGATCCCGGCAACGACATGCCGGCGCTGATGATGACGCTGGAGGCGACCTATCGCCTCGAAGGTCCCGGCGGCACCCGGGACGTTGCGGCCGCTGACTTCTACCAGGGCGCCTACTTCACCGCGCTTGAGCCTGGTGAAATCCTTACCTCCGTCTCGGTACCCGTGCCGGCGGCCGGGCACGGCTACGCCTACGAAAAGCTCAAGCGCAAGGTCGGCGACTACGCGACGGCCGCTGCCGCAGTCGTCCTCACTATGTCCGGCGGCAAGGTCGTGACCTGCGCGATCGGTCTCACCAATGTTCACGAGACGCCGCTGCTCGCCATCGATGCCGCCAAGGCGGTGATCGGAACGAGCCTCGATGCGGCCACGCTGAAAAAAGCCGCTGCTGCGGCCTCGGCAATTATGGCGCCGGCTGCCGATGCGCGCGGTCCGGTCGAATACCGAAAGCATGTCGGCGGCATCATGGTGACGCGGGCGCTCCAGCGCGCCGCCGCCATCGCGAAATAGAGGAGGGGACCAATGGCCAAAACACACGTCACCATGAAGGTGAACGGCGCCGAGGTCGAAGGCCTCGTCGAGCCGCGCACGCTGCTGGTGCACTTCATCCGCGAGAACCTGCAGATGACCGGCACCCATATCGGCTGCGAGACCACGCATTGCGGCGCCTGCACCGTCGACATCGACGGCATGTCGGTGAAGTCCTGCACGATGTTCGCGGTGCAGGCCGACGGCTCCGACATCATCACGATCGAAGGCATCGCGAACGCCGACGGCACGCTGTCGGCGCTGCAGGAAGGTTTCCGCATGATGCACGGGCTGCAATGCGGCTTCTGCACGCCCGGCATGATCGTGCGCGCGCATCGGCTGCTGAAGGAGAATCCTTCGCCGAGCGAGGCGGAAATCCGCATGGGCATATCAGGCAATATCTGCCGCTGCACCGGCTACCAGAACATCGTCAAGGCAATCCAGTACGCGAGCGCCAAGATCAACGGCGTGGAATTCCAGGAGGCGGCAGAATGAATGACCTCACTCCCACGCGGGAACAACGCTCCGCCGCACTCGAAGGCATGGGCTGCAAGCGCAAGCGCGTCGAGGATATCCGCTTCACGCAGGGCAAGGGCAACTACGTCGACGACGTCAAGCTCCCGGGCATGCTGCATGGCGACTTCGTCCGCTCGCCGCATCCGCATGCGCGCGTCAAGAAGATCGACGATAGCGAGGCACTGAAGGTGCCTGGTGTGCTCGCGGTGATCACTGCCGAGACGCTGAAGACCGTCAACCTCGCCTGGATGCCGACCCTCGCGGGCGACGTGCAGATGGTTCTGGCCGACGGTAAGGTGCTGTTCCAGAACCAGGAGGTCGCCTTCGTCGTTGCCACCGACCGCTACGCTGCCGATGACGGCATCAACAAGGTGATCGTCGAATACGAGCCGCTGCCGCCGCTGGTCGATCCCTTCAAGTCGATGGACAAGGATGCGCCGGTGCTGCGCGAAGATCTTGCCGGCAAGACATCAGGCGCGCACGGCCCGCGCAAGCACCACAACCACATCTTCGAGTGGAGCGTCGGCGACAAGGAACTGACGGATGCCGCCTTCAAGAAGGCCGAGGTGACGATCAAGGAGATGATCTCCTATCACCGCACCCATCCGTCGCCGCTGGAGACCTGCCAGTGCGTCTGCTCTTTCGACAAGATCAAGGGCGAGCTGACAATCTATGGCACCTTCCAAGCCCCGCATGTGATTCGTACCGTGGTGTCGCTGATCGCAAAACTGCCGGAGCAGAAGATCCATGTGATTGCGCCCGATATCGGCGGCGGTTTCGGCAACAAGGTCGGTGCCTATCCCGGCTACATCTGCGCGGCCGTGGCCTCCATCGTCACTGGCAAGCCGGTGAAATGGGTCGAGGACCGCATCGAGAACCTGACCGCGACCTCGTTCGCGCGCGATTATCACATGACGACCGAGATCGCCGCGAGCAAGGACGGCAAAGTCACGGGCCTTCGCGTGCACGTGCTTGCCGATCACGGCGCGTTCGACGCCTGCGCAGACCCGTCGAAATGGCCGGCCGGTTTCTTCAACATCGTCACCGGCTCCTACGACTTCCCGACCGCGCATCTGGCGGTGGACGGCGTCTACACCAACAAGGCGCCCGGTGGCGTCGCCTACCGTTGCTCGTTCCGCGTCACGGAGGCGGCCTATTGCATCGAGCGGGCCATGGATATTCTGGCGCAAAAGCTCAACATGGATCCGGCTGAGCTGCGGCTGAAGAACTTCATCAAGCCGGAGCAGTTTCCGTATCACTCGGCATTGGGCTGGGAATACGATTCCGGCGACTACCACACCGCCATGCGCAAGATGATGGAGACCACCGGCTACGCCGCGCTCCGGAAGGAGCAGGCGGAGAAGCGGGCCGCGTTCAAGCGCGGCGAGACCCGCGAGATCATGGGGCTCGGCGTCTCATTCTTCACCGAGATCGTCGGTGCCGGTCCGTCGAAGAACTGCGACATCCTGGGCATCGCGATGTTCGACTCCTGCGAGATCCGCATGCATCCGACCGGTGCGGGCATCGCGCGGATGGGTACCAAGAGCCAGGGTCAGGGCCACGAGACCACCTGGGCCCAGATCATCGCGACCGAGATCGGCATACCCGCTGACAACATCATGGTCGAGGAGGGTAACACGGACACAGCGCCTTACGGGCTCGGCACCTACGGGTCGCGCTCGACGCCGGTGGCGGGCGCTGCGATCGCCATGGCTGCACGAAAAATCAAGGCCAAGGCGCAGATGATCGCGGCCTACAAGCTCGAGGTCCACGAGGATGACCTCGAATTCGACATCGACGGCTTCCGGGTGAAGGGCCTGCCGGAAAAATTCATGTCGATGAAGGATATCTGCTGGGCGGCCTATAACTCAGTGCCGCCGGGCATGGAGCCCGGGCTGGAGGCGGTCAGTTATTACGATCCGCCCAACATGACCTATCCGTTCGGCGCGTATCTCTGCGTGATGGACATCGACGTCGATACCGGCGTGTACAAGGTCAGGCGCTTCTATGCGCTCGATGATTGCGGCACCCGCATCAATCCGATGATCATCGAGGGGCAGGTGCACGGCGGCCTCACCGAGGCCTTCGCGATCGCGATGGGCCAGGAGATCCGCTACGACGACACCGGCAACGTGGTCACCGGCTCGTTCATGGACTTCTTCATGCCGACCGCGGTGGAGACGCCGCATTGGGAGACCGACTTCACCGTCACTCCGTCGCCGCATCACCCGATCGGCGCCAAGGGCGTTGGCGAAAGCCCGAATGTCGGCGGCGTGCCGGCCTTCTCCAATGCCGTCAACGACGCGTTCTCGTTCCTGGGGAGCACGCACATCCAGATGCCGCATGATTTCTGGCGCAACTGGAGGGCGGCGAAGGATCTGGGGGCGGTGGCTTAGTGGGTCGGTTCGTCATTCCGGGGCGCCTCGAAGAGGCGAACCCGGAATCTCGAGGTTCCGGGTTCGGTCCTACGGACCGTCCCGGAACGACGGAGAGGTTACATGAAGAACCGTGACGAGATCGCGCAAGCGCTGGCCGCATCGGGCTACATCGCCGATGCGGACCTCGCGACTGCGATCTCGCTGATGCAGCTGTTGCGGCGGCCGCTGCTGCTCGAGGGCGAGGCCGGCGTCGGCAAGACCGAGGTGGCGAAGGCGCTGGCGAAGGTACACGCGACCGAGCTGATCCGGCTGCAATGCTACGAGGGCCTCGACCAGTCATCCGCGCTCTATGAGTGGAACTACCAGCGCCAGCTATTGGCGATCCAGGCCCATCGCGGCACTGACAGCATCGAGGACCAGGTGTTCTCCGAAAAATATCTGCTGGAGCGTCCCTTGCTCGCGGCGATCCGTCGGCGGAAGGCGCCGGTGCTGTTGATTGACGAGATCGACCGCGCTGATGACGAGTTCGAAGCATTCCTGCTCGAGCTGCTGTCCGACTTCCAGGTCTCGATCCCCGAGCTCGGCACCATTCCAGCAGTCACGATCCCGCATGTGGTGCTGACCTCGAACGGCACGCGCGAACTCTCCGACGCGCTGCGCCGCCGTTGCCTCTATCACTACGTCGACTATCCCGATGTCGACCGCGAGACCCGCATCATCCTGGCGCGGGTCGCAGGTGCCAGCCCGTCGCTGTCGCTCCAGATCGCGCGCATGGTCGAAGGCGTGCGCAAGGAAGAGCTGCGAAAGGTCCCCGGTGTCGCCGAGACGCTGGACTGGGTGGCCGCCCTCGTCGGGCTTGATGTTCGCGATCTCCATGATGCTCCGGAGATCGTTCATGAGACACTGGTTTGTCTCTTGAAGACCCACGAGGACCGCGCCCGCGTCACGCCCGAGGTGACGCAGCGCCTGCTGGGGAAGGTTGCATGAGCTGCTGCGGCTCCAGCCCTGGATACGATGATCTCAACGAGGTCTCCAAGCTCGTGTCCGCACGGCTTGCCGCGTTCCTGCGCACGCTCCGCGACGCTGGCTTTCGCGTCGGGCTCGCCGAAGGGCAGGATGCGGCGACGCTGATGTCGGCCGGTTATGCAACGAAGCCGGGGCTGCTGCGCGCGGCGTTCAAGCATCTCTTCTCGGCGCGGAAGTCCGATTGGGACAAGTTCGACGGGCTGTTTGATGCGTTCTGGCTCGGCAAGCGCGTGCGCTCGCGGTCTCGCACCATGGGATCAACGCCGGGCGCCAGCAATCCGTCGCTGAAGAGCCTGCAAGACAAATCGGCCGAGCAGGGCGGCAACCAGTCCGTCACCGACCAGCTTCCGTCATCCGACGATGCGCCCGAAGGCCGCTCCGGCGAAGGTCGCATGGAGGGCGCCTCGCGTGCGGAGAATTTGGCGGAGGTCGATTTCCGAAAGCTCAGCGATCCTGATCAGGTCGCGCAGGCGCACGAAGCCGCCGCGCAGCTCGCGAAGGCGATGCGCACGCGCCTGACCCGACGCGATCTGGCGCGCCGGCGCGGCTACCGACTCGATCTCCGGCGCACCATTCATCGCAACATCAGCCATGGCGGCGTGCCGATCAGCCTGGTCAAGCGGCAGCGCAAGCACAAGCCGCTGCGGCTGATCGTGCTGCTCGATGCCTCGGGCTCGATGAGCATGTACACTAGCGTGTTCCTGCGCTTCATTCACGGCGTGCTCGACCAATTCCGCGAGGCGGAGGCGTTCTTGTTTCACACGCGCCTCGCCTATGTCTCCGATGCTATGAAGGAGCGAGACGCGAGCCGCGCGCTGGACCGTCTCTCGATCATGGCGCAGGGCGCGGGCGGCGGCACGAAAATCGGTGAGAGCCTGCAGACCTTCAACCGTTGGCACGCTTCGCGCGTCATCCATTCGCGCAGCTGCGTCATGATCGTGTCCGATGGGTACGAAACCGGCGATGCCGCGCTGCTCGGTCGCGAGATGGCGGCGTTGCACCGGCGCTGCCGCCGCATCGTCTGGCTCAATCCGATGATGGCCTGGGAGGGCTATGCGCCCGAGGCGCGCGGTATCAAAGCGGCGCTGCCGCATCTCGATCTCTACGCGCCCGCGAATTCGCTGCAAGGCCTGCGCGCGCTCGAGCCCTATCTGGCAAAACTCTGAGGGACATGTCGATGACCGCTCATGCCGAGGTGCTGGATATCGTCGCCCAGATGAAGGCTGCGGAGCGCGCCTTCGTGCTCGCGACGGTGGTGCGGACGGTGTCGGTGACCGCGGCGAAGGCTGGCGCCAAGGCGATCATCGCGGCCGACGGCACCATCGTCGCGGGTTGGATCGGCGGCGGCTGCGCCAAGGGCGCGGTGCTGAAGGCGGCGCGCGAGGCGCTGGCCGACGGCGAGCCGCGCATGGTGTCGGTGCAACCGGAAAACCTGCTGGCCGAGCTCGGTGTCAGCGCGGGCGAGAGCCGCGACGGCATCCGCTTCGCCAGCAACATGTGCCCCAGCAAGGGCACCATGGATATTTTCGTCGAGCCGGTGCTGCCGCATCCCTCGCTTGTCATCCTTGGCGCAAGTCCGGTGGCGCTGTCGCTCGCAGCCCAGGCGCGCGTGCTCGGCTATCACGTCACGCTGGCCGCGCCCGCCGCCGAGCTCACGGCGCAACCCGACGCCGATGCGATCATCGATGGCTACCAGCTCGGTGAACTCAATGACGCCAAGCGCTTCGTGGTGGTCTCGACGCAGGGTAAGGGCGACGAAGCTGCCTTACGCGCCGCGATCGCAACCAAGGCCTGTTATCACGCCTTCGTCGGCAGCCGCCGCAAGATGGCATCGCTGCGCGCCAAGCTGATGTCGGAAGGCGCCAGCGCTGCGGCGATCGACGATTTCAAGGCGCCGGCCGGGCTCGATCTCGGCGCCATCACGCCGGAAGAGATCGCGATGTCGATCCTCGCCGAGATCACCGTGGAGCGGCGACGCGGTCAGCGCGCGGCCAATCAGTCAGCAAGCAGAAAGTGAGATACCGATCATGCAGATGAACGACAGCCAGCGCATTCCCGCGTCACGCGAAGAGGTGTGGGCGGCGCTGAACGATCCCGCCGTGCTGAAGCAGTGTATCCCCGGCTGCCAGTCGCTCGAGGTGACCGCGCCGAACGAGATGACCGCCACCGTGATCTTCAAGGTCGGCCCGGTGAAGGCGACGTTCAGCGGCAAGGTGATCTTGTCCGATCTCGATCCGCCCAACTCCTATCGCATCTCCGGCGAAGGCTCGGGCGGAGTCGCCGGCTTTGCCAAGGGCGGCGCACTGGTGCGGCTGGAGTCCGAGAGCGCCGACGTCACCGTGCTGCACTACGACGTCGACGCGCAGATCGGCGGTAAGCTCGCCCAGTTGGGAGCGCGACTGATCAACTCGACCGCGACGAAGCTTGCGGGAGAATTCTTCAAGTCGTTTGCCGGCGTGGTGAGCGCAAAGGCTGAAGCGGGTTAGGTGCCGTAGGGTGGGCAAAGCGCAGCGTGCCCGCAATTCTTCATCGCAGACAAAGACCGTAGGCACGACGCTTTGCGCCTTTGCCCGCCTTACGATAGCTGCGCAAGCATCTCCAGCGTTTACCCCAGCGACACGCCCGCCTTCGCCCGGCTGATCCCGAGCGTCAGGATGCGATGGAGCAGATCCTTGTACTTCAGCCCGTCGTGCTGGGCCGCCGTGGCGAACTCCTGGCTCTTGGCGATCTCGGGGTTGGGATTGGCTTCGATGAAGTACGGTGTGCCATCGGCGGCGAGACGAAAATCGATGCGCGCGTAGCCATCGAGGCCTAGCGCCCGGTAGATGCGTTTGGCGGCGCGCTGGATGCGTGCGGTGACTTCGGGTGCAAGGTCCTTCGCCGGCCCGTCGACGATGCCAACGCGCTCCTGATAGTCGGTGTCGTGCTTGGCTTTTTCGGTGGCGATGTGCCGTGAGCTGCGCCCGCCCATGCTGCCGAATTTCAATTCCCAGACCGGCAGCACGCGCAGCCGGTTGTTGCCGAGCACGCCGACATAGAGCTCGCGTCCCTCGATGAACTGCTCGGCGATCGCGGCGGTCTCGACCCGCTCGTGGATGAAGGCGACGCGTTCTGCGAGCTTCTCGTCGGTATCGACGATGGAGGCCTGCGAGATGCCGAAGGAGCCATCCATGTTGAGAGCCTTGACGATCAGCGGCAGCGCAAGATGTTTCGGCCGTTTCACCTTGCGGCGCATCGGGAAGACGGCGAAGGCAGGTGCGGCGATGCGGCGGTGATGCACCAGCGTCTTGGACAGGTCCTTGCCGCGCGCCAGAATCAGGCCGCGCGGATTGCACCCGGTATAGGGCACCTTCATCAGCTCGAGATAGCTGGCGATGTGCTGGTCGTAGGCGACGTTGTAGTGGAACTCCTCCAGCAGCGTGAAGACCACGTGCGGCTTGAACTCCTCGATCGCTTCGCGGATCGGCCTGATCTCCTCCTGCGCGCCGAGCGGACGGACCTCATGTCCGGCTGCGCGCAAGGTGCTGACGACGTCGTATTCCGTTTTCCAGTTGTTGATTTCCTGCGGCGTGTAGCCGTCGGAAGAGTCCGGCGGCACGAAGTCCGGATGCATCAGCACGAGAATACGGAGTCGTCTCATAGCGCGATCCATTTGCGCCGAGACGGGCCGAACAGCGCGTGCATCGTCTTGGCGGTCACGAGGACGGTGAAATCGAGAACGAGCTTCTGTTCGGATCCCACCGCGCGCAGGTCGAGCTCGCGGCAGCGGGAGATCATGTCGTCGAGCACGGCATCGAGCGTGAGCTGGTTCTCGCCGGTCCATCGCGCCACCAGCTGCCTGATCTGGGCGCGGTGCCGCCTGATCAGGCTCGAAGCGGGCTTCGAGCGATGATGCCGTGGATCGGCGGAAAACAGCCGCGAGAGGTCGCGGTCGTAGGTCTTCGGTGGCGTGAAAGCGTAGAACGCCTGCTTCTTCTTGTAGTGGTCTTCGAGCGTCTGGCTCAGCTTGCTGAGGGGATCGATGCGCTCGCGCGTCGTGATCAGCGGACGTTTTCCCGCGATCTCGCCCATCAGTTCGTCGACATATTCGAGCTTCTTCAGCGCCGGCCAGCCGGCATATCGCGTTCGCCAGTTCGAGCGCGGTCGCAGCCACACCGCAAAGGTCTCGGCGAAATCCTCGTCCGGGTGGCTCTGCGCGTACCACAGCCGCAGATGCTGGACGTAGCGTCGGCTCGCCGGATTGGGTCGGTAGTAGCGCGGATAGTGCTTTGAGGACGGGCCGAACAGCTGCTGCCAGCGCCGGCGCCGCTGTAATTGGAAGCCGTGCTGCAGCGCATGGCCGGCCTCGTGGCGGAGGATGGCCATGCACTCGCGCCAGGTGCCGCCCTCGACGTCGAACATCATCTTCTTCTCGAGCTTCATCAGGCGTGGATGAGCGAGATAGAACGGGATCGCGATCCCGGGCACATCTCCCGGACTGAACCACTCGCTCGAGATCCATGTGTGCGGCCGCAGCCGGATGCCGCGCTCTTCGAGCTCTTCGTGGAGCGTGGCGACACAATCCTCGAGCCAGGTGCCTTCGACCGTAACCCTCAGGCTGGAGAGGCGCTGCTGGAGCAACTCGTCATCCGACAGTTTTTCCCAAGCAAATTTCCGGCGGGGCATCAGGCATCCAGAGGGCAGAGATGACTCAGATCACGATGATGTCATGGGCGGCAGCCGGCAACAACCCGTGGGGCGGGGCGTGCTGCGGCGCGTCAGAGCGCTGAGGTCGTAGCGTGAGATCGTAGGGTGGTTAGCGAAGGCGTAACCCACCACTGTGCGCTTCCGCGCAGACAAAAGAGGTGGGTTACGCCTTGCGGTCCGCGCTTCGCGCAGTCCGCATGGCTAACCCACCCTACAAGATCGAGTTCAGTCGAACAGGCTCGACACGGACTCTTCCGCCGCGGTGCGCGCGATCGCATCCGAGATCAGGCTGGCGATCGGCAGCGTGCGGATGTTCGGCGCCTTAGTCACCGCGTCCGTCGCCAGAATCGAGTCGGTGATGACGAGCTCTTTCAGCTTCGAGCCGGCGATGCGGGCGGCCGCGCCGCCGGAGAGCACGCCGTGGGTGATGTAGGCGTAGACCTCCTTGGCGCCCTTGGCGATCAGCGCATCGGCTGCGTTCACCAGCGTGCCGCCGGAATCGACGATGTCGTCGACCAGGATGCAGCTATAACCGGAGACGTCGCCGATCACGTTCATGACTTCGGACTCACCCGGACGTTCGCGGCGTTTGTCGACGATCGCGAGCGGGGTGTTGATGCGCTTGGCGAGGCCGCGGGCGCGGGCCACGCCGCCGACGTCGGGCGAGACCACCATCACCTTGCCGAGGTCGAAACGTTCGCGGATGTCGCGCACCATCACCGGCGCAGCGAACAAATTGTCGGTCGGGATATCGAAGAAGCCCTGGATCTGGCCGGCATGCAGATCGAGCGTCATGACGCGGTCGACGCCGGCATGGGTGATCAGGTTGGCAACGAGCTTGGCCGAGATCGGCGTGCGCGAGCCGGAACGGCGGTCCTGCCTGGCATAGCCGAAATAGGGGATCACCGCGGTGATGCGGCGCGCCGATGAGCGGCGCAGCGCGTCGGTGATGATCAGCAGCTCCATCAGATTGTCGTTCGCCGGAAACGAGGTCGACTGGATGATGAAGGCATCCGAGCCGCGGATGTTCTCCTGGACCTCGACGAAGATCTCCATGTCGGCGAAGCGCCGGACCACCGCTTTGGTCAGCGGCACGTTGAGGCCCTGCGCGATGGCCTGGGCGAGAGCCGGATTGGAGTTGCCGGCGACAAGCTTGATGGAGCCGTTCTTGGCCGACATGGACGCTTCCTCCCGCGCTTTGCTGGATACGACGTTCAACATCAGAGAATACCCACTGGCAGCACGGTTACGACGGGCGAGGAAATATCAGGCGAGAGGCCGCACTGGCAACCCGGGATGCTACGTTTTCCCTCTGAAAATCCTGAGTCGGGCCAACGGCTTGGCCAGGACTTGGTTAGGACTTGGTCGGGACTTGAACCCGTGGTCTCGCGGAGGTTATCGCTGGGCGTAGCCAAGTGCCGTCACCGGCATGTCCGGCGCCGGAGCCTCAGGCGTCACGCTTGCGACCGCGGGGCCGCGCAGGCCCGGAACCGAGCCCGGCGCGTCAGGCGTCCCGTTGATCATATTGGAAAGTCCGCTGAATCCGGCCTGGGCGATCCTGCGCAGCACGAGGTCATCAGCGGCAGCCCACGGATCCTTACCGCCCTTGGCCGCCGTTGGTTCCTCACCGGAGAGGCGCAGCGCCCGCTGCTGGTTGGCGTCGTAGACGTCCCAGACCCAGGCGATCACGGTCTTGCCGCGCACGATTTGGGCGGAGAGGTAGCTGCGCACGCGGTAGGCAGCCGTCCCCTCGCGAGAAACGATCGAGAGGCTGCGCAGCTTGGATTCGGTGTCGAGCACGCCGACCATGCGGTCGAACACCTGCGGCGGCGGTCCGTCGATCGATTCGAAAGCGACCGTCGCCCCGGAGCCGGCGCTCGGCGCCGCCATCGCATAGGAATTGGCGGGCGCGTTGCCGCCGGCGCAGCCGGCCAGCGCCGTCGCTGCTGCCAGCAGCATAACCGCCAGCACGCGCGAGCCCGCACGGCGCAAGTTGGATGACGCTTCCCTCATTGAGGGCAGCGATATCGTTAAAATCGATTAAGGTCTAGGGCAGGGGAGACACAGATGACGCCGTCATTCCGGGTTCGATGCTTCGCATCGCCCCGGAATGACACGGGGTTTCTGTTGTGTTCACCCCTCCAGCGCGATCGCGTGAATGTGCCGGCCGTAGTCCGGCTCCTTGCGATGCACCGAGCGGCGATAGCTGAAGAAGCGTTCGTCGGCGTAGGTGTCGAGACCAAGGTCGTCGATCATCAGAACGCCGGCAGCTTCCAGGCGCTTGCGAATGAGGCCGGCGAGGTCGAACATCGCGTGGCCTTCGCGCACCGATGGAATGAAGAAGACGGCGTTCTCGGCATCTGACTCGATAAAGCGCGCCACGAACTCGTTGCCGACCTCGTAGCTGTCCTGGCGGATCAAGGGCCCGATCGCGGCGATGATGCCGCTGCGTGTGGCACCGAGCTTCTCCATCGCCGCAATGGTGGATTCCAGCACGCCCGTCAGCGCACCTTTCCAGCCGGCATGGGCGCCGCCGATGACCCGCGCATTGGGATCGACGAACAGCACCGGACCGCAATCGGCGGTGGAGACGCCGAGCGCGATGCCCGGCGTTCTGGTCACCATCGCATCGCCCTTCGGCCGCGGCCCGCTCGGCCACGGCGCATCGGCGACGAGCACGTCTGGCGAGTGGATCTGGTGCAGGCTGACGAAGCGATCGGCCGCGACGCCGACATGCTCGGCCATGCGGCGGCGGTTCTCGGCGACGAGGGCCTGATCGTCGTTGGAGCCGAGCCCGCCGTTCAGCGCGGAATAGATGCCGGTCGAGACGCCGCCCTCGCGCGTGAAGAAAGCGTGGCGCAGGCCGGGCACTGCCGACAGCAGTGACGAAGTCAGCGTCATCAATTGCCTCCGGCCTGTTCGAGATCGCTGAGGCCGGCAAGGCCCGTCAATCTTGGTTCGGAGATGCCGAGCACCTTGAACATCGAACCCATGCCGCTGCGTCCGGTATCGGTCAGCCGCTTCAGCGCCACGGAAATGTCGGTGGCAACTTCGGGCGTCGCCTTCTGCATCAGCGCGGCCGCGCGGGTGTCGATGCCGACGCGCTTGAGGAAATCGCCTTGCGTCACCGGCCCGTGCGCACGCGCGCCGACGTCCTCGGCTGCCCGCGCCAGCGCCTGAAAGTCGACATGGGCGGTGACGTCGGCCTGGCCCGGCGCCTTCAAGGGATCGGTGAAGGTGTGGCGCGCGATGGCCTGGAAGGTGTCGCCGGCATCGCTGCGCAAATGGCCGTAATCGATGATCAGGGCGGCACCGTCCTGGTCGCGCACGCGGGTGGCAAGCTTCATGATTTCGGTGTCGGGCCGCCATTCGAACACGGCACCCACAGGCGCGGCCCGCACCAAAGGCGGCAGCAGCACGTCGAAGCGCGGCGTCGGCTCGGCTGCCGCGCCGAACTGGAGCTTGCCGTTGGGATCGATCTCGATCACGCGCTCGTGCCAGCCGCCCTCGCGCTTCACCATCTGGTGGATCGGCAGCACGTCGAAATATTCGTTGGCGAGGATGACGCTAGGACCCTCCGGCACGTCGTCGATGCTGTCGTGCCAGGTGATGCTGTTGCGTACGCCCGACAATGTCGCCTGCTGCCGCTCGCGCAGCACTGGATTGACCTCGACCAGATGAATGCTGAGCCCCTGATAGAGCGGCGGCAACACGCGAAGCGCGCGCAGCGCGTCCGCCATCATGGTGCCGCGGCCGGGGCCAAGCTCGATCAGCCGCAGGGATTGCGGCGAGCCTATCTGCTTCCAGACCGAGGCGGTCCACAATCCCAGGAGCTCGCCGAACATCTGGCTGACTTCGGGCGAGGTGGTGAAGTCGCCCTCACGCCCGAGCGGATCGCGCGAAACATAATAGCCGTAGCGCGGATGCATCAGGCACGTCTCCATGTACCGCCAGACCGGCATGGGGCCTGAGGATTTGATCAGCGCCTTGATCTCGTTGAGCAATGACTGTTCGGTCACGACCTGTTGTCTCGAAATGATTTAATGAATTGCGGTTGCCGGCTTCGGCGCACCGCGCCTGATTGCCAATACAATAAGTACGCCGCCGACAATAAGCATCGGGATCGACAGCAGCATCCCCATGGTTAATCCGCCCCAGAGGTAGCCGAGCTGGACGTCCGGCTCGCGGAAATGTTCGCCGACGATGCGGGTCAGGCCATAGATCAGGATGAAGCTGCCGAGGATAAGACCCGGCCGCTTCAAGGCGCCAAGGCGGATCATCACCGCGAGCACGGTAAAGAGCAGGAGGCCCTCCATGCCCGCTTCGTAAAGCTGGCTCGGATGGCGCGGCACGTCGCCGCCGGTCGGGAAGATCATGGCCCAGGGCAGGCTCGGGTCGGCTGCGCGGCCCCATAGCTCCCCGTTGATGAAGTTCGTCAGCCGCACCAGGAATATGCCGATCGGCGCGACGCCGCAGGTGATGTCGCCCAGCGACAGGATCGAGATGCCATTCTTCCGGGCGAACCACATCACCGCCACGACACAGCCGAGGAAGCCGCCGTGGAATGACATGCCGCCCTCCCACAATTTGAAGATGGCGGCCGGATGCTCGACGAAGAAGGGCAGATTGTAGAACAGCACGTAACCCGTGCGTCCGCCGACGATGATGCCGAGTGTCACCCACAGGATGAAGTCGTCGATCTGCACCAGCGAGATCGGCGCCGGCCCGCCCCACAGGCGCTGCTTCTTCAACAGCGAGCGCGCATAGAACCAGCCGAATGTGATCCCACAGATGTAGCCGAGCGCGTACCAGCGGATCGCGAACGGACCGATCTCGAGGGCGATGGGCTTGAACTTGGGGAAGTCGATCAGCAGGAAAAGCATCAGGCCTTCTATGTCTAGACGAGATTGCGGCGATAGAGCGCCAGAAGGCGCTCCCAGTGCCGTTCGGCGGCGTCGCGGTCATAGACCGGGCGCTTGGGGAAGGCGAAGCCGTGATGGGTGCCGGGATAGATTTCGACCTCGGCCTTGGCGCCGCTCATGCCCTGCTTGACCTTCTCGATGATCTCGGTCGGCGCGTAGATGTCGGTCTCGGCGCAGGCGAAATAGAGCTCGGCCTTGGTCTTGCCGGCCGCGAGATGCGGGCTGTCGGCCTGATCGGTCGCAAGCTGCGTGCCGTAGACCGAGGCGGCGGCCTTGACGCTTTCAGGGAAGTGCGTTGCGGCGTTCACGGCGTAGCGGCCGCTCATGCAATAGCCGACCGTGCCGATGATCTTGGTGTTCGCGGCCGTCTGGCCTTCGGCATAGGTGAGCAGCGCGCGGGTGTCGTCCATGATCATGGGAATGGTGAGCGAGCCCATCAGCGCGAACATGCGCTTGCGCTCCGGTGCGTTCGGATCGGCCGGCAGCGCGCCGAGCTCCATCACGCCCGAGCGGTAATAGAGGTTCGGCAGCATGACGTAATAGCCCGAGGTCGCAAGGCGCCGCGCCATGTCGCGCAGCTCTTCGCGGATCGCCGGCGCGTCCATGTAGAACAGGATGACCGGAAACGGTCCGCCGCGCTCGGGATGAACGATGAAGGTCGCGGTGTGGCCGTCCTTGGTGGGAATTGCGATCTGCTGCTCGATCATGTCTTGCGTTCCGCCTTGTGATTCTTGTTATGCAGGGACGTTGAATACGATTGCAAGGAAACCGGGGCATGACAAGGATACCGCCGCTCGGCCCTTGAACCTGCCACCGCGGATTGCCATTGTCCTCTCACGCGTTCGCGCAAAGTTTATCGGGCCGCCAAGAGACCTAATAAGACACCTAATAAGAGACCGATCAGGAGACCGACATGACCCAGACCACCAACCGGTTTTTCGACGAGATCGGCCGCTTGATGAACGACGCCGCCGGAGCTGCCCAGGGCGCCAAGCGGGAGTTCGATACGGTGCTGCGCAACCAGGCCGAAAAATTCCTGCGCGACATGGATCTGGTCAAGCGCGAGGAGTTCGAGGCCGTCAAGGACATGGCCCGTCTGGCGCGCGAGGAGAACGAGGCCCTGAAAGCGCGTATCGCGGCGCTGGAGGCCAAGCTCGGCGGGTAGGGCGCCTCGGCGTCATTTCGGGGCGCGACGAGTCGCGAACCTCAGGTGCGCAGTTGCGCACCGGGGAATCTCGAGGTTCCGGGTTCGATGCTCCGCATCGCCCCGGAACGACAGATGGGGGGCGGTGACATCGGCCCGCAAAAAATCCCCGCATTTCCTTGTCATTTCCGCATCTTCCGGGTAAAAGCCCGCCACGTTCACGGCCCCCGCACCCCTGGAGGCTTGCTGTGGACCATGCCATGGGCCGCGCTGCGGCCCATTAACTTTTGCAAAAACAAGGACTTAGACTATGGCGACGACCGTCAAGGAATTGAAGGCGACCGCACGTCCGAAGAGCGGCAAGGGGGCCGCCCGGGCTGAGCGTCGCGCCGGGCGCGTACCCGGAGTGATCTATGGTAACAACCAGCCCCCGCTCCCGATCTCGGTTGACGATCGTGAACTGCGCCAGCGCATCCTCGCGGGCCGGTTCCTGACCACGCTGGTGGACGTCGAGCTCGACGGCAAGAAGCACCGCGTCATTCCGCGCGACTATCATCTTGATCCGGTCAAGGACTTCCCGATCCATGTCGACTTCATGCGGCTCGGCGAAGGCGCCACCATCCGCATCAGCGTTCCCCTCCATGTCGTGAAGGCGGAAGGTTCGCCCGGCGTGAAGCGCGGCGGCACCGTCAACATCGTCGCCCACGCGATCGAGCTCGAATGCGGTGTCGAGAATATCCCGCAATACATCGAGGCCGACGTCGGCGCGCTGGAAATCGGTCACTCGCTGCATCTGTCTGATGTCAAGCTGCCGGCCGGCGTGAAGGCGCTGACCCGCGAGGACGCGACCCTCGTCACCATCGTGCCGCCGTCCGGCTACGCCGAAGAGCAGAAGGCCGCAGCTGCGGCTGCTGCTGGTGGTGCGGCTCCGGCGGCAGGTGCTGCTGCTCCGGCGGCAGGTGCGGCTCCGGCCGCGGGTGCTGCTGCTCCGGCTGCTGCTGCCAAGGCTCCGGCTGGCGGCGACAAGAAGAAGTAATCCTTCAGAAGAGCTGGCGCGCGGTCCCTGATCGCGTGCTGGCTGAGGGGCGCGCCGCGTCATGCGACTCTTTGTTGGGCTCGGCAATCCCGGCGCGAAATACGCACGTAACCGGCACAATATCGGCTTCATGGCCGTCGACGAGATTGCGCGGCGTCATGGTTTTTCACCATGGCGCCGTCGCTTTCAGGGCGAGACCTCGGAAGGCACGCTCGGCACGGAGCGCGTGATCCTGCTCAAGCCCACGACCTACATGAACGACTCCGGCCGCGCTGTTCAGGAAGCGGCGAGCTTCTTCAAGATCGCGCCTGGCGATACCACGGTGTTTCACGACGAGCTCGAACTGCCGCCGGGCAAGGTGCGGGTGAAGATCGGCGGCGGTATCGCCGGCCACAACGGCCTGCGCTCGATCTCGGCGCATATCGGCAACGAGTACCGCCGTGTCAGGCTCGGCATCGGTCATCCCGGCGTCAAGGAGATGGTGCACGGCCACGTGCTGTCGGACTTCGCCAAGGCCGACAACGACTGGGTGACGACGCTCTGCGACGCGGTGGCCGAGCACGCCGCCCTGGTCGCCAAAGGTACTGACGCGACCTTCGCCAACAGGGTGCATCTGGCGATGCAGGCGAAGGGATTTTTGACCAAGGACGAGAACGGCAAGGAATAACGCTCGTGGGATTCAAATGCGGAATCGTCGGATTGCCCAATGTCGGCAAGTCGACCTTGTTCAACGCGCTGACCGAGACGGCCGCGGCGCAAGCTGCGAACTATCCGTTCTGCACCATCGAGCCTAACGTCGGCGAGGTCGCCGTGCCTGATCCGCGGCTCGACAAGCTGGCGGCGATCGCCAAATCTGCGCAGATCATCCCGACCCGGCTGACCTTCGTCGACATCGCTGGCCTCGTGCGCGGCGCTTCCAAGGGCGAAGGCCTCGGCAACCAGTTCCTCGCCAACATTCGCGAGGTCGACGCCATCGTGCATGTCGTGCGCTGCTTCGAGGATTCCGACATCACCCATGTCGAGGGCAAGATCGCGCCGCTTGCCGACATCGAGACCATCGAGACCGAGCTGATGCTCGCCGACCTCGACAGCCTCGAGAAGCGCGTCGACAACCTCTCCAAGAAGTCCAAGGGCAACGACAAGGACGCCAAGGAGCAGCTCGACCTGGTCAATCGCACGCTGGTGCTGCTGCGTGACGGCAAGCCCGCGCGTCTGGTCGAGCGCAAGGCGGAGGAAGAGCGTGCCTTCGGCATGCTCGGCCTGCTGTCGTCAAAGCCGGTTCTCTACGTCTGCAACGTCGAGGAAGGCTCGGCGGCCACCGGCAACGCCTTCTCCAAGGCGGTCGAAGAGCAGGCGGCCAAGGAGGGCGCGGTCGCCGTCGTCATCTCTGCAAAAATCGAATCCGAGATCGCGACGATCTCGCGTGAGGAGCGTGCCGACTTCCTGGAGACGCTGGGTCTCGAAGAAGCGGGTCTCGATCGTCTGATCCGCGCTGGCTACAAGCTGCTCGAACTCATCACCTATTTCACGGTGGGCCCGAAGGAAGCACGCGCCTGGACCATTCATCGCGGCACCAAGGCGCCTGGCGCGGCCGGCGTGATCCACACCGATTTCGAAAAGGGCTTCATCCGCGCCGAGACGATTGCGTATGACGACTACGTCACGCTCGGCGGCGAGGCCGGCGCCCGCGATGCCGGCAAGCTGCGCCTCGAAGGCAAGGAATACGTCGTCGCCGACGGCGACGTGATGCATTTCAGGTTCAATACGTAACGCAACACGGCGTCCGTGCCTGCCTATTCGTCGTCGCGGAACTGCTTGACGACAACAGCCGGATTCCCGGCGACGACCACGCGCGAGGCGACGTCCTCACGCACCACCGCTCCGGCGCCCACGACCGAGTGGTCGCCGATCGTCACGCCCTTGAGCACGATCGAGCGCGCACCCACCCACACGTTGTCCCCGATGTGCACCGGGGCGACGGCCCGGGCAACCGCAGGCTCGTGCCGGAGCCGTGGGGGCAGGTTGTGAAAGTCCGTGTCGACGATGTCGCAGTCGCTGATCAAGCAAGACGACCCGATGTCGACCTTCTGCGCGCAGCCGATCCAGCAGCCGTTGAGCAGGGTGCTATCGCCGATTGTCACCTGGCCACGCCCGGTGATGAGCACGCGCTTGCCGATCCGGCAGTTCGCACCGATCGACACCCGGACCCCGCGACCGAGCACCAGCCAGCCCTTGAACACGATCCCGGGTCCGAGCTGGAGCCGGCTCCCGTACCGCACCGTCAGCCATGCGCGCGAACAGGCGAAGAACAGGAGGGCACCGGCCCGCAGCACCGGGTTCTCGATCTTGCCCACTACATTCGCTCCTGACCCTTGCGGCGGCCCGCACCTCTCGTGCCGAGCCTCGCATCCGCACGTAAATACGCGGTGAAGAACGACGTCGCACCCGGCGCGCCCGTCTGGGTGGCGGCCTATGTCGCGGGGGCGGCGACGTGATGCATTTTAGGTCTAATGCGCAGAGCGCCCTACGGCACCTGTGCCCGCCTCAACGCACTCCGCCGCCCTGATCCCTGATCGCGCCGAGATGCTCGTTGATGCGGAATACGATCAGGATCAATTCCGCGGCGATGCGCGAGAACACCACGCCAACGACCACGCCTGCGATCGATTCCAGCACGACCAGGAAGCCGGCAAACGGACTGATCGCCATCGCGGTGAGGCCGGCGAAGATTCCGGAGAGTCCGAACAGGCAGATCACGCCGATCACCAGCCAGTAGAAGGTCTTGATGATCGTCGGCGTGATGAAGCGGTCCCACTGAAACAGATCGCTGAATGAAAACATCTCTCTCCCCCGGGCGGATGGTGCCCCCGGCCGCGCCAATCCGACAATGAGGCAGGCCGACTCGCCGAATGTAGCACGAGCCATGCGGGCCGGCGGGTTGAGATTGCCGCAAAGTGCGGCCACAATCTGTCCTTCCCGCAAAGCTTTTCCAAGATGACCCTGACCTTCGAAGATTTTCCGCCCGGCCGCTATGGAACGTTCGGCCCGCGCCATGTCACCCGCGACGAGATTCTGGCGTTTGCCGCCGAGTTCGATCCGCAGCCGATGCATCTGGATGAGGAGGCCGCCGGCAGGAGCATGCTGCGCGGCCTTTCGGGCTCCGGCTGGCATCTCTGCTCGCTGATGATGCGGATGATGGCCGACGGTTTCATCACCCGCGCCGCCTCGCTGGGATCTCCGGGGGTCGACGAGGTGCGTTGGCTCTCGCCGCTCAGGCCGGGTGATGATCTCATGCTCGACGTCGACGTCGTGGAGGCGCGCACCTCGAAGAGCAGGCCGAACCTCGGCATCGTCAAGTTCAAATGCACGGTGCGCAACGCCAAAGGCGAAGCGCTGTGCGAGATGACCTCGCCGATCCTGATCGAACGGCGCACGGGAGCGGCGTGATGCGGTTCTTCGAAGAGATCGAGATCGGACAGCGCCGCGACATCGGCACCTACAATTTCACCGCGGAGTCCATCAAGACGTTTGCCGCGAAGTTCGATCCGCAGCGTTTTCACCTCGACGAGGAGGAGGGCAAGAACTCGCTGTTCGGCGGGCTGGCTGCCTCCGGCTGGCACGTCGGCTCGGCCTGCATGAGCCTGCTTGTCGCCGACGGACAGCGCCTGGCGCGCGAAGCCGCGAGCCGCGGCGAGGAGATCGCGGTGTGGGGGCCGTCACCGGGCTTTCGCGACCTGCGTTGGATCAGGCCGGTGCTGGCCGGCGACACGATCAGTTATTCCAATGTCGTCATCGACAAGCGCAGCTCCGCCTCGCGTCCGGGCTGGGGCATTTTGACGGCCCGCACCACTGGCACCAACCAGCGCGGCGAGGAGGTCTATTCCATCACCGCCAGTGCCTTCGTGCCGATGCGGAAAAGCGCTTAGACCAGTTCCAAGATGAACAGCTAAAACAGCGCGCGAGTGTTGCCCGCGCGCTATGGACGTGATTCAGGGTGGCTGCCATAAGCCTCCCCGAGATGGCCGGTCGCCGCGAAGCAGTTGCCGGAACCATCGAGTTGCTAACCAATTATGAACCTGTCGCTGTCTATTTGAACGAACTGGGCAGAGGACAGGGGACGAGAACGATGGCAGACCGCGGCGCACTGAAATTGGTCGGATTTATCTTCGCTACCGCGACGCTGGCCGTGATGCTGGTCGCCGGTATCGTGGTGAAGAGCTACGCCGACGGCGCCTACACCCTGGAAGCCTCGACGGTCGAAGCGAGCCGTTAAGGGCTCGTTAACTTTCGCGGGGTCGCGAGGCGGCCTCCGCCCTCAGCGGCTATAGACGAGCGCCAGAACCGCGATCGCAACCGCCAGCAGCCCGACAAAGCGCAGCATGATGGTCCCGAACTGGCTCGGCGCGGGCCGCAGCGGTATCGGGTCCGTAGTATCGGGCCGAATGCTTTCCATGTGAGATGTCCCCGAGGCCCGGCCGTCAGCGGCACGGGCGCCTGGCATTGGTCGCCGGGGACGGGCGGTGGGTTCAAGACCTCCCAGAATCAAAAAACCGCCGCGCTCCTTTGCGGAACGCGGCGGCTGGTGATGCTTGGCTAGCTTGCGATCAGCTGTTGCGCAGACCGTCGGCGGCGCGCTTCCACTGGGCGACGTTGTCCGCGATCATGCGGGTCGACTTCATCGCGGCCTGGCTGAGCTGGGCGTAGCCCGAGATCTCGCGCTGAACGCGCTGGCCTTCGGCATGGAGCAGGTCGCGCAGGCTCTCAAGCTCGGAGATCAGGTTCTCGATCTCGGCAAGCGAGGTGCCGGCGACGCGTTGGATCAGCGAGTTGACGTTGGTGACGGTGGCTTCCGCGCTCGGATCGAGCGGCGGCGAATCCGTGGTCGTGGTGGCGGCCGGCCGGCGCAGATAGGCGATATCGTTGCGCACGAAATCGCGGATGCCGGCTTCGACTTCCGTCACGGCGGCGAGATTGCTGTCGACGGTTTCGGTCTCGGTTGCTTCAACCTTTTCCGGACGGATGGCGTTCATCGTTATTCCCCTGTTCGCGTTGAGCGCAGCGCGAGTGTCCCCCGCACGACGATGTGTGTCAGGCCGGCGCATCTTGGGCGTCGGATTTTGACCGCAACAGGGCCGAGATGCGGCAAGGGCGGACCATTCGGGGGCCTTGCCGTGGCGTATGGTTAGGGAAGTCTAAAGAAGGCTCACCAGCTCTTCTTGAAGCCGGCGGTGACGCTCTTGTTGATCGCGCCTTGCGAGGTTTCGCCGACCGAGCCGGAGACGGTGACGTTGTCGAACAGTTTCTGCTCGGCACCGACCTTGCGCAGCCATTTGTCGTCGGTGGTCGATAGGGTCTGGCCCGCGGTGACGCTGGTGCCGGTGTCGGTAACCGTGACCTTGGCCGACTGGTCGGTCTCGTAATTGCGGGTGATGTGGCCGCCGACGCCGGGCAGCGCCGTGGTGCCCTGCTGGTTGACGCTGTAGCCGTTCTGCAGCGTCAGCGAGGTGTCGCTCGAGAGCGGCATTGATTTGGTCAGCGACGCCCCGAGCTTGCTCTGCTCACTGCCGGGATCGACGCGGGCTTCGACCGCAGTCTTGTCCCAGATCGCGCCCGCGCCCGGCGCGGTCGCGGTGGCCCAGGCGCTGCCGGAGGATTGCGGCAGGTTGCCGCCATTTTCGGCCTTCTGCGCCAGCAGCTCCGACATCGTGGTCGGCTCTTTGGTCACCGTCATGTCGGCGCCGATGCGGGTGTCCCAGAACGAGGACACCGACTGCTTGACCTTCACCCCCGAGGAGCCGTCGGCATTGGCGTTGGACGACCAGTCCATCCCGTCCTTGGCCGCGGCCTTTGCGCGCTTCTTGGCGGCGATGAGGTCGTTGAGCGTGCCCGCGTCGATCGCGAGCTGGCTCCAGTCGAGCTTGTCGACGTCGATGCCTTTGAGCACGTCGGGGTCGTTGACGTCAGGGGCCTCGGCGACCTCGGCCTCGTCGTCGTCAGGCGTGGTCGCGGCGGGGGGCGGGGAGAAGGGCGGAATGATCTGCGCTGTGGCCGTCAGCACCGAACCCAAAATGAACGCGGCCGCCAGCGGCAGCCTGATCCAGCCGAAACCTGTCGAGAATTCCATTGCCCTTGCCCGCGAGCCCAGTTCGCGCGGAAAATGCGGAACTATCGTTGCGAAATTGTGGCGTTCGCCTCGCCCAGAGCATGATCCGGAAAAGTGTGCAGCGGTTTTCCGAAAAGATCATGCTCAAACAATAGAATGACGAACCAACGGGCCGCGCGCAAATGGCGTGCGCCCGGTGACGAGCATCTCCATGACGGCGTCCGGCGGGGCTGGAGGCCAGCACGTGTCATGGGAGCATCAATCGACCGGTCCCGAACTCTCGGAGCCCGTTGGTGTCCCCCTCAGCCGACGCTGGCCATCTTTGGCAGATGAATGGCGCGGCCGAGTGCCTGTTCGACCAGGTCGAACGTGTCGACCAGCACGCGCAAGCTGATCAGCCTATCAGCCCTGAACTGGGCGAACTGCGCGACGCGCAGGCTGATCGGCTTGTCGGAATCCAGCGCCGTGAGTGAATAGCGCAGCATCGACGAGGCGGAATCGACGCCCAGCATGATGCTCTCGCGCTCGAAACGGCGGACGCGGAAATTGTCGGCGAGCTGGCGGATGACCTGGAGCACGGCGGCCTTGCCCTGGCGCGCGCCCAGGAATGGAAACATGTCGATCGGGCCATAGATCGCCCATTCGACGTCCTCGTCGATCAGGGCCTCGATATCCTCGAAATGCCGGTCGTTGATCGCACGGTGCAACGCGCGCGAGAAACGCCAGAGGCTGTGCTCTGTCATTTTGGGCCGTCCTGAAACTGAAGCGTAAAAACGGAAAACAACCCCATGCACAGTAAGGTGCCCCAGGGCTGCTCAATTCATTTGTGTACGAACAAATACGGGATTTCTGGAAAAACTCAAATCACGTTTTTGCAAGGCACAAGTGAGCGCAAAGTGTGAGATTTACAATAGAACCCCGTAATCCTACCGGGTCCGGAAGCGGGGGAGGGAGGTTCAAGCCCCCGATCGTGCCAAATCCTCAGTGTCGTCCTGGCTTTCGCCCAGGACGACACTGCGTCACCCCCCGTCTCCCGCCCCCACGATCAGCGGCCCGATCTCCCGCTCCAGCACCTGCTGCACCAGATCGTAGGAATCGATGATCTCGCGGATCTGTGCGATCTGCCCGTTCCGGAACGTATAGAACACCGCCATGTCGAACTGCACGATGCGGCCGTTGTCGCGCTTGGTGAAATAGCTGTGCAGATAGGTCGCGACCTCGTCGCCGTCGGCGACGATGTGCGGCGCCTTGTAGCGGATCTCGGAGTAGCGCGACCAGACCGTCTGCCAGAGCTGGCGCAGCTCGGCCTTGCCGTGGCGCGGGCCCATATGCGGCAGCACGTCGATCGGCGCGTGGGTGAGGAAGTCGACGTCGTCGGTGCAGCACGACAGCGCGGCCTCGAGATCGCCACGTGCAAAAGCATCGAGCAGATGCAGCGCGCGTTGCTTGTTCAACGACTCGACGCTCATGCCGCTCCCGCCCTCATTGGCCACGGATCATAAACGCTATCGCGCCGCGCGCGGGTTCATCAATCCGCAAAAACACAGGTATTCGCCAAAATGGTCGCGCCTCATTGTCTGGCGGTTCATGTCCTGCAAGGCCGGGTTGCGCTGACATGGGCATGCCCGAAATCGGGCGGGCGCTCTGACGCCGCACGCATGAGGGCTGACGTCTCTCACCATGTGGCGAGCGCGGGAACCCGGCCGGCTCGTAGTCGTTGAGACGCTGACACCGCAGGAGACATCCATGAAATCCCCGCTTCTAGCCGTCACTGCCGCGCTTCTCATGCTCGGCGCGACCTCCGCCGCCAACGCCAAGGGCTGCATCAAGGGCGCCATCGTCGGCGGCGTCGCCGGCCATTATGCCGGCCATCACGGCATGCTCGGCGCAGCCGCTGGCTGCCTCTACGGCCGTCATCACGCCAAGGAGCAGGAGAAGCAGCAGCAACAGAGCCAGGTGAACGGGCAGGGCAAGCTGTAGCCCATTGTCATTCAGGGGCGCGCGAAAGCGCGAGCCCGGAATCCATCACGTCTCTGATTCCGGGCGCGAAATGGGGCGTGAGCCAGCTCACATCGCGTGTCTTCCCTCTTCGGCTAACGTCACCCGCATGTATCAGGGAGACGTGCCATGGCCGTCACCGCCACCGCGAGAAAGTCCCGCCTGCGCAACGCGCTCGAAGGCTTTGCGCTGACGGCGATCCTCCAGAGCTTTCCGACCTTCGCCGCAGCCGCGCTGCTGCTCAAGTTGTGCGGCAACCACGACCTCGTCGGCGACCCCGGCATCGCCATCTTCGTCGCCTTCGCCTCGCTGGTTCACGCAACCATTGCCGTCACGCTCGGGCCGAGCGTCCCGGCGCTGTTCAAGACGCTCTACGAGCCGGCATTCTTCGACGGCACCCTGTCACTCTCTGACAAGATTGCCGAATGGCGCACCCACCCGATCGCCTCGCTGCAACTGGTCGCGATCGTGCTGTTGCTGTCGGTGATGGCTGTGGTGACGGCGAGCGTGGGGTGAGAGAGCCCGAGCAGGCTAGCGTCGATCCAGCCCGACCAACAGATCTAGGAGGGCCAGCAAGCTCAACGACCGCGCCGTGGGTTGATATCGAAGCTTTGCGCCTTTTCGCTCGATTCGTTGGGCAAATTCAGGAACAGTCTTTAGGGCCCGATTAGTATTGTACTTCCTGACGGGTGCTCCAAGTTCGCCGGTCAATGCAGAGATTTCTTCACACGTTGCGGCGAGGCCAATCGTGATCAGCGCCCGTAAGCTTCGGTGTAATTCGCTAAGTGCGCGATTCTCGCGTGGGCCAGTACTGCGCGCGGTCTGTAAGATTTGCCGGATCACATCCTCAATCTTTTGGCAGTATTGATTGTGGGTGCCCTCGTTGATGATAGTGATTTCAGCGATGTCACTCGCGAGCCGAAGCGTGCCGAACATTCGCTGCTTCTCATCTTCCGCCGAAAACGACTTTATGGTTGTAAGATCGCCGTCCCTTGCCCTCTTAATGTGACGTTCGAATCTTATGCGTTGATCCGCATCGATCAGTACCACTCGAGCAGAAGGAAACCTGCGCCTCAGGAATAACAATTCCTCTGGTGTTCGCAGGCCCGTAACAACGTTCAGACGCGCGTCATCCTTGTCGATATAATCTGCGATCTTGCGCGCTACTGAATCCCACCCGATCTCACTCAAAAAAACCAACGCTTCTTCAGAGTTACTCGGAATTACGCCAGTCTCTTGCCCAATGCCCCGAAGTACTGTGCTCGCTTCATACACCCTGACCGACTCGTAGTTCGCCATATAGTCACTGAACGTTGTCTTTCCGGAGCACTTTGCTCCGATGACCAAAATGACCTGACGATCAGGCTCTTCAATTAAGGACAGCTGTTCGGGATAGGGGTTTACGGCCCTACGAGTGGTGTAGAAGTTTGGCCGTAGGTTTATGCCCGCGTTCAGCAATTCAAGTGTTGATAAGAGTTCCGTGAGGGCTTTGGAACGAAAGTCATAGTGCAGGGACTCCTCAAACTCCATTTCACCGAGTCGTTTGGTCGATCCCTCTGGAATGATCCAGCCATTAAAGGTCTTTGATGTTAGCCAAGGATATTGGACGGATGGCTCGAATGTCGGAGACGTGTCGGCGATTCTTCCGACCGTCTCTCCGTGAAAGAACAGAGGGGATTTCAGCGTTGGTATGTAAAGTGCAATATCGGAGTTCACTTTGGCGCGACGGTCGTTACCCTTCTGACGAAGCTGTTTGTCGACTTGTTCAAACGTTACCTGCGGAAACCACTCCTTAACGGCGAGTCCTGGGAAGTCGTTTGGACCGCTGAATGCTTCGATCCTGACTGATGTATCTTCCACAAAGAAGATCGATCGAACGCCAAATTCTGCCTTCACCTGATCGATAGCGCGCGATAGGAGGCCAGTGGTTCCTAATTCGTAATCCTCGTTGTAGGGTTCTCGTTTGCCTCGAAAGTTTCGCAGCTCATATCCATGCCGCATGAAGAGGAGCCTAGCCTGCAAAAGCTTCTCCGTATTGGAAGTGTAAAAGAACACATTTAGCACGCGGTCGTACTCGAATGCATTTCCGTAGTGGGGTCGAGGACGTTTCATAGGGGAGTTACTCCGAAGCCGACATTGCAGCCCGGAAATGTGCCGAGATAGCTTAGGCCAAGTTTATTGGACGTCTCTTCAAGTAGACGCTCGCCGTTAGTGTCGCGATGAAAGATGCAATAAATCAGGGGTCCAAGGCTGCTCATGCCAACAGCAATGCTAGGCAGCGCTTGGAGTTTGCGAAAGGCGTCTTTTGTTCTGTTGGATTGGGCGCGAAGTTCTTCGCATTTGAAGCCCACTGTATGTATCTCATCCAACGAGAGCTTCATGAGTTGAATGTCAGCGGTCGCAAAAGCCGGTACGACTCCGTGGTAGAGTGACGACATCGTTAGCAGGGCTTGCTCGTCAGGAATTGGGGTCTTTTCCTGAAAAAAGCTGACCTCTTGAACTCCGTGGAAGGTGGTCTCGTCGGGTATGATAAGTCCAACGAGCCAGGATTCTGGAAAAAGCCATCTGGCAAGTACGGGAGGGGTCTCCACCGGAGCGCTCACGCTAGATGGGCTAAATCGCAAGCCTGGTTGTTTCGCGTGTCCCCCGTCCCAAATTACCCCGCCGGTGAAAAATAGGCTAACTCCGACGCCCGAGGCTCCTCCTCGACCCGAAAGCTTTTTGATTTGATCGTTGGTTAGATTCATCCTTTTCAATCGATCGACGGCAGTTATCAAGGACAGTAACAGCGAAGTCTTTGTTCCGAAGCCAACGTGCTGTGGCGGACTGCATTCCAAGTGGGCCGAGAAACCGCCCTTTGCGCGATCTGCCAGGTTTTTGGCAGTCTTGTTTATTTCGTCGAAGGCGAATTTGTCTAAATGGGAAACGCCGGTCAATGAGACGGTGGAAGCGTCCTCGACTCGCCAAATGGTGGGAGGTCCAGAGAGGGAGAATCCAATGCCGCAGAAACTTCGAGCGGAGACGCCTGCGAGGTCCACTAGCCCCATGTGAATTCGCGGCCGCGCTAGAATTTGTAAGCGCATATTGTGGGCCTAGCTCTGCGTAGGTCTGCTAAATTGATCGTTGGTCCAAAGCTGATCAAAGTGGTTTCGAAGTTGGTCGTAAAGAAAGCCTCCTCGCTTAACCAAGAGTGTCGGCATATTTCGGCTTTGATCAGCGATTAAATAGGGGCCCCAAAATATCTCGTCATCGACGCGAAAGATGTTGATCGATGGCAAGGCCATCAGTCGTCGAATCTGAAAATTCTTCTCGATCAAGCCGGAAGCTCTTTGAATAGCGGCCTCGAATGCCTCGACGTCTCGCCGTATGTCGCCGTCGTTATGGCCCTCCTCGCGATCTCGAATCGAGGCAATGCTATTCTCTGGTGAGGGAAATGTTGGATCGAGCAGCAGTATCCTGAATGTGGTCTTTAGCGAGAGCTCGCTGAACTTGTTGCCGTAATCCTCTCTAAAACTGGCCAATCCAAAGCCCAGAATGTCGACCTCTTTTGCGTTGCTGAGACGGGAGTGATACTCGTCGCGAATGCTGACCGAACGGGTTGCAAAAATTCGCTGCAAGCCTGCAGCGGAAATGAGGTCGAGCCTATCTTTCGTTTGCTGCGATGCCGCTACGTAGAGGAATAGGATTTCTCCCGCGATTCCGGCCGCGATTAACGATCCGCCGACCCCAAGGAAAACGTCCTTGTAGAGCGACTGTGGGCCGATCACCGTGAGAAAAATTCCCAAGGCGAGCATTGCAATATGACCGACAATCCAAAAAATGTTGGTCGGATTTAATCCCCACTTCATAGGCAACCCCCAAATTGCCCGAGGGTATACTAAAAGTAGAAGAGCTTGCTAGCGTCCAATTTGCGATAGTCTAGACTACCTCTTCTTCCACCCACCCCGTCGTCCCGGCATCCCGCCCGTCGACTTCGGCGCGGGCCCGAACTCCGGGCCTGACTGCCGTGAGTCCGTCGGCTGAATGATCCGGCTCGTGCTGCCGAACGGCTTTGCCGGCAGGTTCGGGCTCTCACGATACGGCAGCGATTCCGGGCCGTGCATCTCGTCGAGATGCGGCTTGTGCACTTTCGAGCCGCTGCCGCCGCCGCTCGCCTTCAGCGCGGAGCCCACGGTCTTTTTCTTCATCGCGCTGACCGGCAAATTGGCGGCATCGCCGTATTTCCTGGTGCCGGCATAGGCGCCGGCCTTGCCCGCCACAGTGCGCTGCTTGGCGGTGGGGTCGTCGACCACGGCGAGTTCGGTGGCGCGCAGGCGCTTGACTTCGTCGCGCAGGCGGGCGGCTTCCTCGAAGTTCAGATCGGCAGCGGCTTCGCGCATCCTTGTTTCGAGATCGGCGAGCACGGCTTCGAAATTATGGCCGATCGAGATGACGTCGTCGGTCATGTCGTGGCCGCCGACCTCGACCAGCACGTGGTCGCGCTCGTAGACGGAGTTGAGGATGTCGCCGATGTGCTTCTTCACGCTCTCCGGCGTGATGCCATGCTCCGTGTTGTACTCGACCTGTTTTTCGCGGCGGCGGTTGGTCTCGGCGATGGCGCGCTCCATCGATCCCGTCATCTGGTCGGCATAGAGGATCACCTTGCCGTCGACGTTGCGCGCGGCGCGGCCGATGGTCTGGATCAGCGAGGTCTCGCTGCGCAGAAAGCCTTCCTTGTCGGCATCGAGGATGGCGACCAGGGCGCATTCGGGAATGTCGAGGCCTTCGCGCAACAGGTTGATGCCCACCAGCGCGTCGAACGCGCCGAGGCGAAGATCCCTGATGATCTCGATGCGCTCGATGGTGTCGATATCGCTGTGCATGTAGCGGACGCGAATGCCCTGCTCATGCAGATATTCGGTGAGGTCCTCCGCCATGCGTTTTGTCAGTACTGTTATCAGCGAGCGATAGCCGGCCTGGGCTGTGGCGCGCACTTCGCCGACGAGATCGTCGACCTGGGTACGGGCTGGGCGGATATTGACCGGAGGATCAATAAGTCCGGTCGGGCGAATGACCTGCTCGACGAACACGCCGCCGCTCTCGTTCAGTTCCCAGGCGCCCGGCGTGGCCGACACCGCGACCGTCTGCGGCCGCATCATGTCCCACTCCTCGAAGCGCAGCGGGCGGTTGTCCATACAGGAGGGAAGACGGAAGCCGTATTCGGCCAGTGTCGCCTTGCGGCGGAAGTCGCCGCGGAACATGCCGCCGATCTGCGGCACCGTGACGTGGCTTTCGTCGGCGAACACCAGCGCGTTGTCGGGCACGTATTCGAACAGCGTCGGCGGCGGCTCGCCGGGCAGGCGCCCCGTGAGATAGCGCGAATAGTTCTCGATGCCGGCGCAGCTTCCCGTCGCTTCCATCATCTCGAGGTCGAACGTGGTGCGCTGCTCCAGCCGCTGCGCCTCCAGAAGGCGCCCCTGGTTGTTGAGCTGGTCGAGCCGCATCTTCAGCTCGGACTTGATCGACTTGATCGCCTGCACCAGCGTCGGGCGCGGCGTCACATAGTGCGAATTGGCGTACATCTTGATGAATTCGAGCTCGTCCTGCTTGTGGCCGGTGAGCGGATCGAATTCCTCGATATTCTCGATGGTGTCGCCGAACAAATTGACGCGCCAGGCGCGGTCTTCATAGTGCGCCGGAAAAATGTCGATGACGTCGCCGCGGACACGGAACGTGCCGCGGGTGAAATCGGCTTGCGTCCGCTTGTACTGAAGCGCGACGAGGTCGGCGATCAGCTGGCGCTGGTCGATGCGCTCGCCCTTCTTCAGCGCGAAGGTCATCGCGGTGTAGGTTTCGACCGAGCCGATACCGTAGATGCAGGACACCGAGGCGACGATGATGACGTCGTCGCGTTCGAGCAGCGCGCGCGTCGCCGAGTGGCGCATGCGGTCGATCTGCTCGTTGATCGAGGAGTCCTTTTCGATGTAGGTGTCCGTGCGCGGGACATAGGCTTCCGGCTGGTAGTAGTCGTAGTAGCTGACGAAATACTCGACTGCATTGTCCGGGAAGAAGCTCTTGAACTCGCCGTAGAGCTGGGCGGCGAGCGTCTTGTTCGGCGCCAGGATAATGGCGGGGCGCTGCGTCGCCTCGATCACCTTGGCCATGGTGTAGGTCTTGCCCGAGCCGGTGACGCCGAGCAGCACCTGCGAACGGTCGTTGCGCTCGATGCCCTCGACCAGCTCCTTGATCGCGGTCGGCTGGTCGCCGCGCGGCTCGTAGGCCGACTTGATCTCGAAGCGCACGCCGCCTTCGGACTTTTCCGGGCGCGGCGGCCGGTGTGGGGTCCACACTTTCGTGGAGCCGTCGTCCTTGCGGAACTCGGGGCGGCCCTCGCGGATCAGCGATTCCAGCGCGTCGGCCGTGGCCTTGACGCCGAGCGCCTCCATCTTGCTGCGCGGCGGCCGCGCCAGCGCCTCGGCATCGTCCTCCTCGGTGGGAAGGCCGAGCTGCCGCGCCAGTTCCGGATCGAGCGTCGGAATCGTCGCCGCAGTTCCGTAATTGGCCTGCGGCGCTTCTTCCAGCCCACTGGCCTCTCCGCTCCCTCCCCCCTTGTGGGGGAGGGTCGGGGAGAGGGGTAAGCCACGAGTCGCGCTGTTCGATGCCGCGTCCTGCGGAAACTCCTTCGGCGTCGACGCGCGCGCCCGATGCGCGGCGGCCTCGCCACCGGCACGGCGGTCGCGCGAATTGTCCGGCGGCGGCTGTAGCCCGGTGCCTGATCCAAGCCCGGCATCGCCGCGATTGATCGCGGGATTCAGCAGTTCGGCCAGCGCCGGCCCAATCGGCTGCACGTCAGGCCGATGTGCCTTCGAATTCGGAGCCTTGGTTTTCGGGGATTTTGGGGGAGCAGGTTTCTTCGCCATGTGGCGAATATGGGACGAGTCCGCCCTTCAGAAAAGGGCGAAGGCACGTCCTTGAGCAGGCTGCTGACAGCAGGTTGGCAGCAGCGCCGGATTACGCCGCCGGCAGCGGTCCGTCGCCGTCCACGACCGTCAGGCGCGGCTCGAGGATGTCGAGATGGATCCCGCCGCAATCGGTGCAGCGCATGGTCCAGTACTCACAGCCGGCGCGGCCGCCGATCACGCGGAGCACCGTGAGATCGCCGTCGCATTCCGGGCAAATGGCCAGCACCTTGCGCGAATAAATCCGCGGACGCCCACCGTCGTCGAATTCGATCACTGACATGAACCGGCGTTCCCCTGCTGTGCCGCGATGTCCTTCAGTCCTGTTGCCGTGTCGCCGGCCTATTCGTCGTCGCTGTCGTCGGCATGCCGGCGGAAGCGGTCGATGTGATGCTTGGCGTCTGCGATCGCAGCGTCGGGATCGGGCCAGGCGAAGCCGACCTCCATGGTCGGAAACAGCACGCCGTCGATGGCAAGCGGGCTCAAATCGGCGCGCCGGATACGGGCGTGCCACAGTCCCTTGCCAGCTTCGAAAGATTCGATGTCAAAGCCGTCGTAAAGGGTCGTCATTGGTAGTCCCCAAATGCTCAGATGTCGGAGGGTTAGAGGACCACGTTTGCGGATTTCGATCTGTGAAGCGGTTCACAAGCGGCCGGCTTTTTCAGCCGAACGGCTGATACGCCAAGGGATTTTCAAGCGACGCGGATACCGCTCGCGTCAAGAAAACGCATCAAAACAAGAATTTAGTTCCGTGCTGCGCGCCCCGACCGCCGCGGCCGGGCCGCGGGTTCCGCCGCCGCCCGCATGATCCAGCGGCGGAACGCGGCAAAATCGCGCTGCTCGGTCTGAAAGCTGCGGTAGAGCAGGTACCAGCGCATGCCCTTGGGCACCGAGAGGTCGAACGGCGCCACCAGGCGTCCGGCGGCGATGTCGTCGTCGATATAGGGCCGGATGCCCATGGCAATGCCGAGCCCGTCGGCGGCGGCCTGCAGCGCCTGGCCGTAGAACTGGAACTCGGGTCCGCGTGCATTGATGCGGGTGAGGCCCGCCGCCTTCAGCCAGATCGGCCAGTCCTCCGGCGAATGGGTGACGCGGATCAGGCCGGGCCCCTTGAGGTCGGCCGGCCGCTTCAGGCCGCTGGCGAGGCGGGGCACGCACACCGGCGTCAAATCGCCTGCGAACAGCGGCTCGGCGACGAGGCCCGGCCAGTCGCCGGTGCCGAGCTTGATGCCGCAGCTCCAGTCCTCTCCGAACGGCACCTCGGCGCCGCCGGTGGTGAAGCGCACCTCGATGTCGGGCTCTTCGCTGCGAAACTCCGACAGCCGCGGGATCAGCCAGCGCATCGCAAAGGTGTGGCCGACACCGATGGTGAGCACGCGCACGCTTGCAGGCGCCGTCACCTGCGCGGTGAGGCTGGCGAGCGCATCGAAGATCGGCGTCAGGCCGCTCTGGTAGGCGCGGCCCGCCTGCGTCAGCACGAGCTTGTTGGCCTTGCGTTCGAACAGCGCGACGCCGAGCCGCTCTTCCAACAGATGCACCATGCGGCTGACGGCGGCCGCCGACACGTTCAGCTCGATTCCGGCGGAGGCAAAGCTGCCGGTCCGGGCCGCCGCCTCGAATGCCTTGATGCCGTTGAGAAAGAGCAGCCGCCGCAAACGATGGACCCTCAGGAAAGCTGATGCCAGGCCAAGATAACTCAGTTTGCGCGAATGGGGCAAGCGAGGCAGAAATATCAGCGTAATTCATGCTGATTTGTTTCTTTCGCCTCTCCCCGCAAGCCGGGCGAGGGGGAATGTGCAGCTTGCGTCCCTCACCGTCCTAGCAGGAGCCTCCCCACGTGACGCCCATCATGATCGCTGCCCTTGGATTGCTGATGGTCGGCACCGCGTTCCTGTCGGGGCTGTTCGGCATGGCGGGCGGGCTGATCCTGATCGGCGTGCTGCTGGCCTTGATGCCGCTGCCGACGGCGATGGTGCTGCATGCGATCACGCAGATGGCCTCGAATGGCTGGCGCGCGTTGCTGTGGCGCGCGCATATCCGCTGGCGGCCGGTCGCGAATTACATGGTCGGCGCCGCCATCGCGCTCGGTGCGTGGTCGCTCACGCGCTACGTGCCTGACAAGCCGACGGCGCTTTTGATGCTGGGCGCCACGCCGTTCATGGCGCGGCTGCTGCCGAGGGATATCAAGCCAGACCCTGATCGCCTCTGGCAAGGCACCGTCTATGGCACGATCTGCATGGGCCTGATGCTGATGACGGGCGTCTCCGGGCCGCTGCTCGACACCTTCTTCCTCGGCGGCGATTTCGGCCGGCGCGAGAAGGTGGCGACCAAGGCGATGTGCCAGCTCGTCAGCCATTTCACCAAGCTGATCTATTTCGGCGGCATCATCGACCAGGCCGCCTCGCTCGATCCGGTTCTTGCCGGCGTCGCAATTCTCGCCTCGATGCTCGGCACCACGCTGGCGCGGCGCATTCTCGAAGCCATGACCGACCAGCAGTTCATCGCCTGGTCGAACAAGCTGATCACCACCATCGCCTGCTACTACATCGCCTATGGCGGCTGGCTGCTGGTTCGCACGCCGGTGCTGGCCGCTTTCGACAAGGGAGGTTTGCAATGAGCGAGACGGCCGACCCGCTGGTGCTAGATTTCGTCGAATGGATCGCGCGCGAGCCGCGCGCCTATGCCGAGGTGATCTCGACCTGGAAGACCTCGTGCCCGCGCCTCACCATCTGGGAGGACGCCGCCGATCGCGGCTTCGTCGCGCGCGAGACGCGGCCCGGCCTCGGCCTGGTCATCGCGGTGACGGAAGACGGCGAGAAGCTGCTGCGAACCAACGGGCGGTAGCGACACATCGTCATTGCGAGCGTCAGCGAAGCAATCCAGAATGCTTCCGCGGCGGCAGTCTGGATTGCTTCGTCGCACCTGTGCAAAATTGCCTCGCAATTTTGTCACGGGCTCCTCGCAATGACGGAACACCATTCATGTCGCTCAAGCTCTATGAACTCGTCGGCACTGATGCCTCGCGTCCCTTCAGCCCGTATTGCTGGCGCACGCGGATGGCGCTGGCGCATAAGGGGCTGACGGCGGAATCGCTGCCCTGGCGCTTCACCGAGAAGAGCGTGATCGCGCCGCACGGCTCGGAGCGTGTGCCGGTGCTGCTAGATCACGACAGGCCGGTGGTCGATTCCTGGGCGATCGCGAACTACCTCGAAGACAATTTTCCGGATCGTCCGTCGCTCTTCGGCGGCGCGGGCGGCCGCGCCATGGCGCGCATGATCAATGCGTGGGGCGACATCGCCATCGTCGGCGGCATCTTTCCGCTCATCATCGCCGACATCCCGAACAATCTCGCCGAGGTCGATGCCGCCTATTTCCGCCAATCGCGCGAAGCACGCTTCGGCGGCAAGAAGCTGGAAGAGATCATGGCGAGCCGCGACAGCGGCGTCGTCGCATTCCGCAAATCGCTGGAGATCATGCGGCAGACGTTCAAGACGCAAGCTTATCTCGGCGGAGCCGCGCCGAACTATGCCGATTACATCGTGTTTGGCGGTTTTCAATGGGCGCGCGTGGTGAGCCCGTTCAAGCTGATCGAGGCCGACGATCCCGTCTATGCCTGGCGCGAAAGACTGCTCGATGCATTCGACGGCATGGCGCGGAAGTCGCCGGGATTTGCGGTGTAGACTTCGTAGGGTGGGCAAAGGCGCAAAGCGCCGTGCCCACGCAATGGAATTGGTGGGCACGCTTTCGCTTTGCTCACCCTACGATACTGCCGTAGCCGCCTTCCGCAAGCACTCCCGGCACAAGCAATCCTCGCCCTTCACCGGCATCGGCAGCTTGGCCGTTTCCTCCGCGCACCAGCAATTGCCCGAGAGATCGCAGCCGAACTCGGCGCCGCATCGGGAACAGGCAAGGCGGCGCGGGGCCGGTTGCGGAATCGTGATTTCTTTCGGATTTGTCATGATTTACGTCGAAGCTTTGCCGTCATTTTCATGTCGGGTTCATCTGTCGCCGCAGTATATTAGGCGCCGCGCAGAGACCATGGAAGCGGTTGGCAAGGCGCGGAGGACAAATCGATGGCCCGCGATTCGCAAGCCGCTCTCGTCGCGCTGAACCGCTTCGGCTTCGGGCCGCGCGGCGGCGCATCCGGCGATCTCATCAATGCGGCCTCCGATCCCCGCGGCTTCGTGAAGGCGGAACTGGCGCGTCCCCTGGGCGCGCTGCTGGAGGCGCCCGGCCTGCAAGCGACGCCGCAACTCGGCCAGGCCGTGTTCGCCTATCAGGACCAGGTCAAGCAGGCGCGCGAGGCCGCCAAGGCCGCAACGCCGACCGAAGCGCCGGCGCCGCCGCCTGCGAACCAGAAGCCCGACAATCAATTACGGCGCAATCTCTCGCTCAACACGGTGGCGAGCGAGATATCAGGTCAGCAGGTGGCTGAGGCCAAATCTGCCGACAACAAGCCCGCCGACGGTGCGATGAAGCCCGACGCCATGCAGCCCAACGCTGCAGCACCACCGGCTGCAAAGCAGCCGCAGCAGCCCCTCAACGTGATCCAGAAGACGTTTCGCACCGAAGCGCTGGCGCGGTTGCAGCGCGCGATGCTGGTCGATTGCGGCTTCACCGAGCGCCTGGTGGTGTTCTGGTCAAATCATTTCTGCATCTCCGCGAGCAAGGGCGAGCTGGCGCGGATGTGGGCCGGCGCGTTCGAGCGCGAGGCGATCCGCCCGCACGTGCTCGGGCGCTTCGCCGACATGCTGAAGGCGGTCGAGCAGCATCCGGCGATGCTGTTCTTCCTCGACAACCAGCAATCGCTCGGACCGGATTCGCGCGCGGGCCAGAACCGCAAGCGCGGGCTGAACGAAAATCTCGCGCGCGAGATCATGGAGCTGCATACGCTCGGCGTCGGCGGCGGCTATACGCAGGAGGACGTCACCTCGCTTGCGCGCATCATCACCGGCTGGACCTTTGCCGGCCGCAAGGGGCAGCTCGGCGCGCCCGGCTCTTTCGCCTTCAATGCCAATGCGCATCAGCCCGGGCCGCAGGTGCTGCTTGGCAAGACCTACGAGGCCAATGGTCTGGCGCAGGGCGAGGCCGCGCTTGCCGACATCGCGCGCCATCCCTCGACCGCGAATTTCATCGCCACCAAATTCGTCAGGCATTTCGTTGCCGACGATCCGCCGCCGGCGCTGGTGGCGCGGCTGCGCGATGTCTTCGTCAGGACCGACGGCGACCTCAAGGCGCTGGCGACGGCTCTGGTCGATTCCGACGAAGCCTGGAAGGCGCCGCTTACCAAGATGCGCTCGCCTTACGACTTCCTGGTCGCGAGCGGGCGGCTGCTTGCGCGGGTGCCGGAGGATCCCGGTCTCTATCTGGGCAGTCTGAACCTGCTCGGCCAGCCGCTGTGGACGCCGGCCGGACCCAACGGCTTCCCCGACACGGCTGCGGCGTGGGCCGCGCCCGAGGGCATGAAGCTCCGGCTCGACATCGCCTCGCAGATGGGTGCACGGCTCGGGCCCAACATCGATCCGCTCGACCTTCTTGAATTCGCGGCCGCCGACGCGGCATCCGTCGAAACGCGCAAAACCATCGAGCGCGCGGAATCGCGCCAGCAGGCCCTGGCGCTGCTGTTGATGTCGCCGGAAATCCAGAGGAGATGATGATGATCGACTGCGTCGAAAACCGGCTCCTCACCTCGCGCCGCGGTCTTCTGCTCGGCGGCGCCGCTTTCGCGGCCTGGGCTTACCTGCCGAAATTCGCGCGCGCCGCCGACGGGCGCGACCCGCGCCTGGTCGTGGTGATCCTGCGCGGTGCCCTCGACGGGCTCGCAACCGTCGCGCCGCTCGGCGACCCCGACTATGCCGCCCTGCACGGCTCGATCGCGCTTACGGCGGACGGTGCGCATCCTGCGACCAGGCTGGACGGCTTCTTCGCGCTGCATCCGGCGATGCCGGAATTTGCGCACATGTACCGCGACCAGCATGCCGCGGTGATCCACGCGGTCTCGACGCCTTATCGTGACCGCTCGCATTTCGACGGACAGGACGTGCTCGAGAGCGGCTATGCCGGACCGGGCCGCGTGCAGTCGGGCTGGCTCAATCGCGCGCTCGAAGCGCTGCCGCGCGGCGAGCGCGTGTCGAGCGGGCTAGCTGTCGGCCCCACCACGCCGCTGGTGCTGCGCGGCGCGGCACCGACCGTCGGCTGGGCGCCGGTCGCGCTGCCGCAGGCCGATGACGACACCGCGATGCGGCTGGTCGATCTCTACCGTCATCGCGATCCCGCGCTCGCCTCGGCGCTGACGCAGGGACTGCAGCTCGAGAAGGCTGCAAGCGGCGACGACATGAAGCCGAAGCCCGGCAACCAGGTCGCGCAGATGCGGCAGGTCGCGCGTGGCGCGGCCAAGCTGATGGCTGCCGATGACGGTCCGCGCATCGCAGCGCTCGCCTTCGACGGCTGGGATACGCACGCGAACGAAGGCGGCCCAGTGGGGCGCCTCGCCTTCCTGCTCGGCGGTTTCGATAGTGCGCTGGCCGAATTCGAAAGCGGCCTCGGCGATCGCTGGCGCGACACCGTCGTCGTCGTCGCCACTGAATTCGGCCGCACCGCGCGCATCAACGGCACCGACGGCACCGATCACGGCACCGGCACCATCGCGCTGCTCGCCGGCGGCGCGGTGAAAGGTGGACGCGTCATCTCCGACTGGCCCGGCCTCAAGCCCGCCAATCTCTACGAAGGCCGCGACCTCAAGCCGACCACCGATTTGCGCTCCGTCATCAAGGGCGTGCTGCAAGGCCAGTTCGGCCTGTCGGATCAGGTGCTGGCCCAGACCGTGTTCCCGGATAGCGCCAGCGCAAGGCCGATGAAGGGATTGGTGGCTTGACAGCCGCCGCCGTCATGCTGCGCCTTGCGGCGCGTCGCGGAATGTCGACATGATTGCCTGAGCATCAGGAGACCTCGCCCATGTACATCGCCATGAACCGCTTCCGCGTCACCAAGGGATCGGAAGCCGCCTTCGAGCAGGTCTGGCTGTCGCGCGACACGCACCTGGACAAGGTGCCCGGCTTCGTCGAATTCCATCTGCTGCGCGGGCCCGAGCTCGAGGACCACACGCTGTATGCGTCGCACACCGTGTGGGCGAACCACGCGGCGTTCGACGCCTGGACCAAGTCGGAAGCGTTTCGCGCGGCGCATGCCCGCGCCGGCGACAACAAGCCGCTCTACCTCGGTCATCCCCAGTTCGAGGGTTTTGAGGTGATGCAGACGGTCGGACGCGGCGCCAAATAGCGCGCCGTACCCGGAACGTCAGCCCTTCGTAATCTTGTCGATCTCGGCGAGATCCTCGGCCGTGAGCTGCCAGGCGATCGCCTTGACGTTCTGCTCGACCTGCTCGACGCGGGTGGCGCCGGCGATCACGCTCGACACTTGCGGACGCCCGGCAAGCCAGGAGAAGGCGAGCTCGAGCATCGAATGGCCGCGCGCCCCGGCAAAGGCCTGAAGCTTTTGGACGACGTCCTCGTTGCGCGGCGTGACATAGCGGTCGCGCAGCGCCGGCACCTTGCCGAAGCGCGTGTCGGCGGGCGCTGTTGCGCCGCGCTGATACTTGCCGGTGAGCAGGCCGCTCGCCAGCGGGAAGAACGGCAACAGGCCGAGCTTGTACTCCTGCGCGGCGGGCAGCAGATCCTTCTCGATGTCGCGGACCACGAGACTGTATTCGTCCTGCGCCGAGACGAAGCGGCTGACATTCATCGCGCGCGCGGTGAACTCGGCTTCCGCGATCCGCCACGCCGGAAAGTTGGAATGGCCGATGTAGCGGACCTTGCCCTGGCGGACGAGATCGTCGAGCGCGCGCAGCGTCTCGTCCAGCGGCGTCAGCGGATCGTAATCATGCTGCTGGTAGAGATCGATGTAGTCGGTCTTGAGCCGTGTCAGGCTGGCCTCGACCGCGCTCATGATGTAGCGGCGCGAAGCGCCCTGCTTGGTGCCGTCGGTCGCCATGGGCTTGGAATATTTGGTGGCGAGCACGATGTCCTTGCGGCGGTCGCCGAGCACCGTGCCCAGCACCGTCTCCGAGCCGCCCATGCCGGCATAGATGTCGGCGGTATCGAACAGCGTGATGCCGAGGTCGATCGCCCGATGGATCACCCTGCGCGAGGTTTCCAGATCGGTGCGCTGGCCGAAATTGTTGCAGCCGAGCCCGACCGCGGACACGCGCAGGCCGGAGCCGCCGAGATTACGAATTTCCATGGGAGATCCTGTCAGACGAGAGCAGGCGGCCATTGTGACCGCGGTGCACTGCAGCGGCAAGCGCCTGCCTGCGTTGCAGCCATGCCGATAGGGAGCGGCAGGCAAAAAAATGCGGCCCCTGTCAGACGCGGCGACTGACGGGGACCGCTTGGGCGCTTGATCGGTGACGGGGGGCCTGATCAGACGCAGCTACACCCTAATCCCGGTGTGTTACGCGCCGGTGACAGCTGGAGTTATCCACAGGCCCGAAAAATCAGAAGATCTTGCGATAGACGATGAAGCCGGAGCGTTCCGCGACCTTGTCGTACAGGCTCTGCGCGGTGGTGTTGGTCTCGTGCGTCTGCCAGTAGACGCGCGGCGAGCCCGCGAGTTTTGCGCGCTCGTAGACGCCGTAGATCAACGCCGAGGCGACGCCCTTGCCGCGCGCGGCCTCCAGCGTGAACAGGTCCTGCAGATAGCACGATGGCTCGATCGCGGTGGTGCTGCGGTGGAACAGATAGTTGGTTATGCCCAGCAGCTTGCCGTCGCTCTCGGCGACCAATCCATGCACCGGCTCATAGGCATCGAAGAAGCGCTGCCAGGTCATTGCAGTAATTGCCGGCGCAAGCGCGGTCGGACCGGAGCGGCCGTAGAAGGCGTTGTAGCCGTCCCACAGCGGCAGCCATTGATCGTAGTCCTGCCGGGTGACGAAGCGAATGGTGAGCGACATCTGGGAAATCCGCGGGTCGATGATGCGATGAGGCATCCTTCATACGGGATGATGGCGGTGCGGATCAATCGTGCTGCCAGGCGATCACTCCGCGACGCGCAAATAGCGGATCAGCTTGCGTCCGGTGGGATCGCGCAGCGAGCGATAGTAATCGGCGCGGGCGGGCGCGTCGGTGTGGCGCACGAGGTCGGTGACCGGCGTGTAGCTCAGCATGCGGCCGCCATCGGGCAGCGCGGCGCAGACGAAGCGCAGCACCTCGCCATTGCGCAAGGCGATATTGATCGGCGTGGCGTCGCCGGTCCGCACCATCTCCATGCGCTGCGCGATGAAGACGCCGAGCTCGTCCTCCGGCAATTCGAACGCGCCGGTGTCGCGGCCGTGATACATCAGCGCGATGAAGGGCGGCTTGTCGTCGGCCATCTCGTCCGGCAGCGCGAAATAATCGCGGAATGCGCGGTTGATGAATTCGGCACGGGTCTCGGCGTCGAGCAGCACGATGCCGATATCGACCTGGTCGAGCGCGGCCGATAGCCGCCCTGCGGTGGCGTGGTTGCGTCGCTCGGCCGCGAAGGCATCGAGTAGCCGCTCGCGCATCAATCCGGTGATGGCCGCGGTGCCGGTGGTCGTCAGCGCGAGCAGGCAAAGCTCCACAAGATCGCTTGCGGCAAAGCCTGGCGCGGTGCGATGGCTGAGCGCGAGCAGCACGGCGCCGATCACGGCGATGATGGCGCTGCCGAGTGCGGATGCAAAGCCGGAGAGCGAACCGGCCAACGCCACGATGCCAACGAACAGCGGCGCAAGCGAGAGAGCGGCAGCATGGCGATCGAGCAGGATCGCCAGCAATGCGATCGCTGCCGTCAGCACGGGACCGGACATGGCACGCCATCCGAACCGCATGGGGCCTCGCTCATTCCTCCCTGAACGAGATAAGGCCGTCAGACTGTCCCATGGTTGCACAAGCGCAATCCGGTTTCGCGCAATGCGCTTAAGCGGCGCTTGCGGGCGTGCGCAAAGCTTTCGGATGATTTTAGACCAAATGCGCGTGCTCGATGCGCTGCTGCAGCGCGGGCGCGTTCAGGGTCGATGTCCCCGGACTCCTGCGGGTGCCGACGAAAATCAACAGTGACGCCGCGACCAGGATGGCCGCCGTCAGGGTGATTGCAACGATGACCACAGGCGATTTCATCGGCGTCCCGTCACGATGCCGTCAGGCGCGGGGCCGCGCGGCACCTTGAAGACATTCCGCGATGAAACGGGGATCAGACCGGTAGACCCATCGCCATGGTCGCCTTGGTCGACAGCACTGTCAGGGTGACGATCAGGCAAAGCGAGACGGCGGCGACGGCGAGCGAGGCCGCAACCGCGTTGGTCAGCCGGGAAGACGAGACGGTATCGGTTTGGCCCTGAAAGCCGACCGTGCCGGACGCCCGCATCATGGGTCTAAATCCTTCAACGTGCGAGCGAATCACCCGCGACGCCGAACAATCTCACAATTTCAACCGGCAATATTGGGGCGGCAATTGCGACGAACATGGCGGGATTTGGGCAAAGGTTAACGCCATGCCCGCTATTTCTTAACGCTCCCCTGGTTTTCAGGCCCCGGCGGCGATGCTGGCGGGGTCGTCGATGTCGGCGGGACGCCAATCCATAGCGACGAAGCCGGGCGCGGCCTCGACGCGCTTCAGCCAGTCCCGGATCGCCGGGAAGGGTTGAAGGTCGAAGTCGCAGCGGTCGGCGAGATGGGTGTAGCCGTACAGCGCGATGTCGGCGACTGTGAGCTGGCGGGCGGCGAAATAGTCGCTGGTCTTGAGGTGGTTCTCCATCACCTGGAGCGCGCCATAGCCGCGCTCCATCCAGTCCTCCAGCGCGTGGGTCTGCAGGTCGCGGCCGCCCTTGACCAGCGACAGCCAGAAATAGGCGGCGCCGATGTTCGGCTCGAGCGCGTGCTGCTCGAAGAACATCCATTGCAGCGCCTCGGCGCGATCGATCCGGTTCTCCGGCGCGAGCGGCGTGCCGACGGCGACATACCAGAGGATGGCGTTGGACTCGGCGAGATAGCGGCTGTCGCCGACCTCGAGCAGCGGCACTTGTCCGGACGGATTCTTTGCCAGGAAGTCCGGCGTCTTGCTCTCGCCGCGCAGAATGTCCACCTCGATCGCTTCGTAAGGTACGTTCAGCAGCGCCAGCGCAAGGCGGACCTTGTAGCTGTTGCCCGAACGTTGCATCGAATAGAGTTTGTACATTCTGGGAGGTCGATTCCGAAGGATGGGCAAAGGACGAAAAGGCGCAGCGCTTGTTGCCCCGCACCGCGGCTAAACAATGATGCCGATGCGAATCCGCCGCAAGGGCTCGGCAATAGAAAAACTCGAAAACCCTACCGCACTGCAACGGCAGGAAAGATCATGTTCGCGCGGCGCTGCAAATCAGGTCACGCTTGCGTCAACATGCACGACTCATCGCATCGCGCAATCGTGGTGCAAAGCGGGTGATGGGGCACGACCTCGCTCCGCGCTAACCGCGGGTCTCGCGCGTCAGGACGCCGTCAGTCTTGTGGCGCCTGCGCGGCTCCAAAATTGCTCCGAGGACAAGCCTTTTCGGATATGAGGGGTTTGCCCGGCAAAGTTGCGGAAAATTGCGAAAATCGAGGCCTCGGCCGCGCGAAATTCGTAAACTTTCCGGAGATCGGACCGAAGTTTCTTGCGGTGCAGCGGCACACGTTTTAGGGTGTCTCCATTCCCACAATCAGAGTCGTGAGCCAAAGGGTTCACGACGCTTGTCAGGAGATGACGATGTCCTTCCTTGCCGCTGCGCTCGACCGTGTGAAGCCGTCCGCGACCATCGCGGTCACGGATAAAGCACGCGCGCTGAAAGCGGCGGGCCGCAACGTCATCGGCCTCGGCGCCGGCGAGCCCGACTTCGACACACCCGCCAACATCAAGCTGGCGGCGATCCGCGCCATCGAAGCCGGCAAGACCAAGTACACCGCGGTCGACGGCATCCCCGAGCTGAAGGACGCGATCATCGCGAAGTTTCAGCGCGAGAACGGCGTCGCCTACAAGCCGAACCAGATCATCGTCGGCACCGGCGGCAAGCAGGTGCTCTACAACGCGCTGATGGCGACCATCAATCCGGGCGACGAGGTGATCATCCCCGCGCCGTACTGGGTCAGCTATCCTGAAATGGTGGCGCTCGCCGGCGGTGAGCCGGTGCCGGTTGTCTGCACCGCGGCGACCGGTTTCAAGCTCGGAGCCGAGGCGCTCGAGCGCGCGATCACGCCGAAGACCAAATGGGTGATCCTGTGCTCGCCGTCGAACCCGACTGGCGCGGCCTATACGCGTGCCGAGCTGAAGGCGCTCACCGATGTCCTCGTCAAGCATCCGCATGTCTGGGTGATGACCGACGACATGTACGAGCATCTCGTCTATGACGACTTCCAGTTCACCACCGTCGCGCAGGTCGAGCCCAGCCTTTACGATCGCACGCTCACCGTGAACGGCGTGTCGAAAGCCTATTGCATGACCGGCTGGCGCATCGGCTACGCCGGCGGCCCGGCCCAGCTCATCAAGGCGATGTCGACCATCCAGTCGCAATCGACCTCGAACCCGTGCTCGATCGCGCAATGGGCTTCGGTGGAAGCGCTGAACGGTCCACAGGATTTCATCCCCGCCAACAACAAGGTGTTCAAGGAGCGCCGCGACCTCGTCGTCTCCATGCTCAACCAGGCCAACGGCATCGAGTGCCCGCGCCCCGAGGGTGCGTTCTACGTCTATCCGTCCTGCGCCGGTACGATCGGCAAGAAAGCGCCGTCGGGCAATGTGATTGGAAACGACGAGCAGTTCGTCACCGAGCTGCTGGAGACCGAAGGCGTTGCCGTCGTGCAAGGTTCCGCCTTTGGCCTCGGTCCGGCATTCCGCATCTCCTACGCCACCAAGACCTCGGACCTCGAGGATGCCTGCAAACGCATCCAGCGCTTTTGCGGCAATCTCCGCTAAGCTTGCAGGTACGATCCGGTATGAAAGGGCCCGCGCAAAGCGGGCCCTTTTTCTTTCACATCCGCGCGATCTGGCACGCCTACAACTATTGTGGCATAGAACGCCGAGCGGTTTCCTGCCGCTCCCTCCCTGCTCGCATCACATTCATCGCCGGAGACATTTCATGCGCCGCTCACTCCTTCTCGCCGGGCTCACCGCAGCGAGCCTCGTTGCCTCCGTCGTGGGCGCCAGCGCACAGTCGTCACGGCTGGTGCAGGTCGGCGTGCTCGAATGCCGCGGCGGCGCCAGCATCGGCTTCGTGGTGGGATCGGTCACCAATCTCGGCTGCGTGTTGCGCGTCGATGGCATGCCCGAGGATCGCTACGTCGCGACGATCCGCAAAGTGGGAATCGATCTCGGCATCACCCAGGAGACGGCGCTCGCCTGGGGCGTATTCGCGCCGGTCAACCGGCTCGGCCCCGGCGATCTCTCCGGCAATTACGCGGGCGCGCAGGGCAGCGCCTCGGTCGGCGTCGGCCTCGGCGGCAACGTGCTGGTCGGCGGCTCCAACAATTCGATCGCGCTTCAGCCGCTCAGCGTGCAGGGCCAGGTCGGCCTCAACGTCGCGGCCGGACTCGAAAGCCTGGAACTCCGTCCGGGCCGTTAAGTCGCGCCAGCGGAGGTGTTGCGTTCACCTCTCCCGCTGGGGAGAGGTGGAACACCAACCGCTAAGCCTTGATCGAACTAACGACGCACCGCAGCGACGTTTGACGCTTGCCAAATCTCGGGGACGGGCAGAGCATCTGCGTTTGCCGACCCAATCATGGGCCGAGCTCCAACCAAGGAGGCGGCGAAATGGGACAAGACGTCAGAAGTCCCCGAGGTCCACGGTGCATTGCGCTGGTGGGCCCTTTCCAATCAGGTAAAACCACACTGCTCGAAGCGATCCTGGCGCGGACGGGCGCAATCCCACGCGCCGGCAGCGTCGACGCCGGTACGTCGGTGGGCGACGCCACACCTGAGGCCCGTCATCACAAGATGACCGTCGGGCTCACTGCTGCCACCACGAGTTTCATGGGCGACAGCTATACCTTCCTGGATTGTCCCGGTTCCGTCGAGTTCGCCCATGACATGCGCGCCGCGCTTCCCGCGGTCGACGCCGCCATCGTGGTCTGCGAGGCCGACGAGAAGAAGCTGCCGCAGCTTCAGATCATCCTGCGTGAGCTGGAGGAGCTGAAGATCCCGCGTTTCCTGTTCCTCAACAAGATCGACCGCGCCAACAAGCGCATCCGCGAGTCGCTCGCAATGCTCCAGCCCGCCTCGCGCGTGCCGCTGGTGCTGCGCCAGATTCCGATCTGGAAGGGCGAGCTGATCGAGGGCTTTGTCGATCTCGCGCTGGAACGTGCGTTCATCTATCGCGAGCACAAGGCCTCCGAAGTCATTGCGCTCGACGGCGGCAATCTCGATCGCGAGAAGGAGGCCCGCTTCTCGATGCTGGAGAAGCTCGCCGATCATGACGACGCGCTGATGGAGCAATTGCTGGAGGACATCCAGCCGCCGCGCGATGCGGTGTTCGATGACCTCGCCCGCGAATTGCGGGATGGGCTGATCTGTCCTGTGCTGCTGGGTGCGGCCGCGCGAGAAAACGGCGTGTTGCGTCTGATGAAGGCGTTGCGTCACGAGGCGCCTGATATCACCGAGACCGCAAAACGTCTTGGTGCGCCGGAAAGCAAGGACGCGCTCGGCTTCGTCTTCAAGACGCTGCATTCGCAGCACGGCGGCAAGCTGTCGCTGACGCGGTTGCTCGCCGGCCATCTCGACGACGGCGCCACGCTGCAATCCTCCTCCGGCGGTGCGAGCCGCATCTCCGGCATTCTCGCCGTCAGCGGCGCTTACGACAGCAAGCGTGCATCGGCCGAAGCCGGCGACACCGTTGCGCTCGCCAAGCTCGACGCAGTCAAGACCGGCGACACCGTCTCGAGCGGCAAGACCGCGCCGGCTGCGCTGAAAGCCTCGGAGCCGACGCCGCCGGTGCTTGCCATCTCGGTTGCGGCCACCGACCGCAAGGACGATGTCAAGCTCGGCCAGGCCTTGATGCGATTGCACGAGGAGGATCCGTCCCTCGTCATCGTGCAGAATGCCCAGACCCACGACACCGTGCTGTGGGGACAGGGCGAGATGCACCTGCGTGTCGCCAGCGAGCGGTTGAGCGACCGCTTCGGCGTCAAGATCACCTCGCATCCGCCCGCGATCGGTTACCAGGAGACCATCCGCAAACCGATCACCCAGCGCGGCCGCCACAAGAAGCAGTCCGGCGGTCACGGCCAGTTCGGCGATGTCGTGCTCGACATCAGGCCGCTGCCGCGCGGCGAGGGCTTCAAGTTCGCCGAGAAGGTCGTCGGCGGCGCGGTGCCGCGCAATTATATTGGCGCGGTGGAAGAGGGCGTCGTCGACGGGCTCGCCCGCGGCCCGCTCGGCTTCCCCGTCACCGATTTGCAGGTGACGCTGACGGACGGCTCCTATCACAGCGTCGATTCCTCCGACCTTGCCTTCCGCACGGCAGCGCGCGTCGGGCTCAACGAGGGTCTGCCGCAGTGCCAGTCGGTCTTGCTGGAGCCGATTCACGTGGTCGAGATCGTCTGTCCGACCGATGCCACCGCCAAGATCAACGCGATCCTGTCGGCGCGGCGCGGCCAGATTCTCGGCTTCGACACCCGCGACGGCTGGAGCGGCTGGGACTGCGTCCGCGCTATGATGCCGGAAGCCGAGATCGGCGAACTGATCGTCGAACTCCGTTCCGCCACGGCCGGCGCCGGCAGCTTCACGCGCCAGTTCGACCACATGGCCGAAGTCACCGGCCGCGCCGCCGACCAGATCATCGCCGCGCATCAGCACGCGGCGTGACACCCCTACCGAAGTAAGGATCACCCCTCTCTCCGTCCCTCTCCCCGCAAAAAAAGCGCGGAGAGGGAGTGTTTTTGCTTGACTATATTTGATGTATTTTACATCATTGTATATGTTCAAGATATCACTTATAAGCGTTGATACGTGAGGCCGAGGTGATCACGTCATTTCAGATGCGGGCAGCCCGGGCGCTGCTCGGCATTGACCAGAAAACCTTGGCGGAACTCGCAGGCGTTTCGCTGCCGACCATCCAGCGGATGGAGGCGAGCACCGGCAACGTTCGCGGCGTCGTTGAGACCTTGATGAAGGTCGTCGAGGCGTTCGACCGGGCCGGCGTCGAGCTGATCGGCGAGCAGGCGCGCAGCGAAAGCGGCGGACGTGGCGTTCGGCTCAAGGAACCTGGGCCGCCGCGTCTGGTGGGAGCGTGATCCCGCGATGATCATGCTCGAGAGCAGGTTGAACTAGCGCATCGTTGCGGCCCGCACGATGCATCGGAGCGTTGTGGGGCATGAGCATCACAGGCGAACACGCAGGCAAGCTGCAACAGCTTCGTCGACCGACCTTTACCGAACTCTATCTGCCGAAGCTCGTGACCGTGTGGCGCGAGGGCTATGGCTTGGCGGATCTCCGCGCCGATGTGTTCGCAGGCCTTACCGTCGCGATCGTCGCGCTGCCGCTGTCGATGGCAATCGCGATCGCCTCGGGCGTCACGCCGGACCGCGGCCTCTACACCGCGGTGGTTGGCGGCTTCATCGCGTCGCTGCTCGGCGGCAGCCGGTTCCAGATCGGTGGACCGGCCGGCGCCTTCATTGTGCTGGTTGCAGCGACCGCCGATCGACACGGCGTCGACGGCGTCATCCTCGCCACCCTGATGGCGGGGCTTTTCCTGATCGCCGCCGGCTTCCTGCGCATCGGCACCTATATCAAGTTCATTCCCTATCCCGTGACGGTCGGCTTCACGGCCGGCATCGCCGTGATCATCTTCGCAAGCCAGCTCCGCGATCTCTCAGGGATCACGCTGGCGGGCAAGGAGCCCAGCGAATTCGTTTCGAAACTCGCGGCGCTGGCCGGAGGCCTGCACACCGTCAATCCGTCGGCGCTTGTAGTCGCACTCGTCAGCATTGGCATCATCGCTTTCTTGCGGCGCTGGCGGCCGTCCTGGCCCGGCATCCTGATCGCAGTCGTGCTCGCGGCGATCGCGAGCGCCGTGCTGTCGCTGCCGGTCGAGACCGTCGGATCGCGCTTTGGCGGCATTCCGCGCGAATTGCCGTTCCCGGCACTGCCGGCATTTTCGCTTGCGAAGGCACAGGCGGTGCTGCCGGATGCGATCGCGTTCGCGCTGCTGGCCGCGATTGAATCGCTGCTTTCCGCGGTGGTCGCCGACGGCATGACCGGACGCCGACACCGCTCCAATTGCGAGCTCGTCGCGCAAGGCGCGGCCAATATCGGCTCGGCGCTGTTCGGCGGCATCTGCGTCACCGGCCTGATCGCGCGCACCGCGACCAACATCCGCGCCGGCGCACGGGGGCCGCTGGCGGGCATGCTGCATTCCGTCTTCCTGCTGCTGTTCATGCTGATCGCGGCTCCGCTCGCAAGCTACATCCCGCTGGCCGCGCTCGCCGCCGTGCTGGTGGTGGTGGCCTGGACCATGGCGGAGAAGCACGAATTCGCCACGCTCCTGCGCTCGTCCTGGGGCGACGCCGTCGTGCTGCTCGCAACCTTCCTGCTCACGATCTTCCGCGACCTGACCGAAGGCATTCTGGTCGGATTCGCGCTCGGCGCGGTGTTGTTCATTCATCGCATGTCGGAGATGACTGATATCGAGGAGCGCGCGCCGCTGGTGGCCGCCGACCGTCCCGATGACGGCAATGGCGAGCGCGTTCCTTACGATCCCGCGCTTGCGGTCGATCGCGACGTGCTGGTCTATCGCATCACCGGCGCGTTCTTCTTCGGCGCGGCCGCGGCAATCGGCAACGTGCTCGACGGCGTCGCCGACACGCGCAAGGGCATCGTGGTCGATTTCGCCGCGGTGCCGTTCCTGGATTCGACCGCGGCAAACGTGCTCGGCCGCGTCGCCGCCAAGGCGCACCGCCAGGGCATCAGGCTGTTCATCACCGGCGCCTCACCCGCCGTCCGACGTGCGCTGCTCACCCACGGCGTCACGCCGCCTCGCGCGCGCTATCGCGCAACCATCGAGCGCGCGGTCGCCGATATCAAGGGCGTGCGAGGTGCAGTTGCCCCCGTCGCCGACGAGACCGTGAGCTAGCAGCCTGATCATCACTGTGGCGCCGGCGCGCTTGACAGGACCGGCCGGACGCGAAATGGATCGCCCTCGAACACGACCCGAGGGAAGGATGACCACGCCCAAGGCTCCCGCAGCCTGTTTGATCGGATGGCCGGCCGCGCATTCGCGCTCGCCGCTGATCCATCATTATTGGCTGCGCACGCTCGGCATCGAAGGCGGCTATGTCATCGAGGCCGTGCCGCCGGATGATTTGCGCGATTTCGTGCTTCGGCTGTCGCTGCGCGGCTTTGTCGGCGCCAATGTCACCATTCCGCACAAGGTCGGCGTGCTCGAACTGTCGACCCCCGATGCGCGCGCCAAGGCCGTGGGCGCCGCCAACACGCTGTGGTTCGAAGACGGCGAACTGCGTTCGACCAATACCGATGTCGAGGGCTTTCTCGGCAATCTCGACGCCAGCGCGCCTGGCTGGGACAAGGCCGGGGAGGCGCTGGTGCTGGGGGCGGGCGGCTCCTCGCGCGCGGTCGTGTTCGGCCTGCTCGAACGCGGCTTCACCAATGTCCATCTTGCCAACCGCACCCTGGCGCACGCCGAGGCCCTTGCGACGCAGTTCGGACCGAACGTGCTTCCGCTGGCCTGGGATGGGATCAGCGACGTCCTGCCGCGGGCCAAGCTTCTCGTGAACACGACCTCGCTCGGCATGCATGGCCAGCCTGCGCTCGCGGTCGATGTGGCGCGGCTGCCGGAAGCCGCCGTCGTCGCCGACCTCGTCTATGTTCCCCTGGTGACGCCGTTGCTCGCGGCCGCCAGGGCCCGCGGGCTGAGGACCGCCGATGGGCTCGGCATGCTCCTGCACCAGGCGGTGCGCGGCTTCGAGCTCTGGTTCGGCCAGCGGCCTGAAGTGACCGCCGAGCTCCGCGCGCTGGTCGAGGCCGATCTCACAAAGACTTGAGAGAATAGTGCGTCGTCTCCGGCGTTCTATCCCGCGGGGACAATCGGAGACATCAATGACGATCCAACGTGCCAATTTCACGCGCCCGCTCATCGCCGTCGCGATGGTGGCTGCTTCAACCTTTGCCGCCGTGGCGCAAAAGGCGCCGGTGCCGACCCGCGTTCGCGGCACGATCGAGAGCGTCGACGGCGACACGCTGCAGGTCAAGTCGCGCAGCGGCGAGGACGTCAAGCTGCATATCGCCTCCGACGCACGCGTCGTCGGCGTCACCAAGATCTCGCTGGCCGACATCAAGGTCGGCTCCTTCGTCGGCGCCACCACCGTGCCGGGGCCGGATGGCGGCAACAATGCCGTCGAGGTGCACGTGTTTCCGGAGAGCATGCGCGGCACCGGCGAGGGCTCGCGGCCCTATGATCTCAAGCCCAATTCCAGCATGACCAACGCCACGGTGTCGGAGAGCGTGGTCGGCAATGACGGCCATACGCTGCTGGTGAAGTACAAGGACGGCGAGAAGAAGGTGTTCGTCTCCGATATGACACCGGTCGTGACCTTCGTTCCCGGCGACAAATCGGAACTCAAAGCCGGCGCCCAGGTCATCGCCTTCATGAAGCAATTACCCGACGGCTCGTTCGAAACCAACCGCGTCAGCGTCGGCCGTGACGGCCTGACCCCGCCGATGTGAATCGGGCGAGCATGATCCGGAAAAGTGTGCAGCGGTTTTCCCTCGCGACAAACGCGGAACGCGTTTGCGCGGAGATCATGCTCAAAAAATTGAGGGAATAGCGGCGGTCAGACGGGGTTTGCCGTGTGATCGTCGCAAACCCTGAAGGGGACAATCATGGAAATGCTGAACAACTGGATGCCGCGCACCGTCGCGGCTGCGTTCGTCGCCTGTATTCTGACATCAGCGGTCTCGGCGCAGCAGGCGCCGACCGTCCGCATCCGCGGCACCATCGAGAGCGTCGACGGCAACATGCTCGGCATCAAGACGCGCGAGGGCAGCGATGTGAAGGTGAAGATGACCGACAACGTCGCCGTCTTCGCCGTGGTTAAGACGGAGCTCTCCGAGATCAAGGAAGGCTCCTATATCGGCGTCACCGCCATGCCCGAGCCCGACGGCACCCAGAAGGCCATTGCCGTCCACATCTTTCCGGAGAACCAGCGCGGCGTCGCCGAGGGCTTCCGTCCCTGGGACGCCCGCGCCAATTCCACCATGACCAACGCCACCGTGGCGCAGACGGTGAAGGGCACCGACGGCCAGAACATCACGGTGAAATACAAGGACGGCGAAAAGAAAGTCGTGGTGCCGCCTGACACTCCGATCGTCACCTTCGTCGCCAGCGACAAGTCGGAAGTGAAGCCGGGCGCCAAGCTGATCATTTTCGGCGCGGCGAAGAAGGACGACGGCACGCTGGAAGCCAACCGGGTGAATGTCGGCCGCGACGGCGTGACGCCGCCGATGTGAGCGAGCACTGAACTTGTAGGGTGGGCAAAGGCGCACTTGCGCCGTGCCCACCATCCTTATCTATTACGCGGAGTTGGTGGGCACGCTTCGCTTTGCCCGCCCTACCGCACCGCCGTTGCGTCTCACACCGCAATCACGTGATCGTCGATCTCGTCGATCCGGTTGACGCCGCACAGGCCCATCGTGGTCAGCAACTCTTTCTGGATGATGTCGATTGCCTTGGCGACGCCGGCCTGGCCGCCGGCGCCCAGGCCATACGCATAAGCGCGGCCGATCATGCACGACTTGGCACCGAGCGCGAGCGCGCGCATCACGTCCTGGCCGGAGCGGATGCCGCCGTCGAACATGATCTCCATCTTGTCGCCGACCGCGTCCGCGATCTCGGGCAGCACCTCGATCGACGACGGCGCGCCGTCGAGCTGGCGACCGCCATGGTTCGACACCACCAGCGCCTGCGCGCCGGTCTTGGCGGCTTCCTCGGCGTCCTCGACGTCGAGAATGCCCTTGATGATGAGCTTGCCCGGCCAGATGCTGCGGACCCACTCGACGTCCTTCCAGTTCAACGACGTGTCGAACTGCGAAGCGGTCCACTCGGCGAGGCGGTTGAGATCCTCGGTGTTCTTCACGTGACCGGCGATGTTGCCGAAGGTGCGGCGCTTGCCCTGCAGCACACCCGAGACCCAGGCCGGCTTGCTGGCGAAATCCAGGAGCTTCGACAGCGACCATTCGGGAGGCACCGTCATGCCGTTCTTGATGTCGGCGTGGCGCTGGCCGATCACCTGCAGATCGACGGTCAGCACCAGCGCGCTGCATTTGGCCGCCATCGCGCGCTGGATCAGGTCCTTGATGAAGCCGCGGTCTCTCATCACGTAGAGCTGGAACCAGAACGGCTTGTCGACGGCGCCCGCGATGTCCTCGATCGAGCAGATCGACATCGTCGATTGGGTGAACGGGATGCCGGCGGCCTGTGCCGCGCGACAAGCGTGAATCTCGCCGTCGCCATGTTGCATGCCGAGCAGGCCGACAGGGGCGAGCATCAGCGGCATGGTCGAGGGCTCGCCGAGGATCGTGGTCGAGGTGTCGCGCCTGGAGACGTCGACCAGGATGCGCTGGCGGAACTTGATCTGCTGCATGTCCTCGCGATTGGCGCGCAGCGTTTCCTCGGCATAGGAGCCGCGGTCGCAATAGTCGAAGAATGCCTTCGGCACGCGGCGCTTATGCAGCGCGCGTAGATCGTCGATACAGGTAATATGCTTCATGAACGTTCCCCGGCCCGTCTTGTCTTGGGAGTCTTGCGTCGGAAGATTTAGAGGTCATCTAGCATGGTTGGATGCACAGCCAAATCGTTTGCGAGGAGGGCGCCATGACCAAGCCGCACCCGGGGCCTTCGCCTGATAAGATCAAGGAGAAGCAGGCCCTCGACGACGCGCTCGAAGAGGGCCTCGAGGAGACCTTCCCAGCCTCCGATCCCGTCAACGTCACCCAGCCGGCGCCGAGCCGCGAGGACGGTCATGTGAAGCGGAAGGGGTGAGGAGGGTTCCGCCCCATTCCGGCGCCAAAACCGGAAATATAATGTTAACAGTCAGTTACCGGGAACAGGAGTTCCCGGTTCCGTAATGATTCATCATATTTTTTGAAGCCAATTTAGCCGTCCAGGCATTATAAGACCCCCAGCAAATCAGGGATACGGGGCCTGTTCGGGCACCCGGAGGTTGTCGTGGGGATCCCTGGTTGTTGCGCGTGGGGGACGATGATGAGCCGCAAATATTTCGGGACGGACGGGATCCGGGGCCGCGCCAACGGACTGATCACGCCGGAGCTCGCGCTCAAGGTCGGCCAGGCCGCCGGCCTTGCGTTTCAGCGCGGTGACCACCGCCACCGGGTCGTGATCGGCAAGGACACGCGGCTGTCAGGCTACATGATCGAATACGCGATGGTCGCGGGCTTCACCTCGGTCGGCATGGACGTGCTGCTGGTCGGCCCGATGCCGACGCCGGCGGTGGCGATGCTGACCAAGTCGATGCGCGCCGATCTCGGCGTCATGATCTCGGCCTCGCACAATCTGTTCGAGGACAACGGCATCAAGCTGTTCGGCCCGCAGGGTTTTAAACTTTCCGACGACGTCGAGAAGCAGATCGAGCAGCTGCTCGACGAGCCGATCGAGAAGCGGCTGGCGCAGAGCGCGAGCCTCGGCCGTGCCCGCCGTATCGACGGCGTGCATGATCGCTACATCGAATTCGCCAAGCGCACGCTGCCGCGCGATCTCTCGCTCGAGGGCCTTCGTGTCGTGATCGATTGCGCCAACGGCGCCGCCTACAAGGTGGTGCCGGAAGCGCTGTGGGAATTGGGCGCCGACGTGGTGCCGATCGGCGTCGAGCCAGACGGTTTCAACATCAACAAGGATTGCGGCTCGACCTCGCCGGAGGCGCTGTCGAAGAAGGTGCGCGAGATGCGCGCCGACATCGGCATTGCGCTCGATGGCGACGCCGATCGCGTCATCCTGGTCGACGAGCGCGGCCATGTCGTCGACGGCGACCAGCTGCTGGCGGTGATCGCGCAGAGCTGGAAGGAAGACGGCCGCCTCTCGCGTCCCGGCATCGTCGCCACCGTGATGTCCAATCTTGGCCTCGAGCGCTTCCTGAAAGGGCACGGGCTCGATCTCGTGCGCACGCCGGTCGGCGACCGCTACGTGCTCGAGCAGATGCTGAGCGGCGGCTACAATCTCGGCGGCGAGCAGTCCGGCCACATCATCCTGTCCGACTACGCCACCACAGGCGACGGCTTTGTCGCCGCGCTGCAGGTGCTCGCGGTGGTGCAGAAGCTGCGCCGCCCGGTCTCCGAGGTCTGCCACCGCTTCGATCCGCTGCCGCAGATCCTCAAGAACGTCCGCCACAAGGGCGGCAAGCCGCTCGACGATTCCGACGTCAAGTCGGCGATCTCCGACGGCGAGAAGCGCCTCAACGGCCATGGCCGTTTGCTGATCCGCTCCTCCGGCACCGAGCCCGTGATCCGCGTCATGGGCGAAGGCGAGGACCGCATCCTGGTCGAGGACGTCGTCGACACCATCGTCTCGGCGCTGGGCCAGGCCGCGGCGTAGCGGCCTTTCAAACGCGACTGGGGTGGGGTGATCTCACCCCACGATTCCGGACCGGTGGAGAGGGGCCGCGCATCCCAGCCATTTGCGATTGGCAGTGGCCTGTCCGCCGCCATCATCGTACCTAGCAACTCGTGGCAGTCTGCCGCGCCTGCCGGGATGCTGAATTGAACAAGCCTGTCGTCGTCTCAGAGGAAACGCTGACCGAGCCCGTCGTCGTCAGCGACGTCGCTCCCGCTGCCGCCAAAGCCGCGGGGCCGGCTTATATCGTGCTCGCCGGCATCAGCTTCTCGCACTTCCTCAACGACACCATGCAGTCGCTGATCGCCTCGGTGTATCCGATCCTGAAGGACACCTACGCGCTCGACTTCGCGCAGATCGGCATGATCACGCTGGCGTTCCAGTTCACGGCCTCGCTGCTGCAGCCGGTGGTCGGCCACTACACCGACAAGAAAGCGCAGCCTTACTCGCTCTCGATCGGGATGGCCTCGACCTTCTTTGGCCTGCTTCTGCTGAGTGCCGCGCACCAATATCTCGTCATCCTCGTCGCCGCCGCGCTGGTCGGTCTCGGCTCGGCGGTGTTTCACCCGGAATCGGCGCGCATCGCGCGGCTCGCCTCCGGCGGGCGCTATGGCTTTGCGCAATCGGTGTTTCAACTCGGCGGCAGTTTCGGCACCTCGATGGGGCCGGTGCTCGCCGCCCTCATCGTGGTGCCGTTCGGGCAGGGCAGCATCGCCTGGTTCTCCTCGATCGCGTTTCTTGCGATCGTCATCCTCTGGCGCATCGGCCGCTGGTACGCGCCGCAGATCACGACCAAGAAGGCCGCGCCGCTTCAGGCTCATCCCGATGCGCCGAGCTCACGCCGCGTCGCCGTTGCGCTCATCGTGCTCGTCGCGCTGCTGTTCTCGAAGCAGCTCTACGTCTCGAGCCTGTCGAGCTATTACATCTTCTATCTGATCGACCGTTTCGGCGTGTCGACGCAGACAGCGCAGATCTATCTCTTCATCTTTCTCGCCGCCAACGCGGTCGGCGCGTTCTTCGGCGGTCCCTTAGGCGATCGCTTTGGCCGCAAGATCGTGATCTGGATCTCGATCCTGGGCGCGCTGCCGTTCACGCTGGCGCTGCCCTATGCCGGTCTTTACGCGAGTGCGGTGCTGTCTGTGATCATCGGCCTGATCATCTCCTCGACGACGTCGTCGATCATCGTGTTCGCGCAGGAGCTGGTGCCGCACCGCTTCGGCATGATCTCGGGCGTGTTCTTCGGCGTCGCCTTCGGCATTGGCGGCCTGGGCGCCGCCGTGCTCGGCAAGCTCGCCGATCACACCTCCATCGCCTTCGTCTACCAGGTCTGCGCCTATCTGCCGGCGATCGGGCTGCTTGCGGTATTCCTGCCCAAGCTGCCGCAGCACAGGCGTTAACAAACCTTCTTTCGCTGCGCTGCGGCTTCATCAATCGTTAGCAATTGCGGCGCTCACCTGCCGCATTTTTGCAACGCTTGCGCCGCATCCACGTGTGCGCTCAGAAAAAATCAACCTTAAAAATTAGGGTTAAGTGGCGCTTAAGCATTTGCTGCCATCGTCCGCCTGTGAGTTTCCAGAACGTGAGGCATCTGCATTTTGTCTCACCGGCCATAAGGACGAAGCCAATGCGTAGCGTTAAGTCTCTCCTTGCCGCGGGTGCGGCATCACTGATCTCGTCGATGGCGTTTGCCGCCGATATGCCGATCGCGGCTCCGCCCCCCATGTACGCGCCGCCCGCCCCGCCCGCCGATTTCGGCGGCTGGTATCTGCGCGGCGACGTCGGCATGACCAACCAGAGCGCCAAGAGCATCGACGGCAACGTCGCGCCCGGGTTTACGAAGACCACGCAGGGTCTCGGCTTCGACTCGTCCCCGCTGTTCGACGTCGGTGTCGGCTATCGCTTCAACAACTGGTTCCGCACGGACGTGATCGGCCAGTACCGTGGCAAGGCCAATCTGCATGGTGCAGACCAGGTCATTGGGCCCGGCTTCGTCGGTTCCGACAACTACAGCGGCAGCAAGTCCGAGTGGGTCGTCATGGCCAACGCCTATGTCGATCTCGGCACCTGGTGGTGCATCACCCCGTTCATCGGTGCCGGTGTCGGCGGCTCCTACAACAAGATCAGCGGCTTCCGTGACGACGGGATTGCGTATCTCGCCGCGCTCACCCCGACCCCGAGTGCCAGCGTCGCTTACTTCGCCGACAACGGAAAATGGAACCTCGCCTGGGCCGCCCACGCCGGTCTTGCCTACAAGGTCAACCCCGGCTTCACCGTCGAACTGGCCTACAGCTACATGAACCTCGGCGACGCGGCGCCCGGCAACTTCCGCCTGTTCGACAACAGCGCGTCCGGCCCGACCTCGATCAAGCTCAGGGATCTGACCTCGCACGACGTGAAGCTCGGCGTGCGTTGGGATCTCAGCAGCCCGCCGGCTTACGTGCCGCCGCCGCTCGTCACCAAGGGCTGATCGCAAGCCTCAATCGCTTAACGTCTCTTAACGGCGCGGGATCATCCCGCGCCGTTTTGCTTTGCATTTTTTTCATGGCGCGCGGCGGCGAAAACGTCAGACGCAACCATTGGTTAAGGTTAACGAGCCATGATCACGCTGAAAAGTTCGAGTTCGATGGAGCGTTGCAATGCGTAGGCTTTGGTTGGTGGCGGCGGTGTTCGGATCTGTGTCCGCCGCACACGCGGCCGACATGCCGGATCTGCCCGTCCTGCGCGGCGGCTTCACCGACGGTCTGTCCAAGACGACCCACAATTGGGACGGCGCCTATGTCGGCGTCAACGGCGGCTACACGACCGACGCGACCGATTTCAGCCAAAGCGTGGTCGGTCTGACCAACTTCATCTTCCGCGACAGCGTGCTGCAGCAGCCGACTGCGAGTTGGTCGCTCATGAACAAGACCAACACGCAGAGCACGAATTTCGGTGCTTTCGTCGGCCGCAACTGGCAATGGTACGATGCGATCATGGGTCTCGAGGGCACGTACAGTTATTTCAACAATCTCGCCACGTCGACGACTGGCTCGAACTCGCTCGTCATCACCAATCCGGCCGGCGACAATCCGCCCACGGGCACGACCGACAATTATAACGTGACTTTGACCGGCACTGCTGCAGCGAAGGTCAAGGACATGATCTCGCTCCGCGGTCGTGTGGGCTGGGACGGCGGCGACTTCATGCCGTATGCGTTCTTCGGCGCTGCCGTCGGACGAATGGACGTCTCCCGCACGGTCACGAGCAACGTGACGCTGACCCAGGTCGTGACGACCACGGGTGTTGGTGGCGCCACATCGACCACGAGCACGACCTATGATGTGCCTTCGCAATCGCAAACTCAGAGCCAGCACCGGACCAACGCCTTCGCGGTGGGCTGGACCGCGGGTCTCGGCGTCGAATATTGCATCTGGGACGGTCTGTTCGCCCGCGTCGAATACGAATATGTGAGATTCTCGCCGGTCATGAACACCTCGGTGACGCTGAACAATGCGCGCGTCGGGCTCGGCTACAAGTTCTGACACGGCCTCGCTGCGTCGCGGTTGACAGGTTCGCTGCGGCCTGATGCTCTGTCGCCTCTTATGGGGCGGCGGCAATGCAGATTTACGGCGACAGCAATTCCGGCAATTGCCTGAAGGTGAAATGGGTGTGCGATCGTCTCGCATTGCCCTATCGCTGGATCGAGACCGACACGCGCAAGGGCGAGACGCGCACGCCGCAATTTTTGGCGATGAACGGCGCCGGCCAGGTGCCGACCGTGGCCTTCGACGACGGCCGCACGCTCGCGCAGTCCAACGCCATCATCCGCTATCTCGCCCGCGATAGCGCACTCATTCCGCGCGACGCCTTTGCCGCCGCCAAGATGGACGAATGGCTGTTCTGGGAGCAGTACAGCCACGAGCCCTATATCGCGGTGTGCCGTTTCCAGATGATCTATCTCGGCAAGTCAGTCTCCGAGCTCGATCCTGACAAGGTCAAGCGCGGCTATGTGGCGCTTGACCGCATGGAGGCGCATCTTGCCGCGAGCCGCTTCTTTGCCGGTGAGGAGGTTTCGCTCGCGGACGTCTCGCTGCTCGCCTATACGCGTGTCGCGCATGAAGGCGGCTTCGATCTCGACCGTTATGCGGCCATCCGCCGCTGGGTCGGCGAGGCCGAGGCGTTTCTCGGCCTTCCGTCTGCGCGCTGAGCCCGGAGCGTTCGTCGATGAATGACAAGTCAGTTTCCATCCGCCCCGCACGCCGCGAGGACGTCGCGGCGATGATCGCCATGCTCGCCGATGATCATCTCGGCCGCGCCCGCGAGCGGTTGGCGAATCCGTTGCCCGAGATCTATTACGAAGCGTTCGAACGGGTCGAACGCAACCCCAATCTCCAGCTTGTGGTCGCCGAGAGCGAGGGCAGGGTGGTCGGCTGCCTGCAACTCGCACTTCTGCCTGGCATCAGCTCGCAAGGTGGCATCCGCGGATTGCTCGAAGATGTCCGCGTCGCCTCTGATTGCCGCAGCCGCGGCATCGGCGAAAAGCTGGTGCAATGGGCGGTCGCCGAAGCCAAGGCACGCGGCTGTGTTCTGGTTGAATTGCTGACGCATTCGAGCCGCGTCGATGCGCAGCGCTTCTACAAGCGGCTCGGATTTTCGGCCAGTCATGTCGGCATGACTGTGCGGTTTTGATGCAGCTCGCAATGACCATTGTGCGATCAACGAAATCCGATCGCGCGTTCGTTCATCTTAACAGCTGATAAACTAACCCTTGGTCGTTCACGTGGATCGAGGAACGAACGGTGCTACGCCCGCGTCGGACACCGGGCTCGGTCGGTTCGGGGATTTCAATGACAAGCTATTCCATGATCAAGGTCGGCAACGATTACGTTGTGCAGGCCAATGACAAATGCATTTTGAAAGTCGGCAGCCGCCGCCGCGCTGCGCAATTGATCAGCGAGGCCACGGACTTGCTGAACGCGCTGGCGCCTGTCGTATCCCCAGATATTGCCCCGGACGAACCATCACTCCCCCGTGAGGCTCCTGAACTTTCTTGACTGACCTTCCCGATTCCCGTATCAGCCGCGGCGGGACACCTCCCCCCAACGGGAGGCTTACTATCTGGAAGGGTAGATCATGACTGTAGCGAAGCCCGCTTCGCGGCCGACCGTGCCGCATTTCTCCTCCGGCCCCTGCGCCAAGCGCCCCGGCTGGAACGCCCAAAATCTCAAAGACGCAGCGCTCGGCCGTTCGCATCGCGCGAAGGTCGGCAAGACCAAGCTCAAGCTCGCGATCGATCTGACGCGCGAAGTGCTTGAAGTCCCGGCCGATTATCGCATCGGCATCGTGCCGGCGTCCGATACCGGCGCGGTCGAGATGGCGCTGTGGTCGCTGCTCGGGGCGCGGCCCGTCACCACGCTCGCCTGGGAATCCTTCGGCGAGGGCTGGGTCAGCGATATCGTCAAGGAATTGAAGCTCAAGGACGTCACCAAGCTCAACGCTGCTTATGGTGAGATTCCCGACCTTTCCAAGGTCGATCCCAAGAGCGACGTCGTCTTCACCTGGAATGGCACCACCTCAGGCGTCCGCGTGCCGAACGCCGATTGGATCAGCGCGACCCGCGAAGGCCTGACCATTTGCGACGCCACCTCGGCCGCGTTTGCGCAGCCGCTCGACTGGGCCAAGCTCGATGTCGTCACCTTCTCCTGGCAGAAAGCGCTCGGCGGTGAAGCCGCGCACGGCATGCTGATCCTGTCGCCCCGCGCGGTGGAACGGCTCGAGACCTACAAGCCGGCCTGGCCGCTGCCGAAGATCTTCCGCATGACCAAGGGCGGCAAGATCAACGAAGGCATCTTCGTCGGCGAGACCATCAACACGCCGTCGATGCTCTGCGTCGAGGATTATCTCGATGCGCTGAACTGGGCCAAGTCGATCGGCGGCCTCAAGGCGCTGATCGCGCGCGCCGACGCCAACACCAAGGTGCTGGCCGACTGGAAGGCGAAGACGCCGTGGATCGACTTCCTGGCCAAGGACGCGGCGATCCGTTCCAACACCTCGGTGTGCCTGAAGTTCACCGATCCCGCGATCACATCGCTCTCCGACGACGCACAGGCCGAGTTCTCCAAGAAGCTCGTCGCCCTCGTCGAGAAGGAAGGTGCCGGCTATGACTTCGCGTATTATCGCGACGCGCCGGCGGGGCTGCGGATCTGGTGCGGGGCCACCGTCGAGGCCAGGGACGTCGAGCTGCTGACGCAGTGGATCGACTGGGCCTTCGCCGAGACCAAGGCGCAGCTCGCCAAGGCAGCGTAAGCTTTCTTTCTTCGCCTCTTCCCGTTCTTGCGGGGAGAGGCAGAATTCGCTCCCAGACATCACCCTATTCCGGTCGAACGCCGTCCCTTCCATCAGGGAAGGTAGAGGATCATTCCCATGACCAAGCCCAAAGTTCTCATTTCCGACGCGCTCTCGCCCGCCGCCGTGCAGATCTTCAAAGACCGCGGCGTCGAGGTCGACTTCCAGCCCAATCTCGGCAAGGACAAGGACAAGCTCGCCGAGATCATCGGCAATTATGACGGCCTTGCCATCCGCTCCGCGACCAAGGCGACCGCCAAGATCCTGGAGAAGGCGACCAATCTCAAGGTGATCGGCCGCGCCGGCATCGGCGTCGACAATGTCGAGATTCCCGCCGCCACGGCCAAGGGCATCATCGTGATGAACACGCCGTTCGGCAATTCCATCACGACCGCCGAGCACGCGATTACGCTCATGCTGGCACTGGCCCGCGAGATCCCGCAGGCCGACGCCTCGACCCAGGCCGGCAAATGGGAGAAGAACCGCTTCATGGGCGTCGAGATCACCGGCAAGGTGCTCGGCGTCGTCGGCTGCGGCAATATCGGCTCGATCGTTGCCGACCGCGCCCTCGGCCTGCGCATGAAGGTGGTCGCGTTCGATCCGTTCCTGTCGCCCGAGCGCGCCAAGGACATCGGCGTGGAGAAGGTCGAGCTCGATGACCTCCTGAAGCGCGCCGACTTCATCACGCTGCACACGCCGCTGACCGAGAAGACCAAGAACATCATCGACGCGGCCGCGATCGCCAAGATGAAGAAGGGCGTGCGCCTGATCAACTGTGCCCGCGGCGGTCTTGTCGACGAGCAGGCCGTGGTCGATGCGCTCAATTCCAAGCATATCGCCGGCGCCGCCTTCGACGTCTTCGTCGAGGAGCCTGCGAACACCAACGTGCTGTTCGGCCATCCCAACGTGATCTGCACGCCGCATCTCGGCGCCTCCACCACGGAAGCGCAGGAGAACGTCGCGCTGCAGGTCGCCGAGCAGATGTCGGACTATTTGCTCACCGGCGCGATCTCCAATGCGGTGAACTTCCCCTCGATCACCGCGGAAGAAGCGCCGAAGCTGAAGCCGTTCATTGCGCTTGCCGAGAAGCTCGGCTCGTTCGCCGGTCAGCTCACCGAGTCAGGCATCCTCAAGGTGGAGATCACCTATGAGGGCCACGTCGCCGAGATGAAGATCAAGGCGATCACCTCCGCGGTGCTGTCGGGCCTGCTTCGCCCGATGCTAGGCGAGGTCAACGTGGTGTCCGCGCCTGTTGTCGCCAAGGAGCGCGGCATGGTCGTGGACGAGATCGTCCGCGCCGCCCAGAGCGACTATGAGAGCCTGATCACCGTGACGGTCGCGACCGAACGCCAGGAGCGCTCGGTCTCCGGTACCGTCTATCATGACGGCAAGCCGCGCCTGGTCGACATCAAGGGCATCCGCGTCGACGCCGAGTTCGGCAAGTCGATGATCTACGTCACCAACGAGGACAAGCCGGGCTTCATCGGTAGCTTCGCCGGCCTCCTGGGCGACGCCAAGCTCAACATCGCGACCTTCCATCTCGGCCGCGTCGAGCAGGGCGGCGACGCCATCGCGCTGGTCGAGGTCGACGGCGCGGTGCCGGCGGACGTCCTCGCCAAGGTGCAGGCGCTGCCGCAGGTCAAGCAGGTCAAGGCGCTGAGGTTCTGAGGCCTCCGCTGCGCGCGCGCCCCACGGAATGACGATCATCATATATTCCGACGTGCGGAACAACGCCGCCCTTCTCGCGAGGGGCGGCGTTTTTGTTGATGCAACGCGGTGCTTTATTTCTCCCGCGATCCCCAAACTTTGTGTACCAATGGCGGTCACGACACTCCGTACAATCGTTCGAAAAGGGAGAAAACAATGCGTGAAGCCGTCATCGTTTCCTATGCGCGCACGGGCCTCGCGAAATCCGGCCGCGGCGGGTTCAACATCACGCCGCCGATGTCGCTCGCGGCTCATGCCATCCACCACGCGGTCGACCGCGCCGGCGTCGACAAGGATTACGTCGAGGATTGCTATCTCGGCAATTGCGCCCATGGCGCGCCGAACATCGGCCGTCAGGCCGCGCTGCTCGCCGGCTTGCCGAAGAGCACCGGCGGCGTCTCGGTGAACCGCTTCTGCTCCTCGGGCCTGCAGACCATCGCGATGGCCGCCAACTCGATCCGCTCCGACGGCGCCGACTGCATCGTCGCCGGCGGCGTCGAGAGCATCTCGATTCCGGGCGGCGGCACGCCGAAGGAATCGATCGATCCTGAATTGCTCAAGACCGCGCCCGACATTTTCATGGCGATGATCGACACCGCCGACATCGTTGCCGAGCGCTACAAGCTTAGCCGCGAATACCAGGACGAATATTCGCTGGAATCGCAGCGCCGCATGGCGGCCGCGCAGCAGGCCGGCAAGTTCAGGGACGAAATCGTCCCGATGAAGACCAGGATGAAAGTCGTCGACAAGGCCACCAAGGCCGAGAGCATCGTGGACTATGTCGTCGACCGCGACGAGTGCAATCGCCCGGAGACCACGCTCGAAGGTCTCGCCAAGCTCGAGCCGGTGAAGGGCCCCGGCAAGTACGTCACCGCCGGCAATGCCAGCCAGCTCTCCGACGGCGCCGCCGCCGTGGTGCTGATGGAAGCCAAGGATGCCGAGAAGCGCGGCCTCAAGCCGCTCGGCCGCTTCGTCGCATGGGCCGCCGCGGGCTGCGAGCCCGACGAGATGGGCATCGGCCCGATCTTCGCCGTGCCGAAGCTGTTGAAGCGTCACGGCCTGAAGATCGACGACATCGATCTCTGGGAGCTCAACGAGGCCTTTGCCAGCCAGTGCCTCTATTCGCGCGACAAGCTCGGTATCGATCCCGAGAAGTACAACGTCAACGGCGGCTCGATCGCGATCGGCCATCCTTTCGGCATGACCGGCGCCCGTCTCACTGGTCATCTGCTGCAGGAAGGCGCCCGCCGCAAGGCCAAGTGGGGCGTCGTCACCATGTGCATCGGCGGCGGCCAGGGCGGCGCCGGCCTGTTCGAGATCTACAGCTGATCCGACGCGCAAGAATATGAAAGGCACGGCGCCGCAAGCGCCGTGCCTTTTTCGTTGCGCATCCATCCTCACGAAACTATATACGCCCCGTCGGAAAAGGCAGATTTGGTCTGGTCAGCCCAAATCCTTTCGGTGACGAAAGCTCTGGTCTTTGGCCTTGTGCACGAGATCCCCACGACGAACAGCGGGCGCCATTTGGGCGCTCAATCGTTCGTCCGTGTGATCCTCGAAGCTCTGGGAACGCTCCGGTCGAACATCGACTCCAGGAGCGTCTCATGCAAACCCAATCCACTGATATCTATGACGTCATCATTGCCGGTGCCGGCCCTGTCGGCCTGTTTCTCGCCTGCGAATTGCGGCTCGCAGGTCGCTCGGTGCTCGTGCTCGAGCAAGCGCAAGATCCGCATTCGGCGCTGAAGCAGCTCCCGTTCGGCCTGCGTGGCCTGTCTGTCACGACGACCGAGGCCTTTCACCGGCGCGGCTTGCTCGACGAGATCGTCGCCGCGCAGCGCGCAAAGTCAGGCGCGATCAAGAGTGTCGCGCACTGGATGCAGCAGACGCGACGGCCCGCCGGTCACTTCGCCGGCATCCAGTTCTTCGAGGACGATGTCGATGCCACGAAATGGTCCTGGCGCCTGCCGACGCTGGCCGAAGCCGGCGTCGCGGTCGACATGGACACGCTCGAAACCGTATTGGCCGTGCGCGCATGCAGCCTGGGCGTCGACATCCTCAGGGGATTTGGCGTCGCCGCCATTGCCGCCTCGGACGACGACGTCACCGTGCAGGCGGCCGGCGCGACGTTTCGCGGACGTTGGCTGGTCGGCTGCGATGGCGGCCGCAGCATAGTGCGCAAGGCCTGCGGATTCGATTTCGTCGGCACCGACCCTGAATTCACCGGCTATTCCATCGACGTCGAGCTCGCCGATCCGGAGAAACTCAAGCCAGGCCGCAATTACACGTCGACGGGCATGTACACTTATGCGGTATCAGGCACGATCGCGATGGTCGATTTCGACGGCGGCCTGTTCCACCGGAGCGCGCCTGTTGCGCGCGAGCATGTGCAAGACGTGCTGCGCCGCGTCTCCTGCACGGACGTCACCATTACAAGCCTTCGCTTTGCCGCGACCTGGACCGACCGCGCCCGCCAGGTGACGGCCTATCGCAAGAGACGCGTGCTGCTCGCGGGCGATGCCGCGCACATCCATTCGCCGCTGGGCGGGCAGGGGCTCAATCTCGGTCTCGGCGATGCCATGAACCTCGGCTGGAAGCTGGCCGCGACGATCTCCGGCCACGCGCCGAGCAATCTCCTCGATAGCTATTCGCGGGAGCGACATCCCGTCGGCGCACAAATCCTCGATTGGTCGCGCGCGCAGGTCGCGATCATGCGGCCGACGCCTGCGACCCGCGCGCTCCAGGCGGTCATCCGCGATCTGATCGCAACCGGCGATGGCGCGACCTATTTCGCCGAACGCATCCGCGGCGTTGCGCTCCGCTACGATCTCGACGGCCGCCATCCGCTCGTCGGGCGCAGTGTTCCCGATTTCGAACTCTCTGACGGCACGACGGTCGGAGAAAATCTCAGAGAGGCGAAAGGGCTCTTGCTGGACTTCGACATGCGCCAATCGCTTCAAGCGCTTGCGAGCGGCTGGAGCGACCGGATTGCGTATCTTGCGGGCGCGCCGCGGGATCGGCTGGGCCTGAGCGCGGTGCTGGTGCGTCCCGATGGCTTTGTCGCCTGGGCCAGCGACGGCGCGCCCGATGATGACGACGCCGCCCAAGCCGCGTCGCGCTGGTTCGGCGAACCCCCGACGCGCGGATGTCCTTGAGTCTTGTTATGCACTCCGGCGTGCATTTTGTCATAATACACGTAGTCCTACGTGCCCGCAAATTAACGGAAGTTTTTATGCATTAGCGCCTCATAAACCGCATCTGTCACCAACCGGCTTTGCGATCACGATGCGGCTTTTCTCTCTGCGACTCACTCACAAGATTATTGCGATCGGCGTCATTGGCGTCGTCGGCGTCGCCCTGATCGGCGGCATTCATCTCTACGGCGAGCGCGCGATGGGAATCTCGCGCGACGCCGCCGAGAAAGCGCGCACCGTCTTCGAGCTGAACAGCAGGATCGCGGTCGAGCTGCTGGAGGCGCGCCGCGCCGAGAAGGATTTCCTGCTGCGCAGCGACCCCGCCCGCGCGCAGCGCCAGGTCGAGATCTCGCGGCAGGTCGCGCTGGACATCGAGACGCTGCGCGGCAAGATCGTGGCGCTCGGCAAGCCCGAGCTGGCGCAGAAGATCGACGCGATGAACGCGTCGCTGAAGACCTATCAGGCGCACTTCGCCGCAGTGGTCGAGGAGCGGCAGCGCCTCGGGCTGGACGAGAATTCAGGCCTCGAAGGCCGCCTGCGCGGTTCCGTCCACGAGATCGAAAGCAAGGTCGATCAGTTGCACGATGCCCCGCTCAAGGTGATCATGCTGATGATGCGCCGGCATGAGAAGGATTTCATGCTGCGTCGCGACGCCAAATATGGCGGCGAGATGAAGAAGCGCGCATCCGAATTTCTCGCCGGTATCGATGCCGGCGCGATTCCCGAAGCCGCGAAGGCCGAGCTGCGGCAGAAGCTCTCCGACTATCAGCGCGACTTTTCCGCCTGGATGGAGACCGCGCTCAAGCTCGCGAGCGAGTTGAAGGCGATGTCGGAGGCGTTCTCGACCGTCGAGCCCGTCATCGAGCAGGTCTCGAAATCGGTCGACAGCATCCGCCTCGAAGCCGACAAGCAGAACGACGCCGAGCGCGAGGGCATCCAGTTCTGGATCGCCATTGCCATCGCGCTGATCGCGGCGGGCGTGCTCGGCCTCGGTGCCTTCATCGGCCGTTCGGTCGCAAAGCCGCTGTCGGCGATGCGGGCGGCGATGATCGAGCTCGCCAACGGCAATTTCGCCGTCGTGCTGCCCGGCCTCGGCCGTCCCGACGAGATCGGCGAGATCGCGCAGGCCGTCGAGACCTTCAAGATCAACGCCGAGCAGAAGGCGCGCGAGGAGGCGGAGGAGAAGGCGCGGCAGGACAAGCTCGCCGCCGAGCGGCGCCGCGCCGACATGATCAGGATGGCCGACGATTTCGAGGGCGCGATCGGCGAGATCGTCGAGACGGTGTCCTCGGCCGCAACCGAGCTCGAGGCATCGGCAACATCGCTGACGACCACCGCGGGCCGGTCGACCGAGCTCGCCGCGCTGGTCGAGGCCGCCTCGGAAGAGGCCGCCACCAACGTGCAGTCGGTGGCCTCAGCCGCAGAAGAGCTGACCGCCTCCGTCAACGAGATCAGCCGCCAGGTGCAGGCCTCCGCGCGCATTGCCGGCGAGGCGGTCAGCCAGGCCGGCCACACCAACGATCGCGTCGGCGAATTGTCGAAGGCGGCGGCCCGCATCGGCGATGTCGTCGAGCTCATCAATGCGATCGCGGGCCAGACCAATCTCCTGGCGCTGAACGCCACCATCGAGGCCGCGCGTGCAGGCGAGGCCGGGCGCGGCTTTGCGGTGGTCGCTTCGGAAGTGAAGGCGCTCGCCGAGCAGACCGCGAAGGCGACAGGCGAGATCGGTCAGCAGATCGCGAGCATCCAGGGCGCGACCAACGAGTCCGTCGGTGCGATCAGGACCATCGGCGGCACCATCGAGCGGCTGTCCGAGATCTCTTCCACCATCGCGGCCGCGGTCGAGCAGCAGGGCGCCGCAACCGGCGAGATCTCGCGCAACGTGCAGAGTGCGGCTGAAGGCACCACGCAGGTCAGCGCCAATATCAGCAATGTCCGGCAGGGCGCGACCGAGACCGGCTCGGCCTCCGCGCAAGTCCTCTCCGCAGCGCAATCGCTCTCGAGCGACAGCAACCGCCTCAAATTCGAGGTCGGCAAGTTCCTCGACACGGTGCGCGCGGCGTAACGCGCATCTGCCAAGCTTATTCGCAAGCCGATCGGAAATCTTTGCTTCGCCGGGCGTTAAGCGCGACGGGGCAAAGGAGAACGCTCATGCGAACAATAATGGCAGCAATCCTTCTCACGGCTCCGCTGATGGCCGGGCCGGTCGTGGCGCAGAACCTGCAGAACGAGGCGGACAAGGGCATCAAGACGCAAAATTCCGGCGCCTCGGGCTATGTCGGAGACCAGGACAAGCCGGGCGCGGCCGCGTCCATGCCGGGAGACCGCAACAGCGCTGACAAGTCCAGCGGTGCTGCCACATCGCCCAGCGCGCAGAATTCGGGCGCCGGAATCGCGGGAGCGCCCGGCAACAAGAACGGCCCGCCCGCGCAAAAGGGAACAGTCGGCGTGAATTCGAAGGACTCCACCGTGCAGCAGCAGGATCCGTCGAACATCAAGGGCCTGCCCGGCAACAAGAGCGGCCCGCCGGCGAAGCGGTAGGCGATCGGCTTAGGCCCGCGCCGTCGCCGGCGCGAAGGTCACCTCGATCAGCGTGCCCTGGCCGGCGCTCTTGATGTTGAACTGGGCGCGGTTGGCTTCGACGAGCGCTTTCGTCAGCGACAGGCTCAGCGCGGAATTGTCCGCGGCATCGCCGGGCGGCGGCGTGCGGAACGGCTCCATCGCGGCGGCGACTTCCTGGTCGCTGAGGCCGTGGCCGGTATCCCTGATGCGAAGCGCCACCTCGCCGCGATCGTTGAGCGCGGTGGAGACGATCACCTGGCCGCCGGCGCTGGCAAGCCGGATCGAGTTCGAGATCAGGTTCATCGTCACCTGCCGCAGCGCGCGCGCATCCGCCGCCACCTGCGGCAGCGCATGCGCGAGCGAGGTGCGGATGATGATGCGCTCGCGATTGGCCTGCGGCTGCATCACGGTGACACAGGCCTCGACCATGTCGTTGAGGTTGAGATTGGCAAAGCTGAGATCGAGCTTGCCGGTCTCGATCCGCGACAGCTCCAGGAGATCGTCGATGATGGTGATCACCCGCTCGCCGGAGGCGCGGATGTCCTTCATGTATTCGCCGTAGCGCTCGTTGCCCAGCGAACCAAATCGTTCGGAGATCATCACCTCGGCAAAGCCGATGATGGCGTTGAGCGGCGTGCGGATCTCGTGGCTGATCCGCGCCAGCATGTCGGCCTTGGCATTGGCTGCGCCGTCGACCAGGCGCCGCGCCTTCGTCAGCTCGCTCTCGCCCTTCTTGGCCTGCGAGAGGTCGCGGAACACGGCGAAGAAGTTCGGGCCATCGGGCCGGGTGCGGCCCATGATCATCGCCAGCGGCAGCACGCCGCCCTTCTTCTCGCGGCCCAGCACTTCGCGGCCGTGATCGAGCAGGCTTGCGATATCCTGGCTCTTCAGGCTCTCGAGATAGTCGAGCACGATCTGCTGGCTCTCCGGCGCGAACAGCGTCAGCAAATTCAGCTGCATCAGCGCCTCGCCGTCATAGCCGAACAGCGCCTCGGCGCTGCGGTTGCAGGCGTGGATATTGCCTTCGGCATCGAACATCACGATGCCCTCGGCGGTGGTGTCGAGGATCGCGGCGAGATCTTCCGCGTCGGCATCGCCGACATCAGGCTCGGGCGCGAACAGCACGGGCTCGTCGACGTCGGTCTCGGTGGCAACGGGTGGCGCGGCCACCGGTGCCACGACGACCGGCGCGGCGACGACAGCATGCGGCAGCGCGCAGATCAGCGCATGCGCGCTGGCGCCGTCCCAGTCGATCGTGTGCAGATGCGCTTCGGTCGTCGCCAGTGGCTGCTCGCCATTGGGAAGTGCAGCGCTGATCGTCACCGGCGTGCCGGATTGCGATGTGCTGCTCGCGGCGGAAACGCCCGGCTCGACATAGAGCGCATCGAGCCCGCCGGCATCTTCCAGCGCACCAAGGCTGGCATAGCCCATGCGGTTGAGGAACGCGGCATTGGCGTAGAGCAGGCGATCGAGCCGGTAGATCAGTATCCCCGAGGGAATGAGATCCAGCAGCGCGCGGTCGCGCGAGCTGTGGCCGTAGGCGGGCGGTGCGGGCTCGCTCAGCCATTCGGCCGCGGCCGGCGGCGCCTCGAGCTCCGAGATCAACGGCTCCGAGATCAGGGGCTCCGAGATCAGCGGCTCGGATGTCTCAGGTTCTTGCGGCATCGCCGCGTCAGGCGCGATCTCGTCCGCCGGCGGCTCGGCGCTATCAGAGGCGATCTGCTCACGCTCGCGTTCGAGCCGCTCGGACAATTGCCGCGCCAGCTCGTTGAACGCGCTGTTCTCGACCGGCGTCAGCGTCGGCGATCTCTGGTCGGCTGATGACCTGAGGTCATTAGCTGACCTGGGATCACCGGGTGCGCGGAATGGCACGACATTCGGAGGCGTTTCCACTGGCGTTTCCGGCTCGGTTGGGTGTGAATTCGCTTCGGTGAAAAGTGCTGATGGTTCGGGTTCGATTGCGGCGGGCGGCTCAGGCTCAGGCGGCAGCTCGACCGGCGGAGGCGGCGCCTCCGCCTCCACCTTTGCCTCCGGTTCAGGCTCGACCACATCGGCCGAAAGGCCTTGAGGCTCGACCGGCTCGGCAAACAGCTCGTAGCGCCTGAGCGCATCGAGCCGGTTCAGCCCGTCGAGATCGCGGCAGACGCCAAAACCCTTGAAGCCGGCAAAGTTGCGCGCGCGGTCATAGACCGGCAGGCCGGCCAGCTCGACCGGCAGATGCTCGCCGCCATCGGCCGGCCAGTTCACGGTGATGCCGGCCCAGGTGTCGTGGCTTTCAAGCGCCTGCGCGACGCGGCCATCAGGGTCGAGCGCAAATTCCTCTGATATCTCGCGCCAGGGCCGGCCGAAGCCGGCCGCAGTGTGCGCGCCCATCAGGCGGATGATTTCGTCCGAGCCCAGCACAAAGCGGCCCTGCGCATCCATCTGCCACAGGAAGCGCAGCGGATGCTGGCGCGGTGTCTCAGCAGGGGCAGACCGCGTCTCCGCGTGTCCGGGCGGTTCGACCATGGCGCTCGTGATCGGCGCCGCTTGCGGCGGCACGATGGCTGCGGGCGGGTTTTCAACGATAGTTTCCGGCGCGGCCTCGATCGGTTGCGCGATGGTTTCGGGCGCGGGTGCTTCAGCGTCCTTCTCGGCGTCCTGGATCGAGACGATCTCCGTCGCCGCGTGTGCTTCCGGCTCGGGCGTCGCGGCGAGCGGCGGTGCCGGCGTCTCGTCCGGCTCAGCAAACGGATCGAACATCGCGATCCCGGCATCGGGCCCGTGCGCCGGCGCTGTTGCGACGGGCGGCGCAGGCTCAGCCGCTGGCTCGGTCTCCATCTCAGGCGCCGCGACCGGTGCGCTCTCCGCCGCGGGCTCAGCTTGCGCCACCGCCGGCTCGATCAGCGCAACCAGCCCGACATCGGCGCCAACGCCGACCCGCTGCAGCACCATCTTGCCGATGCCAACAGGCAACTCGGCGCGGCCCTTCGCCAGCGCCTCGTTGCGCGCCTGGTCGAGGCCGGCCTCGCCGAGATCGCGAAAGCCGAGCAGGGAGCGCGCCGCTTCGCTCGCGCCGGCGAACATGCCGTCAGGTGCGAATGCCGCCATCGGCGTCGTCGCGCCGTCGACGAGACGATGCAGCCGCTCGACCAGCGGCATGCTGCGCGAAGCGCCGTTCATCGCGCTGACGAGCACGCCGGAAGAGCCATCGGAAAAGTCGAGCCGCGCGCAGGCGCAGGTCATCAGCGTGCCGAGCCCGGCGCCGAAGCCGCGCATCCGCTCCAGCCTCACGCTGCCGCCGCCCGGCAGCCGGTGTGCGAGACGGACGATCTGGCGGCGATGGCCGTCGGCGGGGCCGAAGGTCTTTTGCGCGAGAGCAGCCGCGTTAGCCGCGCCGAAGAATTTGGCGCCGACCGCATTGGCCCACAGCACGCGCGAACCATCGGGCGACCACAGCCACGCCGGCAGGGGGGACGTCGCGTGCACGGACAGCCTGGGATCGCCGACGCCCCGCAACTGGAAATCCGAATTCGTCATCCGACCGGCTTCAACTCTTCGCGCCACGCTTCACATCAGGTCCGCCGGGAATGGCAGCCTTAAGAAAGGGTTACTATCGCCCGCGGGCGCGGGCAGGTCCACGCCCGGACCTTAACGGGGGCGTCCTAAAGCCGCGATAACCTTAATGTGGCCGAACCCGCAAGACGCCCGATCGTTGCATCCGCAGGATTCGCGAGGGGCCGGCGTCATCTAGGCAATACCGTCCAGGTTTACCCTCACGCCGGGCGAGGGGACCGGCCGAAACGGCCGGCAAACCAGCAAGCAGGACCAGGAGCAGCAGGCATGACCGATCAGTCCAATGGGCATTTCGAGATTCCGCCGGAGATGCGGAACATGGCGGAATCGAGCTTCAAACAGGCCCGCGACGCCTTCGAGAAACTGCTCGCCAATGCGGAGGCCGCCGCCGGCACGATGGAAGAGCGCGGCGCCTCGATGCGCGCCGGCGCCAAGGACATCGGCGCCCGCGCCCTCGCCTTCGCCGAGACCAATGTGCAGGCCTCGCTGAGCTACGCCCAGTCGCTGGCCCACGCGAGGGATCTCACCGAGGTGATGCGGCTGCATGGCGACTACGTCCAGTCCCAGATGAAGACCCTGGCCGAGCAGGCCGGCGAAATCGGCCAGCTCGTCAGCCGCACCGCGATGGATGCGACGAAGAGGCATTGAGTGGGTGAGGCCCTCTGCGCACCCCAACGACGGTCCGTTCCCTCCCCCACAAGGGGGGAGAGACCGCCGTTTTTCTCCGTCATTCCGGGGCGCGCGTAGCGCGAGCCCGGAATCCATCCGGCAGCGAGGGCGGCAGAGGAATGGATTCTCAGGTGCGCAATTGCGCACCATAGGTCGCGCGCCCGGAATGACTTGCGCACCTCAACCCCCGGTTCCCCAACCCCCGGAATCTCACCCCTAGGATTAAATTTTCGCAGCGCACCCCCGGATCACATTGCGCCGCACAATGTTGACATGTTAGTGAGCCACAGTACTGGCGCTGGACGAGCCGTCTTGTAGTTCTGCGTATCCAGTCTTCGTACCCGCCATTCAAAGAAGAAACGGCCCCGGTTGGCCCGGCGGGCGCGCCAGAAGGCTCACTCCATTTTTTCTTTAGCGTGAGGGACCAACATGACAGGTGCGACTGATCCGTTTTCTGCCTCGATCATCCCGTTCGAGGTTCCCGAGCAGGTGCGCGCATTCGCCGAAAAGGGCGTTTCGCAGGCCCGCGAAAACTACGCCAAGTTCAAGGACGCGGCTGAGACCCACAACGGCACCATCGAGGCCGTGTTCGCCTCCGCCCAGAAGGGTGCCAACGAGTACACCGCCAAGCTGATGGAATTCGCCAAGGCCAACACCACGGCCCATATGGATTTCACCCAGGAGTTGCTCGGCATGAAGTCGCCGACCGATGCGTTCCAGCTCTGGACCGGCCACGCCAAGACCCAGCTCGAGACCTTGCAGGCCCAGGCCAAGGAGCTGTTCGAGATCGCCCAGCGTTCCGCCAGCGCGACCGCCGAGCCGATCAAGGCCTCCGCCTCGAAGTTCTACCCCGCCGCCTGATCTCAACGGCGGATCGATCCAATTAAGAAACCCGGGCCTAGCGGCCCGGGTTTTTCTTCACCTCTCCCGCAGGGAGAGGTCGGATTGCATCGAAGATGCAATCCGGGTGAGGGGTTCTGCTCTCACTGGGTGCCGCGGCCCCTCACCCGGATCGCTCCGGCGCGCAATTGCGCGCCAAGCAATCCGACCTCTCCCCTGCGGAGAGAGGTGACCCACCGGCAGCCGACCGGAATCCTGCGGATTTATCGCGCCAAAGAGCGCCAAATAACGGCTTCTGCGGCCTTGCCAAAAACCCCCGTTGCACCTAGTTTCCGCCCCGTCCAGCCCCCCTTAGGCAGCAGGCCTTTTCAGGCAGTCCGGAGGCGCGGCTCGCAAGGATGCAGTTGTAGCTCAGTTGGTTAGAGCGCCTGTCTGTGGAACAGGAGGTCGGTGGTTCGAGCCCACCCAACTGTACCAGCGCTGTATATCCGAAGCGATCGAGCTGAAACCTACGTCGATATTCGCGGGCGCGCGCACAAACCCCTGCTGGCGGGCAGAAGGGACTACGCCTGAGCCTTGGCCAATTCATACGGGGAGGCGAGTAGCTCAATGGGTATATGCCATTCAGCGCTGATTGTGCGGATCATATCGAGCGTCAACGGGCGCACGCGATTCAGGATCTCGGACGCGCGATTCCGTCCGATGAGTTCGCTGAGGCCAGCCTGGGTTTTTCCCATGGATTGAATCGCGAACTCCAGGACCTCCACTGGATCGACATGCGGAATTTCGAAGTGCGCGTCCTCGTACTGTCGGACGAGAGTAGCGAGCACCTCGAACCTGTCGCTCTCAGGCGTGCCGATTGCTGGCTGAGCCTCGAAATAACGAGTCACCTCGCCAATCGCCCAGTTGTAGTCATCTTCGTTATGGAGAGGCCGAACATCCATCATCACACCGTCTCCGCATCTATCTTGTCGTAGTCGTCGTGCGTACCGACGAACTTGATGAGCGCAGTTTTGTGCAGGTACGCAAAGTGGGCGATGAGGCGGTACTTATTTCCACCAATGTCGAAGATAGCTCTGTTGTCTCCGACAAAGTCCACATTCGCACCGAACGCCCTCTTCAAATCCGCGGGCGAGCCCCAAGTCCCCCTGGAAACGACTTGATACCAGGTGCTGAGAGGCTTCTCGGCGTCTGGATGTCGCTCCCAAAAGTCCCTTAGCGCCTTCCTGGCTATTACGTTCATCGCCATAACATGTTCCCAAAATGGGATCAAATCAATATTCCCAGAATGGGAACAAAACTCTAGTCCATACCGCCTGAATTTGACGGGCCCTAACGAGTTTTGGGGCCCACGAGCGTGCGGTCTTTGCAATTTTAGGAAGTGCCTGACGAGGCCTGCAAGCCGTCGAACGGGTTCGACTTGCACCGTTTCCGCCCCATCCAGCTCCCTCGGTCGTCGGCCCTCTCAGGCAGCCTCCCGGGCGGCTCGCAAGGATGCTGTTGTAGCTCAGTTGGTTAGAGCGCCCGTCTGTAGAACAGGAGGTCAGTGGTTCGAGCCCACCCAACTGTACCACTTTGAAATCAATAGTTTATCGGCTTCGCCCTCGTCCCTGACCGACTAATCCGGACGGGCCGGGCCCGCCGGTCATTTGACCGTCCGATGGAGAAGGTCAAAAGCGCACCGAATCTATTCCCTGATTTGCAGTCGATAAAAAAGAAGGGGGTTGTCTTGGCTGTTATCCAAGGCAATCGCGCTCACCTATAGTGGTCCTCGGCATCGAATGCAGCCTCGCGGGAGCGGAAGTTGATCGATCAGCAGTATCAGCGTGAAATTCTAAGGGTGGCTCGATCTGTGCTCAATGGCATTCGGGTCAGCCTAGAGGCCCCCTACGCTGCGCAGCATCGCCAGAAGACTGCGTACGCGGCTGTTTACAAGACGCTGATGCTGGAGCTGGAGAGCCTACGATTGCCGCTCACTGCAGCTGGGCGAAACCATCTTGAACCGGAAGATCCCCTGACGCTAGCGAAGGAGCTGGCCCAACTTAGGCAGAGGTCTGAGTTCGGCGACATATTGCGCAGCGTGACTTTCCGCATGGGATCCGGCGACCCTCATGCAAAGCCCCAAGATAGGTTTTACGGACGCTTTACGGGTTCAATAAAGGTAGCCGATGCGATTCTCATGCTTGAGGATCTTCTACTGGAAGGGGTCGATCTCGATGACGTACCGATCGGTAATGTCTCTGTGCTCCGCGGCATTGTACCTGATCAGAAAATCGCGCCGGTTCAGTTCGACATCATCGATAATGTGATCGTTGTCGTTCACAAGAAGAGTTTGCCGAGGGATGCCGATTTAAAAAACATTGAAGCTGCGAAGGCAGAGCTGAGCCGTAGCGGTGAGAAGATTATTGCGGAGCTTCAGCAATCCAACTGTGACAAGCGATTGCTGTCATCAGTGCAGGAACTTCAAGGACAATTTCGGGGAGAGATCGACGCGATTAGCGTCGGATTGAAGAACATCGGTTGCGAGGCGATGTTTGCTGCGTTTGAGTCTGAATTGCCAGTGGCGGTTTCGTCGATGCTGCTGGCTTACACTCGCGGTGTCCAAATGTTTGTTGGCCAGTTTCCGGAGTGGACGATTTTCGTCGAAAATGCCGCCGCGGCTGACTTGGGAAAATCGGATATAGATCAGTTGAGGGTTGCGTCGGCGAGTGTCGTTCAACAGCTTAGCGCTCAGCCTGATTTGGTTAGTCCAGAGGTGCCTCGGACCCTGGCGTTTCTTACGGAGTTGCTTGGAAGCCCCACCGAGGCAGGGAAGCGCGCTGCCTTCGCGCTCATGCGAAGTGTTGAAAATCTGGTGAGCCGTGCTTTTGGATATGGAACGTCTTTCCTCGAAAGAACGGCGGACAAGACAATTGATCAGGCTTCGACGGCGGCGTCGAAAATTATTGTAGGCATGCTCTTGCTCGGTGTTGGCAGCGCGGTCGCGGTGGGCCCAATATCGAGCAAGATTCCTGACATGAATTGGATGAAGGCTGCGTCTGAGATCGTGAAGAAGCAGCTCTCGGAAATAGGAGTGAAGTAACTTCAGTTCGTAGTTCGGAATTACGGTGGCAATGCACGAGACTCCGGCCCATTACGCCGCATGCTATGGTGCACTGTCACCTTAACTCCAAGTTATACTGATTTTGGAGGGGCCGATGTCGCCGACATTTACGGTGGTCTTGGACGCGAATGTTTGGGTTGCGGAACGGTTGCTTCAGTCTTCATTGGGTAATGCCCTCCTCTATGCAGTCGCAGAGGCAAAAGCATCATTCGGTGTGCCTGAGGTGGTCGAACGCGAGGTGAACCAAGTGCTGCCAGAGATGGCAGAGGTTGCTGCCCGCAACATCAAGAGAGACACCACCATCTTGCGTCAACTATCTGGTCAGCGGCTCATGGTCACTGGGCCGACCTTGCTTGCGGTACAGGAGGGCATCTCGCAGCGATGGAAGCAATTGTCGGGATCGATTGAACGCGTCCCGTTCAACTTTGAACAAGCCAATTCCGCCTTGTCTCGCATTATGAAGAAGACGGCGCCTTGTGGTGAGAACAACGAACAATTTCGGGATTGCTGCATTTGGCATGCGGCACTAACTCTTGGTGCCGACAGACCTATCTACCTCGTGACCGCGGACAATGCGTTCTATGAAGGTCGAAAAGTCGGCAACAGTCTTGCCCGGGTGCTTGAAAGCGAGACGGAGCGCAAGGGCGTGAAAATCTTGATTCATCCAAGCATACGTGAGCTCCTTACCGCGCTTGGGGGAACCGCTGTCGCGATAGACGAGAGCGTCATCGCACAAGCTATTCTGGAGACGATCTCCCCCGCGGCTCGAGATATTGTGGTGGCGGGGAAAGCGCCAGGACAAGGAAAGTTCGAATTGGGTGAACCGCTTGGCTGGAAAATAAAGGGCTACGCGACTCCCAAGCCAGCAGTCGTTGCGATTTCTTTCGAGGTCGCGTTCGAACTCGACTTACTCGCAGCAGGAAATGAGGCGTGGGGACTAGAAAAGGGGCAGCTTAGGATTGAGGGAGAATGCGACTTTGATCCGAATCAGAAAATCATATCTCATATCGAGGTCAAGAACTGGTCGCAGAACTTAGGTGCATCGTGGGGTCGAAGTACAACTCACTCGTCTGACCTCGATAAGCAGTATCGGCCGAGCCACATGCGCGTCCTATCCTGAGAGCGCACTCTCACCGCAATCTGAGACGGCATCGCCTAGCCCAAATCGTTCAGTTATGCATGTTTTTTCCGCCATCGTTCATATAGGGCATTGATGTTGATGGATATCCCGAACATCCCAGGGCGAATATTCAAAATGGAGTTCGCGGTGTCTAAGAAATTCTCCGTCTTTTCGAACTTGTTCAGGAATTCGTTGCTTTCGCCTCGAACGTACTTGGACAGAAGGTCGAAGAATTGTGCCCACCCGCCAAATCGCGGCTCGGCCTCGCGCAGAGGGACAATCAATCGAACGGAGTTCGTACCTAGCCTCTCGGGATGTGCATCCGTGATGAGAAGAGCAGGTAAAGACCGATGTAGTATTGCCGCTCTTTCGTTGTCGCCCGCGTACTTCCTCGCCACTTGACTCGTGAACGCCTGAGGGTCGGTTCCCACAGCGATAACAGCGTTGCTTCCGATGCTCTTGGCGATCGACATAAAGTTTTGCTGCATCATTTCATAGAGCGGGTCGCGGTACTGGCCGTTGACCACGAATATGTAGAAATTGACCGTGTCGTCGATCGGCAGATTCGCCAACTCGTTTAACGCATAGCCCATCTCGGTGCCTCTTCTGAAATATTGGCTAAAGCTTGTAATTCAGCGGCGGCATCTCGCCGAACGAGTTTATGTACGCGTGGAGCAAGTCTCGTTCGATTGCGCGAGTTAGGGGGCCAGTAAACATTAAAGCTACGCCTAGCTTTTCTCTAGGGTAGTTCAATCGTCGGATTTGCCTAAGCATAGTGATCGCTCGATGCGAACGTTCGCCTCCTGGACGTCCTCGAGCCGACCGTCGCATCTGATTGATACGCGCGCTTAGGTCGCTCGCTTCGCCGATGTACAGTGTACCCGTCCTATCCTCTCCACAAAGCCGCTGCAAAATAGCTGGTGTGAAAAGGTCGTCCTTCTCTTGCAGAGCGATTAATCGGTAAACACCAGGACGTCCGCTCCTCTTTGCCGTTAAATATCCACCGCTAAGCCGATGAAGGCGCCAGCTAAATTCTTCGCATATGGAGGTCCACGGCGGCATTTCCCAAATGGACAGCGCGCGAATTAATTCACCGTCCTTCAGAGCGTGGAGTTGTCTCCAATGTTCTCGGAGATCCTCGACGGTTACTTCTGCCAGTGCCCCGTCCTCGCATCTGCACCCGGTGACTAGTGTTATCGTAGGATACAGACTTTTGCGTGCAAAGGCAAAATTATGACGTGTCCTATCGGGTCACCACCGCCGCCACCATCGGCAACGTCGCCGTCGCCGGCAGCGTGCACGACGCCACCGCGCCCTGAGACCGGAAATTGCGGTGACAGCGGTGGATTGCACTAAACTCTCGCTCCTCCCGAGCGCGCACAAGAGGCTGGCTGAGACCAGCTTTATGCACCCTCGCCGTGATCGCCGACGATCCGCACCAGCTCCACTTCGAGCCTCAACCCGGGCGATTGCTTCGCAAACCCCGTGCACACCGTGGACAAACCATCCGCCGACCGCCCCGACACCACGATGTCGATCTCATCCAATCCAAACACACCCGGCGGCCCCGGCGATACGCGTCGGGCGGAAAGGCTGGCTTTGAAGTGCTCGCCCTGCTGCGTCCAGTGTCCTGCATAGGCAAATGTGGAATCGCCGCCGCCGAGTGTCCCGTCAGGGCCGAACTCGACCACGCCAGCACCTTCGCCGACCGGCGTCTTGAACCAAACGGAATATCTGCCCGGGGTGATCACGCGAGCCACCACAGATGCGGTCTTCCGGCCGAGTTGAGCCAACCAAAATGGCTATCGCGTGGCGCGCGCAGGTCCTGCTGCGCCTGCAGGAACTCCGGTGACAGTGCACCAAACGCTCGACGCGGGGAGTGCCCTGTCTGCGACGCGTCTCAATGCCAGTTTCGTGCGCGGCGCCGTAGCTCCTCGGGTAGCAATGCGATATCGGTAGCGAGCCAAAGACGTTGATGGCCAGCCAGGCGGGAAAGATCGTGAGTTTCTTCGAGCGTCTCAAGACGGCAGCATCCGCTGAGTGGCGGGCCTACACCGAGCATCCCTTCACGAACGGGTTGGCAGACGGCTCGCTCCCCGAAGCGGCGTTCCGTCACTACCTCGTTCAGGATTATCTGTTCCTCATCGAGTTTGCCCGCGCCTACGCGCTCGCGGTCTACAAGTCGCCCAGACTTGCCGACATGCGTGAAGCGGCAGCCGGCCTCTCGGCCATCCTTGACGTCGAGATGAACCTGCATGTGAAGCTCTGTGCCGATTGGGGTCTATCCCCTGATGACCTTGAACAGGCCCCTCCGGCGGCCGAGATGCTGGCCTATACACGCTACGTGTTAGATGCAGGAATGCGCGGCGATCTGCTGGCGCTCAAGGTGGCGCTTGCTCCTTGCGTGATCGGCTACGCGGAGATCGCAACGCGGCTCGCCTCGCTCCCCCTCGCGGACGCACCGACGAACGCCTATCGCGTCTGGATCGCCGAATACGCCGGCGCGCCGTACCAGGAGGTCGCGGCCAAAGCGCGGGCGCACCTGGAGCATCTTGCCGATCTCTACGCCACGCCGGCCCGCGAGGCCGAGCTGATTGCGATCTTCAAGGAAGCCACCCGGCTCGAGGCCGACTTCTGGGAGATGGCCTGGCGCGTGGGCCCAGGGATTGAATAACAAGTGCTGAATAGCCTGTGTTGAATAGTGGTTTCGGCAATCGTCAGACGGCCCCTACCTCACCCCCGCCACCACCATCACCACTACCGGCAGCGTCACTGCCGCCAGCAGCGTGCACAGCGCCACCGCGCCCGAGACCGGGTTCACCATCCGCTGATACTGAACCGCGAAGATGTACGCATTCGCGCCTGTCGGCATCGCCGCGAACAGCACGACGACGCCCGTTACGATCGGCGGCAGGTTCAAAAGCTTGGCCAGTGCGAACGCCACCGCCGGCATCGCCAGCAGTTTGAGCGCGCTGATCGCGGCGACGCTGCCCATCTCGCCTTTCACCTCGAAGCGAAACAGGGTGATGCCGAGCGCGATCAGGGCGGCCGGCGATCCCGCCTGCGCGAGCAGCTCGATGGTCTTGTCGACGACGGGATTGAGGCCGAGGCCGGTGAAGCGCCAGATCACGCCGAAGCCGATCCCCAGCATCAGCGGATTCTTTGCAAGATCTGCAAGGATCGGCCAGATCACCGAGAGCACGGAGCCGGTGCGCTTGCGGCTGACCAGCTCCATCTGCAGGATGCCGCAGAGCCAGAGCAGCGGCGTGTTCACCGACAGGATCAGCGACATCGGGCCAGCCGCCTCGTTGCCGAGCGCGGAGAGCACCAGCGGAATTCCTAACATGACGATGTTGCCGTAGACCGAGCCGATCGCGAACACGACGCCGTCTTCGCGGTCCTCGCGCCGCTCGCGGATCAGCGCGGAGATCATCAGCGCCGCGATCCAGGTGATGGCGAGCGCGCCATAATAGGCGCCCCACATCCTGTAAGGGCTGACCTCGGGAAATTCCGACACGACGATGGTGCGGAACAGCAGCGCGGGGATCGCGATGCTGAAGGCGAATTCGGAGATGCCCTTGTGCGCGCCCTCGGAGACGAAGCGAAACAGCACCGACGCATAGCCGGCCGCGATCAACGCAAACACCGGCGCGACGATCAACACGGTGGCCATGCGGTCCTCCCCCTCACGGGGATTTCGGCCGACCACCCCACGCGCCTCTCGATGCTGCCATCATGCCGGTGTTTTGCCCGACAAGTCAAAGGAAAATTCGTAAAATCCGCAAACTGCGGGAATTGGCGAGGCGGCCCAGGGGCCTGGCTACTGTGCATGGGGTTGTTTTGGAGTTTGGGGGAGGGGCCGCCCCACCCACCGCTGTCATCCCCCGCGAAGCGGGGGATCCAGTACGCCGCGGCCCTTCGGCTCCATCACAACCGCCTCGGAGTACTGGATCGCCCGGTCCCGGCTCCGCCAAGGCTACGCCGAGGGCCGCACGAGTGCTCGGCGCGCCGAAGCTTCAGCGAAGGCGGCAAGCCGGGCGATGACAGCGGAGAAGCCGGCAAGCCCCCGCCCCTGTTGCCGAGACCGCACAGGTCCGAGCTTTCGCCTCGGCCCTCGTTGCCAACCAACGCCCGTTCACCCACACTCCCGGCCTGTTCGACATTTTGGAGGGACCGATGCCGGTATCTCGCGTCACGACGTCCATGGCTGCTGCGAGCCTCTCGCTGGCTCTCGCCGTTCTGGTCCAGCCGGGCATTGGCCTTGCCTACACGCCCGAGCAGCAGCAGGCCTGCTCGCCGGACGCGATGCGGCTGTGCGGCGAGTTCGTGCCGAACGTCGACGCCATCACTGCCTGCATGGTCCAGAAGAAGGCGCAGCTGTCGCCGCAATGCGCGGTGTTCTTCCGCCGCGGACCGGAGCCGGGCGAGGTCCGCGCCGGCGCGCCCGTCAACATCAAGCCGGTCGCCGCCAAGAAGGCCAAGCCGAAGGCGAAGAAGAAAAAGACCGACGACGGCTAGGCGCGTTCCCTCCGCGAAACCTCGTCATGCCCCGCGCGTCATAGTGACGCGAGGGCGACACCAGCCACGCGACAGCCACCGGACTCGTTTTGTTCGCGCAAAGCCGGCGCGCCGGCTTGCAGCAATTCCCATCGCCTCTGCTGAAAAAAGCGCCGCAATGCTTTGCGCGGCGAGGTTGTGGCGCTGTTTTTCCCGCGTGAGTGCTTGAAAAGCCTCGGGATTGCCGGCGTGGTCAGCTGATCATGTCTGTTCATGTCATCAGTCGCGCAAGGCAGTGTGACTCAAAAGCCAACACGTCTTGTTATTCCGTTGCGCCTCGTCGACTGCCGATAAATTTTTCTTTCACGAATCAGCGCGGTGATTCATTTTCGCGACCTGGGGTCAATCTGGGAGGCCAGAGGTATGAACGTTATTGTTTTTGCATCGCGTAAAGGCGGCTCGGGCAAGAGTACCCTGGCTGCACATCTCGCTGCGCAGATCAAGCAGAGCAAGCAGGTGATGCTGGTGGATGCGGATCCGCAAGGTTCGCTGACGCTGTGGCACAAGCTGCGGGGCACCAACGAGCCGCCGATCAAGGCGGCCGTGAACTCGGTCAGCGGCATCGTCTCCGCGGCCAAGCGCGACGGTTACGAGTGGGTGCTGATCGACACGCCGCCGAATCTCTCGGCCGTGGTCGACGACGCCATCAAGAACGCGACGATGGTGGTCATCCCGGCACGCCCCGGCGTCTTCGACGTCAACGCGGTGCAGGAAACCATCCAGATGTGCCGCGCGGCGCGCAAGCCCTACGCGGTCGTGCTCAACGGCGCTCCGGCACGCCGCGACGAATCCGAAAGCCCGATCGTCACCATCGCCCGCGAGGCGCTGGCCAAGTTCCGCGCTCCGGTATGGGGCGGTCAGATCACCAATCGTTCGGATTTGTTGATGGCACTCAGCCACGGCGAAGGCGCGCGTGAGTATCAGGCCGAGAGCCGTGCGGCCCAGGAAATTGCAAGACTGTGGGCGGCGATCGAGCGTTCAGTGAAAGCTATTCGCGGCACGGCGTCGGCTTCGGGCGCAATGCACAAGCAGGCGGCATAATTTCATTCAATCATTCCCCGGACGACAAACGCGCAGGGTCCTGCGCGTTTTGCGTTTTCAGGGATGATGACGAAGTTTACGCGACCATCAGCATGTAGAACACGATCACCGGCGACAGCGTCAGGATCACCGACCAGACGCCGACGGCCCAGAGAATGTCTCCGGTGGAAAAGCCCTGCTGTTCAGAGTCGTCGAAGCTTTGCGCGGCGCCGTAATGCGGCACCATATCGTTCTGATTGTTCAAGATCGCCCCCGCGATTTCTTCGCTTATGGGGACAACGATACGCGGGATGTTTTAAAATTCAGGCTCAGCGCCACGCTCGCATTTTGAGCGCATTTGCCACCACGGATTAACCATCGCCGCGGTCTGGCGTCGTCAGGCGAGCCAGACCCGGAACAGCAGCACCGGCATCAGGCCGAGCATCACCGCCCAGAAGCCGAACGACGACACCACCAGAATTCCCTGCAAGAGATCGGCAGGCGCGAACATTTCCGCCGCGGTCGGACGAACGCGTTGGCCCATGGTCATTCCCCCTTGTGAAAGACGTTGCTCGGGAAACGATAGGCGCCATTGCGTAAACGAGACGTGGATGCGCCATGCGGCGGCTGCGAAGAGCGTTGGTGTGCGGTTAACCACGGGCGCCTCTCCCCACGCGCGGGGAGAGGCGAACGAGGAGCTACGCTGCGACCTTGACCCGCCGCTCGATCTCGCGATCGAGCGCGGCGGCGAGCTCGCTGCTGACTTCTACCATCGGCAGGCGCACCTCGGGGCTGTCGATCAGGCCCGCCCGCCACAGCCAGTACTTCGCCGGCGCCGGGCTCGGTTCGGTGAACAACAGCCGCGTCAGCTCCGCGACCTCCCGCCAGTGCGCCTCTGCCGCACCTTGGTTGCCTTGCTTCAGCTCGCTGTAAACGGCAGCGAAGGTCGCGGTCTCGAGATGGGCAGACAGCAGGATGCCGCCGTCGGCGCCGTCGCTGAGCGCCTCGAAGTAATTCGCGTCCTCGCCGGTCAGCACGCGAAAGCTCTTCGGCCGGTCGCGCAGCAGCGCGATCGACTGCTCGCGGCTCGCGCCACAATCCTTCAAGCCCACGATGTTGGGATGCTCGGCGAGCCGCAGCATGGTCTGGTTGGTGATGCCGACGGCGCAGCGATAGGGAATGTTGTAGAGCGCAAGCGGCCAGGCGGCGTGATCGGCCAGCGCCTCGAAATGCGCAACGATCCCGCGCTGTGACGGCCGCACGTAATAGGGGCTCGCGATCAGATAGAAGTCGATCGGCCAGTCCGCGGTCTCGTCCAGCCGCTCCTTCATCCGCGAGGTGTCCACGCCCGAGAGCCCGAGGCCGATCGGGATGCTGCGGCGGCCGGTCGCCATCTCGTCGCGGACGATGGCAACGAGGCGTTCGAGCTCGGCCTCGCGCAGCGTCATGCCTTCGCCTGAGGTCGCCCCCAGGATGAAGCCGTCGATGCTTTGCGCGGCGTAGTGTCGCGTCAGCCGCCGCAGCGAGATCTCGTCGAGACGACCGCTCCGAAACGGCGTCACCAGCGGCAGCCACAGCCCATGCATATGGGTTCGCAAATCAGTCATGTTCTTATCTCCTTCTCGAGGATGAGCCTGAGACGGAGGGCACATGAAAAAACCCCGTCCAGGTGGCGGGGTTTTCGGGATTGGCTCGCGATGACGAAGTCAGCTAGCGCGCGCAAAAATCCGAGGTCCCCGGATGGGGGCCTTTTTTCGAGACGATTGCGCACGACTTCGTGATCATTTGGAAATGATGCGGGGAACGCCCAAAACTGTCAATACACGCGGAGGGCGAAGGTCTGATTGGGCAGAAAAAAAGCCGGACCCGAAGGCCCGGCTTAGGTATTGGCCACGTGAGGCCGACACAATCACCTTCCAAGAGGGATTACTGAACTCCCGCGCCACTGGAGGAGGGGGACAAATGCGCAACGCGAAGGCTCAGCGTAAAAACATTATGGGCTTGACCCGCGCCATGCAGCAACCGTCGAGGTCGCATGTCAGACATGCGGAAATCAGGACGGCCAGCGCTGCGCCTTGCTCACCACGAAGTCGCGGAACACCTGCACGCGCGCGACCGTCTTCAGCTCTTCCGGATAGACAAAATAAGTGTCGAGCTGGATCGAATCCGATTCGCCAAACAGTTGTACGAGGCGGCTCTGTTCTTCGATCAGATAATCCGGCAGCGCGGCGATGCCGAGACCCTGCTGACAGGCGCGCACCAGGCCGAGGATGTTGTTGACCCTGAAATAGGCTTCGCGCGGACCCGAGCCATTGCGGCCGGCTTCGACCAGCCAGTTGCGGTTCTGCAGATGCGGCGCGAAGTTGCCGTCGGCCAGCGTGATGATGCGGTGGGAGTCGAGCTCCTCCAGGGTGCGCGGCGTGCCGAAGCGCTTGATGTAGTCGGGCGAGCAATAGGCGTGGAAGCCCATCGCGAAAAGCTTGCGCTGGATGAGATCCGGCTGTGTCGGCTTGCGGGTGCGGATCGCAACGTCCGCCTCGCGCATCGACAGATCCAGTTCCTCGTCGGTGACGATCAGCGAGATCCGGATCTCCGGGTAGAGTGCGGTGAACTCGCCGAGCCGCGGGATCAGCCAGTTGATGCCGACGCCGGGCGTGGTGGTGATCTTGAGATCGCCGCTCGGCCGCTCACGGCTGTCGGTCAGTTTCGCGCGCGCCGCCTGCAGCTGCATGAACACGTCATGCGCGGTGCGGAACAACAGGTCGCCCTGCTCGGTGAGGATCAGGCCGCGCGCATGACGGTGAAACAGCGAGACCGAGAGCTCCTGTTCCAGCGCCGAGACCTGGCGTGACACCGCCGATTGCGACAGGCCGAGCTGTTCTCCCGCATGCGTGAAGCTGCCCGCTTCCGCCGCCGCGTGAAACACCTTCAGCTTGTCCCAGTCCATATCCGTAAATCCGTCGCGTGTTCGGGGCATGATCGTTATTCCGCTGCCGCGCGCTCGCTGGCGCGCAGGGCCAAGAAACGTTCGGCCTCGAGCGCTGCCATGCAGCCGAGGCCTGCGGCCGTCACGGCCTGGCGATAGGTTTCGTCGGCGACGTCGCCGGCCGCGAACAGCCCGGGCACGGAGGTCGCTGTCGAGTTCGGGGCGACCTCGACATAGCCCGACGGTTTCAGCTTGACCGCGTCTTTCACTAGCTCCGTTGCCGGCGCGTGGCCGATGGCGACGAACACGCCGTCGGTCTTCACATCCGTCAGCGCGCCGGTCTTGACGTTCTTGAGCCTGATATGGGTGACCTTGTTGGGGTTCTCGGTGCCGCAGATCTCGTCGACGGCGGAGTCCCAGATCACCCTGATCTTCGGATGCTTGAACAGGCGCTCCTGCAGGATGCGCTCGGCGCGGAAGTGGTCGCGGCGATGCACGATGGTGACCTGTGAGGCATGGTTGGTCAGGTACAGCGCTTCCTCGACCGCGGTATTGCCGCCGCCGACCACCACAACCTCCTTGTTGCGGTAGAAGAAGCCGTCGCAGGTGGCGCAAGCCGAGACGCCGCCGCCCTGGAATTTTTGTTCCGAGGGCAGCCCGAGCCAGCGCGCCTGGGCACCGGTGGCGAGGATCACGGTGTCGGCGAGATAGACATCGCCGGAGTCGCAGGTGAGGCGGAACGGTCGCTGCGAGGTGTCGAGCTTGATCACCAAATCGGTGACGATCCTGGTGCCGACATGCACTGCCTGCTTTTCCATCTGTTCCATCAGCCAGGGACCCTGGATCACGTCGGCGAAGCCCGGATAGTTCTCGACGTCGGTGGTGATGGTGAGCTGGCCGCCGGCCTGCATGCCCTGGATCAGGATCGGCTCGAGCATCGCGCGCGCGGCGTAGATCGCGGCGGTGTAGCCGGCGGGGCCGGAGCCAATGATGACGACCTTTGCATGAACAGGAGCGGACATATTTGCGGACGCCTTTCACGGGGGATTTGCAGCGCGGGCGCGGAACGTGCCGGGAGGCCTCGCGGAGGCGCTGAAATATCAGAGCTAATCTAAGCGTTCTGGTGAGCTATGCAAGAATTGCATTCCCTGTCGGCGGATTTTTCCAACAAGGAACAAAAGTCGATTGCGCTGCACGCGCAATAAAATTGCTCATTTGGCACAGACTGGGCTATGAGGATTGCGACAGACCCACCCAATACCGCCGATAAAGCCAGGAGTTCCAATCACGTGTCGCGGAACCTAGACGAGATCGACCTCAAGATTCTGTCCGAAATCCAGGCCGACGGTCGAATCACCAATGTCGAGCTCGCCAAACGGGTCGGTATTTCGCCCCCGCCCTGTCTGCGCCGGGTCCGGGCGCTGGAGGAGGAGGGTTACATCCACGGCTACCGCGGGCTGCTGGATGCGCGAAAGCTCGGTTTCGACGTCACCGTGTTCGCCGCCGTGCACCTCTCCAGCCAGGCGGAAGCGGATTTGCGCGCCTTCGAGGAGTTCGTCCGCGCCGAGCCGCTGGTGCGGGAATGCTGGATGCTGTCCGGAGAGGTCGATTTCATCCTGAAATGCGTCGCCCCCGATATGGCGACCTTCCAGGACTTTGTGACGCACCTGACCGCGGCGCCGCACGTTCGCAACGTGCGCACGTCATTGGTGCTGCATAATTCGAAATACGAGGCGGCGGTGCCACTCGACGTGAAGGGGCGGCGGTAAAAACGAAAAGTTACCGCCGCAGCGCATCCACGCTGATCGGACCGCTTCCGGCGGCCGCGAGGAAGAGGCACGCGAAGCACAGCACGATCGCCAGCGCGCCGTCGTTGACGACGGGAAAGAAGCTGTGCGGCATGTGCTCGATGAAATAGGCGAAAGCCATCTCACCGGACAGGATGAAGGCCGCCGGTCGCGTGAAGAGGCCGATCATCAAGAGGCCGCCAGCTACGAATTCGAACATGCCGGCAATACCCCAGAGCGACAACGGCGTGACGTCGGCAAACATCTCCACCGGCGGAAACTTGAACAGCTTGGCGACGCCATAGTGAAAGAACATTAGCCCAGCGACGAAGCGGAAGAGGCTAAGCAGATAAGGCTGGCTTCGCGCAGCGATGCGATCGATGTCCATCGTGTCCTCCCGTGCTCGAACGGCAGCGCCGAGCATGACGGAGGACGGTGCGGTTCACAATCGCGCCCTGGACACGTTGCGAAACAGAAAAGCCGCGCAATTCGCGCGGCTTTTCAGGCAGTCTTTGCGAAGTGGATTACCGCCACTCCACCTTGGTGATCTCGTAGGCCTTGGCGCCTCCGGGGGCGTTGACCTCGACGGTCGAGCCCTTCTTCTTGCCGATCAGCGCGCGTGCCAGCGGCGAGGTGATGGAGATGCGGCCCTTCTTGGCGTCGGCCTCGACCTCGCCGACGATCTGCCACACCGTCTTCTTCTCGGTGTCCTCGTCGACCAGCGTCACGGTGGCGCCGAACTTGATGGTGTCGCCGGAGAGCTTGGAAATGTCGATGATGTCGGCCCGCGCAAGCTTGTCCTCGAGCTCGGCGATGCGGCCTTCATTATGGGACTGCTCTTCCTTCGCGGCATGGTATTCCGCATTTTCGGAGAGGTCGCCGTGGGAGCGCGCTTCCGCAATATGCTCGATGATGCGCGGACGGTCCTCGGACTGGCGCTTCTTCAATTCTTCCCCGAGCGCGGCAAAGCCGCTCGCAGTCATCGGAACCTTTTCCATCTCTTCTCTCGTCTTCCAGTCGCGCGCCCGCCAAAAACGGAGGGCGCTGCAACCCTGATTCGTCAGTGCTTTCCGGACCTGAACACACCGCCACCGGAACGTTAAGTGGGCTGGCGCCGGAACAAAACAACCACATGGCCGGACAGTTCCTCCGGCCATTGTGGCTTGATGGCCAATCACTTAGCCCAAGGCTTACCCCTCAGGGCCGTGCCTTCCGCGCGCGATCAGGTTTCCGAAAAGTAGCTCTGCAGGGTCCGAACCTCAAGGTCCCCGCCCAGATAGGCGCGGATGCCCTGCGCGGCCGCCACGGCCCCGGAAAGAGTGGTGTAATACGGCACTTTATGCAAGAGGGCCGCGCGCCGCAGCGAACGGCTGTCGGCGAGCGCCTGCGGGCCTTCGGTGGTGTTGAGGACGAGCTGGACGTCGCCATTGGTGATGGCATCGACGATGTGTGGCCGCCCCTCCAGCACCTTGTTCACCTTCTCCGCCGGGATGCCCTGATCGGTCAGGAAGCGCGCCGTCCCTGAGGTCGCCAGCACCTTGAAGCCAAGCGAATGCAGCTGGCGCACGGCTTCGGCGATACGAACCTTGTCGCTCTCGCGTACCGAGACGAACACCGTGCCCTTGCGCGGCACCCGCGTGCCGCCGCCAAGCTGGCTCTTCGCGAATGCCACCGCGAAGGAGCGGTCGATGCCCATGACCTCGCCGGTCGAGCGCATCTCCGGACCCAGCACCGTGTCGACGCCGGGGAAGCGGGCGAATGGGAAGACCGATTCCTTCACGCCGACATGCTTGAAGTCCGCCTTCTTCAGCTTGAAGTCGGCAAGCTTCTCGCCGGCCATGATGCGCGCGGCGATCTTGGCGACCGGCGTGCCGACCACCTTGGCCACGAACGGCACCGTGCGCGAGGCGCGCGGATTGACCTCGAGCACGTAGATATCGCCGTCCTTGATGGCGTATTGCACGTTCATCAGGCCGACGACGTCGAGGCCGAGCGCGAGCTCGCGGGTCTGCCGCTCCAGCTCCGCGATCATCTTGCTGTCGAGCGAGTGCGGCGGCAGCGAGCAGGCGCTATCGCCGGAGTGAATGCCGGCTTCCTCGATGTGCTCCATGATACCGACGATGAAGGTGTCCTTGCCGTCGCAGAGGCAGTCGACGTCGATCTCGGTGGCATCGGACAGATAGCGATCGAACAGCAGCGGGTTCTTGCCGAGCACGGTGTTGATCTGTCCGGTCTTGTCGTTCGGGTAGCGCGCCTTGACGTCAGCAGGCACCAGCTCCGGCAGCGTGCCGAGCAGATAGTCGTTGAGCTGGTTCTCCTCGCGGATGATCTGCATCGCGCGGCCGCCGAGCACGTAGGACGGGCGCACCACCAGCGGCAGACCGAGATCGGCGGAGACGAGGCGAGCCTGCTCGACCGAATAAGCGATGCCGTTCTTCGGCTGCTTCAGGCGGAGCTTGTCGAGCACGCGCTTGAAACGGTCGCGGTCCTCGGCGAGGTCGATGGCGTCGGGCGAGGTGCCGAGGATCGGTACTTCGGCTGCTTCCAGCGCACGAGCAAGCTTCAGCGGGGTCTGGCCGCCGAACTGCACGATCACGCCATGCAGCGTGCCGTTGCTGCGCTCCTTGGCGATGATCTCGAGCACATCCTCGGCGGTGAGCGGTTCGAAATAGAGCCGGTCGGCGGTGTCGTAGTCGGTCGACACCGTTTCCGGATTGCAGTTGACCATGATGGATTCGTAGCCGGCGTCATGCAGCGCGAAGCAGGCGTGACAGCAGCAATAATCGAACTCGATGCCCTGGCCGATACGGTTCGGGCCGCCGCCGAGGATGATGACCTTCTTTTTGTCCGAGGGCGTGCTTTCGTCGGCGGCACTGCCCGCGAACGGCGACTCGTAGGTCGAGTACATGTAGGCCGTGGGGGACGCGAATTCGGCGGCGCAGGTGTCGATACGCTTGTAGACCGGACGGACGCCGAGCGCGTGGCGCTTGGCGGTGACTTCGGCCTCGGTCATTTGGGCGAGCACCGCGAGGCGCGCGTCCGAGAAGCCCAGGGCCTTGAGGGTCCGCATGCCGAAGGCATTGCCGGGCAGGCCGTGCTTCCTGACCTTCTCTTCCATGTCGACGATGCCGCGCATCTCGCCGAGGAACCACGGATCGATCTTGCAGGAGTTGAAGATATCCTCGTTCGACCAGCCGAGCCGCATGGCCTGCGCGACCTGCAGCAGGCGGTTCGGCGTCGGCGTGCCGAGGGCTGCGCGGATCGCGTTCTTGTCGTCGTCCTGGCCGAGGCCTTCGATCTCGATCTCGTCGAGCCCGGTGAGTCCGGTCTCGAGCCCGCGCAGCGCCTTCTGCAGGCTCTCCTGGAAGGTGCGGCCGATCGCCATGACTTCGCCGACCGACTTCATTGAGGTCGTCAGCGTGGAGGAGGCGCCGGGGAATTTCTCGAAGGCGAAACGCGGGATCTTGGTCACCACGTAGTCGATCGTCGGCTCGAACGAGGCCGGCGTCGCACCGCCGGTGATGTCGTTGGCGATCTCATCGAGCGTGTAGCCGACGGCGAGCTTGGCTGCGACCTTGGCGATCGGGAAGCCGGTGGCCTTCGAGGCCAGCGCCGACGAGCGCGACACGCGCGGATTCATCTCGATCACGACCATGCGGCCGTCTTCGGGATTGACGCCGAACTGCACGTTGGAGCCGCCGGTCTCGACGCCGATCTCGCGCAGCACCGCCAGCGAGGCGTCGCGCATGATCTGGTATTCCTTGTCCGTCAGCGTCAGCGCTGGCGCGACCGTGATGGAGTCGCCGGTGTGCACGCCCATCGGATCGAAATTCTCGATCGAGCAAACGATGATGCAATTGTCCTTTTTGTCGCGCACCACCTCCATCTCGAATTCTTTCCAGCCGAGGACGGATTCCTCGATCAGGACTTCGTTGGTGGGGGACGCATCAAGACCGCGCTCGATGATGTCGAGGAACTCTTCCTTGTTGTAGGCGATGCCGCCGCCGGTGCCGCCCATGGTGAAGGACGGGCGGATGATCGCGGGCAGGCCGATCTCGGACAGCGCCATCATGGCCTGGCCGAAAGCGTATTCCTGGTAGCGCTTGCGGCGATCGCTCTCGCCGAGCGTCCACTGCCGGTCGAGCTCCTCGAGGGCAGCGCCGGACAGCTTCTCGCGTTCGGCGTGGTACTTGTCGCGGAACGACTTCTTCAACTCGGAGGCATTGGCGAGACGCGACTTCGGCGTCTCGAGCCCGATCTTGGTCATGGCTTCGCGGAACAGCTGGCGATCCTCGGCCTTGTCGATGGCGTCGGCGGTGGCGCCGATCATCTCGACGTCGAACTTCTCCAGCGTGCCCTGCCGGCGCAGCGACAGCGCGCAGTTCAGCGCGGTCTGGCCGCCCATGGTCGGCAGCAGCGCGAAGCCGCCGGGAATGGCGTGACGTTCCTTCTCGATGATCTTGGCGACGATCTCGGGCGTGATCGGCTCGATATAGGTCGCATCGGCCAATTCCGGGTCGGTCATGATCGTGGCCGGATTGGAATTGACGAGGACGATACGGTAGCCCTCTTCCTTCAGCGTCTTCACCGCTTGCGTGCCCGAATAGTCGAACTCGCAGGCCTGGCCGATCACGATGGGACCGGCGCCGATGATCAGGATGGTCGAGATGTCGGTTCGTTTAGGCATCACCGCTCGCGGGCTGGAAACTGGGCACAAAAAAAGGGCGCGCTTGCCGCGCGTCCCCTTGTGCGAGAGCGCGGGGTCTTCCCTCGCGCGCGGGTGGGTCTTAGACCAGTTTTCGGGGCGGCGAAACCCCGAAAAACGCCCATCAACCGGCAATTTTGACCGGTTTTGGCCGCGCCTGCCAGCCACGGGCGAGATGCACCAGAAGCGAGGCCGCGACGCTCGATCCGCCGATCCAGCCGAGGTCATCAGGCGAGAGGGTGGCCAGCACCGCGCCACCCAGCGCCCCACCGATGGCAAAGCCGAGATACATCGCCGATGCGTTCAGCGAGAGCGCGATCATCGAGGCCTGGGGTTCAATTCGGATGATGCTGGCGATCTGGGCCGGATAGAACGCCCAGCCGGACAGGCCCCAGAGAAAGATCGCGCCCAGCACCGCGTAATGTGCCTGTCCGGGCAAGAGCTTCAGGACCAGCGAATGCAGGATCAGCGCGCTCGCCATGCCGGCGAGCCCGAGCGCGGCGGTGGTCATCGTTCCAAGCCGGTCGGCCAGGACGCCGCCGAGCATGTTCCCGATTGCGGCAGCGCCGCCAAACACCAGCAGGGCAAGGCTGATTTGCGAGGCATCGAAGCCGAGGCCGCGCAGCGGGACCGCGAAATAGGTGAACACTGTGAAGCCGCCGAGCGCCCATAGAATCGTGATGGCGAGCGCAATCACGACATTGCTGTGACGCGCCACCGCCAGCCGTTCGCTGAGCGAAGCCGTGTTCCGCGGCAGGCCGCGGGGCAGGCCGAGCAACAGGCCGGCAAGCGCGACCGCGCTGATGACGGCGACCATGGCAAAAGTTGCGCGCCAGCCGAGCAGGCTGCCGACGAGGTTGCCCAGGGGGACGCCGATGACGGTCGCGACCGTGAGGCCCGAGGTGACCAAGGCGACCGCGCGGCCGCGCCGTTCCGGCGAGGCGACCGCCACGGACACAGCCAGCGCTGTCGGCATGCACAGCCCGGAGCCCAGGGCCATCAGCATGCGCGAGGCGAGCAGCAGGGCGTAGTTGGAGGCCACCATCGCCGCGAGGTTTCCGGCGATAAAGGTCGTCAGCGCGAGTGCCAGCACTGTGCGGCGGTCAACGTTGTTCAGGGTCACCGCGAGGATCGGCGAACCCACGGCGTAGGTGAGAGCGTACGCGGTGACCAATTGGCCGGCAGCCGAGACCGAAATCGAGAGGTCGTTGGCAATCACGGGCAAAAGTCCAGCAATTACAAAACCTTCTGTACCGATCGCAAAGGCCCCCAGGGCCAGCCAGAACACGCTCATGGTTCGAATTCCCTATGTTCAATGTTTATTGAACTATCGAATAAGCTGATTTGAGAGTCAATTGGTTCAAGAACTATTGAACATTGGGCCAGCATCGCTATGATTCCCCGCATCATGAGCCGCACGCCGCCCCATCCCACGCGAGAGCAGATCGAGCTGCCGCTGGTTCTGGATTGCCTGAGCGATCCGATCCGGCTCGCGATCGTTTATCAGCTCGCCCAGCAGGAACGTGTCAGCAGCGAGCTCTGCTGCGGCGACTTCAACGGCCTCGCCGGCAAGTCGAACCTCACCTATCACTTCGCGAAGCTGCGCGATTGCGGGCTGATGCAGACGCGCGTCGCAGGCACGAACCGCTTCATGCGGCTGCGTCGCGAGGATCTCGATGCGCGCTTTCCGGGCCTGCTCGATGCCGTGCTCAAGTCAGCGGCGAAGGATGCGGACCGGCTTCAGCTTGTTGCGGAGTGTGATGTGGTTGAGGCGGACTAGTCTGTCTGCGCCACGCCCGGCTTCGCCCTTCGGGCTTCGCCGCGGCAGCCTTCGCTACGATGGGCTTGCCGAGCCGAAGCGGCGTCAGCCGCGAAGGCTGGAGACCCGGCCTGGATTTGAACCAGGATGAAGAGCAATGCACCGCTCTCGCGTAGACGCTTCCGCCACCGGGCCGCGGCGATCATTGCCGATCGAGGTGCGACAAGCCACCTCAGGTGGTGGTTATGCTTAACGCACCAGCGGAGGCCGGGCGATGAAGGTCATGCGCCAGCGGTTGTGGCCGATATTGGTGTTGGCACGCTGGCTGGCAAAGCCCGCCGCTTTCAGCTTGGCCGTGATCTCGTCCTCACTGTAGCGCTGCAATCCGATGCGCGACCGCAAATGACGGTAATCCGACAGCGCAGTGCTGACGAGCCCGATCAGCGCATCCTTCAGGAAGCCGTGACGAAGTCCGAACGACAGCAGTGCCGCCACGTCCCTGAACATGCCGACGTGCGGCTGGAGAATATCGCCGAGCACCAGCTTGCCTGATGGCTTCAGGATCCGCCTCACATTGCGGAGCGCGGCATCGAGCTCCTCGGATGTCATGTATTGCGCGACCGAGTTCATCACGACGAGGTCGATTGACTGGTCCTGCATCTTGCTGACGTCGTCGAGCGAGCGGACGCGGATCCTGGTGTCGGGCGCAAACCGTGCGATCAGCCGGCCGCGCACACCCGGCGCGGGCTCGGCCAGAATCAGCTGGCCACAGGCTGACGCCACCTGGCTGGCCGAGAGCGCCTCGCCGCAGGCATAGTCGAGCACCGTCGCATCGGGCGAGGTGATGTAGCCGATGATGTCCCGCGCGATGATCTGGAAGTGCAAATCGCGATGCAACTTGCTGACATAGATCGTGTGCGTCGAGTCGTAATAATCGATCCAATCGTCCATGATATCCCGCCCGGGGGTTCCTGTCCGGGAACCGCGCTGCCTGCCTTGCGTTAGGGGTGCGACGGCGCGCCGTCAATGTCCGCGTCCTAACAGGAAGGTTTCCCGTGAGCAAAGCCCCCAACAAGGTCTCGCCCGATCTCGACACCCCCACTGATCTGCAGCCCCAGGCGGTCAACAAGGTTTCCGAGGCGCTCAACGTGCTTCTGGCCGATGCGTTCGCGCTGTACCTCAAGACCAAGAATTTCCACTGGCACATCAGCGGCCGGCATTTCCGGGACTATCATCTCTTGCTGGACGAGCAGTCCGACCAGATCTTCGCCACCACCGACCAGCTCGCCGAGCGCGTCCGCAAGATCGGCGGCACCACGCTGAAGTCGATCGGCCAGGTCGCAAAGCTCCAGACCATCAAGGACAATAACGAGGACTATGTCCCGCCGCGCGAGATGCTGCGCGAGCTGATGCAGGACAACAAGCACGTCGCCGCTAGCATGCGCAAGGCGCATGAGGTCTGCGACGACGCCGGTGATGTCGCCAGCGCCAGCATCCTCGAAGTCTTCATCGACGAGACCGAGCGGCGGACGTGGTTCTTGTTCGAAGCCACGCGGCAGGAGGGCGGCAACGAGGCGTAAGGGCACAAGTGCCGTAGGGTGGATTAGCCGTAGGCGTAATCCACCACGTCTGTTTCAACGGGAAAGGAAGAGGTGGATTACGCTTCGCTAATCCACCCTGCGTACCTTCGTTGCCGCTACCGCCACAACCGCATCAAGGCGCCGTGCCTTCCCGTCACCGGATCGGCCGGCGGCCGCGCGACGTTTGGAATCGTCTTCAGCGCCTTGGCATGGTTCTCGGGCGTTGCCCGCGTGATCTCCATCTTCGATCCCGGCGGATAGGCGCCGATCACGCAGAAATCATCGCTCGCTGTGATGCACTGATGCCCTGTGCCGGCCGGCAGGATCGCGATGTCGCCCGCTTTGATCTCCAGCTCCTGGCCATAGTCCCCACCGAATCGAACGCGGGCACGGCCGCGCGCGACGCCGAGCACCTCATGCACCGTCGCGTGGTAATGCAGATAATCGTAGACGCCGTTGCGCCATGTGCCGCCCCAATTGTTCGTCTCGAACAGGTTTTCGATGGCCTGTTCAGGCTGCTTTGGATCGAGCGTCACCGCGCCCTGGTAGATGAGGAAGGGAAGAATGTTGTTCGGCACGAGCCCGTCGTTCTCGAAGACGATGGCGAGCGGCTCGGCATAGTCGCGGACGACCGACATGGATGGGCTCCCGGGAGCATTGGACGAGGAGTCAAGACAGCGCGAGCGCCCTTTGTTCCTGTCGCCAGTCCATACGCTGGCTTGACGGAGATCAAGGCGCCAGTCGCCGTTCGAAGGCACGCAATTCCGGGAGAAATGGGATGGAACGCCATGTACGCATCCGACGTTGCGCAGCGTCATTTTTCGGCGGCCCTCGATGAGGCCGAGACCTCAGGTCTCGGTCACGAAGCCGTCTGTCGCGCCTTGCTCAATCTCGTGATCTCGAAATATCTGGAGACGAGGTCCGTCACCGATATCAAGGCCGAGCTGCGCTTCATCGCCGAGAATTGCGATCCTGACACGGACTTCATGTTCATGCGTCCGTGACGGCGCCATAGCCGGCGGTCTCATCCGCCGGCCTGATAGAGTCTTTACGCGCTCTTCTTCTGCCGCATCAGATCGGCGAAGCGCTGGAACAGATAGTGCGAGTCGCGCGGGCCCGGTGATGCCTCCGGGTGATACTGCACCGAGAACACCGGCTTGCCGTCGAGCTGGATGCCGCAATTGGATCCATCGAACAGCGAGATGTGGGTCTGGGTCGCGCCCTTTGGCAACGTCGTCTCGTCCACGGCAAAGCCGTGGTTCATCGAGGTGATCTCGACCTTGCCGGTGGTCTCGTCCTTGACGGGATGATTGGCGCCGTGATGGCCCTGATGCATCTTCTTCGTCTTGGCGCCGACGGCGAGGCCGAGCATCTGGTGACCCAGGCAAATGCCGAAGGTCGGCGTGCCCGACTTGATGACGTCCCGGATCACAGGCACGGCGTATTTGCCGGTGGCGGCCGGATCGCCCGGACCGTTGGACAGGAAGACGCCGTCCGGCTTCATCGCCAGAATGTCTTCAGACGACGTCGTCGCCGGCACCACCGTCACCTTGCAGCCGACGCCGGCGAGCAGGCGCAGAATGTTGCGCTTGATGCCGTAGTCGATCGCGACGACGTTGAACTCGGGCTTGTCCTGACGGCCAAAACCCTTGTCCCAGAGCCAGGGCGTTTCGTCCCAGGTGAAGCGCTGGGCGGAGGTGACCATCGGCACGAGGTCCATGCCCTCGAGGCCGGGCCATTCGCGCGCTTCTTCCTTCAGGCCGTGCAGATCGAACTCGCCGTTCTTGGCGTGCGCGATCACGGCATTGGGCATGCCCTTGCTGCGGATCAGCGCGGTCAGCGCCCGCGTGTCGATGCCGGAAAGGCCGATGATGCCGCGTGCCTTCAGCCAGGCGTCGAGATGCTTGGTGGCGCGGTAGTTCGAGGGGGCGGTGATCGCGGTGCGCAGGATCACGCCGCGCGCGCCTGGCGTCGCGGCCATGTTCACCGTCTCGATGTCTTCCTCGTTGGTACCGACATTGCCGATATGCGGGAAGGTGAAGGTGATGAGCTGGCCGGCATAGGAGGGATCGGTGAGGATTTCCTCATAGCCGGTCATCGCGGTGTTGAAGCAGACTTCACCGACGGCGTGGCCTTCGGCGCCGAGACCAAAGCCTTCAAGCACCGTGCCATCGGCGAGCACGAGGAGCGCGGTCGGTTTATGGTCCGGCCAGGCGGGATCGTTGTCATGTTGTGTCATGAGCCCGCTTCATAAGCCCCCAACTCGCGCCCGTCAAAGCGGGAAACGCCGGATTCACATGCGTTTTTGCATATTTGACAGGTCTCTTCAGGGACTTAGGGTGAGTCCTGAAATTTTGCGCCGTTTTGGCCATCAGGCGGGAAACAATGAACCCCCCGTGACAGGTCCGCTATGGCCTCTTTCCCGCGAACGGCTTAGATCAGGGCCGAAGATTGAGAGGACGACGATCATGCTGCGCGACGACATCAACAATGCGGTCAAGGAGGCCATGAAGGCCAAGGAGGAGCGCAAGCTCTCCACGCTGCGCATGGTCAACTCGACCATCAAGAACGCCGACATCGACGCCCGCGGCCAGGGCAAGCCGCCGCTGTCCGACCCCGATCTGCTGGCCGTGCTGCAGAAGATGATCAAGCAGCGGCAGGAGGCCGTCGAGCTCTACGACAAGGGCGGCCGCGCCGAGCTGGCCGCGCAGGAGCGCGAGGAGATCGCGGTGATCTCGGCCTATCTGCCGAAGCAGATGTCGGACGACGAGGTCAAGAAGGCGATCTCGGATGCCATCGCTGAGACCGGCGCTGCCGGCATGAAGGACATGGGCAAGGTGATCGCGGTGCTGCGCGCGAAGTACGCAGGACAGATGGATTTCGGCAAGGCCAGCGGCCTCGTGAAGGCCGCGCTGTCGGGCTAGCTGCTCCCCCTCGAGGGGAGGATGGGCACCTTTGTCGCGGTTGAGATCCGGTCTACTCTCTCCTGATAGACAAAATCGGGAGCCAACCGATGACCGCCATCAGACCCTTCCGCATCGCCATCAGCGACGACATTCTCGCCGATCTCAAATCGCGCCTCGCCCGCACGCGCTGGCCCGAGGCCGAGCTGGTCGATGACTGGAGCCAGGGCGCGCCGCTGAAATGGATCCAGGAGATATGCGCCTACTGGGCGAACGGTTACGACTGGCGCGCACGTGAGGCAAAGCTCAACCGCTTCGACCAGTTCACCACCGGGATCGACGGGCTCGACATCCACTTCCTGCATGTCCGTTCGAAGGAAGCGGGCGCGCTGCCGCTGATCATCACCCACGGCTGGCCCGGCTCGATCGTGGAATTCCAGAAGGTGATCGCGCCGCTCACCGATCCGGCTGCGCATGGCGGCAATCCCGCCGACGCCTTCCATGTGATCTGTCCTTCCTTGCCGGGCTTCGGCTTCTCTGCAAAACCCAAGACCACTGGCTGGGGCGTCGACCGCATCGCCGCAACCTGGGCCAAGCTGATGGATCGGCTGGGTTATACGCGCTACGGCGCGCAAGGCGGCGACTGGGGCTCGGCGGTGACGACCTCGCTCGGCGCACAGGATGCGGAGCATTGCGCCGGCATCCACGTCACGCTCGCCTTCAACGCCGCGCCGAAGGTCGATGGCGATCCGACGCCGGAGGAGAAGCGCGCGCTGGCCGGTCTCAAGCATTACGTCGATCTGGACTCCGGCTATTCAAAACAGCAATCGACGCGGCCGCAGACGCTTGGCTATGGCCTCACGGATTCGCCGAGCGGGCAGGCCGCCTGGATCCTGGAAAAATTCTGGGCCTGGACCGATTGCAACGGCCACCCCGAGAACATTTTCGACAAGGACGAGCTGCTCGACAACGTCATGCTCTACTGGACGACGGAGACGGCGACCTCGTCGGCGCGGCTCTACTGGGAGAGTTTTGGCAAGCGCCGCACGACGCCCAAGGTGACCGTGCCAACCGGTGTCGCCGTGTTTCCCAAGGAGATCATCACGCCGGTGCGGCGCTGGATGGAGCCGAATTTTCTGGATATCACGCATTGGAGCGAGATGGAGAAGGGCGGGCACTTTGCGGCTTTCGAGCAGCCCGAGCTGTTCGTGCGCGATATCAGAAAATTCTTCGCGACGGTGCGCTGAGTCATGCTGACCGAAGCCGCAACCTACGACGAGCTCTATCGTAACTTCCGCTGGAACATCCCGGCGCGCTTCAACATCGCGGAGGCGTGCTGCGATCGCCATGCCGACGGCACCGGCCGGCTGGCGCTTGTTTATGTCGACGAGGTTGGTGCCACCACGCGCACCTCTTTCGACGAGGTCGCGGAGATGTCGCGCCGCTTCGCCAATGTGCTGAAGGCGGACGGGCTTTCGCGTGGCGATCGCGTCGCGGTGTTCCAGTCGCAGTCGCTGGAGCTGCCGATCGCGCATTTGGCGGCGTTCCGCTCCGGGCTGATCTCGATCCCGCTGTTCACGCTGTTCGGCGAGGATGCGCTGGAATTCCGACTGTCGAATTCGCAAGCGAAGGCGATCATCACGGACGAGGCAGGCTGGGAGAAGCTCACAAAGATCCGCGAACGGCTGCCTTATCTGCAGGACATCTACGTCACGAGCGGCGCCGTGCACGCCGGCGCGAAACCGTTCTGGTCGGCAATCGAAACCGCGTCCGAGGATTTTGCCAATGTCGACACCTCCGCCGACGATCCCGCGCTGATCATCTACACCTCGGGCACCACAGGTAATCCGAAGGGCGCGCTGCATGCGCATCGCGTCGTGCTCGGCCATTTGCCCAACGTCGAGATGTGTCACAACTTCCTGCCGCGTCCCGGCGACCTGATGTGGACGCCGGCAGACTGGGCCTGGATCGGCGGCCTCATCAACGGCCTGTTCGCCTTCTGGTATCACGGCATTCCGCTGGTCGGACATCGCGCGCGAAAATTCGAGCCGCAGGCGGCGATGCAGATGATGGCCGATCTCGGCGTCCGCAACGTCTTCCTGCCGCCGACCGCGCTGAAGCTGATGCGGCAGGCGGGCGTCAAACATCCCGGCGTCAAGCTGCGCAGTATTTTCACCGGCGGTGAATCGCTCGGCGGCGAGCTGCTCGGCTGGGTGCGGGACACCTTTGGCATCGATGCGCACGAAGTGTTCGGCCAGACCGAGTGCAATCTCGTGATCGGCAGCAACGCCCATCTGTTTCCGATCCGGCCCGGTTCGATGGGCAAGGCGACGCCGGGGTTCGACGTCCGTATCGTCAACGACAAGGGCGAGGAGCAGCCGCGCGGCCAGCGCGGCATTATCGGCGTTCGCCAGCCATGCCCCGTGACCATGCTCGAATACTGGCGTAACCCGGACGCGACGGCGAAGAAGTACGCCGGGGAATTCCTGCTGACCGGCGATCTCGGCGTGCAGGATGACGACGGCTATTTCTGGTATGTCAGCCGCGAGGACGACGTCATCACCACGGCCGGCTATCGCGTCGGTCCGTCCGAGATCGAGCATACGTTGATGAAGCATCCTTCGGTGGCGATGGCTGCGGTGGTCGGCATTCCCGATCCGATCCGCACCGAATCGATCAAGGCCTGGATCGTGCTGCGCCCGGGCTTTGCCGCTGATGATGCGCTCGCGCGCGAAATCCAGGAGTTCGTCAAGGTGCAGCTCGCGGCCCACGAATATCCGCGTTACGTGGAATTCGCGGAGACCCTGCCAATGACGGCGACGGGAAAGGTGCTGCGGCGCGAACTGCGGGCAAGAGGTTAGCTTCCGACAATGCCGAAGACGTCTCACGCCGCGGGGCTGCACCGCGCCTCACTTGCGAAGCTCGATGATCTCGATGCGGCGCTGGAGCTCATGTATTATGGCTGGCGCGGGATGACGCTGGAGGCCGACGACTATCTGGCAAAGCAGGGCCTGTCGCGCTCGCACCATCGCATTCTCTACGTGGTGGCGCGCCGGCCGGATATCGCCATCGGGTCGCTGATCGAGATCCTCGGCATTTCCAAGCAGGCGCTGAACCGGCCGCTCACTCTGTTGCTGGAACGCAAGCTGCTGACGTCGCAGCGGTCGCCCGAGCAGCATCGCTCGAAACTGTTGCGTCTGACGGCTGCGGGGCAGCGCATCGAGCAAACGGCCTCGGGGCATGAGCGCGAGGTCATGCGCAAGGCATTTGATCGCGTCGGCGCCCGCGGCGCGGCGGCCTGGATGGCCGTCATGAAGACGATCGCCGACAATAACTGATCGGCTTTCAGGTCAATAGTGTTGACATGAAAGGTAAGCTTTGCCAATTTCCTCGTGAGCCGGAAGAGGCTTGTGTTGGAAAATGATCATGCACCTTTCGGATTTCGTCCTGCTGCTCAACACGCTGTGGTTCGGTGGCGCTTTCATCCAGTTCAGTATCGCGCAAACGAACACGTTGAAGATCCTGCTGCCTCGGGAAGAGCGCAGCAATCCGATCGCGCCGACGCTGGCGGCCAGCGTAGCTTTCCTCGGCGGGATGAATCTGCCGATCGGTCTACTCTCGTTCTATTTGCTGGCGGCGCGTCCGTCGTTCTTCCAGCCGGTCGAAGCGCAGCTTGCGCTGTTTCTGTTCTTCGCCGCCTGCCATTTCAGCCAATTCGCCTATAATCTTCCCGTGCTGATGCGCGGCGGACGCGTCGGGGTGGCTTACTGGCCGGTGCTGAAAGGCCCGATGCTCAGGATCTTCGTCATCGATGCAACGCTGTTTGCGGCCAATCTCGGCGTCGCGCTGCTGCTCATATCTCGTTAGCGCGATGGCGCCGACAACGCGGACCGCAGCATCGCGGCGAGGTCCTGCCGCTTGAACGGTTTTGTCAGAATGCGGGCGTCGATCCCGTCGGGAGTCTTGACCGGAGTCTGGCTGTAGCCGGAGGTGAACAGCACTTTGAGGTCAGGCCGCAGCGCTGTAGCTTGCCGCGCCAGTTCCGGTCCGAACATGCCGCCGGGCATCACGACATCCGTGAACAGCAGATGGATGTCGCCGGGCTCGCGCAGGACATCCAGCGCCGTGGGCCCGTTCGACGTCGCGATGACACGGTAGCCGAGCGTCCGCAGCTCGCTCTCGACATAGGCGCGCACCATATCGTCGTCTTCGACCACGAGAATGGTCCCGCTTGCCTCGGGTGGGAGGATCGGTTCCGCGGGAGCCGGCTCCTCGTTCGGCGCCGAAGCGATACGTGGGAAGAACAGCCTGACGACGCTGCCTTCCCTGGGCTCGGACTGGAGCTGCACGAGTCCGCCGGACTGTTGCGCAAACCCGTAGACCATGCTCAGGCCGAGGCCTGTGCCCTTGCCGACCTCCTTGGTGGTGAAGAACGGCTCGAACGCGCGGTTCGCGACATCAGCTGCCATGCCGCAGCCGGTGTCGGTTACGGCCACCATGACGTAATCGCCGGGCCGCGGCTCGCCGTCGACGTCGAGTTCGGACGAACCGAGCGAAATATTGCGCACCTCGACCGTCAGTCTGCCGCCGTCGGGCATGGCATCGCGCGCGTTGAGCACGAGGTTGAGCAAGGCGGTTGCGAGCTGGCTTGGATCGACGCTGGCCGGCCACAGATCGGCGCCGAAGGCGAAGCTGCATTCGATGTGCTCGCCGAGCGACCGGCGCAGCAACTGCTCCATGCCGACGACCTTCTCGGCGATGTCGATCTCGCGCGGTCTTAAGGGCTGCTTGCGCGCGAAGGCGAGCAGGCTTCGCGTCAGGTCGGAGCCGCGCTCGGCCGCCGTCGCGATATCGCTCGCGATCTGGTGCAGTTCCTTGTTGTCCGCCAGCCTGTCGGCGAGATGCTCGGAGTTGCCGAGGATGACGGTCAAGAGATTGTTGAAGTCATGCGCCACACCGCCGGTGAGCTGGCCCATGGCCTCCATCTTCTGGGACTGGCTGAGCTTGTGGCTGAGGTCGGCGATGGCGGCGCGCTGCTGCTCGAGCGACTCCGCGGTGTCGTTGAGCAGCATCATCAATCCGCCGAGTTCCCCGCGCGGATGCGGCGGCGGAATGCGTGCGCTGAGATCGCCGAGCCCCAGCCGCTTCGCCATCGTGGCGAGCCGGCCGACCTGGCGTCCGACGCTGACGGTTGCGAGGATCCAGACGCCGGCGAGCAGCAGCAGCGAGGCCACCGCGAGGATCGCCAGATCCTCGTAGAGCCGGCGGTTCGCCGCCGCGACCAGTCCGTCCTTGGAGCGTCCAACGATAATATAAAGGCCGGCCTTGCGGATCGACGGCGAGCGGGCGACAGCCCAGACCTGCGTGTGGCCCGTGCGATCGGTGACCTCGCGAGATGCCGCACCATCGGGCGACGACGCCGCAAAGCGAAACAGATCGGAGCCGGCGATCGACGCGCCGACCGGATCGCTCCAGCCGCCGCCCTTGGGGGCGACCAGCACCGTACCCTTGCTGTCGACGAACAGGATCTCCTTCTCGGCGAGCAACCGCCTGTCGTGAAACTCCGCGAACTTGTTCAGGTTGAACGAGGCGAGCAGGACGAATTTCAGCGCGCCGGCGTCAGAGCGCGCCGGATAGGCAATCTGGAGGACCGACAGTCCGGTCAGGCGGCCGAACACCGGCTCCAGCGCGACGGTACCTTGCGAGACCTTCGCCTGCCTGAAATAGGCACGATCATTCAGATCGAGCGTGCGGTTGCTGCGGAGCGAGTCGCAGAACAGGCTGCCGTCCGGATTAATCGTCAAGATTCCCGTGAACTGCGGATACTCCTCGCGCACATCGGACAGAAACGCAGAGCACGCCGCCTTGTCGCTTGTGTCGAGATCGCGGGCGCGGGCAAGGCCATAGTCAAGCTGGGCAGTGCCCTGGATCTTCTCGTCGAGATCGCTGGCAATGTCGTCGGCTGAAGCGACGAGATTGGCCAGCGCAGCGTTGATCTCGCTGGTCCGGTTCTGCACGAAGCGCAAGCCGACGAGGCTCGCCGGCACCAGCATGGCCGCGATGACGAGGATCAGTAACCGGGTACGCAGGCTCATCGATCTGCCGGTCCGCTGTTGGAGGTACAATTTGCGGCACGATCGTCTGCCCCGTCCATAGGCGTCGGTGCGAAATATAGTACCGAAGGCTAAAGATTTTGCCACCGGCGCGTTGCGGTGTCGCTGGCGACCTCCCGCTATCAGGCATCAAGTTGCGCCCGCGCGCAGTGACGCTAATATTGCGCCCTGCGCGCGGCAAAAGATCGCGCCGATGAGCGGAGGAAGCTGATGTCCATCTCGGGCAAGGTCGATCCGGTGGTGCGTCCTGTTGCGGCGACCGACATCGCCGAGTCGCTGGTCGAGGGCCTGCGCGATTTCCAGGCGCTGCCGATTTACGGGCTCTGCTTCGGCGCGCTCTACGCCGCCGGCGGCATCACCATCATGCTCTGCCTCACCGCCTTCGGCATGGTCTATCTCGTCTATCCGCTGGCGGCCGGTTTTGCCCTGATCGGGCCCTTCGTCGCGATCGGCCTTTATGAGGTGAGCCGCCGCCGCGAGCGCGGCGAGCCCGTCTCTTTCGGCGCGATCTGGTCGGCGATCCGCTCGCGCAGCGAAATCGGATGGATGGCCTTCGTCACGCTGTTCGTGTTCGTGATCTGGATGTACCAGGTGCGGCTGTTGATCGCATTGTTGCTGGGCCTGCACGCCTCGTTCTCGAGCTTGCAGGAATTCATGACGGTGGTGCTGACCACCAACGAGGGCTTGCTGTTCCTCGCGATCGGCAATGCGGTCGGCGCGGCGTTGTCGTTGATCCTGTTTTCACTGACCGTGGTGTCGTTTCCGCTGCTGCTCGATCGCGAGGTCGATTTCGTCACCGCGATGGTGACGAGCGTGCGCGCGGTGGTGACGAGCCCGCTGCCGATGATCGGCTGGGCCGCTGTCATCGTGATCCTGCTGATCGTGTCGGCGCTGCCGTATTTCCTCGGCCTGGTGGTGACGCTGCCGGTGCTCGGGCATGCGACATGGCATCTCTATCGGCGGCTGGTGGTGCCGGTGGCATAAAAGAGGCGCCGGACGCAACGGAAACGGGCTATTCGTCCGTTTCGCCGGCGTTATTCGACTGACAGAGCATTCGGCGCTGCAAAAGCCCGGGGCGGGGCGAGAAAACGATAGCTAATTGCTGTGATTGCGCGCACGGTGCGCCAATGTCGGAAAGAACAGCCGTCTTTGCGCGCACGCGACGCGACGAATATGCGCGGGCAATGTGAACAAACTCATCCTTCACACCCGTGGATGCTGCTGATCACGACGGATGCCTGAAAGATTTCACTGCAGTTCGATGTGAACGAACGCCAACCGAAAGCACCTGATGCAAACTCTCTCCCCACGGCACGTCAAGACAGAAGAAGCGCTCCGGCTCGGCGTGGAGTCGGGCTGGTACGCAATCAAGGTCAGCGGGACCTTCGTCTCGGGCCCGCACGACTCCGAAGCGGATTGCCATCGCAAGATCGACGAGATTCATCCACCGCCGGTGAAGAAGAAGCGATGAGGCCGCAGATTCTGGCCACTACGGCGTCTTGATCCCCATCGCCTTCAGCGCCGCCAGCATCCGTGCCGGCGGTGCTGTCTTGATCTGCGGCGCCTTTCCTGTCTCCAGCAGGCTCTTCAGCCCCGACAGGATCGCCGGCCAGCCGGCGCGGCCGCCGGAGAGGATGTCGTCGCTGAGATCGCGATCGTGGCGTTCGCTCATGATGAGACGGACGGCTTCTCCGGCTTGCTCGATCTCGTAGGTCACGAGCGTGGTGCCGAGCTTGGCGACGAGGTCGGGCCAGTTGACGTTCCATGTCACCGTCAGCTTCCTCGGCGGATCGTATTCGAAGACTTCACCAGAAATGTGCTCCGAGCCGTCAGGCGCGCGCACGACAAACGTGCCGCCGAGCTTCGGCTGCATCTCCACGGCGAAGCCCGAAAAATACTTTCGGCTGAATTCGGCCGAGGTGAGGGCCTCCCACACCTTCTCCGGCGTCGAGGCGATGTAGATGGTGTAGACCGTGAGGGGCTTGAACTGGTCGAGATTCATTTTGCGTCGAATCCCTTGTTGAGGGCTGCGCGCGTGATGTTGAGCAGCTTGCCGGTCTCGAGCAGGCTCTTGAGCTGCGACAGAATGGCCGGCCAGCCGTTGGAGACGGCGCCGAGATATTTGCCGCCCTCGATGAAGCCATCATGCAGCACGGTCAAACGCACGACCGGTCCGAAGGGTTCGATGGTGAAGACGACGCGCGAGATCGGCTCGCCGCGCAGTTCTTCATATTTCAGATGCTTGAAGCTGTAGGACAGCCGTCGCGGCGGATCGGCCTCGAGGATTTCGCCTGAATCGGTGACCTCGCCGTCCAGCGAAAGCGCAAAGGGCGAGCCGACCTTCCAGTCGGAGCGGACCTCGGCGCCGAACCAATATTGCCTGGTGAACTCGCTTGACGTCAGCGCCTGCCACAGCTTTTCCGGCGTGGTCTCGATGTAGGTGACATAGACGAATTGTGGCTTACTCATCACGCTTCTCCAGCTGGCGTTTCAATTCGCCGAGTGCGGCGAGCTTGCCGCGCTCGAATTTCCTGATCCAGCGCTCGCCGATCTGGTGGATCGGCACCGGGTTGAGATAGTGCAGCTTCTCGCGGCCATGCTTGATGGTCGTGACCAGATTGGCCTCTTCCAGAATGACCAGGTGTTTCGTCACGGCTTGGCGCGTCATCGCGAGGCCTTCGCAAAGCTCGTTTAGCGTCTGGCCGTTCCTGGCGTGAAGCCGGTCCAGCAGCGACCGTCGCGATGTGTCGGCGAGCGCTTTGAAGACTTCATCCATGGCGGCGATATTAGGCAACCAAATGGTTGCCTGTCAAGATGGTGTCTTTGGCGCGTGCGATCGGCTGTGCTAACCTTGACGCTCAGCCAACGCAGATTGGTTCCGGGGAGGACCTTGATGTTCCGTTGCGTCTTGACTGCTGCCGCCCTCGTCTTTTTCGCCGGCAGCACTTTTGTTCACGCCCAGAAGCAGACGATCGGCGCGCCGCCTGAGGCGTCGAACATGAAGCTCGTCGGCAGCAACGATCTTCAGGGGCGCAGCGCCTATCAGCCGACCATCCATCATCAGGGCGACCGCTGGATCGCCTATATCGGTCATCATGGCGGCACCGATGACGTGCTGGCGCCTGTCAATCCGATGACCGGCAAGGCGGAGCCGAACGGGACCTCGATCATCGACGTCACCGATCCCGCGCATCCCAAATATCTCAGGCACCTGCCGGGGCAGGAGGGCAAATATGAATCCGGCGGCGCGCAGATGGTGCGCGTGTGCGACGGCAAGACCTTGCCGAAGGGCGATCCCAACGCGGTCTACATGTTGCGCACCTTCGGCAGCCAGGCGCATGAGATCTGGAACGTCGCCGATCCCGCCAACCCCGCGCTGATCACGCGCCTCGGCGGCTTGAAGGACACGCACAAGAGCTGGTGGGAATGCGACACCGGCATTGCCTATCTCGTCTCGGGCGCGCCGGACTGGCGCACGCGGCGCATGACGCAGATCTACGATCTCTCGGATCCGGCGCATCCGCAAAAGATCCGCGACTTTGGCCTGCCCGGCCAGGAGCCCGGGTCGACCGGCGCGGTGCCGACCGAATTGCACGGACCGATCTCGACCGGGCCGAACGGCAACCGCGTCTATTTCGGCTATGGCACCAACAAGGGCGGCATCCTGCAGATCGTCGATCGCGAGAAGCTGCTGACGGGGCCGAAGGAGCCGACGCCCGACAATCTGCGCTTTCCCGAGATATCGCGGCTGCCGATGTCCGCCTTCAACGGCGCGCACACGACGTTTCCGATGCTCGATATGCCCGTCGCTGAGTTTGCCGAGGACAAGGACGGCAAGACGCGCGACATCGTCATGATCGTGGATGAGGCGATCCTCAACGAATGCGGCGAGGCCAGGCAGATGGTGTGGTTCGCCGACGTCACCACCGAGACGCGGCCGATGATGATCTCGAGCTACACCGTGCCGGAGGCCAGCGGACAGTTCTGCCAGCGCGGCGGCCGTTTCGGCTCGCATTCGTCGAATGAGAGCATGGCGCCGGTCTATTACAAGAAGATGGCTTTCATCGCCTTCTTCAACGCCGGCGTTCGCGCGCTCGACATCCGCGATCCCTATCATCCCAAGGAAGTCGGCTATTTCATCCCGGCGATCACGCAGGCGACCGACAAGCGCTGCATTCCCGTGGAGGGCGGCGAGCGCTGCAAGGTCGCGATCCAAACCAACAATGTCGAGACCGACGATCGCGGCTACATCTACATCGTCGATCGTGCCAACACCGGCCTGCACATCCTCGAACTGGCCGGAGCGGCGCGGGCCGTCGCCGGCTTGCCGAAGAATTGACGATGCGGCGCGCGGCGGCGATTGCGGCCACCCTGATGGCGCTCTGCGCGTCAGGTGTCGGTGCCTATCAGCTTGCGCCGTCGTCTGCGCCGCCATCTGCCCGATGGCGCGAGATCGCCTGGCCGTTCCCGCGCGACGGCTGGCCCGCTGGGCGTGCGTTCCACTGCGAGGGAGGGGCTTGCGACGGCGCCGAGCTCTACGTTCGCGCCAAACGCGGCTTTTGCAATTGCGACAGCGGTGTCGCCGATGACGACGAGGTCGATCGCGTCGCCGATATCGATCTGATCACCCCGCGCTTTAGCGCGACTGCGCCGGGTGAAGTCGTGCATGTCGGCGAGATGCACGGCCGTGCGCGGCGCTATGATCTTGCGATCCTTGACGGCACTAGCCGCGCCGCGGTCGGTGTTGCGCTCTCGCGGCGCTGCGATCTCTTCGTTGCGGCGGCGCAGGGGCGGGGTAATGCCAACGCGATGCAGCGTGCGGCGCTCGCTTTTCTCGAGACCCGGGAGATGAAAGCGTGGGTCGTCGCTGCGCTGGACGGAAACTAGTTGTCATGCATTAATACCCGCAAACACCGCCATCAGCAGAGTTCTCCCCATGATGTCCATGCAAGCCTATCTCGCTTTCATCGCCGCCTGCATTGCGCTCGCGCTGCTGCCGGGGCCGATCGTGACCCTCGTTATCGCCAACGGCCTGCGCCATGGCACGCGTGCCGCGCTGACCAACATTCTCGGCGTGCAGATGGGGCTGTTGATCGTGATAGGCATCCTTGCCGTCGGCCTCACCACGCTGATGGCGACGATGGGCTATTGGTTCAACTGGGTGCGCTTTGCGGGCGCGGCCTATCTGGTCTGGCTCGGCATCAAGCTGATCCGCTCTCCGGTGCAGGGCGTCGACGCGGACGCGCCGCCGCCTCCCCCTCGCGGCGGCTTTCTTTTGCAGGGCTTTGTCGTGGCGTTGTCGAACCCGAAGCTGCTGGTGTTCTTCGGTGCGTTCATTCCGCAATTCATGGACATGAGCAAGGATCATTTGTCGCAGGTCCTGGTGCTCGGCATCACCTTCATGGTGCTGGCCGGCCTGACCGACGGAATCTACGCGCTGCTTGCCGGCCAGGTCCGCGGCTTCTTCTCGGCGCGCCGCACCCGCCTGGTGTCGCGCGTCTCTGGCGGCTTCATGATCGGCGGCGGCATCTGGCTGGCGCTGATCCGGGCCAAGTAAGCTTGAACCTTCGCCGCGCTCGCGCTGTTCGTGGCGAGGCGCGGCGGCTAGCCGACCAGCAGCGCCGGCTTCAACTCCACCTCGATCTCCGCGAAGATCCGCGCCAGCCGCTCGGCCCATTGCTGCTGGCCGGATTGGTCCGCGATCAGGTCCTGGCGGATCTCGATGCCGGTGTTGACGAGACCGCGCGCCTCGCCATGGACGGGGATGGTGTAGTCGCTGAGATCGCTCACCGCATAGGGCTCGTTGTCGCCGACGACGAGATCGCCCTCAGAGCGCAAGTGCTTCAGCAGCAGCTGCGGCAGCACCTTGTCGCGATTGTAGAGCGCGCCGATGTGCCAGGGCCGCGCAACGCCGGCATAGACGGGCGTGAAGCTGTGCAGCGACACCAGCACCGTCGGCTGCTTCGCGTGGATCCGGCTGTCGATCACCGCGTCGATGCGCTGATGATAGGGCTCGAAGATCTCGCGCCGCCGTGCCGCGCGTTCACCGTCCGAGATGCCTTCGTTGCGCGGGATCGCGGTCGCTTCGGAAATGACGGGGATCGAGCTCGCCACGCCGGGCGAGCGGTTGCAGTCGATCACGAGCCGCGAATAGCGCTGCGCGATCAGATGCGCGTTAAGCATGTTTGCGAGCCGCTCCGCGACGCCGGCGATGCCGATGTCCCAGGCGATGTGCCTGACAAGCTCGTCTTCCGATACACCGAGATCGCCGAGCGCACGCGGCAGAATGCGGCCGTAATGGTCCGATGTGAGCAGAAAGGGCGATGTCCCCTCTGCATTCACCTCATGCACTGGCGGAATATCGTCGTCGCCAAGGAGTTGATCCGTCGCCCCGGCTGTGTTGAAAGCCATCCTGATTGCCTATCGAAAAAGCAGTCGCCCCGGACATTGGGCAACAAGCGTTAATATCAGGTCTGCCCAACATCACCATGATCTCCCGACGATGCCGCTGCTGACGATTCATCACAAGACCGAATATCGCTACGTCAGTCCCGTGGCCTTCGGCGAACACAGATTCATGCTGCGTCCGAGCGATGGCCATGATCTGCGCGTGCTCGCCTCCAGGCTCGATATCTCGCCGCAGCCGATGTCGCTGCGCTGGATCCACGACGTGTTTGGCAATTCGGTCGCGATCGCCGATTTCGACGCGCGCGCCGATCGCCTGATCTTCGACTGGCGCGTCACCGTCGAGCACAATCCGGTCGACGAGTTCGCGCTGACGCCCGACGATCCCGCCTACTTCTATCCCTTCGTCTATGACGACGCGGAATTGCCCGATCTCGTCCAGTACATCACGCCGCAATACCCCGATGCCGAGGGCAAGGTCGCGGCCTGGGTGCGCGGTTTTCTCGACGAGAATGCACTTTCGCCAACCTTCGATATCCTCAGCCGCATCACGCATGCGATCCGCGAGCAGTTCAAATACCAAAGGCGTCACGAGCCCGGCACGCAGGCGCCGTCCGATACCTTGCGGCGAGGCACCGGCACCTGCCGCGACTATGCGCTGTTCATGATCGAGGCGCTGCGCCGGCTAGGCATCGCCGCTCGCTTCGTCTCCGGCTATGTCTTCGTCCCCGAGGACATCGCCCAGCACCATGTCGGCGGCGGCTCGACCCATGCCTGGGTGCAGGTGTACTTGCCGAGCGCGGGCTGGATCGAGTTCGATCCGACCAACGGCATCGTCGGCACCCGCGACCTCATCCGCGTTGCGGTCGCGCGCGATCCGCGCCAGGCCATTCCGCTGCACGGCATCTATATCGGCACCCAGGATGCGTTCGACGTCATGGACGTCAGCGTCAGGGTGGTTTCGGCCGAGGAGCGCGGCGAGGAGTTGGAAGCGGAGGTCGTGTAGACACCCACGGCCTTCGCCGCGACGACAGCGAATGTACAGCTCTGTCACTCCACAACATTGCCAGCTATAGAGCCTCATGACCTCCGATCGTCTCTTCGTCTACGGCACCCTGATGCGCGGCTTCGACCATCCGATGGCGCGGCTGTTGGCGCAGCATGCGGATTTTCTGGGCGAGGCGACGTGCCGGGGCCGGCTGGTGCTGGTGAAGCATTATCCGGGATTGCTGCTGTCCGAGGTATCCTCGGACGTCGTGCATGGCGAGCTCTTCCGCTTGCGCGCCGGCGATGAGCTCCTGCGCGAGCTCGACATGTATGAGGCCTGTGGCGAGGGTTTTCCGGAGCCGACGGAGTATCTGCGCCGGCTGGTCGACGTAACAGGCGCGGATGGCGCGACCGCGCCGGCCTGGACCTATGTCTACAACTGGCCGGTGACGAACCTGCCGCACATCGAATCCGGCCGCTTCCTGGACCACTAGGCCGACAGCACTTCCTTCACCACGCGCACGTCCACCTCGCGCTCGACATAGCTCCATTCTTCGGTCTGCCTGAGCATCCCCACCAGCTCCTCGAACAGCGAGGCGTGCGCGGGCGCGAATTCGAACCAGGCCAGGAAATCGAAGGGCTCGCCGAGGTCGCGGCAGTGATAGAGCTGGCGCGCGATGGCGGGCAGGAAGCGCATGCTGCTCGCAATGTGGTGCGACTTGTCTTCAAAAATCCTGCGCCGCTCTTCCTGCGTCAGATCCCACCAGGCCTGCGATTTGCGGATCGGGATCAGCGCTGCGCTGGTCGCCTCCAGCCGGCCGAGACCGGCCTGCACCGCGGCGAGCTGCTGCTGCTCGGGCCGTTCGGTGTAGCGCAAATTGCTCGGCACGCCGACCAGGCGCCAGGCATTGCGCGAGGGCACCAGCGGCAGCGCGACGGCGTCGCCGTCGGTTACCGACAGCGCCGGCATGAAGGGCAGGGGCTCGCCCGTCACAGGCGATATCGAGGTCACGCGCCAACCCCCGCTCTGGCCGCCCCGAAAGGTCCTGAACATGGCCTATGGAAGCGTGGAACCGGGCGGGGTTCAAGCTTTTCCCGTCATTCCAGCGCGCCACTTGGCGCGAGCCCGGAATCCATTGTGCCGCGGAAATGCTGGGAGGAATGGATTCCGGGCTCGCGCTCCGCGCGCCCCGGAATGACCGAGGGGGCTGTGAACAGCGCGCATAATCCCGACAAACCTGACTTTTACGTCCCCCGCACCTATATCCCTGATCCCTTCGCCCGACTCACCCGGTTCGCGCTACACCATGGCCATGCGCTTCACGCCCCAATTCCTCGACGAGCTTCGTGCCCGGCTTTCGGTCTCCGAAGTCGTGGGCAAGCGCGTCAAGTTGAAGAAGGCGGGGCGGGAGTGGAAGGGGCTGTCGCCGTTCCAGCAGGAGAAGACGCCGTCCTTCTACGTCAACGACCAGAAGGGTTTTTACCACGACTTCTCCTCCGGCAAGCACGGCGACATCATCACCTTCGTGATGGAGACCGACGGTCTGCCGTTTGCCGAAGCCGTCGAGCGGCTCGCCAGCATGGCGGGCCTGCCGCTGCCGGCCGTGACGCCCAACGCGGCGCGCGAGGAGCAGCGGCGCCGCTCGCTCCATGACGTCATGGAGCTCGCCGCAAAGTATTTTTCGGAGACTCTGGCCTCGCGCCTCGGCGCCAAGGCGCGTGGCTATCTCGCCGACCGCGCCATCTCGCCGGCGACGCAATTGCAGTTCCGCCTCGGCTATGCCTCGTCCGAACGCTTCGCGCTGAAGGAGCATCTCGGCAAGCTCGGTGTCTCCGTCGAGGACATGGTCGAGACCGGCCTCTTGATCGGCGGCGACGACATTCCCGTGCCTTACGATCGCTTCCGCGATCGCGTGATGTTTCCGATCACGGATCTGCGCGGCCGCGTCATCGCCTTCGGCGGACGCGCGCTGGAGAAGGACGTTCCGGCAAAGTACCTGAACTCGCCGGAGACGCCGCTCTTCCACAAGGGCGACAATCTCTACAATCACCAGACCGCGCGCAAAGCCACCCATGACGGCGCATCGCTGGTCGTGGTCGAAGGCTATGTCGACGTCATCGCCATGGTCACCGCGGGCTTTGCAGGCGCGGTCGCGCCGCTCGGCACCGCGCTCACCGAGAGCCAGCTGGCGCTGCTCTGGAAGATGGCGGACGAGCCGATCCTCTGCTTCGACGGCGACCGCGCCGGCCAGAAGGCGGCTTATCGTGCTGCGGACCTTGCCTTGCCATTTCTCGCGCCCGGCAAGAGCCTGCGTTTCGCGCTGCTGCCGGAAGGGCAGGATCCCGACGATCTCGTGCGCTCCGGCGGACGCGGCGCGATGGAAGAGGTGATCGCGGCGGCCCGTCCGCTCGCCGACATGCTGTGGTCGCGCGAGCTCGAAGGCGGCAATTTTGCCACGCCCGAGCGCCGCGCCGCGCTGGAAGCGCGCATCAAGGAATTGTCCAACGGCATCCGCGACGAGGTGGTGCGGCGCTACTACCGCAACGAATTCGTCGAGCGCCTGCAGCGCACCTTCTCGCCTGACGGCGGCCGCGGCGGCTTCGCTAACAGGGGCAATTTCGGCCAAGGGGGTGGTGGCCGCCCCTTCCAGCCCCGCGGCGGGCAGGCGAATCGATTCGGTGGCCAAGGATTCGGGCAAGGATTCGGGCAAGGATTTGGGGGCGGCCGCCGCGGCCCGCCGGGTCCGGCCCCGCTGCCATCAGGCCCCTACCAGGCGGCGAGCCCCCAGCTGGCGGCGAGCCCGATCATGCGCGGACAGCGCAGCGCCATCTCCCGCCGGGAGGCCCTGATCCTGCAATGCCTGATCAATCACCCCTGGCTGCTGGATGATCACCTTGAGGAAGTGGCCGCACTCGAGCTGGCCCACCCCGAGGCCCACAAGCTCAGGGCCGGCATCATCGCCGCTTTCGCCAACGACCATCACCACTCGCCGGACCCCGGCGAGCAGGCCGAGAAGATGCGGTCCGATATCGTAAAAGGTGGATTTTCACAGCTTCTTCAAAGGGTTGAGGGCGGCATCACCACCGCGGCGGTGTGGGGCGCCCGCGAGGGCGCCGCGAGGGACGACGTTCTTGCCACCTGGCATCAACTCGTTGCCTTGCATCGGCAGTACCATTCACTACTTAGAGAGCTGAAGGACGCCGAGCTGGCCTTGGGGGAGGACCCCAGCGAGGCCAATTTAGCGTGGCTGCGTGACGTCAAGGCTCGGATAGGAGAGGTCGACGGTACCGAGGCCCTGATCGAGGGTTTTGGCGAGCTGTCGGGCCGGTTCCAGAAGAGCGTGTGATGAAAGAATCATGCGGACGGACGTCGCTGGCACCGCTAAAAGACTCGCCAAATCCGAGGTTTGGCGGCAAAAACAGGGTTAATCGAGGCTTAACGGTCTTGTAGCACTTTGGCCTCGCGGCCGCAGGCAGAACAGACGCGTCAGGAATGAATCCGCGCAACAGCTGTTGGCACTTCACCTGCATCCGCCGCGACAAAGAGGCTCACGAAGCGTTAGGCAAATCCGGCGAGAGAAAGGTCGGGGTGGCGAGATCTGTGCGCGCCGCCCTTTCCGTGTCGAGATCTGGCGAAGCGAGAGCGTCGAGCAACAGGTTCAAGTGATTTCACGCGGGCGCGCGCACGTCTGCATGAAACGCGTTTAGGAGCAATGGATGGCCACCAAGGCAAAGACGCTGCAGGCGAAGGACAAGGAAAAGGACGACAAGGCAGCGGACGCGCCGGAGAAGGACTCCCAGGACGCGCCGTCGCCGTTGCTCGATCTGTCCGATGCGGCAGTGAAGAAGATGATCAAGCAGGCCAAGAAGCGCGGCTTCGTGACCTTCGATCAGCTCAACGAAGTTTTGCCGTCCGACCAGACCTCGCCGGAGCAGATCGAGGACATCATGTCCATGCTCTCCGACATGGGCATCAACGTCACCGAAGCCGACGATAGCGAAGGCGAAGAGGACAAGGACGAGGGCGGCGAGGACGAGACCGATAACGAGCTCGTCGAGGTCACGCAAAAGGCCGTCACCGAGGTCAAGAAGAGCGAACCCGGCGAACGTACCGACGATCCCGTGCGCATGTATCTGCGCGAGATGGGCACCGTCGAGCTGCTCTCCCGCGAGGGCGAAATCGCCATCGCCAAGCGCATCGAGGCCGGCCGCGAAGCGATGATCGCGGGCCTCTGCGAAAGCCCGCTGACCTTCCAGGCCATCATCATCTGGCGCGACGAACTCAACGAAGGCAAGATCTTCCTTCGCGACATCATCGATCTCGAGGCGACCTATGCCGGTCCCGACGCCAAGGCCGGCATGAACAATGCGATGATCGCTGGTCCCAATGGCGAGAACGGCGAAGCGCCGGCCGAAGGCCAGGCTGCCGCTGCCGTCGGTGCGCCCGCGCATGTCGCGCCGCCCGCGGCGCCGCCGGCGCCGACCCCGTTCCGTGCCGCGCCTGCCGGCGGCAATGTCGGCGAGGCCGAGAAGGATCCTGCGGAGTCTGCCGCCGAAGCCGACATGGACGAGGACGACGAGTTCGAGAACCAGATGTCGCTCGCGGCCATCGAGGCCGAGCTCAAGCCGAAGGTCGTCGAGATCTTCGACAAGATCGCCGACAGCTACAAGAAGCTGCGCAAGCTTCAGGAGCAGGACATCCAGAACCAGCTCCAGAACGAGTCGCTCTCGCCGCATCAGGAGCGCAAGTACAAGAAGCTGAAGGACGAGATCATCGTCGAGGTGAAGTCGCTGCGCCTCAACCAGGCCCGTATCGACAGCCTCGTCGAGCAGCTCTACGACATCAACAAGCGCCTCGTCTCGCATGAGGGCCGCCTGATGCGCCTCGCCGACAGCCACGGCGTCGCCCGCGAAGACTTCCTGCGCAACTACACCGGCTCCGAGCTCGATCCGCGCTGGCTCAACCGCGTCTCGAAACTCTCGGCCAAGGGCTGGAAGAATTTCGTCCATCACGAGAAGGACCGGATCAAGGACCTCCGCCACGAGGTGCATCAGCTCGCCGCGCTGACGGGCCTCGAGATCGTCGAGTTCCGCAAGATCGTGCACTCCGTGCAGAAGGGCGAGCGCGAAGCCCGCCAGGCCAAGAAGGAGATGGTGGAAGCCAACCTCCGTCTCGTGATCTCGATCGCCAAGAAATACACCAACCGCGGCCTGCAATTCCTCGACCTGATCCAGGAAGGCAATATCGGCCTGATGAAGGCGGTCGATAAGTTCGAATACCGCCGCGGCTACAAGTTCTCGACCTACGCGACGTGGTGGATCCGGCAGGCGATCACCCGTTCGATCGCCGACCAGGCCCGCACCATCCGCATCCCCGTGCACATGATCGAGACGATCAACAAGATCGTGCGCACGAGCCGTCAGATGCTGAACGAGATCGGCCGCGAGCCGACCCCGGAAGAGCTCGCCGAAAAGCTCGGCATGCCCTTGGAGAAGGTCCGCAAGGTCCTCAAGATCGCCAAGGAGCCGCTCTCGCTCGAAACCCCCGTCGGTGACGAAGAGGATTCACACCTCGGCGATTTCATCGAGGACAAGAACGCGATCCTCCCCATCGACGCCGCGATCCAGTCGAACCTGCGCGAAACCACCACGCGCGTGCTCGCTTCCCTCACCCCGCGCGAAGAGCGCGTCCTGCGCATGCGCTTCGGCATCGGCATGAACACCGACCACACGCTGGAAGAAGTCGGCCAGCAGTTCTCGGTGACGAGAGAGCGTATCCGTCAGATCGAAGCAAAGGCGCTGCGGAAGCTGAAGCATCCGTCGCGGTCGCGGAAGCTGCGGAGCTTCTTGGATAATTGATCCGGATTATTATGCCGGGGCTTAACCTCGGTTTTATGTAGACGAAACGGCGGGCCCAAAGCCCGCCGTTTTCTTTTTCTGGATAGGGAATTTGCGTGGCTCGAACTAGCACTACTTTGGCAGATTGTTGATTTTGCCGCGATTTATAGGATTCCCGAATCAATTTTTCAATGATTCATGGGTGGT
>NZ_JAKLTZ010000069.1:0-1592 GCF_022012555.1 Bradyrhizobium zhengyangense | reverse complement strand
TATTACCCCTGCTCGATGTCCTGCCGCACCGTGATCTACAAGGGCATGTTCCTCGCCGACCAGCTCGGCAAGTACTACCCTGATCTGCACGAGAAGGATTTCGAGAGCGCGCTGGCGCTGGTGCATCAGCGCTTCTCGACCAACACCTTCCCGGCCTGGTCGCTGGCGCACCCCTATCGCATGATCGCGCATAACGGCGAGATCAACACGTTGCGCGGCAACACCAACTGGATGGCGGCGCGCCAGGCTTCGGTGAGCTCCGAGCTGTACGGCAAGGACATCAGCCGGCTCTGGCCGATCTCCTACGAGGGACAGTCGGACACCGCCTGCTTCGACAACGCGCTGGAATTCCTGGTGCAGGGCGGCTACTCGCTGCCGCACGCCGTCATGATGATGATTCCGGAGGCGTGGGCCGGCAATCCGCTGATGGATGAGAAGCGCCGCGCCTTCTACGAATATCACGCCGCGCTGATGGAGCCGTGGGACGGCCCGGCCGCGATCGCCTTCACCGACGGCCGCCAGATCGGCGCCACGCTCGACCGCAACGGATTGCGGCCGGCGCGCTATCTCGTGACCAAGGACGACCGCATCGTGATGGCGTCCGAAATGGGCGTGCTGACCATCCCCGAGGACCAGATCATCACCAAGTGGCGCCTGCAGCCCGGCAAGATGCTGCTGGTCGACCTCGAACAGGGCCGCCTGATTCCCGACGACGAGATCAAGGCCGAGCTCGCCAAGAGCCATCCCTACAAGGAGTGGCTGGAGCGGACCCAGATCGTGCTGGAAGACCTGCCGAAGGTGCCGACCACGGGCGTGCGATCCAACCTCTCGCTGCTCGATCGCCAGCAGGCGTTCGGCTACAGCCAGGAAGACATCGCGATCCTGATGACGCCGATGGCGGCCACGGGGGAGGAAGCCGCGGGCTCGATGGGCAACGACACGCCGATCTCGGCGCTGTCGGACAAGGCCAAGCCGCTGTTCACCTATTTCAAGCAGAACTTCGCCCAGGTCACCAATCCGCCGATCGACCCCATCCGCGAGGAGCTGGTGATGAGCCTCGTCTCGATCATCGGGCCACTGCCGAACCTGTTCGACCTGCAGGGCATGGCCACCACCAAGCGCCTCGAAGTCCGTCAGCCGATCCTGACCGATGCGGACCTGGAAAAGATCCGCTCGATCCCGGAAGTGGCCGAGTCGCACTTCAAGCCGCGCACGCTGGACACCACGTTCCACGCCGGCCTCGGTGCGGCGGGTATGGACCAGGTGCTGGACGAGCTCTGCGCACGCGCGGAAGTCGCCGTGCGCGAAGGTGTCAACATCATCATCCTGTCCGACCGCATGGTCGGCACCGACCGGGTGCCGATCCCCTCGCTGCTGGCCTGCGCCTCCGTGCATCATCATTTGATCCGCACGGGCCTGCGCACCTCGGTTGGCCTCGTCGTCGAATCCGGCGAGCCGCGCGAAGTGCACCACTTCGCTTGCCTTGCCGGCTACGGCGCCGAAGCGATCAATCCTTACCTCGCGTTCGAAACCATCATCGCGATGAAGGACCGCCTGCCCGGCTCGCTCGACGACTACGAGATCGTCAAGCG
>NZ_JAKLTZ010000068.1:0-1769 GCF_022012555.1 Bradyrhizobium zhengyangense | reverse complement strand
TCGAAGGCAGTTCGTTTCCCAACTGGAATGGCACGCAACAGAAGCGCTTCGTCGCGGTTGCGGGAGATCAACTGACGTTGACCGTTCGCCCCCCGGCGGGAGACGTAGTCGACGTGATTTGGAAACGAGCGAAGTGATCCGACAAGTCGGCGATCGACCGGTAGACACGCGGCGATGCACCCGGTCCACCGGGCCCGCGGCTAGTGCAGAACTTCAAGTCGCCAGCGCCGGATCTTCCTTCACGCCGCGGGCGACGATCCGCAGCGCCCCATCACGTAGCGGCCGCTGCAGCTCCATGGCCTCGTCTGGCGGCGCGGTCATCCAGGTCTCGACCTCCTGGGGCGTCGTCAAGATCACCGGCATCGCCTTCGGATGGATGGCGCCGACCTCGGCGTTCGGATCCGTGGTTAGAAACGCATAGAGGTCGTTGGTGGTCTCGCCTTCCTTGACCTTCCGGACGGACGTCCAGTTGGTCCAGATGCCCGCGAAGCAGGCGAGTGGACGGCTTACGTCGAGCGCGAACCAGATGTCGCCGCCCTCGGCCTTGTTGAACTCGCTAAAGCTATTGAACGGCACCACGCAACGGTGCTCCGGCCCCAGCCACCGCGTCCAGTGCTTGCTCTTGACGTTGCGAATGTTTGTGGTTCCGGAATCCGGCTCCATCCGGAGCAGTTTCTTGAAATCGACAGTCTTGCCTTTGGCCTGCAGCTTCTCGGCCCGCTTCTTCGTGGCGTCCATCAAGGCCTTCGACGACGACGGCATGCCCCAGCGGGCAAGCGCGAGCTCCCGGCCGTCCGCGCCGTTGCGGACAATCGGCGCCCTGTAGTCGGGAAAGACGCCGGCATCGGCGCGAGGTTGCCGACGTAGCGGTTGACGACGCGGAAGAGCGCGCTGATCGCGGCCTGGTTGGTCGTGATGCTGTAGAGGTTGCACATCGTCAGGTCTCCGGGGCGGCCTGGCGGGGGCGCTGCGCCAACTGTAGCAGCGTGGCCGCCGGGCGGCGATTGGCCTTGGCGCATTTGCTGCAGCGGAGCCGGCTCGCCAGGTCGTGCGTGAAAGTGGTCGGCGGATGGCGCAGTGTGGCCATGTCGACGTCCCGCCTCATCGCGCAGCGCGAGCATTCGATTTCGAGCCACGAATAGCCACCGTTTATGGCCTGGTCGATCGTCGGCGACGGATCGATCGGACCGCCATTCGCCCACATCCTCTTGTTCCAGCTTTCACATAGGAGCCGGTCGGCCGTCCGGATCAAGGCCTCGCCTTTCGCCCGAGCTTCGGACGACTGTGCGGCGAGGATGGTGGTCATGGCACGCGCGCGGCCGAGTTCCTTGGCAAGCGCTTTGCGGTCGCCTCCGGAAAGCGGCGTCGGATGGTGCTTGGGGGTCATGGCCGTACGTCGCCTAGACGTCGTACGACGGCCAGCAGCCGTCCTCTTCGTGGCGCCCGGTCCGCTGGGAGCACGTGTTGTCCAGAAGGCGTTGGCCGACGTCCCGCCAGATCGCGTCCGGACCGTACAGGCGGGTTGCGTCGACCAGCTGGATCTCGACGGTTCGGCCGCAGCGCCGGCAGCTGACCCGCAGCAGGTGCTGCGGGACGTCGGCCAGCCGCCGCGTCTGGATGCCGGGCGCGGCCCGGCTCGATAGCCTGCCGTCGGCACGCAAGTCGGTCAGGAGCGCCTGCCAGTATTCAGGGTGCGGATTCCGATGATCTCGCCCGGGTGTACCGATTTGATCTCGCCCAGGATTCCGAGATGATCTCGCCCACCCTTC
>NZ_JAKLTZ010000067.1:0-1787 GCF_022012555.1 Bradyrhizobium zhengyangense | reverse complement strand
AGGCTCGACTTGCCGGTTTCGTCGAACACCAGCTTGAGCTGGTCGCCGTTCAGCAGGTTGACGCCGTTGAACGAGGAGTCCTGCGAGGTCGAGTCGATCTGGCTCAGGATGTTGTTGTACTGGTTGACCAGGTTCGCACGGGAGGTCTGCGCGACGGTGTCGGCCACGGGGGTCGAAGCCGTCGAGAAGGTCAGAGCCGTCGTCAGCGTACCGCCGATCGCGCCACCCGCCGACGTCGAACCAAGCGTCGAGGAAGCGTAGTCGTTGGTGGTCGAGATCGTCAGCAGGCCGTTGGCGTCGATCGTCGCAGACAGGTTGTTGGCCTGCAGCTGCGTGTTGAGCTGATCAAGCGTCTTGACCGTGCCGTTGGTGCCGTCGCCGAACGTGACGTTGACCGCCGTGCCGCCATTGAAGGAGGTGAAGGTCAGGGTCTTGCCGTTGATGCCGCCGGTGCCGGAGGTACGCGCCGCGGTGAAGGCCGACGACGTGCCGGTGTTGCCGGCCAGACCCAGCGATTGCAGCGCATTGCCGGTGCCGGTGATCGACAGATCGGCATTGACGCCGGTCGAGACCTTCAGCTGGCCCGAGGCGTTGATCGACGAAGCCGTCTGACCGGAAGCGGTCGCAAGCGTACCGCCGCCGCTGCCATTGAGCGTGAAGGTCTGCACGCCCGTGGCGAAGTCAACCGCCTTCAGCACGTCGGTGATCGACGCGCTCTGCAGATAGACCGTCGAGTTGCCGTTGCCGTCAGTGACGACGTTGCCGGACACGCCTTGGGTCGAAGGCAGCGAAGAGGCACCGGGCGTCGGGCCATCCTTGAAGGTGATGACATGGCCATCGACGTTCAGGGTCGAACCCGACGAGATGAAGGACGACAGGGTCGTCGAGCTCGTGGTGCGGGTCGCCGAGACCGTCACACTGCCTGCGCCCGTCGCACCGGTGAGACCGAGGGCCTTCAGGATGTCGGCCTTGCCGGTCACGCTCAGGTCGGAACCGGTGGTGCTTTGCAACTTCAGCGCGCCGCCGCCCGTGACGGTAGACGCGGTCTGCCCGGCGTTGAGCGTGAGGGTGCCGGCAACGTTGCTCTGCACGCCGCTGGCGAGATCGACGGCGGTCAGCACGTCACCGATCGAAGCCTTCGTGGTGGAGCCGAGGTAAACCGACACGTTGCCGCTGCTGTCGGTGAAGACGTTACCGGTCGTGACGCCAGCAGACGCCGCAACTTGAGTGAGGCCCGTCGGCGCCGTGGTCGGCGCATCGCCCGCAACGAACGTCACGGTCTTGCCGTTGACGGTGAGCGTGTCACCAGCCGCAACGCCGGCGTTCGCATCGCCCGCAGCCGCACCGTTCAGGAGCTTGGCCGCAGTCGTCGCAGCGTTGATGACGGATCCCGTGTCGGCGCCCGAAACGCCGCCCAGCGTGGTGCCGGTAACAGCAGCCGTCGCGCCACCCGCAGCGCCGCTATACAGCACGTTGCTCAGTGCGCTCGCGCTAGTGAAGCTGGTGGTTCCGCGCAGGTCAGATGCCGTCGCACCCGAGATCGTGGTGGAGACGTTGGACTTGGTGGAATAACCAACGGTGGTCTGCAGCGCCTGGTTGGCGATCGACTTGGCGCTGTCGACCAGCTTCTGCAGCGAGGTGATGCCGGTGTTGGCGGCCTGCAGCACCTGCACACCGTTACCGATGTTGTCGAGCAGGTTGTTGATGTCGCTGGCGCGGTTGTCGAGCGACTGGGCGGTGAAGAAGTTGGTGGGGTTGTCCAGAGCCGAGTTGACACTCTTGCCGGT
>NZ_JAKLTZ010000066.1:0-1828 GCF_022012555.1 Bradyrhizobium zhengyangense | reverse complement strand
AAACCCCGGCCATCTCCGCACCCGGCCTCCTCCTCAACCCAAGCCGGGAGCAAAATAAATGAGGCAACCGATCGCACTCGGGAGCATCGATAGGTGAGGCAATACGGAGTCTCACCCTGATCGCCGCCGCGCACCCCGTCTATTCCCGGTGCGCCGTCGTTTTCTTTCGCCATCTCATACGCTGCGCGCAGGGTCTCCATCTTGCACACGTGGACGTATAGACCCCAGAAACGCCAGGACGGTTCAGCCTTCGCCTTGACGTATAGTCTCCGCCTCAGGTCTTGCAAATCGATGGACGCCTTTATCATCTCGTCCTTGCCTTCCTTACGTTAGAGACATCACAAATGGCAGGGACCCTTTGCTCCACGGGAGTTACTCCGCTTCATCGCTACTCCAGTCCCGGCCGCCACCTTCTCATCTTCGGTCGATTTCCCGGGATCTCCGGTTATACGACCTACCTTCTTCCGGCGATTTCTCTCCGGGATGAAGGCTTCTCCAGTTGCTCGGCATGTCCTTGTCACCGTGCTGTCGCTTTCACCCCGCCGAAATGACCCGTCGTGTCAGTTAGCATTCGATGGATCATGCTGCCTTCGCCCCTAAACTGCAGGCTCGACTTTCGGTTTTCAGCATTTTCGAGGCCACAACGCGTTCTCTTTTGATACGGCCCGATGACTCGTGGTCTCCCCAAGGGAGTTTTGTCGATAGGCTTCAAAGGTTCTATTTCTATCTCCTCTGCTACCCACACTACGGGGAGCTAACTTTTTCCCCGGCAGGACTTACTCCTGCTGAACATGCCAGCCTTCGCTGGACGCACAGTTCGGCATGCATATCCCGCTCAACCAAGTGCGAGAGGATCGACCTGCCATTGTCGACGCTCGCTGACCAGGTCGGCCACGGAACCTTCGCCATCATGCCGCTCTTCCAGCTGATCGAGCGTCATGTACTCGCAGTCGAGCGCCTTCATGGCGACGACACCACCATCCGCGTCCTGGCGAAGGGCAAGTGCACGACCCGCCGGAGCTGGAGTTATGGGCGGGATGACCGGCCCTTCGGTGGGCCGGCGCCGCCGGCTGCGGTCTATTACGCCTCACCCGACCGGCGAGGCCAGCATCCCCAGAGGCATCTGGCCGCCTTCGCCGGCATCCTGCAAGCCGATTGCTATAGCGGCTTCGAGCCGTTGTTCGACCCGCAAAGGAAAGCGATGCCGATCACGCCGGCATTCTGCTTCGCGCATGCGCGGCGGGGCTTCTTCGAGTTGGCCGATATCGAGAAGAACGCCAGGGTAGGCAGCAAGGGTAAACCAGCTCCCCGATCGCGCTAAGCCGCTGCTCGACGACATGCACGCCTGGCTGCTGCGCGAGCGAGAAACCCTCTCGCGCTCCTCCGAGGTCCTGAAGCCCACGAATTACATGCCAGGCGCTGAGCCGACTTTGCCCGCTTCCTCGACGATGGCAGGATCTGCCTCAGCAACAACGCCGCCAAAAGAGCGTTGCGCGGCATCGCCTTGGGAAGGCGCAATTGGACCTTCGCCGGCAGCCTGCGCGGCGCCGAACGCGCCGCCATCATGCTGACGATGATCACCACCTGTCGTCTTAACGATGTCGATCCCAAAGCCCGGCTCTCCGACGTCCTCGCCCGGATCGCCGATCTTCCCGCTTCGCGTCTGCGCGAACTGCTGCCTGGGAATGGAAGCTCCCGCGCCAAGCCGACTAACTGTAACCGGCATGAGCTCCCACGACCGCAGTGATCATTGAGCGCGGGCGTAGCGGATCGGCATCCAGTATTGCCGCAAGGCTTCGACCGCCGCGGGAATATCGGCGTGGGCGTT
>NZ_JAKLTZ010000065.1:0-2306 GCF_022012555.1 Bradyrhizobium zhengyangense | reverse complement strand
TGTCGCGCGCCATGGAAAACTGCCCCCTCAGCGACATGAGGAATTGCCCCCTCCTCGGATAGCTGAGGAGAGAGCGAATGAAACAGGGACGAATCACGGAAGGCTCGCCGTGGAGTGATCCACGGGGGCAGGTGATGAAGACGCCGGATGACGTGGCGGAGATGATGCGCCTGAGGGCGTGCGGGTGGGGTGTGAAGCGGATAGCGCGGCAGCTGGGCTGCAGCCATCACACGGTGAAGGACTACGTGGCGGCGGGCGGGGTGAAGCCCTTCAAGTCGCCTGAGCGGTCGAAGCGTCTCGACGGCCTTGAAGGTTGGCTGCGCGAGCGGTTCATCCGGCATCGGGGCAATGCGGATGTGGTGCGGCAGGACCTATTGGCCGAGAAAGACGTGGCGGTCAGCCGGCGAACCCTACAACGGGCCGTGCAGCCGTATCGCCAGGCGCTGAAGGCCGAAGCGTTGGCGACGACGCGCTTCGAGACGCCCCCGGGCCGGCAGCTGCAGATCGACTTCGGCGAGCGTCTGGTCGAGGTCGGCGGGGCGAAGATCAAAGCATTCGTGTTCGTGGCGACGCTCGGACATTCGCGGCGGCTACATGTGCGTGCGTTCCGGGCTGAGAAGCAGGAGCACTGGTTTGCGGGGCTTGAGAGCGCGTTCACGACCTTCGGCGGCGTGCCGGAGGAAGTGCTGATGGACAATCCACGCGCACTGGTGGTGCGCCACGACGCAGTGAGCCGGTCGGTCCAATTTAACGACAAGCTCATCGCGTTCGCGAAGCATTGGGGCTTCCGTCCTCGCGCCTGCGCGCCGTATCGGGCGCGCACGAAGGGCAAGACGGAGAATGGCGTCGGTTACGTGAAGAAGAACGCGATTGCGGGGCATTCCTTCGCGAGCTGGGAGGCATTCGAGGCGCATCTGTCCGGATGGGAGCGTGAGGTGGCGAACGTGCGTATCCACGGCACGACCGGCGAGGCGCCGATTGCTCGCTTTGCGCGTGAGGAGGCACACCGGTTGAAGCCGCTTAGCGGGCAACCGTCGTTCGGATCGTTGCGTGAACTGACCCGCGTCGTCGGCCATGATTGCGCCGTCGAGATCGACACGAACAGCTACTCAGTGCCGTGGCGCCTGATTGGCGAGCGCGTGGCGGTAACGATCGCGGCCGGCGAGGTGCGGATCCGCCATGGATTGCAACAGGTTGCGGTCCACAAGCAGTCGGAGGGTCGCCGGCTGCGGATCATCGACACCGCTCATCTCGATGGTGTTGCTGGTCGCAATGGCGCGGTCCGCCGGGCTGAGATCGCGGTGGCGGTGCTGGCGCCGTCCTCACCGCCGTCGTTGTTGCGCCCTCTTGCCGAATACGAAGCCGTGGTCGGAGGAAGCTTCTGATGGCGCGGGCAAAGAAGATAATGGAAGCAACGACCGATCCGCTCGATGCCATGCTGGCGCGACTGCAGCTCTCCGGGATCCGCGATCAGCTCGACAGCCTGCTCGACGAGGCGGCGCGCGCGAACCTGTCGGCGCGTGAGACACTGATCCTGCTGTGCGAGCGCGAGATTGCGCGCAAGGATCATCGCCGCATCGAGATGGCACTAAAACTCGCACACTTCCCGGCCGTGAAGGAGCTTGCGGGCTTCGACTTCGAGGCGCAGCCGTCGATCGATCCGAAGCAGATCCGCGACCTGGCCGCGTCACGTTGGATCGCCAACGGCGAGAACGTGCTGCTGCTCGGTCCGCCGGGCGTCGGTAAGACGCACCTGTCGATCGCGCTCGGGCGAGAGGCGATCTTGGCCGGTTACACGGTGCAGTTCACAACCGCGACGACGCTGGTCGCGGGTCTTGCCAAGGCGCACGGCGAGAGACGCCTGGACGAGAAGCTGCTCGCCCTGTCGAAGCCAAAGCTGCTGATCGTCGACGAGCTCGGCTACCTGCCGCTCGAACCTGATGCGGCGCACCTGTTCTTCCAGCTGGTCAGCCGGCGCTACGAAACCGGTGCCATGCTGATTACCTCGAACCGCAGCGTTGCCGAATGGGGTGCCGTGTTCGCCGATCCCGTGGTCGCCACCGCGATCCTCGACCGGCTCCTCCACCACAGCCACGTGCTGACGATCCGCGGCGACAGTTACCGGCTCCGCGCCAAGCGCAAGAGCGGCCTCATCAAGCCGCCGCCCGCCGGTGACGGTCCTCCGGTCGGCTCCGCCTCCCTCCGGCCTGTCACCGGCGGAAACAACCTTCAACCGAGATCATAATCCCGATGGTGGGGGCAGTTCTTCATGACGCAAAGGGGGCAGTTCCGGATGGCGTTTGACA
>NZ_JAKLTZ010000064.1:0-2536 GCF_022012555.1 Bradyrhizobium zhengyangense | reverse complement strand
GATTGAACGAACCCGCTACGCGGCAGTAGGGGGCAAACCTGCTGAACTGAGGTGTCCTGTCTGAGAGGATGTTGGTCTTCGCACCACCCCTCTCAAGACAGGAGACCCAGATGGCTACGATGAGCCCTCTTCGGCAGCGCATGATCGAGGACATGACGGTCCGCAATCTGTCGCCGTCGACTCAACAATCCTATATCTATGCGATCGCAAAGTTTAGCCGCCATTTCGGCTATGCCCCGGACCGGTTGAGTTTCGAGCAGGTCCGCGCCTACCAACTACATCTCATCGGCCAAAAGCGCTCGTGGTCCCACATCAATCAGGTGGCCTGCGCGCTGCGGTTCTTCTACGGCGTCACACTCGGGCAGACGGAGGCATTCGAGCGGATCATTGGTGGCCAGAAGCCCGACAAGCTCCCGCTCGTGCTTAGTGCCGAAGAGATCGAGCGCTTCCTGGACGCGGTTACAGGGGTGCGCAATCGCGTCGTGCTGGCGACGGCTTATGCGGCTGGCTTACGGGTTAGTGAAGTCGTCCGCCTGAAGGTGAGCTCGATCGACAGCAAGCGAATGTTGATCCACATCGAGAACGGTAAGGGCGGCAGGGATCGTTACGCGATGCTTTCTCCGCGACTGCTGGAGATTCTGCGTACGTACTGGATGCGAGCCCGACCGGGGCTGTGGCTATTTCCAGGCCAAGACCCAAGTGAACATGTCAGCGTCCGCTGCGTCCAGGCGGCCTGCCGCGCCGCCCGCCGCCGCGCTCGGCTTGCCAAGCCGATTACTGTCCATACGCTCCGGCACTCGTTTGCGACCCATCTCCTGGAAAGCGGGATCGACATTCGCATCATTCAAGTTCTGCTCGGACATGCCGACCTGGGATCGACCGCGCGCTACGCTCAGGTTGCGACCAACCTGCTCGCCCGCACGACCAGCCCATTCGATGGACTCTCCGTCAGGGTGATCCCACCCGACTGAGCTGCGCATATGCGCCCCGTGCTCGAGGTGGCGGACATCCTCCGCCGCCACGGCGGCGCCTTCCGTGCCGCGCAGGGTCCTCGGCTGTCCTCCGATCAGCGCCGTGTGATGGCGGCCATCGAGGCGTGTCGCACAGCGACGCTCGGCGGCCACGTCGAGCGGTGCGACGACTGCGGCCTGGTCCGCGTCGCCTATAACAGCTGTCGCGATCGGCACTGTCCAAAGTGCCAAGCGCTCGCGCGCGCCCAATGGCTCGCCGAGCGCCAGGCCGACCTGCTGCCGGTCCCCTATTTCCATGTCGTCTTCACCGTGCCGGCGCCGGTGGCCGCCATCGCGCTGCAGAACAAGACGGCGGTCTACGACATCCTGCTCAAGGCAGCAGCCGAGACGATCCGTCTCATCAGCGCCGACCCGAAGCATCTCGGTGCCGAGACCGGGATGATCGCCATTCTCCATACCTGGGGCCAGACCCTGACGCATCATCCGCATGCCCATTGCCTCGTGCCAGGCGGCGGGATCGCCCCTGATGGAAGCTGGGTTCATTGTCGCCCCGGCTTCTTCCTTCCCGTTCGCGTCCTGTCACGATTGTATCGTCGGCTGTTCCTGGAGCGCCTGCAGGCGGCGTTCAATGGCACCAAGCTCCAGTTCTTCGGCCATCTCGCGCACCTCGTCGAGCCAGCGGCATTCGCCCGCCATCTAACCGCCCTCCGCAAGGTCGAGTGGGTCGTCTACGCCAAGCGTCCCTTCGGCGGACCAGAACAGGTTCTGGCCTATCTCGGGCGCTACACCCATCGCGTTGCAATCGCCAACGGCCGGCTCCTTACCTGTGACCAGGGCCACGTCCGCTTCCGGTGGAAGGATTATCGCGCTGGCAACAGATCCAAAGTGATGACGCTCGACACTGAGGAGTTCCTTCGTCGCTTTCTGCTCCACGTATTGCCGAAGGGGTTTCGCCGCATCCGTCATTTTGGCTTCCTGGCGAACGCCTGCCGCGTCGCCAAACTCGCGCGCATCCGAGCGGCGCTAAAGGCGCCAGAGCCGCCTCCGCCTGCCGAAGCTGTCGACTATCGTGAGCGCTGCGCCATCCTCATTGGTCACCGCCTCGACTTGTGCCCCATCTGCGGAGGCCGCATGGTCGAGATTGGGCCTGTGCCGCGTGCGCAAACGCCGCGACGCGCAGCACCTCGCTGCGATACATCATGACCGACTACCTCGACTTGTTCGCTCCCACTGCAGGCATCGCCATGCCGACGTTCTCCGTCGGAACGATCAAGCACGCTCACAACGCGCGGCGAACGGGCGATAGTCAGCCGCTTGGGCTTGACGCGCCGTTCGACGCTATCGACGCCGGCATCCTCTGCTGCCAATATCAACGGCAATCTGCGGCCACACTCGCTCGCGGGCCCGACATCGGGTCAATCGCGCCTACCGGCGCCTAGATCGAGCCCCCATAGGTCCTCGCTCACAAGACGCGGCTTCGTTCAATCCAGCTTCAAATAGGTCCCGCGCTGGACTTGCGGCGAGATCTGCGACGCGGGACCTATTTGAACCCTCCAGTATTCCGA
>NZ_JAKLTZ010000063.1:0-2651 GCF_022012555.1 Bradyrhizobium zhengyangense | reverse complement strand
TATTACCCCTGCTCGATGTCCTGCCGCACCGTGATCTACAAGGGCATGTTCCTCGCCGACCAGCTCGGCAAGTACTATCCCGATTTGCACGAGAAGGATTTCGAGAGCGCGCTCGCGCTCGTTCACCAGCGCTTCTCGACCAACACCTTCCCGGCGTGGTCGCTGGCGCATCCCTATCGCATGATCGCGCATAACGGCGAGATCAACACGCTGCGCGGCAACACCAACTGGATGGCAGCGCGCCAGGCGTCGGTCAGCTCCGAGCTGTACGGCAAGGACATCAGCCGGCTCTGGCCGATCTCCTATGAGGGCCAGTCGGACACCGCCTGCTTCGACAACGCGCTCGAATTCCTGGTACAGGGCGGCTACTCGCTGCCGCATGCCGTCATGATGATGATTCCGGAGGCGTGGGCCGGCAATCCCCTGATGGATGAGAAGCGCCGCGCCTTCTACGAATATCACGCCGCGCTGATGGAGCCGTGGGACGGCCCCGCCGCGATCGCCTTCACCGACGGCCGCCAAATCGGCGCCACGCTCGACCGCAACGGGCTGCGGCCGGCGCGCTATCTCGTGACCAAGGACGACCGCATCGTGATGGCGTCCGAAATGGGCGTGCTGACGATCCCCGAGGACCAGATCATCACCAAATGGCGCTTGCAGCCCGGCAAGATGCTGCTGGTCGACCTCGAACAGGGCCGCCTGATTCCGGACGACGAGATCAAGGCCGAGCTCGCCAAGAGCCATCCCTACAAGGAGTGGCTGGAGCGGACCCAGATCGTGCTCGAAGAGCTGCCGAAGGTGCCGACCACGGGCGTGCGCTCGAACCTGTCGCTTTTGGACCGCCAGCAGGCATTCGGCTACAGCCAGGAAGACATCACGATCCTGATGACGCCGATGGCGGCCACGGGTGAAGAAGCCGCGGGCTCGATGGGCAACGACACGCCGATCTCGGCGCTGTCGGACAAGGCCAAGCCGCTGTTCACTTACTTCAAGCAGAACTTCGCCCAGGTCACCAACCCGCCGATCGATCCGATCCGCGAGGAGCTGGTGATGAGCCTCGTCTCCATCATCGGACCGCGGCCGAACCTGTTCGACCTTCAGGGCCTTGCGACCACCAAGCGCCTGGAAGCGCGCCAGCCGATCCTCACCGACGCGGATCTCGAGAAGATCCGCTCGATCTCGGATGTCGCCGACACCCACTTCAAGTCGCGCACGCTGGACACCACCTTCCACGCCGGTCTCGGCGCGGCGGGCATGGACCAGGTGCTGGACGAGCTTTGCGCGCGCGCGGAAGCCGCGGTGCGCGAGGGCGTCAACATCATCATCCTGTCCGACCGCATGGTCGGCACCGACCGCGTGCCGATCCCGTCGCTGCTGGCCTGCGCCTCGGTGCATCATCATTTGATCCGCACCGGCCTGCGCACCTCGGTCGGCCTGGTCGTCGAATCCGGCGAGCCGCGCGAAGTGCACCACTTCGCCTGCCTTGCCGGCTACGGCGCCGAGGCGATCAATCCCTACCTCGCGTTCGAAACCATCATCGCGATGAAGGACCGCCTGCCCGGCTCGCTCGACGACTACGAGATCGTCAAGCGCTACATCAAGTCGATCGGCAAGGGCCTGCTCAAGGTGATGTCCAAGATGGGCATCTCGACCTATCAGTCCTATTGCGGCGCGCAGATTTTTGACGCGGTCGGCCTCAAGGCTGATTTCGTCGCAAAGTTCTTCGCCGGCACGCACACCCGCGTCGAGGGCGTCGGTCTTGCCGAGATCGCCGAAGAGGCTGTACGGCGTCATGCCGACGCGTTCGGCGAGGCTCTGGTCTACAAGACCGCGCTCGATGTCGGCGGCGAATATGCCTATCGCAGCCGCGGCGAGGACCATGCCTGGACCGCCGAGTCCGTCGGCTTGCTTCAGCACGCCGCCCGCGGCAATTCGCTGGAGCGCTATCGCGCCTTCGCCAAGATCCTGAACGAGCAGTCGGAGCGCCTGCTGACGCTGCGCGGCCTGTTCCGGATCAAGAACGCGGAGGAAGAGAAGCGCAAGCCGATCCCGATCGACCAGGTCGAGCCGGCCAAGGACATCGTCAGGCGTTTCGCCACTGGCGCGATGAGCTTCGGCTCGATCTCGCGCGAGGCGCACACGACACTCGCGATCGCCATGAACCGGATTGGCGGCAAGTCGAACACCGGTGAAGGCGGCGAGGAAGCCGACCGCTTCAAGCCGATGCCGAACGGCGATTCCATGCGTTCGGCGATCAAGCAGGTCGCCTCGGGCCGCTTCGGCGTCACCACGGAGTATCTCGTCAACTCCGACATGATGCAGATCAAGATGGCGCAGGGCGCAAAGCCCGGCGAAGGCGGCCAGCTGCCCGGCCACAAGGTCGACGCGACCATCGCCAAGGTGCGTCACTCGACCCCCGGCGTCGGCCTGATCTCGCCGCCGCCGCATCACGACATCTACTCGATCGAGGATCTGGCGCAGCTGATCTACGACCTCAAGAACGTCAACCCGACGGGCGACGTCTCGGTCAAGCTGGTCTCCGAAATCGGCGTCGGCACGGTGGCCGCGGGCGTTGCCAAGGCGCGCGCCGACCATGTCACCATCGCGGGCTTCGAGGGCGGCACCGGCGCTTCGCCGCTGACCTCGATCAA
>NZ_JAKLTZ010000062.1:0-2715 GCF_022012555.1 Bradyrhizobium zhengyangense | reverse complement strand
TACCGATATGAAGTCGCCCGTGGATTCCGAGACGATGTCGCCCACCTTTCCGATTTGATCTCGCCCAGCGGCGAGGCGTTCTGGCCGGCTGGTTCTCTGGCATCGGTCAAGCCGCGCGGTCAATCTGTAATCGCGACTTCAACCTTTTTTCTTCTTCTGCGGTTGCTGTGGACATGTGGGCAACGCGATTGCGTTGTCCAAGCGCAGCGGCATGTCCACAGCGCTCAGGTCTTTCGGGCGGATTGCCGGGTTCGGCGCAGGCTCTCACCGGTGAGGTCGAGCCGATGGGCATTGTGGACGAGGCGATCGAGCACGGCGTCGGCATAGGTGGGATCTCCAATGAGCAGATGCCATTGGTCCACGGGGAGCTGGCTGGTGACGATTGTGGAGCGATGACCGTAGCGATCTTCGAGGATTTCCAGGAGGTCGTGACGGGCGCCGGCATCGAGCGGCTCGAGCCCCCAATCATCGAGGATCAGCAGATCGACACGGCCAAGGCCGCGCAACAGGCGTGGGTGACGACCGTCGCCGCGGGCGAGCGCCAGATCGTCGAACAGGCGCGGGACGCGCTGATAGAGCACGGAGCGATTGTCGCGACAGGCCTTGTGGCCGAGCGCCGAGGCGAGCCAACTCTTGCCGACGCCTGCCGGGCCGCAGATCAGGAGATTGACGTGGTCGTCGATCCAACGGCCCTCGACAAGCTTGGCGAACAGCGGGCGGTCGAGACCGCGCGGGGTGCGATAGTCGATGTCCTCGACGCAAGCCTGCTGGCGCAGCTTGGCGTAGCGCAGGCGAGTGGCGAGCCGTTTGTCGTGCCGCAGCGAGGCTTCACGTTCGAGCAGCAGAGCAAGCCATTCGGCGTGACCGAGGCTGCCAGCCTCACCGGCGGCTTCGATGTCGGCGAAGGCCTTGGCCATGCCGTGGAGGCCGAGGGCGTTGAGGCGGTCGAGGGTCGGATGGGTGAGCAAGGGACGGTCTCCTAATTGTAGTAGCGCGGTCCGCGGATGTTGGCATGCAGGATCGGCGCATCGTCCGCGGAGCGCTGGTGAGCGGGACGCCGATCGAGATTGTTGGCGAGGATCGACTTGACCGAGCCATAGGTGCGCGCGCCGATGTCGATCGCCCGCGCAGCCGCCGCGTCCAGCCGTTCGCGCCCATAGGAGGCGGCGAGCCTGAGGATGCCGAGGCAGGCGCGGAAGCCTTGTTCGGGGTGCGAGCGCTCGTCGAGAATGAGGTCGCACAATGCGCTGGTTGCCGGCCCGATCGCGGCGGCGTCCTGACGGATACGCCCGATAGTCCAGCCGGCGTAGCGCCGATGGCTGGAGGCCATGTGCTCCGGCACGGTGGTGTGCTTATGATTGCCACTCATGCGCTGATGCGCGGCAATCCGCTCGCCCTTGTGGAAGATCTCGACGGTGCGGGCGGTGAACCGCACCTCGACCTCGGCACGCGCGAAGCGATGCGGAACGCTGTAATAATGCTTCTCCACCTCGACGTGGTAGTCGAGGCTGACGCGGCGGATCCGCCACTCAGCGAGCACGTAGGGGCTCGCCGGCAACGGCTTGAGCGCCGGCCGGTCGATCTCCTCGAGCAGCCGGCGGCGCGTCACGCCGAGCCGCCGGATCGGCCGCTCCTCGTTGAGCCTGGTGAGCAACTCGCCGATCGCTGCGTTGACCTCGGCGAGGCTGTAGAAGACGCGGTGGCGTAGGCGGCCGAGCAGCCAGCGCTCGATGATGAGGACGGCCTGCTCGACCTTGGCCTTGTCGCGCGGCTTGCGAGGTCGCGCCGGCAAGACGGCCGTGCCGTAATGCGCGGCCATCTCCGCATAGGTGCGATTGATCTGCGGGTCGTAGAGGCTCGCCTTGATGACTGCGACTTTGGTGTTGTCAGGCACCAAGAGCGCCGGGACGCCGCCGATCGCCGCGAAGGCGCCAACATGGGCGCTGATCCAGTCGGCGAGCCCCTGCGTCCACGTCGCCTGCGCGTAGGTGAAGCTCGAGGCGCCGAGCACGGCGACGAAGATCTGCGCCGTCCTCCGCTCGCCGGTGAGGCGGTCGACCACCACAGGCACGCCGTCGCCCGCGTAGTCGACGAACAGCTTGTCGCCGGCCGCGTGCGCCTGGCGCATCGTCACCGACAGGCGTCCCTCCCAGGCGCGATAAAGCTCGCAGAAGCGCGAGTACCGGTATCCGCCGGGCTCGGCGCCGATGTACTCCTCCCACAGGATCGAGAGCGTCACGTGCTTCCGCTTGAGCTCGCGGTGCACCGCCGCCCAGTCGGGCTCGGCGATGCGGCGATGACCCTGCCGGTTACCGTTGCCGGTCTTGGCGAACAGGCGGGCCTCCAGGGCCGCGTCCGTGAGTTCGTCGGGCAACGGCCAGCTCAGGCCTGCGGCCTCGAACCGCCGGATGGTTAGCCGCACTGTCGAGGGCGCCGCTCCCATCCGCCGAGCAATCTCGCGGCTCGGCAGCCCAGCCGCCTTCATCCTGATCACATCGCGCACACGGCGCATCGCAAGCCTCTCCGTCGGCATCCAGGGTCCCCCTTCGCAAAACCGAAAGGTTGACCCTATGGGAGCCAGAAGAGGTCTCGTCACCCGGGCGACATCATCCCGGAATGGTGGGCGACATCATCTCGGAACGGGTGGGCGACTTCAAATCGGAATGGTGGGCGAGATCATCTCGGAATCCTGGGCGACATCGATCGGAATCCGCA
>NZ_JAKLTZ010000061.1:0-2866 GCF_022012555.1 Bradyrhizobium zhengyangense | reverse complement strand
GCTCCTGTCGCCGACGCCCCGCCGCTGGTGCCGGAAGCACCTGCCGCTGCACCTGCTGCCGCTCCCGCAAAAGAGATGACCACGGGCTCGCTGATCGACCAGACCCTGGAGCGTCCGTTGCGTCCGGGCGAGGTCTCGCTCGATGAGCTCGAGCGCGCCTTCCGCGAGACCGCGATCGAAGCACCCGCGCCGGTCGCCAAGGCCGAAGTGAAGGCCGAAGTGAAGGCCGAGCCGGCTCCTGCTACTGAGGCGCCTGCTGCAAAGGCGCCCAAGGAGAAGGCCGCGCCGAAGAAGTCGATGGCCGACGAGAATGCCGGCGAAGGCGCCAGCATCGCCAACCAGTCGATCCGCGTCAACGTGGACACGCTGGAGCATTTGATGACCATGGTCTCCGAGCTGGTCTTGACCCGCAACCAGCTCTTGGAGATCTCAAGGCGCAACGAGGACACCGAGTTCAAGGTGCCGCTGCAGCGCCTCTCCAACGTCACCGCCGAGCTGCAGGAAGGCGTCATGAAGACGCGCATGCAGCCGATCGGCAATGCCTGGCAGAAGCTGCCCCGCATCGTCCGCGACCTGTCGAGCGAACTCGGCAAGCAGATCGAGCTGGAGATGCACGGCGCCGACACCGAGCTCGACCGCCAGGTGCTCGACCTGATCAAGGACCCGCTCACCCATATGGTGCGCAACTCCGCCGATCATGGCCTGGAGACCCCCGCCGAGCGTCTTGCGAGCGGCAAGGGCGAGCAGGGCACCATCCGCCTGTCCGCCTATCACGAGGGCGGCCACATCATCATCTGCATCGCCGACAACGGCCGCGGCCTCAACACCGAGAAGATCAAGGCCAAGGCGCTCTCCTCAGGTCTCGTCAGCGAGGCTGAGCTGGAGAAGATGAGCGAAGCCCAGATCCACAAGTTCATCTTCGCGCCGGGCTTCTCCACCGCGGCCGCCATCACCTCGGTCTCGGGCCGCGGCGTCGGCATGGACGTGGTCCGCACCAATATCGACCAGATCGGCGGCACCATCGACATCAAGAGCGTCGCCGGTGAAGGCTCTTCCGTCACCATCAAGATCCCGCTGACGCTTGCGATCGTCTCGGCGCTGATCGTCGAGGCCGCCGGCGACCGCTTTGCGATCCCGCAGCTCTCGGTGGTCGAGCTGGTCCGCGCCCGCGCCAACTCGGAGCACCGCATCGAGCGTATCAAGGACACCGCCGTCCTTCGCCTGCGCAACAAGCTCTTGCCGCTGATCCATCTGAAGAAGCTGCTCAAGATCGACGACGGCGCGGCAAGCGATCCCGAGAACGGTTTTATCGTGGTCACGCAAGTCGGCAGCCAGACCTTCGGCATCGTCGTCGACGGCGTGTTCCACACCGAAGAAATCGTGGTCAAGCCGATGTCGACGAAACTGCGTCACATCGACATGTTCTCGGGCAACACCATCCTGGGCGATGGCGCCGTCATCATGATCATCGACCCCAACGGCATCGCCAAGGCGCTCGGCGCCGCCGGCTCCTCGGCCCATGACATGGCCGACGACAATGGTGCGCATCATATCGGCTCGGGCGAGCAGACCACCTCGCTCCTCGTCTTCCGCGCCGGCTCGTCCCAGCCCAAGGCGGTCCCGCTCGGGCTCGTCACCCGCCTGGAAGAGCTCCCGGCCGACAAGATCGAGTTCTCGAACGGCCGCTACATGGTGCAGTACCGCGAGCAGCTGATGCCGCTCGTCTCCATGGAGGGCGTCACCGTCGCCTCCCAGGGCGCCCAGCCGATCCTGGTGTTCGCCGATGACGGCCGCTCCATGGGCCTCGTCGTCGACGAGATCATCGACATCGTCGAGGAGCGCCTCAACATCGAGGTCGGCGGCTCGGCTTCCGGCATCCTCGGCTCGGCCGTGATCAAGGGCCAGGCCACCGAAGTGATCGACGTCGGCCACTTCCTGCCGATGGCGTTCGCCGACTGGTTCACCCGCAAGGAGATGAAGCCGTCGATGCACTCGCAGTCGGTGCTGCTGGTCGACGACAGTGCCTTCTTCCGCAACATGCTGGCACCCGTCCTCAAGGCCGCCGGCTACCGCGTCCGCACCGCGCCGACCGCGCAGGAAGGTCTCGCGGCCTTGCGTGCACAAACCTTCGACGTGGTCCTGACCGACATCGAGATGCCCGACATGAACGGGTTCGAGTTTGCCGAGACCATCCGCTCCGACAGCAATCTGGGCTCGATGCCGATCATCGGCCTCTCCGCGCTGGTGTCGCCGGCAGCGATCGAGCGCGGCCGTCAGGCCGGCTTCCACGACTATGTCGCCAAGTTCGACCGTCCCGGTCTGATCGCGGCGCTGAAGGAGCAGACCGCGGGCGCCGCCGGCGCCTCCGAGCTGAGCCGCGCGGCAGCCTGAGCGGGACCTGGATCAGGAGAGACTGATATGAGCAAGAAGATGCAAGTCGGCGAAGGCGCCATGGTCGAATACGTCACCGCGATGATCGGCGGCCAGCTGTTCGGCTTGCCGATCTCCCGCGTCCAGGACGTGTTCATGCCCGAGCGCGTCACCCGCGTTCCCTTGTCCTCGCGCGAGATCTCGGGCGTCCTGAACCTGCGCGGCCGCATCGTCACCGTGGTCGACATGCGCGCCCGTCTCGGCCTGCCCAGGGACGAGGACGGCAAGACCCCGATGGCTGTCGGCGTCGACCTGCGCGGTGAATCCTATGGCCTCCTGATCGACCAGATCGGCGAGGTCTTGCGCCTGCCCGAGGACGGCAAGGAAGAGAACCCCGTCAACCTCGACCCCCGCATGGCCAAGCTCGCCGGCGGCGTCCACCGTCTCGACGGCCAGCTCATGGTCGTCCTCGACGTCGACCGCGTGCTCGAGCTCG
>NZ_JAKLTZ010000060.1:0-2918 GCF_022012555.1 Bradyrhizobium zhengyangense | reverse complement strand
CATAGCTTCACGGCCACGGCGACCGATGCTGCGGGCAACACCGGCACGGCGTCTTCGCCGGTCTCGGTGACGATCGCCGCGACGGCTGCGGCGCCGACGATCGCTTCGTTCACGACCGACAGCGGCGTTGTCGGTGACCACATCACCAACGACAACACGCTGACGCTGACGGGCTCGGCGGTGGCCGGCAGCACCGTGAAGGTGCTCGACGGTTCGACCGTGCTGGGGACCGTGACGGCGAACGCGAGCGGTGCCTGGACGCTGACCACGGCGGCGCTGTCCGACGGCGGTCACTCGCTGACGGCGACGGCGACGACCTCGGGCGGCACCAGCGTCGCGTCCACGGCCCTGGCCATTACCATCGATACGCAGGCGCCGAACGCGCCTATTGAGGTCGGTGACTCAATCGTCAACGGAAACCAGGTGACGTTAACTGGCACGGCCGAAGCAAACAGCACGGTCCAAGTGTACGATGGCGCGACCCTTGTGGGCACAGGAACGGCTAACTCCTCAGGGAATTGGACCGTTACGACTGCCGGATTATCAGAAGGGGCTCATTTCCTGGCAGCAACGGCGACCGATGTTGCTGGAAATGTCAGCGTTCTTTCGCAGGCCCTGGATCCCGTCATCGGTGCCGCGGTTCCCGCCACCCCAACGATCACCTCGTTTACGACCGACAGCGGTGTCATCGGTGACCACATCACCAGCGACAACGCGCTGACGCTGACGGGCTCGGCCGTTGCCAGCAGCACCGTGAAAGTATTCGATGGTCCGACCCAATTGGGTACGGCCAACGTAGATGGCAGTGGGCACTGGTCATTCACAACATCCGCGCTTGGTGACGGAGCCCATAACCTTACTGCGCAGGATGTCGATTCCTCGGGGCAGGTTAGCCTCGCATCGGCGCCGTTGTCGGTCACGATCGATACCCACGCCCCAGTCGCGCCGACGTTCACTGCGTTTTCGCAAACAGGGACGTCGGTGGGAAGCACGACGACCCTTAACGACCTCGTGCTTAAGGGATCCGCGGAAGCCAATAGCTCGGTCAAGATCTTTGATAACTCAACCCAGATCGGGACCGCGACCGCGGATAGCAGCGGCGCGTGGAGCTTCGATACCGGCGCGTTATCGAATGGAGCTCAGAAATTTACGGCTACCGCAACGGATGCGGCTGGAAACGCGAGTGCGGCTTCAGCCAGCCTCGATGTCACGGTCAATTCGACATCCTCGGGTTACGCTGATGGATCGAGCAGCGCGCATAGTGGTACGCCGCAGCTGGCATCGTTGCTGGACAGCTACGCAGTTCGCCCACCCTGGCAGGTCGCGGGCGTAGACTATGCGGTCGGTGTTCCGGCGGGCACGGCGCTCAAGGATCCGAGCGTTGCCGCAAATCTTCCGGCCGGCGTATCGATCGACGCTGCCAACCATGTCGTGAACATACTTGGCAACAACGTTACACTCGATGGTTTCGACTTCTCGAAGAGCGGCGGTTGGACTGTCGTCATCAAGCCGGGAACCACAGGCACGACGACCATAGAGAACTGCAACTTCTCGCTTGGCGCGAACCAGCCCGTTGCCATCGATGCTGGTTCGAGCAACGTGGGAAATCTCACGGTGTTGAACTGCTCCTTCGACGGGAATCAGATGAATATTCCGTCGGTGCAGCCGCCGCCGGCAGGAACAGGCCTGGGCGCTGCCATCAACTACAACGGCACTGGCACGTTCATCGCCAAGTACAACTACATTCACGACATGCCCGCCGATGGTATCGATCTGGGCAACGGAACGGTTACGCCTACGATCCAATACAACGTCTTTGAGGGTTTGGGGTACACGCCGGGATCGCATCCCGACCCCATCCAGTTTGTCGGCGACGTCGTGAATAATGCGATGATCGCCTACAATACAATCTATCAGCCTCAGGGAGTCGAACCGAACGAAGGACTTGCCGTTCAAGCCCAACTCGGCTCGACGATTACGAATACGACGATCGCCAACAATGTCATTATCGCGACCGGCCCCAACATGTCGGTCTCGTTGAACATTGGGCTTTTCCAAGACAGCGGAAACGTCCTCAATGGAGTGATTGTCAGCAACAACTACGTCGATCCCACAGGCACCTTTACGGATACGGGCTTTGGCGATCTGGCTGCGGAAGTGCAAGGATCAAATCTCACTATCGAAAACAACATTAACCTACTGACCGGGAAGAAGACGGGCCCCACGGCAGGCAGCTTTGCGACAACCGATGTTGTCAGCGTCGTTCCTTCACCGAGTTCGGGGACCGAGGGCGTTGGAACCTCGATCGTATTTTCGGTCAAGTTTGATCAGACCATGACGGTCACCGGCAAGCCCTCGCTGGTCCTGAATGACGGTGGTGTGGCGACATATACAGGAGGATCGGGTACCAACACGCTGACGTTCAGCTATACGGTCGCTGCCAGCGATACCAAGGTTTCTGCCTTGGCCATTACCCAGGTCAACCTGGCGAATGGTGCGAAAATCGCCAATTCGCTGGGGGATGCGGCCGAGCTCACCGGCGCGTTGAAGACCTTCACTGGCCTGCAGGTAGATCCCGGCTCGACTTCCTCGCCTTTGGCGCCGACGATCGCCTCGTTCACGACCGACAGCGGCGTTGTCGGTGACCACATCACCAACGACAACACGCTGACGCTGACGGGCTCGGCGGTGGCCGGCAGCACCGTGAAGGTGCTCGACGGTTCGACCGTGCTGGGGACCGTGACGGCGAACGCGAGCGGTGCCTGGACGCTGACCACGGCGGCGCTGTCCGACGGCGGTCACTCGCTGACGGCGACGGCGACGACCTCGGGCGGCACCAGTGTCGCGTCCACGGCCCTGGCCGTCACCATCGATACGCACGCGCCGGGTGTGCCGACGCTGGTCGCATCGACGTCTGC